>CAZLZN010000010.1:0-47441 GCA_964564035.1 uncultured Gammaproteobacteria bacterium | reverse complement strand
AAACAGGTCCAGTCTCCTCTTCGAAGAGACATTAACCGCGAGATCAATTCTTTTTTCACATATGCCCAGCGCCTGCGTGGTTATGCTCATTTCGGCGAAGAAGCGACCGTCTCGGTGCGCAGTGTTTTGGAGATGGAGTCGCGCATGAACGAATTTTTTACACAACCGACTTCTCTTATCATACCACCCGCGTTTCAGGCTCTGATTTTTGCGCTGATCTGGCAAAACAAATGGAGCAGTGTATCTATCGATGAAATGAAAAAAGAAATTCTTGTTCTGCTCAAGCGTTATGAAGACGACGCGCAGTTTAAGCAATCGGTAGATTCGATCGTGCAGGAATCCAAAGCCCTAAACGAAATTCTCAATAAGCTTATGAAAAGCAATATTTTTCAGGATCAAAAAACAGCTTAAATTTATGATCGATACAAGAAAATCTATAAAATCTGACATTGAAGGCGTAAGCACGATCGGCGAATTTATTGTTGTGCAGGGCGAAATAGCCGCGAACAATATGCGCCGTATCCGTGACGCGGTCGTCAAAAGGCGTGATTTTATCGCGGAGTTAAGCTCTCTTTATAACGAGGTAAAAAGAAATTATGAAAAAGAAATCAAAATGCTCTTAAATATCTCAAAACATAACAAAAAACCCGCTTCAGATCTTCTGCAAAAAAACAGCAAAACAGCAGCGGTACTGCTATCGACCAACACAGCTCTTTACGGCGATATTGTCAAAAACACCTATACGCTCTTCAATGATTACCTGAAAGACCATGCGGTTGATCCGATTATCATCGGGCGTATGGGTAAACAGCTGTTCATTCGGGATCACTCCGGAGCTGATTTTAAGTACTTTGATTATCCCGATAAGCTTACAGAATCATCCTTTCTCAAACCGATTATTCTTGAAATAATACAATATGAAAAAGCAGTCATATTTCACTCCAAATTCAAAACACTGATGACTCAAACGCCTAACGCGTTTATCATTTCCGAGATCGAAGACGCAAATGCCGACCACAAAAAAGACCGCAAATACTTCTTTGAACCCTCGCTCGAAAAAGTCATCAGCTTCTTTGAAAAAGAAATATTCGGCGCGATATTTGAGCAGACTGTACAGGAATCCAATCTGTCCAAGTTTGCCTCACGTATGGTTACTCTTGACGCGGCCAGTGAGAACATCAAAAGAAAATTAGGCGATCTGATTATGCGCGAGAAATTTTTGAGCCATCAGCTGATGAACAAATCACAGCTGAACGCAATGGTGCGCGTAAGCAGATGGAAAAACACGCACAGATCTAAATAATTTTAAATATAATATTATGTTAAACGCAGTCGGCAAAGTAAAAAGCATACAGGGAAATATAGTCGAAGTCTCATTCGTCGAGGATTATCCCAAGCTTAACGACATACTCGTGCTTGAAAATGATCCTTCAGTTAGAATGCAGGTTTGCGGCGCGGTTGATGAGACCACTTATTATTGTTTTCTGCTCGGCAAGTCCAAATTCCTCTACCGCAACAGCAAGATCATCAACACCAAAAGGCCGATCCATATCAAGGTAGGCAGTGCGGTTCTCGGAAGAGTTATGAATGTGTTTGGAGATCCTCTCGACGGAAAAGGCAACATTAACTCCTTTGAAATAAGACCGATTTATCAAAAACCTCTCGATTACAACCGGATCGCAACCAGTCAGGAGATTCTGGAGACCGGCATTAAATCTATAGACTTCTTCAGTCCTATGCTCAAAGGCGGCAAGCTCGGTTTTTTTGGAGGAGCCGGTGTAGGAAAGACAGTTTTACTGACTGAGATCATCCACAATATCGTCATGCAATCCAACAAAGAAAGCTTATCCGTTTTTGCCGGAATAGGAGAACGTATCCGCGAAGGCCATGAGCTTCATCAGGCACTGATCGACGGAGGAGTGATCGACAATGTTTCATTAGTATTTGGACCTATGAGCGACAATCCGGCTCTCAGGTTTTTGACAGGTCTCGGCGCGGTTTCTGTTGCTGAATATTTTAGAGACGAAATGAAAAGAAATGTTCTCTTTTTTATCGATAATATTTTCCGTTTCGCCCAGGCAGGCAACGAGCTGTCCCTGATGACAAATACGCTCCCCTCGGAAGACGGCTATCAGGCGACTTTGAATTCGGAAATGGCCGCTTTTCACGAGAGGCTTGTCTCCAGCAAGGAAAATCATATCAGTACGATCGAGGCAATTTATGTACCCAATGACGATATGCTTGATCAGGCTGTTCAATCTGTATTGCCATATCTCGATTCCTCGGTTACTATATCGCGCAATATCTATAAACAAGGTCTTTATCCGGCCATAGACCTGATGTCTTCGACGTCTTCGGCGCTGAATTCAAAAATAGCCGGAGAAAAACATTTCAATGCCCTTGTAAAGGCGCAGAACCTTCTCAAAAAGTCCATATCGCTCGAGCGCCTGGCATCTCTCGTCGGTGAGTCTGAACTCTCCTCACAGGACAAAATAGACTTCCACAGATACAAATTGCTTCGTAATTACATGACCCAAAACTTTTTTGTTACCGAGAAGCAATCCGGTAGAAAAGGCGTATATATGCCTCTCGATACGGTAATTCAGGATGTAATTGATATTATGGGAGGCAAATACGATGCTGTAAGTGAAGAAAAAATGTTATATGTCGGCAGTGCAAGCCAAGCCCTCGAGTAAGCAATCACACAATGGATAATCAATTACAGCAAGGCATACACCTAATAGTCAGGCAAAGAGAAAAAGTCCTCTTTCAGGGCGATATCAAAGCGTTTACGTCGTATAGTGAAAAGGGTGAGTTTGATATCCTTTATGAACACGCTAACTTTATATCTCTTATCAATAAAAACTGCATCATACACAAACACGACGGCACCAAAACCGAACTAAAAATCGAGCAGGGGATAGTAAGTGCTTATCAAAACAAAGTAGTCGTTTACCTCGGAATCATTAGCTGATCCTAATTAATAATCCACCAGTTTACTTTGATCTCCTTGCTGACCGGAGTAGTGATCGAAATTGTAAACGAATTTGCGGTTTGCCTGGCAATATAGGGCGAATTCCCATAAGTATCTGATGCCGCAGAAATATATATCAGAGACTCTTCGCTGATAAAAGGCGAAATTATAGTCCTCTCGGTTTCATAAGCCGTAATAACCGCAGTTCCGGCCGATGAAGAAGCAATAGTCTCGACAAGAGATGTATCTGCCTGCGCTCCCCGTACGATCTTAAACGCGTCAGCCGCGATCTTGGAGAATTTACCCGACCCTGATGCGATCAGGTCTCCCAGGTTATTTATTGCCAGAACGCCGCTGTTTGAAGAGTTCTTGACTATAAAATTTTGTGATCCGCTTATGCCTGTCTTAATGTCATTGTTCTTTTTATCCTTAAGCTGAACTACCAGATCTGAATCAGGGAGAGGAGCGATAATATTGGCGGCCAGTTTCCCTTTGACTCTGACATTTTTCGCGAAAACAGCGTCCCCGCGCACGCTCAAATTACCCTTGGTATCTATATTTACAAGTCCACCCATGATCGATAATTTACCCTGGGCCAGATCCTGCAGTCTCAGATCATTTCCATAAGTATTTATTGAATTATCCGCAAGTATCATGCTCCCGCCTACATTCATCTGTCCGCTGAGACTCAGGTCAGACATCACCGAATCACCGTAGACATAAATACCGTCGGCAAACCTCTTAACTCCTTCATTAAAACCTCCGCCGGGCAGGACTGCCGGAATCGAGGCGATATCAACGGAATCAAAATCCATTTCAATGCTTTTACCGATAATATCGACGATACCATTGCTTTCTGTCTCCGCGGAGCCTGTTGCGATAGCGTTTGGTTCTTCGCTGTTCATCCGGGCGGATGCGCTTCCAAGATTTATATCTGCGGATTGCGTAGCAATAAATGACGCGGATTCGGTTGCCGGATTGATATCGGCACTCGCCGTTGCGCTTAAGCTTGATGTTAAATCCGCTGAAGAACTGGCAGAGACGATTGCTGCGCTTGTCGCGATTGTGACAGGCGCCGCGCTCGGGATAATCTCTAAGCTGGCTTCGCCCGTTGCAAGCGGACTCAATATATTTATTGCGGTCGTGTCGTTGTTTTCCTCAATAGTGCTTAAGATCTCATTATTTTTTATTACCTCATCTATCAGTTCTCTCGTATATTCCCTGAATGTTTTCCCGCCTATCGCCAGGTTTTCGCCGGTTAATTTGATCGAATCGGCAACTATATTTCTAACCTGTAATAATCCTATTCCAAAATCATCCGCCATAGCCTCAAAGATGTTTTCCGCAAGAGCATTGCTACTCTCGCCATTATCCGCCTGATTATACTCCCTGATATATCCTGTAGCAGGATCATTATATGACAGGCTCACGAATACCGTTATTACTCCCGTATCGCCGGCGCTTAGACCTGCAAAATTTTCAAGAGCCTTGCCGACTACAACTCCTCTCCCTGTTGCCTTCATGCCTGTCCCGGGCTTGCTGGATGAGGTTATGAAATCTCCCGCTTTTATCGGTCCTCTTTCTCCGTTGACTTTGACCGGAACCCGCCCGCTCAAAGCGACAGGGTATACATAAGGGTGTTTGTAGTCTGCTTTAGCCTCCGAATTAAGTGTTATTCCGGGCTTAGTAGAAATAATACCGATTGTCTGAGTTTGATATGGTTTAACTGTCTTGACGACTGCCATAGAATTTTCATTTCCTTCAGGCATTATGATCTCTCCCGGCTCAAGCTCCTGTGAAGAAACATAATTCTCGGCCACATCGGCGTTTTGCACAGTTGTATTTACGGCATACAGAGTCCCGGCTGTATTACCGCTACAGGCGCCTGTGGCGCTGTTGACGCATACGGAACCGACAACTTTGAGAGTATTATCCGGATTCGCGTCTGCAATTCCTACGTTTCCGCTTTGTGTTATTACAAATCTGTTTTGTCCGGAAGAGCTGGCTGAGAGTATGCTTCCGCTTCCCGCGTTGTCAATTACGACGCCTGCGCTCGCGGTATTTCCTGAAAAAACCGCAAATGGCATTGTTCCCGAATTGCCGTTTATATCAAGCGCCCCTCGGGCAACGGTGCCTCCCAATACGAGATTCCCGTTTGCGTCGAGCCTCATCTTTTCTGTGGTAGAACCGTTTAAAGCCTTGGTATAAAATTGCAGCACGCTTCCTTGTCCGGCGACACTGCTCGCGCCAATCTGTGCGGGAGCTTCCTCAAAAATGATCTTTCCCTGATTTGCAAGCTTTATATCTTGCGCTCTCACCGCACCGTTTACGTCCAGCTTTTCCCCGGGATTATTGAGTCCCATGCCAATTCTGCCCTCCGGCGAAATAAATAGGGCAGGCTGAGCTGTATTGATTCCTGCGTTTCCGGCATACGAATTATAAAAACCCAAACTCCCTTTATTCAGTAAATTCACCTGACTGCTGTTCCTGAAGCTCAATTGCCCTGACAAAGAGGCTGTTCCGGCGTTTGTGCCGGATCCGATTATCTGAAATCGCGAACTATCCGTACTTATCCCGCCTATTAAGAGGTCGTCTGTAGAATTCAAAGGAGAAATCACGCCTTTTGATTTCTGCCAAAATCCGCTCACGGTAGCTGTCGGGTTGGTAAATATATTATCTATATAAGCATTATTCCACCTGAAAGCTTTTGAGCCCAGATCATATAGTCCGTTAGTAAAAGGTATCAGACTGGAGGCAACGTTACCCATGACAATTAGCGATCTGTTTTGCGAAATAGTCAACCCGCCTTTGGCAATCAGGGTATTATTGATGTTTGTTGAACCTCTGGATCCTCCTATAGTAACAGACTCAGCCTCGCCGGCAATATTTAAGCTGGCTACATTTTCGTTTAAAAGCTGGAAGGAGGACTTGTTGGTTGTCAGTCTGCCCCCATCAACTGCTAAATTTCCATAAAACGTGCCTGTTCCATCATTCTCTAGGATAAATTTAGCAATCCCTCCGGTTGAAGCGCTAATGATTGGACCGGTTGAATTTTGCTCGATAGTAAAGGCCGATTGCCCGCTCGACGTGGCTAGGATCGCAAAAATGTCGTTTATCTCAACAGCCCCGATCGCCGAAGGGATACTGTTATATTCCGAGCTATTTTGAATAGGTCGCCTCAAATCAATAATTCCGCTTCCATCAGGCTCGATTTCTATATTGCCGTTTGTTCCGCTGTTGGTGTTTAAAGCTACAGTACTTCCGCTTAGCGTAAACTTTCCGCTTGTAGCCTGAAAGACCGGGCTGGCTTTGCCTCCTATTGACAAATTTCCTGCGGAATCAAGCGCCAGTATAACGTTTTTTGTCCCTGCGCCGCTTTGGGTAATTGGCAGTAAGCCTTGCAGTCTCTGGGAGTTTCCCGAATAACTGATTGTAGCCAGAGGCTGCCTGGGGTCAAGTTCTTTTTCCGATCCGACCGTCATACCCAAAAACAAAGCCGGATTATCATTAAACAAGGCTGAATTAAGTTCGGAATATTTTCCAAGCTCTGCGCTGAATCTGCCTTCGCTGTCCGGAGTAATATTCTGAACCTCTTGCCAAAGCAAGGCGGCTCCTGTCGCGAATTGGTCATTATAAATGCCAAACCGCAGCGGAGTTTCTGCGGTGATCGGATAGTTGTTGACATCAGTCAGTTTGCCTTTGAAGACAAGCTTTCTTGGTGGAGGGGGATTAGGGCTTGCGTATGCCGGTGCCTGCCTGCCCAGATCTCCATAGATTGAATTATATATCGAGTAACCGAAGATCGAGGTAAAAATTACCAGGACACCCAAATGAATATATGTGCTTATCGGATATGAATGATATGTTTTGTACCATTTAGGACGCGTGTATCTGACATGGAACAATAACTTCTTGTGTCTTGGCCAATCTTTCGTCGATACGGCAAACGGAGCATACAAAGACTTTGGCATATTATGTATATGATGGCGTTTGATAAATTGTGATATGTTAAATCTTCTTAATTTGCTTACCTGCGGCTCCGTTTCGCTTTTGATTTTCACAAAAATATCATTTTCACTCTGCGCTCTTCCGGTCACATTTACTTTACGCAGCAAGGAAAGTAAAGGAATAACGATAACTTTATCAATAAACTTAGTAAATATAGGCTGTTCAATTTCATCAATTAAATCGTAATTTTCGAATAAATTTTTATTATTTTGAACTTGTAAATTATTTGTTGTATTTGGGAGACTATTTATATAGGGCTTCGTTATTATCCGGTTTTTCACAGGCATATTGCTGACGACAATATCCTTTTTCTCCATCCATGCTAAATAATTTCTAAGCGAAGACAATTTCCTGTTTATTGAGGAAGGGTTCAAATGTGCTTCGTTATGAAGCCTGTCCTTATATTCATTTATAACCTCCGGACTTATTTTTTTAAGTAGTTCCAGCTTGTAGCCTGGCTTATTCTTATCAAAGCCCGATATACTTTCCATCCACTCTGCGAACTGTTTGAGATCGGCAAGGTAATTTTTTACGCTTACCTTGGAAAGCTTTTTCCCGAGCAAATGTAGCTTAAATTCATGAACCAGGAAGGAATCTTTGGGCTGTTTACTCAGTAATATCTCATTTTCAAACGGAGTTGATCTTATCAGACCTTGTGTTTTTAAATAACTAAAAAAATTCTTTATAGACGCGATAAATCTATCTCTGGAAGCCTCGGAGTAGTTAAGTTTATTTAAATATTCCTTGTATAAGCTAACCGATTCGTAATTTAACCTTTTAACGCTAAATGAGGCTGAAAAATGAGACTCATACCACGCGATAAATCTTTTTATATCGGCTATATAATTCTTGGCTGTGTTTTTTGAAGCTCCATGCTTCTTTGAAAGTAAATATTTTTTATAAAGGGCTAAAAGTTCCATATTTTTCTAACCAGCTTATCTCCGTGAAAACTTATAATAAACTGGTCTGCCTGAAACGCTTAAAAAATGTTAATTAGCTTTTAGCCTCGAAATTATACAAATTATACTTTAAAAATTATACGGGCTGAATCCAGTTTATATTCGAATCGCACAGCTTGTCAAGAGTGAAAATAGGAACACTTTGATATATTTAAGTAAGTTTAGATATAAGAAAAAAAGTAGAAAATACAATTACTATTGCGTGAAAATACAGCCGTACACGCCTAATTCCTCGCTTTTAAGCCTGAGTAGCCATGATTTCATGGATCTGGTTTGAGAATAAGCTCCTGGCGCTCTAATTAGCCTTGCCAAAGTGTCTTTTCTACAGGTAGTCGGTGATTGACGGTACTGTTACCCGGGCATACTAAGTCATATAAGCCTCAGGAAGCCCCTTGAAATGTTTAGACAGGATAGATTTTCGGGTTTTTTATCATTTATTTATCATGGTTTTAATTAGCCGGTTTTTGCAACTAGCTTAACAAAATAGTAAAAAATATGGGTTAAAATCCGTACGTGCACTTCTTACAAATCTAACCTCATAGTGCGTCAGTGATAAGATATCGCAAACCTTTAGTAGGACCATCAATGTCAGTAACCGGCATTTAGCAGTATTTATACCTGAGCGCTAAGTATTTTAAAATCCTCTTTAGACTATTAATTAGGGAATTTTCAATGTTGAAACATGAAATATAAAATTGTGTCAGGGATTTGCCGGACTAGATGTTAATTGTTATTCTAAAGACGATTAGAACATAAGCTTAATAAGGGCATATTTATTATGAGATATATAAATGAATACCTTGCAAGTGTAAATTTATAATAGAATTATAAATTATTTAAATATATAAATTGCTCACGAAGGTCAATATTTACGTGAAAAATTAGACAATCGATACATAATGGCATCAAAAAATGACTTTAATCCAATAGCATTTTGATATTAAATTAACTATTAAGCACAAGAATTGTCCCTGTCCCAAATTACATTGACTATACAACCTAATCAATCATTAGCACCCGGGTCGGCTAAGTGTTTTTTCTTAATTTTCTGATTATGATAGTACCAATTAATATAACTATTCCTTTAGCAATAATGACTATAATATGAATAAACGATACGTGTATCGGTAAATACCATAATCTTATAATTATAATAAAAATATACTATAGAACTAAATGCAAAATTATAACGTTTTTGTGACTTGAGGCTAAAAAAGAACAGTGCATAAAAAGGTTGAAATATCAACCTAATCGAAATATCTTCTAGTAAAAATCAAAGTCTTATAATATATAATAATATACCTCCTATAGTTCAGCCACCAACATCTATTCATTAGCCACAAAAAAATATTCTAGGACGGATATGATAGCTTGCTTAAAGCGGTTCAAATCTAATAAGATTTAGCGTATATTTTTATTTAATTAAAACATACTAGAAGATAGATATAAAATACATGCATCCAGTTATATATAAGAATTGATCACGTCTTATTACACGCAAAGAGAGGCTAATAAATCATAATCTAAATAATAAAATCTACTAGAGTAACAGTAAATATAGCTATAAAGCGTGAACTATAAGTTAATATAGCCACAAAAAACATCATACATTTTAATTGTTGACTTACTGTTCACTTTATTGTTAACATTTAATTACTATACAAAATTTATGCCTGCCCGCAAATTTACTAGAAGCCAAAAATTAAGTTTACTAAATACTATCAGCCGCTCTGGAGCTATCGCACTAAACTGCCGTGAAGCCGGAATCTCTAGGAGCACATATTATTTTTGGTCAAAAACTTTAAGTACACACGCTTCTGGGAACGGTGGATCCGGCCGGGCTCATGCTCTTAAACACAAAATCGTCTCGTCTGATATAGCCAGAAAAATTATTAAATTGGCGATCAGCGAGCCTGATTATTCCATTCGCAAAATTGCCTCGGCATTGGGTGTGAGTACGGGATACGCTTGGAAAAAGCTAAACGAAAAAGATCTGGCAACACGGGTCGATCGCCTGCGTTACCGCAATTTACGAGGCAAAAGCCTATACCCGGAGGTTGATGAATCGACCAAATTCAGCGTGATTTATAAATATCGCAACGGTTTGTCGGTGAGTCATATCAGCCGCTCCATGGGCATTTCAAGAACCACTATATATAAATGGTTAAATGCGTACGCTAAATCCAAAGGCAACTTGAGCGCTCTGAATTCCAAGAGGCCCAAATCGGATATGCATTGGAACTATAAAGAGGGCATAGAGCAATTATTATTGGACATTATCCGGCGTCAGCCGGATGCTTCCTTGGACGCTCTAAACATTCAGGTAAATAAGTATTCTACCTTTACTATCAGCAGATCGGGATTATATAACATTTTAAGAAAAATGAAGCTAAACAGCGTAGGGGATAGGATAAAATATGCTGCCATGCAGGAGCAGGTTAGCAATCGGGACATTCAAACGCCAATAATAAATAAGATTGATAAACCAATGCAATTTAGAATTTCATATCTAAATATTTTCCCTATAATATCTCCCGGACTATTGGTCTATCTCTCCTCAGTTTCATTAATATCCATATTGATACTGTTGTCTTTGGTTTATATCCCTTCCTCAGTGCTTCCGTTCAATATGAATCCGCTTATGACATCGGAGAAGATTGTTAGCCGAAAAGACATCGGAACCGAAGCTCCGGCGAGCTCAGTTTGGAAAAAACTAAAACCAATATACAGTATTTTCGAACCTGATTTTACAAACGGAGTCTTTATTAGCAACACAAACAAGAACATTTACTCAATAGGCGAAACAGCCAGGATCAGTTTCGGCGTCTTGAATGGTGCCGGTACAACAATTTGCGATGCAAACATACAGCTTGATGTAATTTCTCCTGATAATAAAAAAGTATCACTTACAACACCGGGCGGGGAAATAAGGCTGAATCCGGAATGTCGCGGCAATAGCTATGTCAAAGAGCCTGATTATCAGGCGGAAATCAAAACAGACAAACCCGGCCTTTACAAAATCAGAGCTGTTTCACGCGCAAAGTCATCTGCCGGACAGCTTGAGGATGCTTTTTATGTCGCACCTCAGGCTCCTTTTGACATTGACCGGAGCAGTTTCCCGACCAGAGTATATCCGGTTAATGAATACAAAGTCAGCCTGAATATAAAATCACGGCAGGATTTCAAAGGTGAAATTAGTGAAGAATTGCCCTCCGGTTTCAATGTAGGATCCTCGTCCGCAAGTCTAAATACTATTGAAAACGGCCATAAGCTGTTAACATGGAAGGTTGATTGGAAAAAAGACAAAGAGTATAAGCTGGAATATACTATCAAATTCCCGCCAATTTCTCCCGCGGTTTATACCATTGAGCCGCTTACCATAAGCAGTGGAAATTATGTAGTTTTTGAAGAGCTAAAAAGCTGGAAAATATCAGTTGACTCAATAAATTAATAAAAATAACAGGAGCGTATACAGCCGAAAAATATTAGGGCTTATAATCGCTTTTAAGGCCTGTCTTTAAATCGAGTACTATGATTCCCTTATTGACTGGCATATCTGCCTTAAATAAACTCATACAGCCCCAAAGTAAATAAGCGGTTTTTTAATATAAATTTTCTATTTTTTACGCCTTAAATAATGATTTATCCGAAAAATAACAAAAATTATAAATCCGATACTTATGGAAAAAATTATGACGGTTACAACCGGCAAGCCGACAAAATAGGTTGTCTTGTTAAGTACCGGTCCGTCATCCGAAAGAGCCAGGCTCAGATCGGCCGAATATAATCCCATTAAAAACTCCTCCGGCCAGACGGCTGCTGCGCTTCCGTTGTCTCCGGATCCGGTACTATGCCTGCTTGCATGTCCTGTATCCGGCAGGCTCCTTATACTTCCGGAAAGAATATTTGTCTGTCTCAGATCCACGCGCCCCACAGTTTGTCCGAACATATTCCTGATCAAAATTATTCCTTTTGGCTTTATGATCTTTGCGGATTTATTTTTAACTCTTACCCTAAACGAAACCGGTCCTGATTCAGCTGTGCCTGGCGCAGAAAATTCAGTAATTTCAGCCTCAGGAACTAAATCCTTACTTGCGCTTAATATTACGTTCACTCCGATTCCTGCCTCAATAATTGAATTTCCTGATACAATTTCATCTGTCCCAGCTTCATCTTCCGTACTGGTGGCCTCAAGGCTTGCCGCATCGCTCTCAGCCAGAAAAATAACAGTAAAATAATAATCGCCTGATCCCGGATTTACATTGGAGCTTATGTTGATCTCAAGATTTTTAGTTTGCTCGGGGGCTAATTGAAGCTCTCTGACTTCTAAGCCGTTGTCTATAATTTTTATATCCGAAAATAGATTTTTATATGGAATTGGCACCTGATTTTCGGGTATAATTTCAATAGAGCCGTCTTCATCTAGGGCTCGGAAGGGTCGTAGTAGCACTTTAATCCCTAGAGTGCTATCTCCGGAATTTTTCAAAGTGACTTCGGCGCTTATATCATCCGAATCATTTTTGTTCAGCTCTATAAGCGGGGGAAAAACACTTAGCGATATATCCTCAGCCCGGCTCACGTTTGTAAGCGGTCCCAATACAAAAACGCCTGTCAATATATATACCAATACGGTTTTAGAAATATCTTTCATATCTTATCAGTACCCTGGAACAGCTATAAATGTTATCCTGTTATTGTAGTCTCCGGGATTCTGTTGTTTTGAGGTATTAAGCTTTAGCATAACTTCGGCGCTGGGATTCAAAGCGCCGCTGTTTTGAGAAACGATCTTCTGCATAAATTCTTTTTTGGATGTATCCGCAAACTGTTTATAGTAATTTTTATTATTAAAATCTATAGGGCAAATATCTCCCTCAATATTGTTACATCTGTACCCATAGCCGTAGGTAAGGGTATTTTCCCACAATGCCGAGCTTACTTCCGAACAATAGCCATTGTCGCAGGTTGTATCCGGTATGTATGTTTTTGATCCTGAATGCCAAAGCGGATTATTCTGGTATCCATAAACTATAAAACCATTATTTCCTCCATTTAATACAATCTTAAAAGACCTATATAATGGTATAGTTGCCGAGATTATTCCGAAATCGATGAAATCATTTGAAATTTGTAGACCAAAAGGCTCTGCCCTGACGATTTCATTTGGGGAGCTAATCGTGTTTTTAACAGGAGCCTGTGTAGGCCTGGCCGGAGTTGGGATTGAGCTGTCAAACTCAATCTCATTCACGTCAATGTTCCAGTTGTCTCCTGCAGATACTGCCGCGAGTATATTTTCAGGCATAGCGAGGTTCAGCGCGCACGCGCTTAGTAAAAAGAGCAAAAAAGCTGCATTTTTCATAAGTTGGTTATCTATATCAATTATAAAATTACTATTGCCAAATAACAAATCAAAATAATTCAAAAAATACCCAATAAATATATCTGAAAACATCACAATGTATCATTTAGTAATCATTAAAATCCCTTGTCATTGTCTCTTTTTTTCATCGTCCTCACTATGCTATACTTCATTATATGCGCCAAACTGAGGCTAAATCGCCAAAAAAAACCAAAAATTACATCAACACAGCAGAGATTGAGCCGAAATGGCAATCCGTTTGGGAAAAAGATAGAATTTATCAGCCGGACTTAGAGACTGCTAAGAAGCCTTTCTACAACCTGATGATGTTTCCTTACCCGTCAGCCGAGGGATTGCATGTGGGTAATTTCTACGCGTTTACCGGAGCGGATGTCTATGGACGCTTCAAGCGCATGACCGGCCTTGATGTGTTCGAGCCGATCGGGCTCGACGGATTTGGTATCCATTCTGAGAATTACGCCCTCAAAGTAGGAAGAACTCCCCAGGAGCATGCGCGTATTTCCGAACATAATTTTTATAGACAGCTCCGCTCAATCGGTAACGGTTTTGCCTGGGAAAACAAAGTAGAAACATATGACCCTGAATATTATAAATGGACACAGTGGTTGTTTATCCAGCTTTTCAAAAAAGGGCTTGCTTACAGAAAAAAATCACCTGTCAATTTTTGCCCGTCATGTAAAACAGTTCTGGCCGATGAGCAGGTAATAGACGGTAAGTGCGAACGCTGTTCATCAGTGGTCGGAAAAAAAGACCTCGAGCAGTGGTACTTCAAAATTACTAAATACGCAAAAAGGCTCGATGCAAATATAGCGAATTTAAACTGGAGTGAGAAAGTAAAAACCGCTCAGAAGAACTGGATAGGCAAAAAAACAGGTATAAATATTAATTACACGTTGGACAAATTCAGTTTTCCATCCGGAAGCAATTTTTTATTCTTGCACGCTTACAACGACACTTCCGCTGACGTATTTTGGCCCTGGCTCAAAAAAGAAATTGAATCTCGCGGCGCAAAGGTCCAGGCTCCAAATCTGCCGGGAGGATCGGAGCCGGATATAGACACGCAGGTGGATTTTATCCTTAAAAATACAAACATAAATGAAAATACAACAATCGTTACGCACAGCCTGGGTGGTGTCGCGGCTCTCAAGTTATTACCTCGTCTCAATCACAAAATCAAAAAACTGATACTTATAGCTCCGCCCCTGAACCCGCAGTTCAAGGACGGCGTCCACAGACCCGGCGTCGAAGCCTCCGGTGACTGGTTGTTCGATTTTTCCTCAGTCAAGCAAAAAGCGAACGAAATTATCGTCTTTGAAGACAAAAATGATCATATCATCCCCGAACTGCATACCCGCGAAATAGCCTCCAAACTAAACGCCCGCCTGATCATATCTGAGCCTGACCAGCCACATTTTAATTCACTTGAAGTCCCGGATGTCCTAAATTCCATAATCCCCGTAGTTGAGGTGTTTACGACCAGGCCGGACACCAATTTCGGAGCAACTTTCATAGCTCTGGCTCCCGAACACCCACTGGTAGCAGGCATCTTGAGCAATGAATTGCCGGTCTCTCCAGCAATAAAACAGGAGATCGCAAATTATATTGAAAGCGTCAAAAACAGAACCGAAATCGAGCGACAGGCCGAGGGTAGGGAAAAAACAGGCGTCTTTACCGGGCTTTATGCAGTCAACAATTTGACCGGTTACAAAATGCCTGTTTGGGTAGCCGACTTCGTGCTTAGCGGCTTCGGCACTGGCGCTTTGGTCGGAGTTCCCGGACATGATAAACGTGACTTCGAATTCGCTCAAAAATTCGGCATCGAAATAATCCGCGTGGTACAAGGTGCAGACGGCGACAGATCCGCGATCACTCGCATCGATCAGGTTCAGGAAGACGAGGGGACTATGATAAATTCAGGATTTCTCGACGGAATGGATATCCGCAAAGCAAGCGAAAAAATTATGGATTTTATGGAACAAAAAGGTTATGGCAGCCGTCAAACAACGTTTAGGCTCAGGGACTGGTTGATCTCACGCCAGCGCTATTGGGGTCCGCCGATACCTTTGATTTACTGTGAATCGTGTGCTTGGCAGCCTGTGCCGGAAGAAGATCTGCCGGTCCTGCTTCCTCCACTTGACGATTGGAAGCCGACAGGAACAGGCAAAGGCCCGCTGGCGAAACTTGAAAACTGGATAAATACAAAATGTCCTGCGTGCGGCGGGGATGCCAGGCGCGAATCTGACGTGTCGGACAGCTTCCTCGATTCAAGCTGGTACTTTTTACGCTACCTTGCGACAGACTGGTCTGATTTACCGTTTCCCTCAATAGAATTAGCAAAAAGCAAACAGCATAAAGCAAATAATCAAAATGAAATCGAAAATTTGAAATTAAAAATTGATAATTCAGGCAAGCGCAATGCTTTCTTGCCTGTAGCTATGTATATCGGCGGTGCTGAACATTCTGTTCTTCACCTGCTGTATTCGCGTTTCATCACGATGGCCTTAAAAGACATGGGTCATATAGAATTTGAAGAGCCGTATACGAAGTTCTACGCGCACGGTTTGATCATCAAAGACGGCGCCAAAATGAGTAAAAGCAAAGGAAATATCGTTGTTCCCGACCTCTACATCAGTAAATACGGCGCTGATACACTTAGAGCTTATCTGATGTTCTTAGGACCATTTAATCAAGGCGGAGACTTCCGCGATTCAGGCATAGAAGGAATGTATAAATTTCTTAAAAGAGTTTATTTTCTGTTTACAAATACTCCGTTAAGCGGCGGCTCAAAACAGGACAATGCTGAAGTCATGAAGCAAATGCATACGGCTATAAAAGGCATCACCGAGGATTTGGAATCACTCCGCTTCAATACGGCGATTTCAAAACTTATGATCTGGTACAATTTTCTGTCCAAACAGAGTTCTCTTAGCAGCGAAGAAGTATCCGTATATCTCAAATTAATGGCTCCTTTCGCGCCTCATATGGCCGAAGAGCTTTATCAGCGCTTCTTTAGGCAAGAGTCAGGCGCGCAGTTTAAATCTATTCATACACAGCCTTGGCCGGAGTATGACATCAGTCATTTGGAAGAAGATAATATCACGATAGCAATACAGGTCAACGGCAGGGTCAGGGCAACTATTGAGTATCCAAAAAAGCTAACCGCCGACAAAGAAGAGATAATGAAATTAGCCCTGGATAATGAAAAAATTAAGGGTTTTATCCAAAACAAAACTATTCTGAAACAAATTTATGTCCCTGGCAAGATCGTCAATCTTGTCGTAAACTAATAATAGACAAGTAGTTTATCTTTTCAAAGATATTTTTTTACGGTTTTAATAGGCATTCCGGCTTGCGCGATTTATAGTCATCGCGAAGCAGTCTTTATAAAATTAGAAGCATTCGCGTAAGTTATATCTCTCAATGGAAACTGACAATTTTATCAGTAAATATTTGCCTTTAATCAAGTCATATTGGCTTCCGATTGTGCTTGGTGGAACAGGATTGATGTTCTTAGGATATGGTTTGATACCCTCATCGATACAGGAAAATAAGCCCGATATTACATTTGAATCAGCCTCAGGAGACGAAGAGGATAGTGGGAAAAAAACTCAGTCGGGCAACAGCCAAAAAAGTCAACAAATCATCATTGATGTTGAAGGCGCGGTTCAAAAACCCGGAGTTTACACCTTGGACGCAGACAGCAGGGTGCAGGACGCTTTAATTGCGGCCGGGGGCATGAGTACCGACGCCGACCGCGAAGCAGTATCGCAAAGCATAAATCTTGCAGGCAAAGTCATAGACGGCGCCAAGATCTATATTCCTTTTGAAGGTGAGCAAGTATCCTATAGCTCTGGTAAGAGCATGATACTTGGCACCGGTCAAAGCCGTCTGATAAATATCAATAATGCTGATTCCTCCGAACTGGATGCGCTTCCCGGGATCGGACCGGTTACTTCAGACAAAATAATAAATTATAGGCCATATAATAGTATTGAAGAACTTCTAGATAAAAAAGTTGTAGGAAGCAAAGTCTACGATCAGATCAAAGACAAAATCACAGTAAATTAAAGAATATTCTTCCTATAGTAATATTATTACAGGGCTACTTTGTAATATAATACTTCATCCATAAACGATCTTTCTAACCCCTAACCCCTAACCCCTAACCCCTAACCCCTAACCCCTAATACTTAATACATGCTCTCGTTACAAAACGACGGTTTTCTGTTAATCTTGTATAGATGAGGTTCAAACTATTATTCCTGATATTGATCATACTTGGGCTTAGGCTATGGCTTTATTTTTCAGCTGTACCCGAATATGATCAGGGCCAGGTAATTAAGGGGATTTACAAAATAAACTCCGAGCCCTCATTCTCCGCCGGGCGGCAAAATTTCAGTATCAAAGATGAATACTTGAATTCCATCAAAGTATACACATCTTCATCTCCACGTTACAATTATGGTGATACAGTTTTCATTGATGGGATTTTCACAATAAAAAACTACAACGGCAAAGACTACTATTACATCAATTTTCCAAGTATCCAAAATGCGGATAAAGAAATAAATATTTTAACGAAATCATCAAATTGGGTCAGAAATAAAGCAAAAACACTATATGAAAGCCATCTTCCGCCCGTTTCCTCAAGCTTGCTATTAGGCATAATTTTCGGCGGCAAACATGGTATGCCGCAGGAATTTGAAGAAAAACTGCAAGTAACCGGAGCAATGCACGTAATTGCCGCATCCGGCATGAACGTAACGTTTGTAGCCGGTTTTTTGATCTCCGGCTTATCATCTTTTTTTAACCGCCGCTTTGCGGTTATGATTGCCTCCTTCGGCGTTATTTACTACATGTTTCTTGCCGGGCTTGAGCCTTCAATAGTGCGTGCCGGTACCATGGCTTTGCTCGCTTTTGGAGCGGCGCTTCTCGGAAAACAATATTATGGTTTGTTTGCCCTGCTCCTGACCCTGATAATACTTCTCCTGATCAGCCCCGCTCTCTTGGTTGATGTAGGCTTCCAGCTTTCATTTTTAGCAACACTTGGCATTATATTGTTCAAACCGGGCTTCTTCTCGTTTGAGACCGTTACAGACCGCAGCAGGACTATTCTAAAATCATTGCTGGATGATGTCGGAACTACAATAGCCGCCCAAGTCGGAGCTATGCCTGTTTTGCTTTCCGTTTTCGGTACGATTGGAATATTGTCGGTATTGGTCAACGCTTTGGTCCTGTGGACAATTCCCGTCATAATGACTTTTGGAGCAATATCGCTGGTCGCGGGATTAATATTAGAGCCTATAGGAGTTATATTTTTGTACCTATGTCTGCCATTCCTTTTAATCTTTGAGAAAATAATTATTTTCTTTGGAAATTTTGGACTGGTTTATGAAGTGGGCGATTTGGCATGGCAGGTAATTGCCGGATATTATTTTATTATGGTAACTGTATATTTAGTAATAAAAATGTCCCGTTCAACGCGAAGCGATTTCGATAACCAATCAGACATTAATAAGAAGTAGAGCTTTTAGCGGGTGTTGCCGGGGCTGATTGTTAAATTGTACCTTTCTGTATTTCATTAAGCGAACATGGCGACAATCTATGAAGCGCCGGAGACCATCTTGCGGTTAAGCTAACCAGCTGAGCAAGCCGGAGGACGGTCGGGGTTTCATGTGCCGCCTTTTATAGAGGGAAAAGCCAAGCCGTCGCGCTTGCCGGCAGGCAGGAATCCCGTACGAAGCGGAAATCCGCTTCGCGTTCATCCTCGAGCATATGGTACGGCTACGCTCACCATCCTGAGCATGCCGAAGGACGCTCGAAGTTTAGAGCGATGGGGGACGAATACGGGTTTCGGAATTAGCAGAAGTTTGAGGAAGTGTATATCTTTCGATCGGATATCGATAAGCGGCATTTGCGCTTTACCCGACAAAATCTAGCATCAAGCGCTAATTAGCAAATAAATATATATGAGAAAGTATTTTTTACTGGCATTATTATCGGTAGTTATTTTGACAGTTGTTTCTGCGTATCAATATATTTATTTTAATGACGGCAAACTTCATATAACCTTCTGTGATGTGGGACAGGGAGATGCTATTTTCATCAGGTCACCGGGAGGAAGGCTCCTGCTTGTAGATGGCGGCCCGGACAACACGGTGCTTGAGTGCTTATCTTCAAAGATGGGTTATTGGGAAAGAGTTATCGATTTAGTTATTCTGACCCATCCGCACCAGGACCATTTTTTCGGCATTAATTTCGTGCTTGATCGATTCAGTGTTTTATCTTTCGCATCACTTAGTATCATTAATACTACCTCATCTTACAACGATCTATTACTTAATATGTCAAAAGAAGATATAAAAACAGTTAATCTCCTAAGTAGTGACAGGTTTAATCTGTCCGACGATCTCGAGATCAAAGTTCTGGAGCCCGACAAGGAATTTCTGGCCCGCTCAAGCCCGAATGGGAAAATAGGGGAAAGCAATGAGTTTGCGTCAACTATTTTACAAGTTACCTACAAGGACTTTGATTTACTTTTGACCGGAGATGCGCAAACAGCATCATTGAATGACGCGCTGGAGTCTTTAGACGGAGAATTGGAAGTCCTTCAAATACCTCATCACGGCTCCGCGACAGGTTTTACGCCGGATATGTTGGAGAAAATATCTCCCAAGCTGGCCGTCATCTCCGTCGGCAAAAACAACCGCTATGGTCATCCTAACATCGGGATCATAAAATCTCTGACCGGCGTCAAAATTAACATACTCAGGACAGATCAAAAAGGTACATTTGAGCTCGTCACCGACGGAAACCACTTTTGGGTCAGGTAATGCTTCTTGCTCTGGTAGAATTAATTAAAACCGCCCCTCTTGTTTGGAATGAATCGCCAGAACTTTACCGAAAAATCATCCTGTATGACCCGAACAATAGACTTATGTTACTTGAATGTCTATTATTTAACGTTTTTTTGCGCAGGTCATTAAGTTTACATAGAGAGTGCTAATAAGCGCCTTTGAAAATGCAATAAACTGCCAAAGTATACCGGAGGTTTTCAGTTCGCCATCGGATTGATCTGAGTCTGGGTCCGTTCAAAGCTCATTTGAGGACTTATAACAGGCGTGAACGGGATCGAGATAGTGACTGTTGTGCCCTTGCTCGGTTCCGAATCAAGCACGATCGACCCCCCGTGAGCTTCAATAATGCCCTTCGTCACATACAGCCCCAAACCTTTTCCGACTTTCGCGCTTGGATCCTGAAGCTGACTGAATTTAGTAAAAAGAAGATGTTGTTTTTCTTTCGGTATCCCGACGCCGTTATCGATTACACTGATCCTTATTTTTCCGCTGTCCTGCCAGGCTCTAATAACAACTGATCCGCCGCCCGCGGTAAACTTGATGCTGTTGAGGATCAGATTTGCGAGCGCTTTTTTAATGTGATACCTGTCGAATGAGAACTGCGGCAGATTCGGCGCTATCTCGGCGACAACTTTTACGAACTTACTCTCGGCACCTGATGAAATTTCGCCGATAGTGTCATTGATAACCTGTCTGATATCACCGGGAGTTTTCTGTACCGTAAAGAGCCCGCTGTCTATCTTTGCCGCGTCCAGGATCATTGTAACCTCGTCAAGCATCTTTGTGCTCTGAGTGTTTATTATTTTTATCAACTGCTTTCTCTCGTCATCGGTCAGTGCGCCTTGCCCGTTAAGCATCTCGCACGAAGCTTTGATCGATGTAAGCGGACTGCGAAGTTCGTGTACGATTATATTTGTGAAATCCTCCTTCATCTGTGATGCATGGCTGTTTAACTCCGAATCATAAATTAGTATTGATACGCCTGCTGTTTTTAATTCATTATTTCGGGCACTGTCTGGCAGGGGATTAATGGAGATATTATAAGCGTGATTTTTGATAATTACATTATTTTCTTCATATTTATTCCGCCCGGCAATGACTTTATTTATTTTATCCTCAAAATTATAAGAACTTGGTAGTCCGCTGAGTACGTCATTTGCAGTCGGCTTTCCGCGATAAATATCAAGCAGGCTCATAGCTTTAGAATTTATCATCTTAACGCTGTTTTTTTCCAGAACAATTATCCCGTCCTCCATGCCGTCCAAAACGGTCTTAAGTCTCTGCTTTTCGGCTTCAAATGCCGTTGCGCCCGCTGATGCTGTTTTGCATATTTGTTCAACTGTTTTGTACACAAACGCAATATCATCGGTTTTTAATGAATCTTTATTGGCACTGGAAATATTTAATACGGCAGTTATTTCCGAATTGATTATGATCGGGATATTAAAATATATTGCCGGAGCGGAGTTGCTGGCCGGATCCAAGGATTCCCCGCTGAAAGCGTCAGTTCTTATGTCTGCCGGAATCGTTTGCCCCAAAGCCTGCATGGACGATATCATTTTCTCCTTAATTTGATCAATATATTTAACGCCTGCGGTACCGTTCAGTCTGGCTTTAAATACCGCTTCATTATTTTGAATTGACAATACTGCAAGAGAGGTAAAATCAAGGAAGTTGTTGTTTTTGGCGGCGATCAAGTCGGGCAATTTTGCAGGATCAAATGAATAAAGTGAATTGCTGATTTCGCTCAGGATCGCGGCTTCGAAGATTCTCTGTTTGCTTTTCCTCTCCCATTTGGCGGCAAGTTTTTTAAGTTTGTCGTTCTGCAAGCTGATCGCGATTGCGACAGCACCAAAAAACAAACACGATATAATCGCTATGATTACGGGCAGATTCATATAAACTAAAGATAAATTCTCTTAACCGTTACCTTGTCCGGCCATGTTTAACTGATTCAAGTTTTGATCTGAGCGTCCTGACTCTTCGGCGCTCAGTGGAATCGGCGCGGGTATAGGCGCCGCAGAAATAATAAGCCTGGGATTTTCATGAATACTGCTCACATCCGCCACAGGCGCGGCAACTGGTGCCGGCGCAACTGCTATGTTTGGTACTGCGGTTGTAGTTTCCGGTATTGTACCGCCGGTCATCATGCCCGGATAACTGGCGGACAGGTTTTCGGTTATTTTATCAACAGCCTCGCCCGAAAGCTCTCTCAGCGCGTCTATCATTTTGCGCGTGGCCTGAACGGGGTCGGAGTTTATATTTGTGACCGTGCCGTCATCCGAGACACTAAGCTCGGGTACGTTTTTTGCTTTCTCTAAAACTATTGCTGGCCCGAATACGACGATCAGCTTTTGAATTATTCCGGTCAATAATTTTTGATACTCTTGCGCGGTAGGCTGCATAAGCTACTTTTGTAAATTATTCACTTCCTGATAGAGGTTTTTTATTTTGTTTACCAGGTCAAGCGGTTCAATTTGATATTTGAGGATATAATCCAGTGCTCCATGTTGGATAGCCTCCTGCATGAGCTGAGTATCGGAGTAGTTCGAGACCATTGCCATCGGAATTTTATTTGTGTCGGGGTCTTCTTTGAGAGTCTTCAGAACGTCGTTGCCTTTCATATCCGGCATGATCTGATCAATTATGATGAAGTCAGGTGTTTGACCTTTTGCTTGATCTATGCCCGAGCGGCCGTTGATGGCACTGAGTACCTCAAAGCCGTTCTGTTTAAGCGTTAGCTTCCATATCTCAGTAATATTCGTATCATCGTCTATAATAAGTACCTTCATTATATATCTAAGGCTAACAGGATTTATAGCAAAATGCAAGGGGTTATTCCGTAACTGCTCACTGGACATTCAAAAATTGTCATTGTACAGGATTAATACCGCGATTTGATCCTATGAGAAGAAATTCCAAATTCAAAGCACCAAATAACAAATAATATCAAAATACAAATAATTAAATCCACAATTTATTTTGACTGCGTAATATGCGAATTTGATATTTGAATTTATATATTTGGTTTTATTTGTAATTTGTAATTTTGGATTTGTAATTTAATTTATTAACCAGAATGACATTTGTCATAGATTGTGATAAAAGCCAGTGAGCACTTACGTTAAATCCCACTTGACAAGTGTTATTATTTGCGTTAGTGTTATTGTAGAGTAATACTATGAGTGAATCCGGACATCATTCTTCGCAATCCAAGGGCTATCTTTCACAGCTTGAAAATTTTCTCGAGTTGTATTTAGTTAAAAAAGCCCCCGCACTTCCCAAAGGCGGCAAAGAATTCTTGGTTAAAATCGCTCCCTGGCTCGTAATTGTAGGCTTGGTATTATCCATACCTGCTATTTTCTCCCTGTTCACTTTGAATTCCATGATGTCTGCCAATCCCTACGGGGCTTATGTTACAGCAGCGCTCGGTCCGGCATATTACATTTCGCTAATTCTTCTTATAGTCGTAGTAGTGCTGGAAATTATGGCGCTTCCCGGACTTTTCAATAGAAAAAAAAGCGGATGGAATTTTATCTTTTATTCCTCTCTGGTCAGCTTGGTATCATCGCTGGTTACCATGAATTTAGTCGGTTTCATAATCGGAGGATTACTTTCATTATATCTCCTTTTCCAGGTAAGAGAATACTACAAGTAAACCGGCCGAACAAATTTGGAATATGAGCGAATCAAATAGCCATCACAAAACCGGTTCCAAAAGCTTTTTAGCACCTCTGGAAAATCTATTGGCTTTGTTTTTTGAGAAAAAAGCACCCAAACTGCCGAAAAAATTCACGGATTTTGTTGTAAAAATAATACCTTGGTATATCATTTCTGTAGCAGTCCTTATCATATTCGGCTTATTCTCTCTTTACTACATAACCATAATGATTCCCTCATCTATTTACCTCGATTCGATCATTATGACCTTCGGAGATACTTTTTTTGTGTCCATTCTGACCAAGCTGGTAGTAGTTTCTCTTAGTATGTTCGCCGTTCCGTTTCTATTGAATAAGCAAAGGTTCGGCTGGAGAATGTTATTCTATGCAACGCTTTTGAGCTTTGGGGAATCGATTTTAACCGGACTTATTTTATCTCTGGAGCCGGCCAAGTTGGTCGCTTATATTATCTTTTCTTTCACTTCCTTCTATCTCCTTTTCCAGCTCAGATCTTATTACAAATAAAGTTCCAGCGAGCATAAGCTATGATTTTAATATCTTGCGCTAAGTAGGGAGCGGCCTGTCTTGCCGCTGTGCCTGCCGGCAGGCAGGGCAGGCAGGAATCCCTCCGAAGCGGAAATCCGCATAGAATTCATCCTCGAGTTTATGGTGCGGATAAGTTCACCATCCTGAGTAAGCCGAAGGACGCTCGGGTTTTCCGCGAAGGGGGATAAAATTATTTTACTATCTCGCCGTCTATTATTTTGTTTTTCTTTTTATCCGCAAGAGGCTTCTTGTTGCCGTTTCCGGCTTTTGGCATTTTGAAAACAAACATAATTATCCAGGGTACAACTACAAACAACAATTTAAATATCAGCTTCATACTTGTTTAATTCTCAAGATTACTTAATATCTCACCGAGCCTCTTGATCTCTTCACCATATCTTGTCCAGTCGCCGTTTCTTTGAGCATTTAGTGCCGCCTCATAAGCTTCCCTGGCATCATTTAACAGCTTATTATCACTCGTGCTTGCGCCTTGTCCCTCATTTGTTTCCGGCTGTTTTTCCTCATCGGTCACAGTAGGCTCTTCATCTGCTCCTTGTGTTTGAGTGCCTGAAAAAATTCTGCCGAGACCTTCTTCAAGCGTTTCTTCCATCGCGATCTTATTCTCATAAGCAACGATCACCCGTTTCAGCTCCGGTATCTTGCCGGTCTCTGCTTTCAAATATAGCGGCCTCACATATATCAGCGAATTTTCAATTGGAATTACAAGAAGCTGACCTTGGATTACCTGCGAACCTCTTTGATCCCACAAAGAAATCTGCCTGCTGATTTCCGCGTCCTGGCTGATCCTGCTCATGATCTGCTTCGGCCCGAACACGAGCTTATCTTTCGGGAATTTATATATCCCGAGCTTGCCGTAATTTTCGCTGTCATTCCTCGCGACCATCCACGCAGATAGATTGTCTTTGGCACGCGGAGTAAACGGCAGCATTAATATAAACTCCTCATCCTTTCCGTTAGGCAATTTCATGATCAAATGTCTCGGCGACATAGCGCTTGCTGTGCCGTCAGTCTGTACTTCCTCTCCGGCGATCGCGGGGATTTCCCATTGATCTTCTTTGTTATAAAAATTTTGCGGCTCAGTCATATGATAAATTGTGTATACAGCCGATTGTGCGCTGAAAATATCTTCAGGATAGCGCAAGTGGTTTTTCAAGTTTTCCGGAAGCTTATCAATCGATTCAAACGCCCCGGGAAACATCTTCGCGTATGTTTTAATGATCGGGTCATTATTATCTGCGGCGTATAGGCTGATCTTGCCGTCATAAGCATCAACAACAGCTTTGACCGAATTTCTGATATAGTTGGCATTGTTGCTTGCAAAATCAATTCTTTGCGAATATGGATATCTGTCAGTGAGAGTATAAGCATCAAGTATCCAGTATATTTTGCCTCCTGCAATTACCGCGTATGGATCGCGGTCGTATGTCAAAAACGGCGCAACTTTAGCGACTCTTTCTTTGATATTTCTGTGATACATTATTCTGCTCCGGTCTGTTACGTCGCCCGAGAGAAATAATTTCATGGAATTAAAATTAAGCGACAGCATTAGCTTTTTCCAAAATGAATCGATTTTTACCCCTCCTGTGCCGTCATATTTGGTGTATACGTTTTCTTCTCCTTTGGGATAATCAAATTCCCTTGAATTTGTATTTACGACGATATAATCGTTCGCGATCTCGCCGAAATAAATTCTCGGCTGATTTACGGCGAGTTCTTTCTTCTCGGCAACCGGCGGAATATTCTTGACAAACAGAACAGGCAAGCCTTCAGGAGTAACCTGATTAACAGGGCCTGCTGTTATACCGAATCCGTGAGTAAAAGTCAGATGTTCGTTAATCCAGTTTTTGTTCGGCAGGCTGTCTGCTGAAAGTTCGCGCGGTGATAGCATGATTTGTCTTATCTCCCCGTCAATATTGTATCTGTCATTGTCTACCGAAATAAATTCATAGTAAGTCCTGATTTCCTGGATCTGAGAAAATGTTGACAGCAGAGGATCACGGTCCCAAAGCCTGACGTTTTTAATTGTCAGATTATTTTCTGCGATATCCTCAGCCGTAAGCGGTTTGTCCGATTGTATCTCGGATTCTTCGATAGTATCCAGATTATATGCCTCCCGCGTTGCTTTGATATTGTTCTTTATAAAAGGCGTCTCTTTTGAAAGTTCATTTGGCGCTACAATAAATCTTTGTACAACTTCCGGGATAAGAAGTGACGCGAAATTTACAACGGCGAGGAGAACCAGCGTCGCGAGAAATGGAAAAATTCGTCCGCTGACAGATAGCAAAAAAGCAGTCGCCGCGGCGATCAAATACACGACAGCAAGCGTGTTTAGGACCGGAATCATCACATTGACGTCCGTATAGCTTGCGCCTAGCACCGGCCCCGTTTGGCTGTACAAAAGATCATATCTCGAAAGGTATGTATCAACAGCCGATATTGCAAAAAGCAGGAAAAACAAAATTCCTATATGGAACCCGCTCATCCTGTCAAATAATCTTTTGTCTTCCGATTTCTGTGTGTTAGTGAAAATCCCAAGCACTCTCCGGAAATGCAATTTACCGCGAAGAATATATATTCCCGCCGTTCCGACTAGCGCGATTGTTATGACAAATTTTGCGAGCCCCAGCACCAGCGAATAAAAGGGGAGAGTAAATATATAAAAACCGATATCGGTATTAAATATGGGATCATTTGCCCCAAAGGGCACCGAGTTAATATATTTAAAAGCTGTCTCCCAGGACGCCGTCCCGATAATTCCTGTAAATAAACCGATTAAGACAGACGCAAGGATTATGATCCTCCCTATAAATTTGTTCGTAACACTGATAGGCTGGCCCGTTAGCGAAGCCGGAAGAATTCCGATCCATTCTATTTTTGAGTGATTTGCCCACAGAAAATTTGTGATCAAAAATAAAGCTGTAATCAGACCTGCGGCAAGTCCCGTAAGCGCTTGAGCCGTCAGGGATCTTAAGAATATTTGTGTAAATCCTGTTTCCTCGAACCACCAGTAATCCGCGGCAAACCCGACCAAGCTCGTAAACGCAATTATTCCTATGAAAACGATCAGGAAGAAGGCAGAAAAAATTATTCTCGAAATCTTCATTAACTTATCTTGTTTTATACTACAAATACCTCTTGATTGCAAACAAGTATATAAAATATGACCTGCAGCCAAATCGGCATAAATTAATCATGTATAATAAATATGCATGAACATCAAAGATGCAATCCAAAAAGAACTGAAATTAGTTATTGAAAATTTCGAAATATTGCCGTCCGGTGACAAGGATAAATTTGTACCGGCGGTCGAATATACTTCAGATCTTAAGCGCGGTGATTTGACTACAAACGCCGCGATGATCCTGGCAAAAACTCTAAAAAAACCCCCGATGGAGATAGCAGAGGAGATCGCAAAAGAATTAAAAAGCAGGAACCAGGAATTAAGGGAAATTGCTCAAATCGAAGTCGCAAAGCCGGGCTTTATAAATTTCCGGTTGTCCAAAGAATATCTGGGCGAACAGCTCGGACAGTTATTTAATAACAACTTTTTCCCGATCCCTTCAGCATCGGGCGGGCAAAAGATAATGGTTGAATTCGCTCATCCCAATACTCACAAATCGCTTCACATAGGCCACATCAGAAATATTGCGACGGCAGAATCGATTATTAGACTCCTGAACGCGGTTGGTATAAATGTAGTTCGCGCAAACTACCAGGGCGATGTCGGTATGCATATAGCCAAAGCAATGTATGGACTGCTTGATCTGGAACCATTCAAGAATCAGCTGAATGAAATCGAAGACACAATTGAGCGAGTTACTTTTCTGGGAAAAGCTTATGCCGCCGGAAGCTCGGCATACGAATCGGATGAAGCCGCAAAAAAAGCAATTCATAATTACAATTACTTGATTTATGCCTCAGCCCAAAAATTCCAGGAAGAAAAAGGCAATAGCGGCAAGTCCGCCGATTTTTTGAACTTGGTTACAGACAAAAAAGAAATATTCGACAAAGTATATGCGGTATGGAAGGAGACCAGACAGTGGAGCCTTGATTATTATGAGGAAATGTATCGTCGTCTTGGAACCCATTTTGACCGCTATTTTTTCGAAAGCGAATGCGGCAAAGCACTTGAGATTGCGCGAAACGCTGTTGACAAGGGGATTCTTGAAAAAAGCGACGGCGCTATTGTTTTCAAAGGAGAAAAATACGGCCTTGACACAAGGGTTTTTGTAAATAGTTTGGGACTGCCTACATATGAAGCCAAGGAGCTGGCGCTTGCGGAAAAAGAATTCTCGGAATTCGGCGAACTGGATAAAGTAATTCACATTGTCGGACCTGAGCAATCTAGTTTTTTTCAGGTTACTTTCAAAGTTGAAGAACTTTTAGACCCCGAACTTTATTTGGGCAAGCAAAAGCACTTGGCTTATGGCTGGGTGCGCCTCAAGCAAGGAAAAATGTCTAGCAGAATGGGCAACGTGGTTACGGCCATACATCTGATTGATGAAACAAAAAAAGAGATCTCGGCTGTAATGGATAAAACGGAATTTACACCAAACGAAAAAGAAAATGTTATAGAAGCGGCGGCAATCGGCGCGATAAAATATTCATTCTTGAAAGTTTCAACAAATCAGGAAATTGCTTTTGATATTCAAGAATCTATTAGCTTCGAGGGTAACTCGGGGCCGTATTTACAATACGCCTACGCTAGGACTCAAAGCGTACTGCGCAAAGCTGGAGAGGTAAGTCATATATTCAAAATTTCACATTCCGGTCTCCAAGACGAAGAGTATACTCTGCTAAGATTGCTGTCAAGATTCGAAAATACCGTTCGGCAGGCTGCTGAAAAAATGGCCCCCAACATTCTCTGCAACTATTTATTCGAACTTGCCCAGGCTTTCAATTTGTTCTATCAAAAACTCCCCATTCTAAAAGCAGAAGGCGAAAGCAGGGAAGCCAGACTCGCTTTGACTGCGGCAACCGGCAACGTCATCAAAAAAGGCCTCGACCTCCTCGGCATCGACTCCCCCGAGAGAATGTAATCAATAATTTAACAATGTAGCAATGCAGCAATGAACCATTAAGCAAAAACCATTACTTTTAATTTTAATTTTCCGCCCGAGGCGGATCAGCCTTGGGCTGAGACTTTTGATCTTTTCATTAGATCAAAAATAACAAGCCTCACACGTTGCAGTCTGCATAGCAATATAGATATAATAATGAATAGACTATGTTCCTGCCCTGGTTGAGAAATCTGTCGCCGTTTTCCAAAATCTCTCTATTCACACTTTTATTTCTCAGCGTTTCTATTTTCGCTGCAGTCAGCCTGTCACTTACTCAAAAAACGCTAACCGGCGGAGCCTGGTATACAGCCCAAAGCGTAGCAGTATCCTGCAATAATAATAAAATAAAATTCAAGATCACATTCACAAATAGAGAACCCGCCGGGACAAAATCGATGAATGTAGTCGCGACCGATATCCAAACCGGTCAAAAAATCGACATGGGCCCGATAAATGGTGGTGAGACCAAAAGCATTGAAATGACCTCAAGCAGCAGCGAACTTCCGGGCGGCACAATTATGTATTCTCTCACTTGGACAAGCGGCGCGCGCGGCGTAGACAGCAGGTCCGCGTCATATTCATCGGTCAAATGCTCGGCTATGCCCTCTCCGACTCTGATCTTGCCTAGTCCGACCAGCTTGCCGACAGCAACGCTCACGCCGTCAGCGACCGTCACTCCGACACAGGCGCCGACCGATACGCCGACCCCGACTTTAATTGCCGGCGTTACCTCATTCGCCTTTGACATTCTTCTTCACGGCATCGGTAACGGCGGCGACAACGCCAACTCGTCCTCCAAAGGCAACTTCGATATCGACGATGAAAAAGCAAAAGTCTCGATCGATATTTACGATACTCAAAATACTCTTGTCTTAAATAAAACAGGAGAATTATTGTTCTCAAGCGAATCCGGAAGCTTCAAAGGCTTAGTCAACATGGGGACGCAGCTGACAAGCGGCTCATATACCATAAAAATCAAAGCAGACAAATACCTGAGAGCGTCAGTTCCGGGACTTGTGAATATTAAAGCCGGACAGGCTAACAGGATCCCGAGTGTCGCGCTTATCGCGGGTGATATCAACAATGACAATCTGCTCAATATACTTGATTATAATGCTCTCGCAGCGTGCTATGGCGAATCAGTTAAGGTTCAGAATTGCGCCTTATCGACAATTGCCGACCTGAATCGCGACAGTGTAGTCAGTATATTTGACTTCAATTTATTCCTCCGCGAACTCTCCACCAACGCCGGAGAATGAAGCTCCCGCGAGCGTGCGTTCGGGGTTTTCCGCGAAGTGAGATAAGCCTCAGCTTGGCAAAAGATGAGTTTGGTGGTACAATAACGTCTACCCTAAAATTATGTATTACTCCCGGAAAGTGTTAAATAATGGCCTCAGAGTGCTTACTATCCCCATGCCCTCTTTTGAAAGCGCGACCGTTCTGGTCATGGTCGGAGCCGGAAGCAGGTACGAGACCAAAGAGATTAGCGGTATATCGCACTTTCTCGAACACATGGCTTTCAAGGGTACACAAAAGCGCCCCAATGCCATGGAGATATCATCAGTCATTGATGGAATGGGCGGCGAGTGGAACGCGTTTACCAGCAAAGAATATACCGGCTTTTATATCAAATCCGCCAAAGACCGCATTGAAACATCCTTTGACATACTCTCCGACATCCTCCTCAACTCCAAATTCGATCCTGTCGAAATCCAAAAAGAAACAGGCGTGATCATTGAGGAGCTCAATCTCTATGAAGACACGCCGTCTCGCAAATTAGGTGATATATATGAATTCCTCCTCTTCGGAGATACGCCGATGGGGTGGGATATCGGCGGCGAGAAAGAAGTTATCAAAAAAATAACCAGAGAAGATTTCCTCAAATACATGGGAAGTCTTTATAGCGCGGACAACATCACGGTTGTCGTCGCGGGCGGCGTCACCGAGAAAGAATCTGTCGATCTGACCGAAAAATATTTTTCGGCAATGAAAAAATTCCCGACCATCAAACCGGCACCGGTCAGTATTAATCAGCAGAAGCCCGAAGTGCTTCTAAAAAACAAACAAACAGAGCAGATCCATGTAGCGATCGGTGTCAGAACGGTTTCGCTAAAATCCGACAAACGTTATCCTTTATCCGTCCTGTCCGCGATCCTCGGCGGGGGTATGAGCAGTCGTTTATTTCATGAGGTTCGCGAAAAACGGGGACTTGCTTATTATGTCCGCTCATCGTCCGATGAATACTCCGATGCGGGCTCTTTGATTTCAACGGCAGGAATTGATCCCAAGCGCGTAGAAGACGCGATCAAAGTAATTGTTGACGAATACGCAAAAATAAAATCCGGCAGCATGAAGCTCGAGCAAAAAGAATTGTCCAAAGCCAAGGAATTCCTCAAGGGACATCTCGTGCTAGATCTCGAAGACAGCAGGTCTGTGGCAGTATATTATGCAAGTCAGGAGCTGCTGGAGGACAAGATCGAAAATCCGGATATGGTATTAGACAAGATCGACGCTGTAACAATTGATGAAGTCGAACAGGTAGGCCGTGAGTTTTTCAAAAACGAAGGCCTCAATTTGGCCTTGATCGGAAAATTTGATGATAGACAGAAGCTGGAGAGTTTGTTAAAATTATAAAACATAAGTAAATTCTTATATATTTTGCATTTTTCGTTTTTAGTTTTACGTTTTCAAATATGGAACAAACAGTAGTACTTATCAAACCCGATGGCGTCAAAAGAGGTATAGTTGGCGAGATCCTTCACCGCTTTGAGCGCATGGGGCTCAAAATAGTCGGAATCAAGATGGTAAACCCTTCCGAGAATATGCTTCTCAAGCACTACCAGAGCGACAAAGACGCGACTCTCAAGCGCTGGGGCGAAAAGACTTTATCAACCTATACCAAATACGGCAAAGACCCCATCAAAGAATTCGGCACCAAAGATCCGCTTGAGCTCGGCAAACTGGTCAACAAATGGCTTTTTGATTATGTTCAGAGCGGCCCTCTGATCGCGATACTTCTCGAAGGAAGACATGCTGTAGAAAACGTCGTCAATCTCGCGGGCCCGACCATGCCGGTCGCGGCACCCGCCGGAACTATTCGCGGTGATTTCTCAACCGATTCCGCGGCTTATGCCAATGACGAAAGAAGGGGAGTCATGAATCTAATTCATATCTCGGCATCTGTCGAAGAAGCCAATTTCGAAAAATCCATCTGGTTTACGGATGACGAGATCTTCAAATACAAACGCGCAGAAGAAATGGTTTGATCTGCAGTTATTCCACCAATTTCCTCGTAACCTCCTGAGTAATCACTTACAACCCCCGCATCTTGTGCTATATTACATCTATGCAGGAAAATTCAGCGGAATCCCAGCCTGAAAAATATGCCGAACTGCTGGTTCCCAAAGAGCTGTTTTTACGGGTTCTGGAAGGAGAACCTTTGGTCGAGGAAAAATGGAACAAGCTTCAAAATCATCTCAAGAATCTTCATGACGTAGATAATGGTATTATGGTCGGCCATTCAAAAGGTGTCGCGAAGTTGGCAGTAGGATTTTTTGATTTCATAGTCGAGCATGACGAATTCCTCCAGAAAATCCCCGTAGAATCTAAAAGGGCTAAGCTGGAAAAAGTCAGAGATCTCATCGATCTGGGTGCGAGACTTCACGATATCGGTAAGGGGGAGAAGCTGGATAATGGATTATTCAAATACAGAGATATACTTTTACATGCCGGCGACCTGTCGCCTGAGCAAAGAAAACTAATTGACGAACACAGCGCAGACGGCGCGGATATTCTAGATGAAATCGGCATGCCGCAAGATCTAATCCGAATTGCGCGCGAACACCATAGCAAAGAAGACAGATCAGTCTGGCATTTGCCGACAGAAATAATCACGATAGCAGACGTGCTCGAATCCGTAACCAGCATCAATAGGGCATACATCAAAACCCCGTTCTCCAAAAAAGAAGCCTTCTTTCTGGTCCTTCACGACGTAATGAAGCGCTTCGGCGGAACCAGGATCCAGGAATTATACCCCAAATGGGAGCCGGTTTACGAAGGCGCTGTCCGTGTTTAATACGGCCTGCGCATTTTAGAGTCATTGCGACCCCGCTCAGCGGTGGAAGCAATCTCATATGCATTAAGGCTAATCTGCCTAAGCCATATCAAGTTACTCTTTATTCTGCGCAAGTCGTATAATTTGAAGCGGATTTTACTATTTTCTGGCGGATCTTCTCTCCATGTCTGCTCGTACTTCCGCTGCGGTCTTGCCCGTGACATCAAAAATGACTCTCTCAGCTTTGGCCATCTGTCCGGCTTCGATTCTATCCATTACTCTTCCAAAAAATCCTTTTCTTTCTGTTTTTGGCTCCTGCGCCACTTGCGGTACGACTCTAATTACTTCTGCATTTGCCATAAATAATCACCTCCTTTATAGATCAGATGATTCTATAAAAAAATGGGCAGTTTTGATGTGACCAATGTCACAGATTAATTTAACATTTACATTTCTGCGTCAGCAGGTTTGGCAAAGGTTCTCTGGGAAAGAGGTTTTTTCGCTTCCGCCAAAGCTTCCTGCCTCATTCTGGTCTCGCTGACATATTCCCTTTGATTAAAGCTTGCCAGCGGTCTGTCAAATCTACCTGTCCCTACATGGCTAGTATCTTTTCTACCTGCAGCAATTAATGCTCTAGTATTTTCTTTATGCATATTTCTCACCCCCTTCCACGCCCGCCAAAGTCTTGACGACGGCGGGACTTGCCCGCCGCTCAAGCGCTCCCCGACTTGATCGGGGGTAAGCTTAGGCGGGTCAAATCTCTCACCTATGTAAACTCACTACAATCGCGCTCATATCATCAGGTTTTGCGCGTATATTGCGCGCTTTTTCTGCATTTGCGCCGTCTTTATAGAGAACCCTGCTTGCCAACTGAGCGTCATGTGCCAGTGTGCGGGCTGCCTGCTGGGGGCTGTAGGCATTTCTCTGTAGAATGCCAATAATTTGACTGGTGGTCAGATTATCATGCACACCATCGGTTGTAAGGATTGCTAGGTCGTAACCAGCCGCTGATCTGGTCGCAATTTTTGCAGAGTCACTGTTTCTACCCAGGCTGCGTAAAAGCACCTGTCTGTTATAAAACAATGCTCTTTCTGATGTATACTCTTTGTAGCCGAGGACATGTGTTATACTGTCGGGATACTCGACCTGAATATTTTCCGTGCCGCATAATTCGTTTTCGACAAGCACCTCATCAAATTTCTTCGCTATAGTCTTGGCTCTGGACGGTTTCAGAGAAAGCAGAATCCCATGATCGTCGGTAACTGTCGTAAGTCTGTTATTAGCTATATCGTATAGGTATATCCTGCTGTCGCCGATATGTCCGTAAGTTATGTTTTTTTCACCGGAACTTGTCTGCCATACCTTCATGACTGATGCGGTCGTATCTCCGCCTTGAAGTTCTTTAGAAGCGATATTAAGTGTATCTTTGATAATGCCCTCAAGATTTTGATCTGTTAGTAATACATCGGGAGGCAGTCGAAAAAAATTTCTGCTAAAAATCTGCGAAGCCTTAGAAGCCGCATACCAGCCATTTTTCGATCCGCTGACTCCGTCAAACACGCCGAATACACCATTTTCAGGATCAGCCAGCATAGAATCTTCATTTCTTGCAGGATGATCCTCGCTTGATCTAGTCGCACAGCCGGTTGCATATTTGACTTTTAAATTTTCAAACGGCAGTAATCTTTGTAACTCAATCATATTTATTAACTGGCAGATGCTGTACTGCCCTTTTTTGAGAATTCTTCAATTTGATTCTGTGCTTGCGTTAACCAGAATTTATAAACTTTCTTTGAATTGTCATCTGTAAGTCCTACAAATCTTCGAAAATATTTAACTGCCTTGTCGTTATGTCCGGCCGCAGATAAAGTTTCGCCAAGCGCGTAATATGAGAACATCAATTTAGGATCAATCGCTATGGACCTGATGTATGCACCGATTGCTCTGTTAGTTTGATTTTGCTTTTCAACATCATAAATGGTGTTTTCCGCCCGACTGCTGAACACTCTTCCGATACCGCTGTGGAGCCTTGCAAGTTTTGGTCTATGCTCAAGAGCCAAAGAGAAAGCAGCTTCAGCCTCTGCGTAATGTTTGCCCAATAAAAGCTCATAGCCTAAATTTGCTAAAAACTGTATCTTCTGGCCGTAGCTTGGTCCCAAAAGCAAGACTGAACGGTTTTGAGTTGCTTTATATTTATCTTCTATTTGGTAGAAATAAGCGTCCTTTATCTCCATTTCCAGGCCTCTCATAGATGGATTTTGGCTAAAAGCTGTAATATCGGAAATTTTAAGCCTTGATCCATCTATACTCCTTCCTTCGATTTGCTCATCGGTTAAAGTTAATTTTTGCGTCGGACTTAACATATCACGCAGTTCTACCCGCCCGTCAGCGGTCAAAATCATTAACGTAGAATGCTTGGGAACATCTGCGACCAGATAATCCACTCCCGCTCTATTCAGTAATGCTCCGCCCAGCATTGACGCGCCCACGCAATTCAAGTTCTTGGACTCAATCATGCTCACGGGTATATTCTCTCCTGACTTATAAGGGTACTTACTGACTCTCGCTTGTACGCAATCGGCAATTTCCAGCTCCTTGTTGGATATTGTTGATATATCACCGGTTTTTCTGATTTCCGCAAGTTCTGATCTATGCCTTTCTATTTCAACTTCATCTCGCAGCAGCTTACCGCTTTGTTCCGACTCTGACGGCATGCGATTTAGCAGAAGCTCCATGCCGTATCTGTAAACCTGGTCCGTCATAAATCCGCAGGTCTTTTTATCTGCCGCCGTTGTGGGAAGTAAAATAGTATTAGACGACTTGCCGGCAAATTCTAGTCCGTTGCATTTTCGCCAAAATTTAAAAAACGACCTAAACGCCTCAGCGTCTGCCTGTTCACTATTACTTATAGCATCAATGGATATCCGGGATAAATTCTCTTTTATTGCCATACTCTTCTGTAATTGAATTCTATTTCCAATACTCTAAATTAACTTGACAATACAATTAAAAATTAACTTAAGGCTGAGCCGTCAGAAAAATACAATATTTGTCAGAATCCTGTTAAATCACGGTCAAGCGTGGACTTGTAGTTTATCTATAATGATGAGGATATCTTACAAAATTAAAAAAGTTGGATATGAAATTATTAATATGGTAGAACAATTAAACACAAAAGATCACTCCGGTTTACCTGCCCCTCTGAATTTGGGACGGGTTGTTATCGAAGGTCCTGATTCAATCAGATTTAGAAGATCTTTGCCGGGCGCGCGGGATATCGGGGAAAGAGCAGATAGATTAACACATCCTCATCCTGAACTCCCCATAAAATATTCGGATATTGATACTGCTTTAAACAGAAATATCAAAGACGGCTCAACTATCTGGCTCTCAAGCGCGGAGACAACGCCGGGCCCAAATATTACCAACGCAATTAGAAAACGCGCCGAAGAAATCGCCAAAGAAACCGGTAAAACCGATCAGCCTGTCGTAACCATACTGACCGGAGTGCATACGGACTTGGCTCCCGGACTGGTAAACCCCGGTGAAAAAGGCCCTATCCAGGTAAAAGCATTATTCTTGGGAGTAGATGTGAGGAAGATGGGACAGGACCCGAGGACGCAGTGTGTTGTCTCAATGCGGGATTCTGATGGAGCAATAACTCGGTTGGAAAATGTACCAAAAAAACTTTGGAACAAAGAAATTAAACCGGACGTTATTATCGCCAGCGTATCCGGTTTGAAAAAAGACTTCTTTACGCTGGGTGAAGACGGAGAAGCAACCGCGGAGTTGGTAGGAACCCTTCGCGATGAGCGCAGGAGAGACGGCAAAGCTTCAACTACATTGATTTTGGTAGAAAATGAAAACATACCCTATACATATGGTGACACCGCTATTCATTATCTCGAAGCCGATGCCGTAGTGGTTGATAATAGGCCTATACCTGAACATAAAAGTGCGGAAAAACCTGAAGCGGTAGCAACAGCAAAGATGCTGGCCAAGGCAGCCATAGAGATGCTTGACAAACCGGAATACGAAGACAGGCCGGTTCAGGCGCAGGCCGGAATTGGAGACGGACCCGGAGAAGTTGTTGGCCCTATTGCCAGGCATTGTAAAAAAAAGGGCGTCGAATTCGGTATGGATACTGAAGTAGTAGGGAGCTATATCATTCCTCTTCTTGATGAAGGCTTGATCGACGGCAAAGTTACCACGTCATTTGCACTTGGCGTAAGCCCGGATCTTAAAAAACGTCCTGAAGCATATGAGATAAAAAGGACAAGTGATATTAATAGTGTGCCTGCCATCGAAAGGCATATAAAAGAAAATGATGCGAGAATAAATAAAGAAAGAGAAGCCAAAGGCCTCAAGCCTCATGAAAAACAAGGCATTTTTATCCCGGTGAACTGGGGTACGCAAATTGATCTCGCGACAGGAGATGTCATTGCTGCTCAAGTGCCGGTCTATGATGAAAACAACAGGATTAAAGGCTACAAAGTACAGGCCGGACATGGAGGACAAAGAGTCATGATGGAAGCCGGAAGCAAGCTTGGATTCTCCATGATCGGAATTCAGGCTCAGAGAGAAATAAACGGCAAAAAAGTCCCTGCATTCGTTTTCGACAGGGAAGGAGCAGAAACCACGACTCCTGCAGATTTCGTGACAATTTACGCAACTAAATACGGGTTTTATGAAAGAAAACAATTGACCGGAAATATTGAACAAGACAGAGCTATAAAACAGGACAACATTCGCGGGCTCATTGGTATCTGTGCCCCCGAAGACAGGGCGGAATTGACCAGGCAGGCACAAGAAAGAGGCTTATTGCCTCGTAGAGAATTCACGGTATATCAAAATCCTTTTTATGCCCCTGTGGTCTTTGGGGTGAAAGCCGGTTTTGATATGGCTGCCGATATACTAAAAGCAACACGCGAAGTATATTTCCCCGCGGTTCAGCACTGAGCCCGAATACCTCTATGATAGTAAAATATTGCTAGAGCCCTGCCTTAATTTGCAATATTCTTACAATTATATTATTATTCCTGGAAGCTGTTCAGTTAGGATTAGATGAGTATGAATCACGAAATCTTACAAAATAGACTGGAAAAGAAATCCGATTCCGCGGCATTCAAGCTTTCTGAAGTATTATTTTTGGCCAATAGTAGAATGCTTAGAGAGCCAAAAAAAACAGAAAACGAGGAGCTTAATCACAGATATCCGCTCAGGTATAGCGGCGAATATTGCGGCCTAGATGTACGCCTGTTAATTAGGAGCCCAAAAGTCCGCGAGTCACGAGATCTTTTCTTGACCCCGGAAGGAAGCCCGGAGTTCGCGCGAGCACATATTGTAGTTTCCGGTCCCGACCGGTCCGCGTTATATACCTATGCGGGAACAGAGCTGTATGTAAGTGAGTCAATTGACCAATTTACTCAGGGCGGACGGGAATATACATCCTACGGTAATCCCGTTGAAGTAACCGGTCTGTTGGTGCAAGTATTCAACAATATGATGCTGGACGTAAAACGTCCTAAGCTGAAACGATAGATTTTATTATGATTACAATCTAAACCAATATTCATACACAATCAATACAATTCATTAATTCGTTTCATATATACAAGAGTTAAGATCGGGACATAGAATCGGCAGGATTATAAATAAATAATTACTGATGAAGAAAGAAAGGACAAAATATGCTAAAAGAAATATTAGGTACAGGACAAAATCCGGATAAACTTCGCCCTACTGCAGAGGAAGTAAAATTCCCGCAGGCTGAAGACATATTCAGTTGGTCAAAGGCCAACCCGTCAATAATATCTGATAGCGCAAAAGCTCCTGATGAAATTGATTTAAATTTGGGCTTCCCATCAAGGTTTGGAGGCACTTGGGGAGGAGATGGCAAAATGATCCGCTATATAGAATTTAATCCTTATTTTCATGGCAGACGATCATCAATAGTCGTTTCGGAAGACGAGAAACCTGGAGAAAAAATTATAAAATTGACAAAGAAACAAGTTAAGGCACGCGTCTTACTCGGCAATCCCGACGGCGATGAATTCGGTGTCCGTTATAATTTGACAGACGATGGGAAGTGGTATCGCGAGGCAGGGCGGCTAACCAGATATGGCGAGAACGAAACCGCCTGGTATCCCCAAGGACGAAATAAAGAAATAAAAGACATCTTCAGCAGGGATCATATAGAAGACATCGTTAAAAGAGAAGGTTCCGTTTATACTAAGAAGCGGGCGTAAATTCACATTTAGGAAATCTTTTTTCCTCATTTTGTCATGATTGTGTCCAGTTGGCAGATTAATGTCAAGCACCCGTTTTTATTTGGATCAATAATTATGACGAGTCTACTTATTATAAGACATAATTTATATGAATCACGAATACGGCCGCGTATTGACAAGCGAGATCAGCCATGCTCATATCAAAGACTATAAATACACCAACGCTCCGGGTCGGGAAAGCTTGCTCATATATCCGCGCCCGCGCTTTATATTCGAAAGCGTAATTGGTTCAGGTGCAAAAGCCAAAGATCAATGGCATGAGCTTCTGCCGCATTTCAAAGACGCTATCAATCTCAAAGTCTCAGGTCATTTACTCAGGACCGGTTGTATTGCGGGAGAATTCGCGTCCTTCCTGGGTCTGAGCGAAGCTCATGTTGACCGCATAAAATTAAAAGGAATCTTGCACGACTTGGGAAAAACGCAAAAAATCAAGGTCAACGGTACTGAGGTTTATACTTTCGCGCATATCCTAAACAGCAGTGAGGCGCTCGCTCCCCAGGAACGGGATCTGATGGATATGCATTCGGAGATCGGCGCCGAAATGCTGGAGTCGGCCGGTATGCCGGATGACATTGCGCATACAGTCAGACATCACCACAATACCAGAGAGCAAGACCGCGATACCAAAATAATTTCTATAGTTGATATTTATGATGCAACGCTTGGTAAAAATTGCTTCCGTCCGTATAGACATGGAGAGCTCATGCAAAGACGACGTATATTTTGCGAAGAAGGGGACAGGTTGTTCGGCGATATGCCAATTTATCGCCAATTCAGGCACTGGGAGGCACTAAGAACCGCGGCGTATAAATTGCACTAATATAAATATTTTTTTGCTTATATTGCGCATTAATATATTTCAGAGATATATGGATATCTTCCTCGCTAAGAGTAATCAGCCTTTCCGTGACATCTAATCACTGTTAGCAGTACGCACGAAAAGGCTTTAATAGGTCGATACGGGCAGTATAGTCAAAATGCTAATTTAAAAAATTTATTTTACTGCGGCAAGCACTTCTCTCGCAGGTCTGACATTAGCAGGTCTAACTACTTTTACCTCTAATTTCCTGCCATATCTTTCTCCTTGCCTTTCATTTACTCCGTCCTGTGCGGTTCTCCACCCGGCTCTATTTTGTGTCTCATTTAGCCTAGTTACATCTTCTATCTCAAATTTATTCATATAACTCACCCCGCTTTCTAACTATTGATTATATTAATGATGAGTAGTAGTGTCTTGACTGTCGGTCGACACCAATTGGACAAAAAGCCTACCAATTGGACATTCGCGGCCTTACCGAGGCTATTTATGCAAAAGATTGAGAAGATCCTTGAGAGGCATCGTAGCAGCGCCTACTACGCTGTCGCCCCCGCCATAATAAAGATAAATTATGTCGTTTATGACAACCGCGCCGCATGGAAAAACCACATTCGGAATTTGGCCGTGCAGTTCATAAGGTTCAGTAGGGGATAGTATCGGCTCATCGATACGCCCGAGTATCTTACGCGGGTCATTGGGATCAAGAAGCATTGCTCCTACGCTATAAAAGTTATTTTGTCTCGTAACCCCGTGATATATAAGCAATAATCCCTTATCTGTTTCAATAGGCGGCGCCGATATACCGATCTTGAGATTATCCCACTTGTCGCTTCTCGTCTGAGCAATTATACTGCCCGACAGAAATTTATTATTCGCAAACTCCAGATCATGCAGAAAATCAACCCAGATCTCACTTCCTAATCTATGAAATGCCAGATAGCCCTCGCCGCTTTTATATTTTGTGATACAAGCGTCCTTATCATCGGATCCCGGCGGTGAAATCAGTTTCGGCTTCTCCCAGTTCCAGTTTTTATTCAAAAAATCAGCGACAGTTATAGAGCTCATAGCAACGCGGGGAGGATTAACTCCGTCATATGCGGTGTAGGTTAGATACAGCTTATTATCTATCTTGGTAATCCTCGGATCCTCGCACCCCGAATTGCCTTTGCCGGGTTTTTTCTCAAATGATTCTCTCGGCACGTAAATAGGTACATGCAGGTGCTCGTCGATATGCAGTCCGTCTTTGCTCGACGCGTATCCAAACACAGACACCCCGTCTTCTCCCTGGGCCCTGTAAATAATATGGACTTTGTTATCCAGATATATCGCGGCCGGATTAAATGTGCCGCTCTTTTGCCACTCAAGCTCAGCGGCAGGTTTAATAATCGGATTTCCCTCAAATCTTTTAAAGGATTTTCTGTTTTCAAAAGGAAGTATAGGTGTAGCGCCTTTTTTCCTGGGAAGTATTTCGCCGATCAGCATGTTTAGATCGCAATACGCGACACAAGTTCTGGTATCCGCCGCGCCGTAATAAACATACAGCTTATCGTCTTTGATGATTGCTCCCGACGGAAATACTACGTTTTGCACGACTCCGCTTAATTCGTAATCCATTTCCGGTTTAATTAATGTTTTTTCAGTTCTGCCCAGTATTTTTGTCGGATTATTATAATCCAGAATAACAGCTTCAATTCCAAATTCCTTTTGGTCGGAAATATAATTAGTAATATACGAATAAATAAACAGCCATCCTGCATCCGTTTTGACAGGCGGTGCTCCAAGCTCGATCTGATCCCTCATATCCCGCAGAAGATGGACAATGTGAGTATTCGGATTTTCATACCACTCTGTCCAGTAAAACGGCGACCAAATATCTTCTTCACGGTCAAAAAGCGCAAGCATGATCCTGGCCGGAGGAATATCGGTATTCATTGTAAGCAAGGCGGCGAATTTGCCGTTAATCTTTTCCGGAAAAAGCGCCATGGCCTTTGAATTGAAAGTAGTGACAGGATGTTTTTCAAAAGTCTTAAAATCGGAAGTTGTCGCGACGGCCAGTTTTATTCCATAAGGCGTAAATGGATACGTCGACAATGCCGTATAGAAAATAAAATACTTCCCGTCTATAAAAGTAATTCTGGGATCTTCACAGCCATAGATTTCCCAATCTTCGGTCGGTTCAATTATTTGCCTCTGTCCGCTGAAGGTTATCCCGTCTTCGCTTCGCGCATAACCGATAGACGAGACATTCATATTTACCCCGTTTTGGAGCTTGTGTGCTGAAAAAGCCCTATAAACCATATGATAGTATCCGTCAGGACCGCGGGCGACGCATCCGTTGAAAGCGCCTTCCTGCTCCCATGAATTTGCGGGATTAGGCTTGAGGATTGGGTTCTGCAGAACCCTCTGTAAATTGGCCATCATATTCAGTTAACAATATTTAATAAAAGATGTCAATAAAAATACCCTTTATACTTTACGCTTTATACCGTATACTAATTAATAGCTGATTATATGAACGCTTTCTCCGGGATAAAAAATGAAGCTCCCGCAAAGGGGGATAAAAATATTAAAGCAATAATCCGAAAGAGCGCCCGCAAAGACCCGGCAGGCGTATTCTTTGAGCTGCTCAGCCGTGCAATTAAAACCAAACCTCAAAAAAAGAAAAAATAAACCACCCCCAACCGCATAAAATTTTTAAGATCACCCTTGCTTCTGTACAACCTTTAGCTCAAGCTTATTAAGAAAAATCCACTTGAATACTTTTTCCTCTTTGCCCGGCATCAGATTGCCCCGATTCTGCCGCAGGAGTTCATTTATCAACGCTCTCATTCTCCATGCGGTCTTATAAGTAACCTTCAGTTCATCGCCTAACTGTTGAGTAGTAATAGTTGCGGACGCGTAAGTCATCAAAAAAATAGCCAAAAACCACTTTTTGAGCGGTGTAGGGGAGTGTTCAAAAATTGTGCCTTTTAAAGGATGGGTTTGATTTCTGCAATCCTTACAGTGATAAGCCCTCCTGCCGTTAACTTTATAGTGAGTAGTGACTTTCTTGCACCTTTTGCAGGAGATACCGTTTTTATATTTTATATTAGCCAGAGTTTGAAAGCATGAATCTTCATCCGGAAATAATCTGTTGAACCTTGATAGAGGAAAGTTTTTCTTCATGTCTCTAAAGTATTTACTATTATACGAGGCTAATTACGTGCAGTCAAGGGACAACATGTAATATTGCCTATTGACGTGTTTATTTTTTTATGGTTAAAATAAATACATAGCAAAAACATGAGAAAAAACGTTTCAGTCTATCTGGATAATGTAATTACCGTACTGCTTCTCGCCGTAGCCGGCCTTACACCTCTCCTCTTCCTTAATCAGACTACAGAGTTTTATGAAATGCCAAAACTTATATTCATCTTCATCTCGACAGTCCTATTATTAGGCCTTTGGATTTTTTCCTGGATCCTGAAAGGTAAAGTATCGATCATCAGAACACCGCTTGATATACCTCTTCTGATTCTTATGGCGATCGTCATAATCTCCGCTTTCTTCAGCGATGCTAAATATACGGTTATATACGGCAATTTGCCCAGAGTTCACGGCTCGACAGTGGCATGGGTAACCTATATACTGCTTTATTTCGTAGCTGTTTCCCATCTCAGGAGCCTGCTCAAGATCAGACTATTATTATATGTGCTATATGCCAGCGGTGTTCTGGTTTCGCTTATTACATTGCTGTCATTCTTCGGACTTTATCTTCCCTTTGATTTTGCCAAAGCCGTAAACTTCACTCCTACCGGTTCATCTTTCTCGACCGTAGCATTCCTTCTGATGCTTTTACCCTTCCCGCTTCTCTCGATTCTGAATACCAATAAATATTTCCCGGTTCCGGTTGCGACCGTAATAGCGATATTATTCGGCGCCGTAGTAGCTTTGATCGGCTCCATACCTGCCTATGTAGCGCTTCTATTAGTATATGCCTTGAGCCTGTTCATCCCAAATCCGAACAAAAATCGCCAGGCTCTCGCCGGATTTATGATACCGCTTGTCGCAACGGTAGCGGTATTTGTGCTGGCTTATGTCCCTCTACCCGGCGGCATAAACAAGATCCAACAGCTTGAAGCAAATTTCCCCAAAGAAATTCAGCTTCCTCTTGATATAGCATGGAAAGTCTCCGTATCTGCTTTCCGCGATGCACCTTTTACAGGTACGGGCCCTTCCACATATTTGTTCAATTTCACATCCTACAAACCTCTTGAATTCAACCAGCTTCCATATTGGAATGTCGCGTTCGACACGGCTACCAATGAATATCTCCAGGCGCTCGGCACTATCGGGGGATTAGGAGTAGCGGCTCTGATTCTCATCACGCTCGTAATACTCAATTCAAGCCGCAAAAACATGACACTTGCAAACAGGGCGCAAAACCTTCCGGCTGAAACACACAATCGCGAAGAGACCCCCAGAGCTCTCAAAGCAGGATTTGCAATCAGCGCCCTGATCTCAATAGTACTCCTGGCCATCCATGCTGCAACCCTTGTTTCTCTCGTTATGACACTGATCGTGCTCGCGGTATTCATGGCTTCACAGCGTTCGATTCGCGAACGCGTCATGGAACTGTCTCTCGGTCTCAAGGCATCAACTTCCGACAATAGACAGTTTGACCTCATGCCGATTATTATATTCATCCTCTTCCTAGTCGGTGCCTTACCATTATTATATAGAGCATACAATGTAATAATGGCAGACTACTACCACAGATTGGCGCTCAGCCAGGCAAACGCAAACGGCAGGCTTACCTATGAATACCTGCAGAAAGCCGAAAGCATGAATCCCGAAGTAGATCTCTACAGAGTAGATATGGCTCAGATCAATTTCGCCCTCGCGAACGCTCTGGCCAGCCAAAAAGGCCCGACTCAGGAGAATCCCGAAGGAACATTGACCGATCAGGACAGACAGACGATCCAGACACTTCTCTCCCAAGCTGTCAATGAAGGCCGCGCTGCGGTAGCCTTGAACCCTCTTTCATCCAGAAACTGGGAAGTGCTTGCATCAATCTATCGCAATATCTCGGGAGTTGCCCAAAACGCGCTCGCTTTCTCGCTGGATGCTTATGGCCGCGCGATTCAGAGAGACCCTCTTAATCCCATTCACAGGATCAATGTCGGCGGTATATATTACAGTGTACAAAATTATGACTTATCCATCAGATTCTTCTCAGATGCCGCCAACTTAAAACCTGATTATGCGAACGCCTACTTCAATCTGGCAATCGCCTACAGAGAAAAAGGAGACCTCCAGAATGCGGCTCTACTCGCCGAAAGAACAGTAACCCTGCTGAGTGAGAACAAAGAAACCGAGGATTACAAGCTTGCAGTCAGACTGTTTGATGATCTCAAAGCCAAAGCTCAGAATCAGACCCAGGCACCGGCCGCGGCGGCAAACAGCGCTCTCCAGAATCCCGAACTCGAAGACGTTGATGTCGAAGATTTGAATAATCCTCCAAGCGTAACACCGGCTCCCAGCGTGAGACCGAATCCTACGGCAGGTCTTCCTCAGACAACACCTACACCGGGCCAAACAACCCCAACCCCCGCGCAGTAAAACAAGTTGAATAGTTGGTACATTCCCCGCGCAATGACTCCGGTTTTGTTCTAAAATTTTTACCCTACAGCTTGATTTCATACATAAATTCAGCCATAGTGAATATATGCCCTTTATTTTGTTGATATCGAGCATATTAAGCTTATTTATCATATTTCTAAGCGATTCCTCGGCTGTGCCCGAATCAAACCCTTTTGTTGCTTACGTCAAAGCTCATGCAGTATTTATCGAAAATTACTATTTTTTAATCACCTGGACAATAATATTACTGGTTCTTGTTTTTTTCTATAAACTCAAATTTAGTAAAAATTTTCTAAACAGAATCAAATTAAGATCAATAAAAACTGTTATCTTTGTAATCTCCGGCTTTTTCGCGGCATTTATAATGCTTTTTCTTATAGCGCTTCTTCAGCTAAACACATACTCACTGATCCTCAGGTTTAGTCCTTCACTGGGCGGCATTGAGAGTGATAGCACGGTGATCGCGAACAAACTCAAACTCAGACTGATCGTTCCTGAAATCATAAGCCGCAAGCAAAATGAACATGTCGTCCTCAAAATCGCCCAGGCAGCAAGCGGAATAGATAATCTGTATGGCTCAACAATTCTTCCATCAGCAGCCAGGTTTGGACTTCTGGTTGGAGACTCCGGCTATTCCAATATCTACTTGATGGACAACAAGCTCATAATTAACAATTTAGATAAAAAAGACCTGCCCGCGGTGAGTCCTTTTTTGGGTTATCTTTTTATCAAGAAATACTTTCCTTATCGCGAAATTAGGTCTTTTCCCGAGATAGAGATCAAAAGCAAATCGGAATACCTCACTTATAGAAAACAGGATATAAAATCCAAAGCTGACAAGATCGATTTGGAATTAAATAAACTAAACACTTTGATCGGTTCACTCTCAGCAAGGCTTGATCAATTAGTGCTTGCGGATGACCCCAAAAGCGCATCTGATATTGCGGCAAGCCGCAAATTGATCGATGAATATAAGAGGATCAGGGAATTTTATTCACTTCACAAGCAAAGATTGGCTCTGCATAGTGATAATGTTTCACGCGAACTGGGCATGTTCCTGCCGCCCGACACTATCAAGATCGAGGATAGCATAATAGACGGGCAAAATTTCGCCGACTTTTTTACCGTTCTGGTCCACGAGTATCTGCACTACGCAAGCTATGTTTCCGAAAAAAAGTATCTTAACGATTTCTTTTT
>CAZLZN010000009.1:41250-50198 GCA_964564035.1 uncultured Gammaproteobacteria bacterium | reverse complement strand
AGCTTGATATAGAGACTTCTGTGTTTGTAATCGTCCAGCTGTTCGGCGAGATACAGGCCGAAAGTCTGGAATTCGCGGGATACGTATTTGTCCGTTACAGGATCGAACTTTTTGAGAACGTTTTTGATGGACTGCATAGAAATAAAGCGCAAAGATCAAAGCCAAGATAAAAGCTAAAAAATTTATTATTTTAGAACTCTTAATTTGTTTTTGAACTTTGATATTTGATTTTTGATCTTACTTAGTGTTGAACCTGTTCATTGACTTGTCCAGGCCTTTTTCGAGAGCGTATGATATGGCTTCTGAGGCATGCTTGATCAACTCTCTGATTTTGCTTGATTCTTCCGGCCCGAAATTGCCGAGCACATAGTTTTCGGCTCCGCCGACGATATGTTTACTAATCTTGGGGCTGGCCCCTTCCCTGCCGTCGCGTCCTGAATGAGGCTTATCTATTCCTATTCCCAGACGGAATCTCCAGAATTTATCGGTGCCCAAGGCTTCCATAACCGATTCCACCCCGTGATGGCCGGCTGCTGCGCCGCCATTGCGAATTCGTATTGAGCCGAGAGGCAGATCCAGTTCGTCATGCAAGACCCAGATATCATCGGGTTCTATTTTGTAATAATCGGCTAGTAATTTAACGGCCATACCGGAATTGTTCATAAATGTCTGAGGCTGTGCCAGAATTATTTTCTCAAGACTGCCCGTTTTGGGCTGCCACTCTATCACAGAATACAAGCTTTTCAGCTTTTCGCTTTTTTTCCAGGAGGTTTGTGCTACAGGCTGAAAATCTTTCAGGAATTTTTCAGCGACGCGAAAACCGAGGTTGTGTCTGGTTTTCTCGTATTTTGCACCGGGATTTCCGAGTCCGACAATGAGCTTCATAGGTTTATCTTAATATATCACAACTTTTGGGAATTTTAAATATCAAGTCCGAGCTGGCCTTTTGATGGTTTGAGCGAGGTGTTATGTTGCTTTTTAAGTAACTTACTGCCAACCTGATCCCAGATCCTGACGACTCCATACTCGCCGTCGTAGCCGGGTTTTATTACGATACTTCCTTCCCTGACTTTTTTTACCCCCTCTGCCACCCGCTCATCGGATGCGCGCTCAATCAAATTTAGGGGAGCGTTGATCAGAACATTCATTTCACTCTCAAGCTCCGCGCATAATTTGCTGAATATATTTTTGGATTTTTGACTTGCAACTGTTGAGCGGATTGCCTCGGCAATAATTTCAAGCAAAGGAACCAGTTTGACATAGGGTGGATGGGTTCCTTCTTTGTCTTTGTGCCAGTTGATGCCTGAGCCGTTTTTCTCAACTGCCAGGCGCGAATCACTACTGTTTCCCGCTAACTGCTCTACTCTATAAAGAACACCTTCGGTCAAGCGTTTTTTGCAAACAGGACAGATATGACTAACTTTTTGGGAATTTTCGGGATCGAGCGCGTATTTGCAGTTTCTGTGTCCGCTGAAGTGATATTTGCCTTCTTCCGGGTAAAATTCTACGGTGTAACCTATTTCTAACTTGCTTACGGGATTTCTCATTATTGCCTGTCTAATATCTTCGTATGAAATCTTTAATTTTTGATCTGTGGTTTTGATCTTTGCATTTTGATCTTTGATCTTGAACACTGTCGCTTCCCTCCCCATCTTGGCAGGGCTATGCGCGTCGGAGAAAGAAAGAATAGATCTATTTTCCAGCTCTTTTATCCGCCAGTTCATTTCAGGATCGGACGAAATGCCTGTTTCTATACCATATATGTATTTTGATAAATCGCCGAAGCTTTCTTCTATGGAGTTAAATCCGGAGGCACTGCCGTAGAGCCCGAAATGAGGAGTCCAGACGTGACACGGGATCAGGAAGGCGCGTTCGTCGATTGTCAGAATCAGTTCAAGTAAATTTTTAGAGGAAAGTCCGATTATCGGACGCCCGTCCGAGTTCAGATTGCAGTTTCTTTTTCTTAATTCATTGTTAAATTTATCGACAGATTCAAAATCCGGCATAAAGACGAGATTGTGGATCCGCCTCAATTTGTCCCCCTGTTTATAGATGCTTGAGATTTCGGTTGATAATAAAAATAAAATTTCCTTTTCAGTTTTGATCTTTGATCTTTGGTCTTTGACCTTGTAAACCCCTTCTCCTTCTTCTTCAACCAGTTCTTTTATTTCCTTGAGCCATAAGGGGTGCGTGAAATCTCCCATTGTCAAAATATCGAGCCCTTTTTGGGCGGCGTACTGCGCCATGACGGGAAGCGTCATTTGGGGCGACACCGCGCGGGAGTATTTGCTGTGTAGATGGAGGTCGGTTACGAAATTCATGATTTTTCAGAAATCTCTTTTGCTAATTTTGCCATTTTTTTGTATCCTTCCTCGCTCATATTGTCAACAAAATTTTCCGCTTTTATACCACCTCTTATATTTTCTCCCGCTCCGAATACTTTGTATCTTTTCTTGAAGTCTTCAAAGCTTATCAGGCTTCCATGTTCATAAGCATGACTATAAAAATCTCTAAAGGCAGTTATGGAGTCTCCTCCGTTTTTAAGAACCCAATTCTCAACTCCTATCCCGCCTAGACCTCCTTCCTGCCCTTCGCCTTTTTTATAGCAATGCATTCTTTTTAAATGTTTTTTGGCAAATCTCACATTAGCAAGCACTTCCATGAATTTATCCTCACCGTATTTGGCGCGTATTGAGTCGTATTTTTGAGAAACTGCTTCGTTCGCATCCAAATCTTCGCTGTCTGATTTTCTGACAAAACTTAAATCCAGATCAATATTCTGCCCGTCTTTTTCAAAGCCCTTAAAGCGAAATGTACGCATACCGTTAACATCAAAGCTGTGGTCAAAAGGATATTTTTCTTTAAGTTTTTCAATTATTTGAACTGCATTGTCAAAGTCATAATCATCAACTTTTACGACAAAGTCAAAGTCAAAACCTTCGTCCATGGATGATCCGCGTCCGGTTGAACCCGTATCGACAATTTGGGCGCCGATAATCGTATCCGCATTTCTACCTTTATGAAGCGGAATATCACCTTGCGCAAGCAGATCTTGAATTTCGCCGTATAATCCGCTCCTCACCTGATCCGTCCGGGATAAATTCTCCGTAGCCGGTGTTAAATCTTTAATCTGATCTACATAGCCTGTTTGCTTCCAGTCCTCGCTAACTTCAATATCATCCCCATGATATCTATCAATTCCTCTGAATATTTTCCTATATTCGTCAAATTCTTCAGGTGTAAATATTACTTTTCCATCCACATCGCAAAGAGGGATATAGAATCCCTTTTTGGCGATTGAAAATTTCAGTTCGTCCATTTTTTTATTATCTTTTTGAATTTTATTTTTAACTACTATTGCGTCAATTTCAGTTGATCCGAAACCAGTGCGGATACCATAATGATCATTGAAATCATAACCGATATGAAATAACTCCATCCTTCTATCTTGGTGCGATACCTCTTCTCCGGAACTAGTGAATTTAAATTGACCCCGATCTTTAATCACAAACGCTATGTCTCCATAGAAGGTGATATCTGTAGAATCAAAATTAAGTTTTTTAGCATCAACCCCCTTTTCAAAAAAATCTCTAAATCGCTTATTGCCAATACGCATCACATCTGCATCCCAAGGAGTATACTGATCACCTTTTTCGGATAAATATTTAGATTTTTCTGTTTCGGCGCCTACAAATTCGACAGTAACAATGCCTTTATCTAAGAATTGATCTAAATACTCTGAAGGTACACTTTTTGCTAAATCACGTCCGCCAAAAGCAATCACTCCAGTATTGGCATTATCCAAGTTCCTTTTATTAGCTTCTTCTTTTCTTCTTTCAAAAAAGTCTATAGCTTCGTTAATATCTACAAATCCAGCTCTTTGTAAGAACATCCTATTAAACCTATCGGTTAATTTTTCACCTTCAAGAGCTCCAAAGTTTTTACGAAGGGCTACGTGATTTTCCTCAATGGACATCTCATCCTTATCAACATCTTCATGCTTAGCTCTTTTTCTGGTGTTTTCTGAAATCCGGTTTATTCTTCTAAAAAAAGTCTTTAACGATTTTTTTTCTTCTTCGCTTATCTGCTCACCGCTTTCATATTTATCCAGCACCTGCTGGCCATCACGGAAAGTGCGCAAATACTGTTCCAAGTCGGAATTTAAGCTTGAAAAACTTACGTTCATTAGATCTTTAAATATCATTAACCTCCTTGCATCTAGGCTATGTAATGATAATAGTTCGGGACTGGAACAGTCTTTAAATGTCGATTTAAATCGGTCATCAGGATATAGTATTTCAAATACCAAAAACTGCTTACCTACATGAGGCAAATTATTTCCAACATATATATCTTCAATTTTTTCGTATTGACGAGCAACAGACTCCGGGCTTAAATCGCTACTTTGAACTATAAGTTTTGCTAATCCAGCTGCCATGTTTTTCATTGTTTTTGAGGGCGAATTATAAATTTTTTCCAAAACAGACACAATCTGTCTCTGCTCTGGAGTATATGGCAAATCAGGATTGTTATAGAATATATCAGGACGCACTGCAATTAAAGTATTAAATGCATGATTAAAACGCTCACCATGCAATTGGCTTAAATCGTTTAAAGCAGTAAAAGCAAGATTATCTTCCTGACTTTCAAATGAACTGCCGCTATATCCCCTATCATGCATTAATTTATTAATTATTATCTTAACTTCATCTGTATATGGTAAATTCGGGCTGTCAAAAAAAGCCCGTGGATTACGACTAGCTACTATATCATATATTCTTAACATATTTTTCTCCCTAATGTCATGATCCCCAACAAGTTCATTTAATTTAAGATACCCTGAGAGCAAGTTACCATTTATAGGACGTTTTCTTTGTAATTCATCACCTACAGCCTCATCTCTAATGGCTAAAAAATATTGAGACAGCGCGTTCTGCGCTTCATGAGATAGTGTAACAGGATTGCTTTCAGGGTTAATCTTTTTGAGTAAATTTACCATTAGCGCTGGATTTTCTCCGCCAAAGTCAGCTCTCATTATTGGCAAAATACGAACATATGCATCTAACAACTGTCCAGCCTCTTTAAATTTCTCCTCATTTGACAACTTACGCATTTCAAGCTGACTCCTATTAACAAAATCTCTGCAAAGCATTGTCTCATCACTTATTGCTGTTAATTTATCCATTCTAAATAAGCCAAAACGTCTTAAAACAACATCTCTATCTTCAAATAATTTACTATACTCACTCATGTCTATTACTAACTCTTTTGCATCGATAGGATTAGAATTAGGCAAATTCTTATATTTTTTTTCTATGCTGCGCATAGACATTTCTTTATTTGCTCTTTCTAGGTTTCTGCCTAACCAGCTATGCTCCCACCACTTTAAAACAACACTTGTCATTCTATCTAGTGTGCTTTTCCCAAGAGATTTTAATTCTTTGTTTACAGGTTCTACTGCGTCTTCGGCGGCTTCGATTTCTTCAAAATCAGCTCCGGAGGCGTCCAGCGCGCGGTGTAATGAATCATCGGTTTGCTTAATAACTTCAGCGGGGCCTTTTCGCACATCATAAATTATCGCATCTGCTTCCCGAGTTGCTTCTTTAAGTCCTCCATCTCCTCGCTGTATTTCAGGAGCTTTTACAGGTTGAGCAACCTCGGCGGCAGTTGTAGGCTTATCGGGTAAGATTGGCGGCTTGATCAAATCCGCTGTAGCGTCTATTGAGCTCATTTTTTCTCCTCTACCGCTAACGCGCTTATGATCTTTTGGCTTTTTTTCTCGTCGATTGTTTTAAGAATATCAGCGATAATTTCTTCTTTCTTGTTACGAAGTGCCGCTAATTCTGTTTTGTACTCCTGATAAATTTGCCTGAGCTCTTCAAGCATTTGTTTAAAAGATTTTACATCCTCATCGTTCATAATATTATTATATAGAAAATATTGTTAAAACTCACGGCGCGGGAGTATTTGCTGTGCAGATGGAGGTCGGTTACGAAATTCATATATATAGGTATAATCATCTAATCAGCTAATAAACCAATCATCTAATTATCCAATAATTATTTGTTGATTAGTTGATTGGCTTATTGGATTATTTGTTAATTTATTTTTACTTCTTCCCCTGCATCTTATACATCTCGATCAATTCCTTAACTGAAGTCGCATCCTCTGGTTTTTTATCTTTATCACGAAAACTCACCAGTCTCGGGAATCTCAACGCGTAGCCGGGTTCTTTAATCTCATTATTAATAATCGCTCCTGCAGTGTGAAGTGGACTACGGGTTATCTCGTCGGCCAGAACTTCGATCACTATCTCCGGCCTGATCCAGACAGACGGCTCGATCAGTGAATTTACGCGGGCCGGTTTGTGGTCTATTTTAATTTTGTCGGCCCGTTTATGTATTTCGCGCCATTCTTCGTCCGTCAGACCTGTGCCGATCCTTGTGACGGTCACGAACTCATCTTTTTCCTCATCATATAGACCGACTAACAATGAACCGGCGCCGAACTCCGTTCTTTTGCCTTTGCCATAAATGTAGCCCAAAATGACACAATCAACTGTGTCCTGAAGCTCTCCCGATGAATGGCGTTTTAATTTTACCCAATTGAAGCTCCTGCCGCCTGCTTCATATAAAGAATCGACTTTTTTTATAACTGCTCCCTCGAGGCCTTTGGATATGGAGTCGTCAAGTAAAAGCTGAAGATCCTCGGGTCTGGTAAGTATTTCCCCGGCTGACGGGATGAGTATTTCGTTTCCCAGAACCTCTTGTTTTAGCAGCTGCATTCGCTCCTTTAATGGCGTATCCAAAAGTGACTTGCCGTTCAGATATAAAATATCAAAGACAAATGCTTTGAGAGGCAACTGTTTTGCTACCTCATCGATGTTGTGTTTTCTGCGTCTTTTGGTTGTTTCCTGGAATGGCAAAAATTCTTCGGACTCGGGCTGATATGCCAAAGCCTCACTGTCGAGAATGATAGTCCTTGCTTTAACTTGTCTGAGCGTGCCTTCGATGATTTCGGGGAACATATGGGTCATATCTTCGAGGTTTCTGGAATACATCGATACTTGGTCGCCGTTTTTGTGGATCTGGACTCTAAATCCGTCGTATTTCGGTGTGGCATGAACACCGAAGCCATCTTTGTTCATTTTTTCAAATACTTTTTGGGGGTTCGGCAGGCGTTCGCACAACTGAGAACGGATAGGTCTTCCGACTGTGACAGTCAGTTTTTGTACTGCTTCGAGGCCGCCTTTCCAAAGAGTACTGGCGATGAGGCCGAGATCGGAAGTTTCATTGTATGCTTTTTCGAGAAGCTTCCTTTTGCTTTTGTCTCCGAGTTTGGCAGTTGCCAATCCATCCAAAACAGTCGGGTCGCCTATACCCAAGCGGGTATTGCCAAGCGGAATTCTAACCAGGTGTTTTACTGAAATTTCATCCACTTCTTTAATCAAATTTGCCAATAAGCTTATCTTTTTCTCAACCGACCCTTCTCCGCCGGTATTTGCAATTTCATCCAAAACGCTAAAAACTTCCGGTACATTTAATTTTGAACTTTGGGCTTTGAACTTTGATCTTAGCTCTTGCGCTGCGAGCCCCATATCTCCCAGTTTTGAATAAAGCTGAAGCACAATTGCCCGATCAGCATTAAATGCTTTCGCAAGAGCGCTTGCGACTGTTTTGTCCGCCATACCGATTTCGCGCACAGCGAAAAAGGGAGCAATTCTTCCCTGAAGAAGATAGGTTACTTTGTCGATTTCTTCATTTGAAGTACTCTTAAAAAGATCGGCAAGAATGTCGATCAAAGCCAATCTGGAAGATGTGGCTTCAAGTTTTTCGAAATAATCTGACAATTGTGAAAATAACATAAATATTAAATCATCTAATCAACTAATTACAAATCATCTAATTATCCAATAACTATTTGTTGATTAGTTGATTGGCTTATTTGTTTATTAGTTGATTAATTTACCCCATCACATACTTCGCGCCTTTGGTGCTGCCTGACTTTTTTATGATACCGTATTTTATCAAATATTTTAATTCATTCAGGACGGTGTCTTCAGAAACAAAAGGAAATAAAGTTTTGAATGCATTATTCTGGAGAAAGCCTGTTTTTTGAATATATTCAATTAATTTTAGCTGTCTGTCACTGAGCAATACGGGCTTGCCTCCTAAGCGCTGGCGGAGTTTGGCGTCAACTGAAATTTTCGCGACTTTTTCTTTGATCTTTGAGAGCTCGATGCTTAAACCCTCGGTAAAGTACTCAAGCCACTCTGTCAGTTCGCCCTGATTGCGGGCGACGCTTTGGAGCGCGGCGTAATATCCATATGCATCCGCGTCAAAATATTCCTCGAGTGAAAAAAATCTGCGGATATCATAACCGCTTTTATAAAGAATAAATGTTGAAAGAGTGCGCCCTACCCTGCCGTTACCGTCCAAAAACGGATGAATCCGGACAAATTCATAATGCACTATTGCGCTTTTTAGAACCGGGTGGATATCTGATGTTTGCTGATTATTTATAAACTCAAGCAAATCGCGGATTTGAAAAGGCACGGCGATCGCGAGGGGGGGCGTGAAAGTTATTTCACCTGTCAGACTGTTTCTCACTACAACTTGTGTTGTACGGTAAACTCCGCATCTTTCGGGAGCCAATATTTTATTTACTACCATAGTGTGAAGTTTTTTGATGAAATCTTCATCAACTTTCCAAGACGAATCGGTTACATTAACCTGACCGACAAATTCTATAACACTTCTGTAGTTGAGCACTTCCTGAACATCGCGCTCTCTGGCAATTACGGTTTTGCCGAACATCGCCTGCTCGGCCTGGCTCAGGTCCAATTCGTTTCCTTCGATGTGGGTGCCGTGATGCACGGCGCGGACGAGAGCGTCTTTTTGAAATTGTTTTTCGTAAAAAGGCAAAAGAGGCGCGTGATCTATGACTTC
>CAZLZN010000009.1:0-41150 GCA_964564035.1 uncultured Gammaproteobacteria bacterium | reverse complement strand
CTTTTTGAAATTGTTTTTCGTAAAAAGGCAAAAGAGGCGCGTGATCTATGACTTCCTTGCAGGCTTCAATAATGCCGATGTGTCTCAGGATTTTGTTGGATATTGAGAATTTGGGGGTATACATTTATATTACAATTCTCGCATATTTCCCGAGAAATGACAAACCTAAACCGGGGTGTTTGGAGTTTTTTTGCGTGTTTTGTTTAAGACATAAATCAAAATACCTGCCAGAGCGATAAGGCCGAAGTATATGAGGAACATATTGATAAAGTTCATGCCGAAGGCATACGCCAGGCCTCCCAAAACCAGACTCCAAAATGTCTGGATGAGAAGGGTCCTGATGAGAAATTTTTTAAATGGAATATGCAGGATGCCGGATACGGTCGACAGCATTGATCCGGTGCTTGGCATTATGTATCCCCAAAAAAGAGCTTTGTCATAATTGCCGTGAATTTTTTCTTTGGTTTTTTTAATTTGGGACTCAAACCCAACGCCTTCAATCAATTTATACCAACCGTATCGGCCGAGGAAATAATTAAGGCTATATCCGCATGTAAAGCCCAAAGTTCCAAAGAGTATTACAAGAGGAAATGACGTAATTCCCATCCTCGCCAGAGATACACCCAAGAACACTATTAATGATCCGGGTATGTAGAATCCGATCAGAAAAGTGCCCTCGATAAAGGCGCCCAAGAAGATCAGGTAATATCCGTAGACGCCATAAACATCTTCAGCCGCGGTTATGATCTGGCTCAGATCCGTAATATTTTTGCGCAGAAAGAAAAATAGGGCTATATAAAGAATTGCAAAAATTGCTATCTGAATTATTAGAATATATTTTGAGTAGTTTTTTGGTTTTCTTTCGGGCATAAAGAAAATAGATTATTATTTTATAAATGATTTCATAACTCTCGGAATTTCATCCGCGAGATCAGATGAATTAAAATAATACCCTACTTTTTCAAAAAGAGAGTCACCGGCTTTTTTGTTGATAAAACTTGCCGCGGCAGCGCTGAGCCACAAATCATTTTTGCAGGCTAGCGCGCCGACCAGCCCCGCAAGTACGTCACCTGTTCCGCCTTTGGTCATGCCGGCATTGCCGCCTTTTACTGCGATGCAATTATCGGGAGAACAAACTATATCCTCTTTGCCTTTAAATAAAATAATTACATTAAATTCTTCAGCAAACATTTTGACTCTTTCTTTTAAGTCTTTATTTTTCAATCCTTTTCTTAATTCTTGATTCTTGGTTCTTGACTCTATTCTTTCAAATTCTCCCGCGTGCGGCGTAATTACCGCATTACCCTTCAAAGGCACTAGCCATTCAGGTTCCATCATCTGCAGGGCACCGGCATCAATTACCCATTTTTTATTGGGATATTTTTCAAGTAAATATTTGGTTAAATAATAAGACTGTAATCCTTCATCGGTTAACGAATTAATCGTATTTAAATCCCTATTTTCTAATTCTTGACCTTCCTTGCCGGCAGGCAGGTTCTTGATTTCTGACTGCGTCCTCATCATTCCCGGACCGATGACAACGCAGTCGGCCTCCAGAATATAACTTTCTATATCCGATCTGGGAACGATAATGCCGTTTCTGAATTCTTTTTTGAGATGCATCAGGATTTCGTTGTTTTCGCGGACCGATGAATAGAAAACCATATCTACCATACGGCTTGCGATGTTTAGCGCCCAGAGGGACGCGGCGTGGAAAAGACTTGAGCCGCCTATGATTAGAAGCTTGCCGTTTTGGCCTTTGTGAGATCCGGGAGGAGGCGTATAGAGAGATTTCAGATCGCGCGGGTCAAATTCTTTCATAACATTTATTAACTATCATTATATTGAAGTTGCATAAAAAAGACAAAGTGCCAGAGAGCTAGAGCTCATTTAAAATGATTACATGTCATTTCGAAGTAGATTATTTCACCTGAGCAAAGTAGCACGGCGTACGCTTTCGCTAGATTTCTCGCCTTTGGCTCGAAATGACAAATTAAAAACAATAGCTTCTGAATTAGCTTTTAATCAAATTAAAGAAGACTATCTGCTACGAATATCTTAATTTTTCTTATCACTCCGGCTTTTTAAAAACCTGCTGATATTTTCAGGTGAAGGGAAAAAATCAGGCGTTACAACTTTGTCCGGATGTCCGTTTTTCCGTTTTTCCTCATTTAGAACTTTTTCAGCTTCTTTCCTTATTTTGATATTAGAATTCGCAGGTCTGCCTATCCAATCTATTGTTCTCGCTCGATAATTATCCTTTTTGTCTTGAGTTAATGTATCTTGCACTTTTCCAGGCTCGGCATTTACGGTATGTCGTTTTAAACTCCGATGGATTTTGCGAAGCTTATATTTTAAACTCATATCTCTTCCCCGGCCTTTTAGTAATGCTTTTTCAAATTCAGACATATAGATGAGTATATTACTAAACTTATAAGCCGTTGTCAATTAGGATAAAGCTCTAAAATTTGATGATATTGGATGCCGATAAAAGCTTTGGGGGGATGAAGTCTTCGTGGGTTGTCGTCAAAATAGTCTGCTGTCCGTCAAGAAAATTAAAAACGTGATCAATATGGCCTTCGTCGAGTTCGGAAAATATATCATCGAGAAGCAGAAGCGGGGTCTCTCTAAGCTTATCTTTTATATAAGAAATTTGTGAAAGTTTTAGCTCTAATACAACAAGTCTTTGCTGTCCTCTTGATGAAAAATGTTTAACATCTTCCATAGTGCCGGTTTCTTGGTGATAGGTACGGATAATTACGTCATCACGATGCGGGCCGACCAATGTCACCCCGGCGCCCAGTTCGGCTGATGCATACTTTTGGAGTCTTTCTGCCGAGATCTCGCTGGAATCGTAAGTCAGCTCAAAATTAAATAGTTCTTTTTTTTCTGAATTAATATAAGATATAAATTCTTTTCTTTTATTAGTTATAATATTGCCTTTGGTAATCAGTAATTCATTCCAATAAATAAACCGCTTCTCATCACGCAGCCCTGTCTCTCGAGCCTGCTCGAGAAGTGCATTTCGCTGGCGAAGACCTTTGGTGTATGTAAGAAGTGCTTCTCTGTAAATATAATCCGTTTGCTCAAGTGTTTCGTCCAGAAAGCGGCGCCTGTTTCCCGGCTGGCCAAGGGGAATTTCGAGATCCAGAGGAGTAAATAACACACTGGTAACGCGGCCCGCGAAATCGGCACGGCGCTTCGGTACACTATTTATAAAATATCTTTTCTGAGCTCTCACTCCCCCGGCATTACTTAGTACCACCTCAAGAGCCTCCTGTTCATCCCCGGAATTTTCGTATGCAGATATATTCCCTTTTAGGCGAAAAAAGTCCCGGCCGAAATTAATCAAATGAATGTCCTTGTCTGTTCTTCTGCTTTTGCCGGTCGATAAAATATATATCGCTTCAATCAGATTACTTTTGCCGCTGGCATTGGCGCCGATAATGCAGTTGAGGCCGTTTGAGAATCTAAATTCCGATTTTATGTAATTACGGAAGTTTTGGAGATGAAGGGATTTTAAGATCATTCATTAATTTTCAATTTTCAATTTAAAATTTGAAAGGAATTTTCAATGAATAAATTTTAAATGTTTTAAACATTAAAAATTGAGATTTGATTGAAAACTGAAAATTTAAAATTGAAAATTATTCTATTACGGTTCCCACGAATTCTTCGCCGTTGAAATACTTCTCGAGATTCTCAAAATCATTGCCTGATAATATAACTGCCGTAATACCCAGATCTGTTGCTTTTTTCGTCGCGATCGGATCAAATGGGGCATGCATTCCGGGCGACCACTTGGTTCCTACCAGGCTGGCAAAATCTGTCCAGTTAATTTTGTCGATCGGCTGAGCGTCGCTAAATTGATTGGGGTCTTTGTCGTATAGTTTTTTGATGTTGCTAAGGTTGAGGACTGTTTCTACATTGTAATCTTCACAAAGAAGAGTCGCGCAGTAATCCGTTGACCAGCCGGGGCGCCAGCCTGAGGCAACTACAACCGATTCTTTGGCTTTGCGGATTATTTCATAGTCGTCAATGATAACAGGGTGCGCTATATCGCGAAAGATTGTTCTTATGAGATGGGCATTCAGACGAGTCGCGTGAATTCCCAGCCAGTCCAAATCTTCAACCGGAAGCTCGTGGCCGACAACATCGGTACCCGCATCCCGGTAATGCCTCGCTGTCGCACCGCCTCCGATGACCAAAAAAAACTGGCTGTCGGGTTTGAGAGCCAGTTGACTGCGGATGAATTTGTTGAATTTGGTGAGGAAATCAATGCTGATTCCTCCATTGGGGACGATGAGGGAGCCTCCAACGGAAATTATGATTCTGTCGCGCTTAGTTGTTGTCATATGATAACATCAATTTCTCTATTTCGGATCATAGCATAAGAACTATTTAAATACAATTTATTGTAATTTATCCCCCTTCGCGTAAAATCCCGAATGCGCGCTTGCGGGAGCTTCATTTTTTGCGTCTTAAAACTATTTTACCATTTTTGACAGTCAGTTCGCTAAGACTTGTTACAACTTCTACGCCCTCAGGTATAATCTTGCCTTCGAGTCTGGAGGGGTCTCTGTTTATCAGAAACCCATCGCACCCGGGGGGTAAAATCGGACTTTGACCATCATAAAACGCAACCGGCTTGTCGTCGATAAGTGTCAGGGTTTTTGCCGTAATGTGCCCGCTGTTGTCTATCTGGTAGTTACCAGCATCATCTTTTTTCCCTGCAAAATAACCAAGCTTATTTGGAGTATCAATTATGAGGCCGTGCCCGTTGAATGTACTTGCTTTTAGTTTTAAGCCCTGCCATACGCTGTTTACGCCATAAGTTAAAATATTGAAGCGTATGTTGTTTTTTCTTAATTGCCGCATGAACGGCTCCGAATCGGGGTAGATGATCCCGGTATTGTCTTCAAGGAATGCCTGAATAAATTTTTGCTCGTCGAAACGCGTTAGCTGAGCAAGGGGATCAAAAGAAATGCCCTGTGCTTCAGCGGCTATCCGAATCTGTTCGATTTGGGAAATCTTGCCGCTGTCTACCCCGGCAGAGAATGCTGCCTTGTAAAAACGCTTCATAGCAAGACCAGGATCAACTAGCGTTCTATCCAAATCAACCCAAACATACCTGTCGTAGACCAATGATTTTTCTCTCCTTTGCGCGATTTCTTTCTCAGCATTTAGCATATCTAAATTGTATCAGATAGTGATTATAAATTCAAACTATAAGTCTATTTTTGGCAGTTACTGCAAACAAATGTGCCCCGGCCGCCCATTTTGAATCTGATTATAAGATTGTCACAATTCGGACACTTCGCGCCTGCCCTATTGTATACTTTGAAAAAATTCTGATAACTTCCCCTACCGCCTTCGATATCGACATAATTCCATTGTGAGGCGCCTCCTGCCTCGATCCCCTTTTTTAGTACTTTTTCAATTGATTTATAAAGTTTTGCTAATTCTTCATTTGAAAGAGAAGACGCGGGACGTTTCGGATTTATCCCCGAGTCAAACAGGCCGTCATTTGCGTAAATATTGCCTATTCCGGCGATCTTGGTCTGATCCATAATGAGAAGCTTGACCGGCGTTTTGGAATTTCTGAGAATTTGTTTAAAATTATCAAATTTTAAGCCCTTCAGAGGTTCGAGTCCGAGGGATTTGAAAAACGGTAAATTATTAACTTCACCAGTTTTTACTATCTTCATCCAGCCGAATTTGCGGATATCGCGATAGAATAATTTGGCACTGTTTTCCAGATTAAATATTACGTGAGTGTATTTGTCAGGCAAATCAGATATGATCAGTTCCGATGCAAGGGGGGTTTTTCGCGCGGATTTTTTTGAGGAGTTTTTTCTGATTATGAGCTGTCCGGTCATTTTGACATGAATTGCAAGCGAAAAATCATTCGCAAAATCAATCACTAATCCCTTGCCATATCTTCTTATTGCAATAATTTCCGCGCCAATTAAATCTCTTGGATCACCTATAAATTGTTTTTTTAACCGGACTTCTACATCGGTGAATTTTTGGCCGACCAAATATTTCTGTAAACCTATTCGTATTGTCTCTACTTCAGGTAACTCCGGCATATTTTAATTCTCCTTAATTGTTCCTGCCCCGTACAAACGCCCCTTCGACGCGAGGACGAAGACCTCGGGAGAAGGTAAGTTCTGTATGGGGTCGACTTCGGGTAATTCAGGCATAATAAAAAAATCAAAAATCAAAGATCAAAAGTGTGAATTAAAATTCAAAAATATTGAGATTTAAGCTTTAAGAATTAGGATACAGCGCCTTACTTTATCAGTTTTTATAAATATATTTTTCCCAATATTTGCGTATAAACGGCAGGGACAGGGTTGAGATGAAAAATGCAACAGTCGGGATTATGGCATTAATCCAAGGTTCATTATTTCCAATTATCAAAAGCGTTAAGCCGATCAGGATGTATGTGAATATCAGGATTATTATTTTTCGCGTTAAGCTTGTTTCCCAGGCTTTATTCAATTCGACTTTACTATTTCTTTGTTTAATATTTTCCAATTCCTTTTTGATATCCTCAATTTCTTTCATACATTTAATTTTTTATTATACCAATTATCTTATAAATTGCCATAAAAGCATCACCAATGTTTTCTATATATATAGATTTTTTCATCAGGATGGCTCTGTATCTTTTCGATCAGTTTATCTTTACCATCAAAACATATTACATCACCTTGTTTTTCGGATTTATGGGTTTTGTTTTCATTGTCTTTAAAGAGAAATCTATCATTACCATTTATTATGCTACAGCCACATTTAATATAAAAATTTGTATTTTTAGTACTACAAAAACCTATCCCGGTTCTCCCATCATTTTTAATGAAATTAATCATTGATTCAACCAATTTCTGTCCATATCCTTTGTTTTTCTCAATTGCAGCTATAGTAGCAAATCCTAGAATTGAATAATAAGCTCCCATAAATTCCAAGTTTACTTCGTGCAATCGTCCAAAAGCCAAAATCATATCATCTTCCTTCAAAAGGAAAAACTTTTTATTCCAATTTTCGTCATCGGGAGAAATCATGATTGGTACAGAATTAAATTCAATTTTCCTCCAATAATTTATTGCTTCAAGCTCACTGCTTGTAAGATTTCTTCCTTCTTTTACAATTGTATTCATAATTTAAGATTATCAATAAATTCCAATATTTCTTTCTTAAATCTCTCTTTTGAGAATTTCTTGGCTTGTTTTATGCAGTCATCCGGATTAAATTTCTTTTTCTCAAATTTTTGAATTGCTTTTTTGAGACTTTCTGCACTCAATTCTTCAAAAAATATTCCGGTTTTGCCGTCAATAATTGTTTCTTTTACTCCCCCTGACTTGTACGCAATAACCGGCAGGCCGGCGCTCATAGACTCGACAGGGACTATACCGAAGTCCTCGTCTTCTCCGGCAAAAATGAATGCTATGGCATTTTGCATTAATTGTTGTTTTATATCGTCAGAAATTTCGCCCAGGAATTCTATTTTTGAATTTTCATTCGCATTTTTGATTTTTGAGTTTTGATTTTTGAGTTTTATATCGTATCCCCCAAAGCCTCTGCCAAAGACTTTTAAATTTACACCTAGTTCTTCGCACGCTTTCACAATCAAATCCGTGTGCTTGGCTCTGGCTAATCGCCCACCGGTCAAGTAGAAGGGCTTAGGGCTTAGGTTTTGGGGCTTAGACGGTTTTTTATTTATTATTTCAATGGGAGGATAGATAACTTTTGACTGTCTGCGGTAAAATTTCTCAATTCTGCTTGCTACTTCCCGAGAATTGGCGATGTAGTAATCTACATTTTTAGATGCGTAATAATCGGCAATGCGCAGAAAATGATTAAATATTGCGCCGATAAAGGCTAAAACTTTATTGCTCTTCCAGTCTCTCGCAGTTGCATATCCGTAAAGATATCGCGGCGGCGTATGGCAATAACAAATATGTAATGTTCTTTTAACGCTGTCCTTAATTCTTGATTCTTGATCCTTGATTCCAGTCCTCACAAAATTCGGGAAATATGCTCCGGTTGCCGAGACAATTACGACGTCAAAATCGGATAAATCCCAGCCCAAGACCGGTCCGCCCCGGGCGGAAAATCCTTTAAAAACCCATGGAGCTATCAGCCTGAAGGGGCTAATTAGTTTGTGTTTGAATGGAATATTCTGAAGCCAGGAGGTTCTGATGTCCCAATTTTTGAAGCGCTCGCGATGCGGGCCCAAGAATTCGGGTATGTAAACAGATGTGTATACAGGCGCGTCAGGGTAAATTTCGTGCAAGGCTTCCAACACCCTTTCAGCACCTCCATACTCTTTAATATAATCATGAACCAAGGCTATTTTCATATTACTTTAATTAATTCTTTCTTATTTGACTACACCAATTCATTGGTATATACTACATTTGACAAGTAAATCCTTGTACGTGGGCTTCCGGAATGGTTGCTCGTAAATAGCGTACAAGGTTTTGTTTTAAAAAAGTCCCCTTTCTTCAAAAATTTTTCTCTTAAATAATTGATAATAAGTATCATCTTGAAATTCGTATTTTCTGAATATTGCCCAACTCACAAAATCAACAACCTGCAACACCTTTTCTTCGTAAGGAGTCTTTATATATACATCCAAATCTAATTTATGATTGATTTTAGCTTGAGATGATAAATAATTTTTAAAGTTTACATTTAAAAATTTGTTAGTTTCTTTACGTGAAGCAATTAATGTTATCTTTTTTTTAGTTGGTATTAATTTTTTTGTGCAAATTCTATCAATTAATATATTTGTTATGTAATTATATAAAACATCTTTCTCATTTTTTAATTTTGTATAAACTTTAGCTTTGTTCAAATAAATAGTTAATATCTTTATGTCCTTATTATCTAATTTTTTCAAAAGTCTTTCTTTAATTAGGTGTGTTTGTCTATGGGCATGCAGTACCCCGCCGCGTTGTTTGTGCTTCTTTTTTAGTGTTGCATGAACTTGTCTAACGATTTTTTCAATTGCTCTTCTTTCCTCTGTGAATAAAAAAGTTATTAAAAAAAATTTTGTCGTATTTTTCTTCATAAAATCAAATCCCAAATCCCCGCTTTCGTCTAAAAATATATATGCCATATTATTTTTTTGTCTCTTCTACTATCTTTATCTCGTCCTGCGTCAGGCTGTGGTTTTCATAAACCTTGTTCTATCTGTTTCATGATTTTATTTGTTTCAATTTTCTTAGAATCATTTTCAGCAAATTTTTAATTTGTTTAGCCTTAATGTCGTTCTAATTTCCGGATTTAGTACGGTTGTCGAGCAGGCATAGCATTTGGCAATTTTCCGCTACGGTTTTCCCGCCTTCATGCCAAGGAGTGATATGATCAGCCTCCATTTCTTCCAATTCAAAATGCTTACTGCATCTCAAGCATATGCCTTTTTGTCTTTCATATGCCTCTCTTTTTTGGTTTTCGGTGAATGATCTAATATTTAAATATTTTTCATTTCGCGTAAGCATGTATGTATATATCCCTGACTTTTTAGTTACATCTTCATCCCGCATTAAATTTGCTATTTCCTCGTCTAATTTATTTGAATCATAGGCAGTATCTTTATATTTGTTATAAAGTAAGCCCCAAGGTACTGAATTCATTTCACGACGATAAGTCGTAAATGTTGCACGCACCCACTCGATAACTTTTTGAAAATATTCCCAAAGCTCATTGGCATCTGAGTCTTTTTGATGTCTTGCCATATAATCTTCGATATGTTCATTATTAATCCATCTAAGCGCGGTTTCGAGGTAATCTTGTCTTATGGGTGAGCCGCTTAGTAGTTGTCCGCCATCGTGCGCTAGTAGATACGCAGCACAGTTTGATTTGCTGAATTTTAATTTCGCGTCAGAAAGCCATGGTCCGGTATAGACCGCATTTCGGATTTCTTGTTCGGTTAATTTTTCTCCTGCGATATTTATAATCCTGAACCAGTCAAGCCGCTCTTTGTCTGTGCCTGTGCAGAAATAAATCATAAGTTCGTAATCCAAAATTTTATCCTGCTCTTCTTGGGTCAGGTTATGAAAGAAGCGGTCTTTCAGCGAAAAATCTCCATTGACGTACTGTCCGATGCTTATAGTGCGCTGTTGGCCATCCAGTACTTCATAACCGCCATCATCGCGAATCATCCAGTACATTACGTTGAGCGGAAAACTGTTATTGATGGTGTCTATTACTGCATTGCGTTGTTCTTCTTTGTATACAAATTCACGCTGATATTTTGGTCGAATATTTAGCTTGCCGTTGTAAGCTACAACACCCTCCTCTGCGCTGTCTTTATAGCCATTAATAACTTCACGGACTAGAATTTTATGTAATTCGATTTTCATGATTAATTAGTTGTTTTATTATGTTTGATAAATATTCTGGAATATACATCTTTATTATTTAATCTAACGCGATTTCCCCAATTAAACGAGGTTTTTAGGCCTCCAGTATAATTATTATCTGCATCGTTTCTTCCTAAAATTTTGAATTGCATAGGGTTATATTTATCTAAAAAAGTAACCGGCACACCCATCGCCCCATCGTAGAGAATGGGGATATCTAAAACTTTTGAAACTTCGATAGCATTGTAATTATCATATCTTGGGTATTCGCTTGGTGAATATTTTTTGTATAGAATAAGCTGCTCGTGGCGTTTTGTTGTGTCGAGGTTTGTAAACCATAAAATCCTACCCATACTAATATATTTTACGCCGTTCACTATTTTTTTTCTTGACTCTGTTGGTATATCATATGTACTTGGTACTTGGAACCATTTTGTGCCCCCATTGTCATATCCTAGCCATAATTTATCATCCTTAATATAGCTAAAAATCTCCTTGTAAGTGATTGCATTTTGGTCACCAAGAATCAAAAATTTTTTTTTGTATTCTATCAATTGCGCTACAAATTCACGAAATAGCGAAAAGGGAGGATTGGTTACGACAATATCCGACTCTCTGAGCAGCTCAGTGCATTCTTTGCTCCTAAAATCACCTGCATTGTACTGGTGGTCACCTTTCAGTTTTGCAGAAGTTTTAGCATTGTGCCTCAATAATAAATTGACATCAGTCAAATCAATTGCGCCACTGCTATCTATATCCGGTACTTCTTTTATTTCAATTTTGAATGGTTCTTTATCGCTAAGACCTTTTAAACCTTCCATTTCGAACATCGGTAGTTGTCCGCCAACAATTGGCGATGGTTTAAAACTTGTCGTAATTAGTTTTTTTAATCCCAGTGCGTTGAAGTTTGCGGCAAAGTATTTAAAAAAATTGCTTTCATATGGGTCGTCGCAATTGCAGTATACTATTTTCCCACGAAATTGATCTTTATAATGCTTCAGTTCCTTTTCAATATCTATTATTTGAGTGTAGAACTCATCTTTTTTTGCTAAATTTGCCTTCCGTAAATTCCTATTGGATGAACTGCTTTTCATAACTTTCTTATCTGACCCTTATTATAGCTTGAAAGAGTTAACTTTGCGAGATGGGGGGTATTTAATTACATCCATTGAGGTAATTCTTCCAAAAAGAAGCCCAATAATCTTACGCGATATTAATCTGTTATAATTAATTTTGCTTAACTTTAATATTGCATAAACTATGGAAATAGGTAGTGGAGAATTGTCAAATAAACCTCTTAAAGAACAGCTCGTGTCTGACCTAGTTTTAGAAAACCAATTGAAAAAACTTGGTGCGGTACTCCCACACGGCATACATTTCAGAGGATTTCCAGGAGATACAAATGACTTAGAAGATCGTCCTGCATATAATATTGTAGGCACACCCTTATATGCATATAACAATGCTGCTGAAAATACAACCGTCATGCGTCTTCATGAGATGACTCATGGTTTTTTACAAATGCACCTTATCACACAACAACCTATTCCACTAATCGACTATAACGGAATAACAAAAGATGACATGCTTGCACTGGGAGCGACTTTTGTTCGGGGAGATGAAAACAACTATAGATTTAATCTTCGTGAAAGAATAAAAGATAGGTTGTGGAGCCAGCAATTAGCGATGTATCAACGCGATCCCGAAACTTCACTTAGGAACTTTTCAGAAATCATAAGCTACTTGAGGGAAAAACATCACCTTCGGCATAGGGCTGATCAAATTCACGGCTCAACTTATCCACCAATAAATTTTGAAACAATTGCTGCAGGGACATTACAGCATATAACCGCAGAACTTATAACCCATATTCGTGGTCCATTTGGTCAATCAAAGGGTCTAAACCTTGAAGAAGCATTGGCAACATATTTTGCTCACCATGCAAATCAAGAAAGAGATTATGAAAACTGGACTTTTAATCAGGGAGAAAATGCTAAAAGATACACTGTTGCGTTAGCAAAAAAATATCCTGAACCCGAAAAAGTTACTTCGATAATTAAGCAATTTGGACTAAAAGGGTTCATGGAACAAAATCACGATATTCTAGATTATTAAGACACGCTATCCGCCTTGCTGTATTCTTTGATATAATCAAACAACAGCGGCTTTCATAATTGTATATCTGCAAGACTACTAAAAACCTCATCCGCACCTGCCCTCTCAAGATCCTCCCGAATTTGCAGATCCTGGTTTACGCCTATCACACTCATCCCCGCGGCCTTTCCTGCTCTAACCCCATTTGGCGAATCCTCCAAAACCAGACACCTATCTGCCGCAACTCCCAATTGCTTCGCTGCCTTCAAAAAAGGCTCAGGATGCGGCTTACCATGCTTTACTTCATCAATCCCGACGATCACTGAAAAAAATTGTTCTATTTCATGCTTACCCAGAATCTCCTTAGCTGTCTCTTTCTTATGTCCGCCTGTCGCTAAGGCCATCTTAATCCCCCTTTTCCCGATAGCCCTAATTATCCTGTCCGCGCCCTCCATCAATTCAACATGCGGCAAATACTTTTCCCTCAAAATCTCAAGTCTCTCCGAAATCAAATCCTCAAGACTCTCTTCCAGACCGAATCTCTCCTTAAAAAAGCCCATACTGCCTTTTTGCCCTGACCCCAGAATATGCTTCCTCTCCTCATCGGTATATTTGTGTCCCCGTTTCCTCAAAAGCTCTGTATCGGTCTTATCCCACATCGGCTCCGAATCAATAATCAAACCGTCAAGATCAAAAATTACACCCTTAATTTTATTAAAATCAATCATATCAGTTCTAACTGCTCATCAGACTTCCGCACAGCCGGTTCCTTATCTTTTTTAATATCAGTAGAATTGCCGGCGAATATTTTTTCCAATCTGCCAAGCAAACTCCTAAACCCCTGTTCCGCAAATGCTCGTCTTAATCCCTCCAAATCAAATTTATCTACAGCGCAATCACCTATTTTAAATTGTATTGGCGCGTCAGTCACAATCGCTGCAAGCTTTTTAGCTAGAGCTGCCTGTTCCGCGTCAGTCGCAAGCTTCAGTCCGATTCTTTCAGGAAGTTCCCCCACATGCTCATAAAGATTCTCAAAGGTACCATATTTCTGCAAAAGCGAGCTTGCTGTTTTCGGACCGATCCCGGCTACCCCGGGGTAACCGTCCGAGGCGTCGCCGATCAGAGCTTTGTAGTCAACAAACTGAGAAGGAGTGACGCCGTATTTTTCTTCAACTTCCCTGCTTCCCATGAGCGAAGTTTTTGAAATGCCAACGAGCGGCATTAGGAGTTTTACCCTGCCATTGACAAGCTGAAGGAGGTCGCGGTCGCCGGTTAAGATGATGATTTCGAGATCTTTATTTTGCGCCCGCGCATTTGTTGAAATTGTTCCGATGAGGTCGTCTGCTTCGTAGCCGTCCAGTTCAAAGACCTTTACCTTCATTCTTTCAAGAAGCTCATGGACAAGAATTATTTGCGGGACGAAATCATCAGACAGCGCAGGCCTGTGCTGCTGGTAGCCGGCAAAAAGTGTTTGGCGGAAATTCGGGGCAGGACGGTCAAAGCACACTGTCAGAAAATACGGTTTTTGGTCCTGGATCACGCTGAAGAACATTGAAAAAAATCCGTAAACGGCATTTATAGGTTCGCCTTTGCTGTTATTCAGAGGCGGAATTGCATGGTAGGCGCGGTGGACTATGGCGTTGCCGTCGATCAGGAGAAGTTTGTGCATGTTCAAATTATATCACGCGAGATGCTTCAGGAGGCTTTGAGATGATGATGAGTCAGCTTGCGGTATACATAAACTTCCGCAAGAAAAGCAGTCGGGTATGCAAAGAATAAACCTATCAATAATGCCAATGCTCCGGCTATAATAATCAGTATCATCAGGGCCTGGAACCAGAAAAGCTTCCATTTAATACCCTGCGTGAGCTTCGCGCTTAATTTAAAGGCTTCCCAGATGCCTGTCTTTTTATCAATAAATATATACGGAGCGAAACCGTATTTGATGCCAAAATATATACCCGGAATAATAAAAAATATTGTTCCGAGAATTACGATCACGCCGTAAAGCGCTGATAATAAAAAATAACGCAGTAAAAGATCTGCTTTGAAAAAGGAGAATAAATCATAAAAGTCTGTTTTGCTTTTATCGACTATTTTGAGAATTATCGCGATCGTAGCTATCGAAATTTCAAGACTAATAATCCATCTGATGAGCGCGAATATAACGAGCGCTATACCGGTCACTGCGTTTTCCTCCCGGAAAATTGAATCCTGGATGAGGCCAAGGACATAATCCAAACCGAAAGTTACGGCCATAATTCCGAGGAAAAACCAGAAATTCTTGAGCGTTGTGCGCCATCCGTAGCGGAGTGCTTCTTTGTATGAAAATGTAACCGCATGTGTCATTTAATTTAAATATAGATGAGTGTTTATAAAAATGCAATGAGGAAAACGGTTAGTTTTTGGCTCGGGCGGCGGCAGTCGCGACTTTTTTGGGGCCAATGATCTTGACAAAATCTTCGGATTCAATTGTTTCTTTGACTAATAATTCTTCTGCTAATTTATCCAGCTTGGATCTGAGTTTGGTCAGGACGGCGATCGCCTGCTTGTATGCTTCGTCTGCTATTTTTTTAACCTCATGATCAATTTTGGCTGCCATTTCGGGAGATATTTCACTTGGTTCATAAAAACTGCGCTCGGTATCGAAGTTGATAGGACCCAAATTGCTCATGCCGAATTTGGTCACCATAGCGCGCGCGACCTGAGTTGCTTTATTGATATCATCTGACGCGCCTGTTGTAATATCATCGAAAACCAGACTCTCTGCCGCCCTTCCTCCCATCATGACGGCAATCTGTTCAAGGAGATGATTTTTGGTTTCATGCACGCGGTCAACCGGCTCTGTCATGGTATGACCAAGCGACATACCTCGGGATACGATCGACATTCGGTAAATCGGGTCAACATGAGGCATTTCCCAAGCGACCAGTGCGTGACCGGCTTCGTGATACGCAGTCATGCGGCGGTCGAGATCTGTTTGAAGGCGTTTTTTCTCGGGACCGAGCTTGACTCTGGTCGCGGCTTCTTCGATATCGGACATCTCGATTGCTTTGCGGCCGAGTCTCGCGGCCATGATTGCGGCTTCATTGAGCATGTTTTCCAGATCCGCACCGCTGAATCCGACAGTTCTTTTGGCGGCCTTATCCCAAACAACAGACGAGGCAAAGGGTTTGCCTTTGGCATGGATTTCGAGAATTGCTTTGCGGCCGTTGATATCAGGCAGATCCAGCGCTACTCTCCTGTCAAACCTTCCGGGGCGTACAAGAGCCGGATCCAGAACATCAGGCCTGTTTGTTGCCGCCATGACAATAACATTTTCGCTTTGGGTAAATCCGTCCATCTCGACCAAGATTTGGTTCAGTGTCTGTTCGCGCTCATCATGACCGCCCATTATCCCTACTCCTCTTTGTCTGCCGATCGCGTCGATTTCGTCGATGAATATTATTGACGGCTGATGTTTTTTGGCTGTATTAAATAAATCCCTAACGCGGGACGCGCCTACTCCGACAAGCATTTCCATAAACTCCGATCCTGCCATTGAGAAAAAAGACACATTGGCTTCTCCGGCTGTCGCTCTGGCGAGAAGGGTCTTACCAGTACCGGCCGGACCTATCATCAGTACGCCTTTGGGAGTTCGGGCACCCATGGCACGGTATTTGGCCGGGTTTTTGAGAAAATCTACGATCTCGGTAAGCTCCTGCTTGGCTTCATCTACGCCCGCAACGTCAGCAAAGGTGACTTTGGGGTTGTCTTTGTTGAAAAGCCGGGCTTTGGACTGACCGAATGAGAATATGCTTTCCTGAGTGCCTCTCGCCTGGCGGAATATGAAGTAGAAAAACGCGATCATGAGTGCAACGGGAAGTATTGCAGATAGAAAGCTGAACCAATTATTCATGCCTGCCTGGTCTTTGACTACAACCTGCGTGTTTCCGAGGTCGGCTCCGGCGTCTTTGAAGAGCGAATACACATCTGCTCCGGGCTCTTTCACGGCTTGGATTTTCTGGTTGTTTTTGAGACTAACACTTAGTTTGTCTCCGTTGACTTCGATCTTGGTGACCTGGTCTTTTTTGACAAAGCCTATGACTTCAGAGAGCGGGACTGTTTTCTGATCTTCGCCGGTCGAACTGAGCGCGGAAAATACGAATATTGAAAAGACAACCAGAAAGCCGTAGAGAAGAAGGTTCTTCCATGAAAATTTGGGTTTGAATTTGGTTACTTTTTTCCTGTGCTCGCCTGAATGGTTCTTTTTGCCGTTTACAGCCATAATTCGAGTCAGTATAGCATAAAAAATCGGCTTATGCCAGACCTGATATTTGAATTAAGATGAAGTTATTGTGGTATTTAGAGCAGGCCCATTTTGGTTTTGACTTCCGTAAGGGTTTGGGACGCAAGCGCGCGGCATCGATCCGTATGATCTTCTATTATTTTGTCGACAAGTCCGGGGTGCTGTTCGAAATTCTTGCGCTTATTCTGGATCGGTAAAAGCTCTCTGTAAATAGCGTCTGCAAGAACGGATTTTAACTCACTATATCTTATTTTTTTATCGCGGTAATCCTGTGCAAATTTTTGGTACAGCTCTTGGCTTCCGAACATCTTTAACAGCGTAAATAGATTTGCCACTCCACCGGTTTTTGGGAGCTCTCCGCCTTCTATCCCGCTGTCGGTCGGCGCTTTGGCGATACGCAACTTTATAGTCTCCAAATCATCTGCCAAGGTTATGAAACTGCCTTCAATGCTTTTACTCATCTTGCCGCTACCTGTAATTGAGGGGACATAGTCACCTGTTGTTTTAAACCTCTGCGGCTCGGGGAATGTTTCGCCAAACATGCTGTTAAATTTGCGCGCGATCTCCCGCGCCACTTCAATGTGGGGCTCCTGATCGATGCCGGTCGGAACGAGCTCGGCTTTATATAATAGTATATCGGCGGCCATCAGGATCGGATAGTTGAGTAAACCCATATTTACATATTTGGGGTGTTGGGCTTTTTTTTCTTTGTAGGTCGGTAGGTCTTCTACGCGTGCTACAGGGTAAATTGTTGAGAGCAGAAACGCCAATTCGGCGTGCTCCGGGACACGGGACTGAATTTCTATAAGGCTTTTGTCGGGATCGAGTCCTGCCGCGAGGTAATCCAAAATCACATCTCTGACCGACTGCCTGAGCGTCAGGGGATCATAAGGCGTTGTCAGGGCGTGAAGGTCGACAACCGACACAATCATATCGTAGTTATTTTCAAGCTCCAGCATGCCTTTGACCGCGCCGAGATAGTTGCCGAGGTGCAGTCTGCCAGTTGCCCTGATACCCGAGTAAACTCTTTTTTTGTTCATGGGAAATATGTGATGAACCAATTGTAAGTCAAAGATGATGAGTATTCAAGAAGCAGATAAAAATGGCAGCCTTATTCAGCGGTATTGCATCTTATTCCTATGGTAACTTTGGCTGAGCCGCTTTCTTCTTTAGTTTTACTTAGCGAATAGGGTGAAATCGCGTATGCGTATGTACCATCGCTAAACTTGAAGCTGTCAGAAATAAAAACTACTCCTTTTGGCATTTCTGCAGGCCTATTTCTCTTCTCTTCGAAATTGAATAACTTTGCATTATCGCGGCTGAATACCGCCAGTGCACCATTTATATTTTCCAGCTTCAAAGTATGCGGCTCCTGGCCTATCCTGATACTTGATCCAGGAAGAATTTGCTCACCTATCGATGCATGCGAATCATTGTCAGCAGTACAATCTACCCTACCCTCTCCGGTAATTTTTATTTCGGCTGCTTTTGCATCAGAAATATTATTAATAGCCGGAGATGCGAATAAGGTTAGCGCCAGTGCAGAAGCCTTTAATTCTTTATTCATAAGTGAATTATATCATAATAATATAGATATACAATTCGAAAAATTACTGATCTCGATTATCCATCCATTTATTCTTGAGCTGCGTAAAGCTTCCCTCCCCTATTGATTCCCTGATTTTTTTCATAAGATTGATTATGAAATAAACATTGTGATAACTCGCGAGGCGGAGACCAAGGATCTCATTGGCGCTGAAGAGGTGTCTTATGTAAGCTCTTGAGTAATTACTACAGGTAAAACAGCGGCAATCGGGATCAAGCGGTAGCGGGTCATTTTTGTATACAGTATTGGTTATTTGCATTGTATAGTTATTTTTTTTGAGTCCGCCATTTTCGGGGCAAATATAGATATTTCCGTGTCTTGCCCGCCTGGTCGGAGCGACGCAGTCAAATAGATCCATTCCGCGGGAAACCGCTTCAAAAATATCGGCAATTTCACCGATCCCTAACTGGTGGCGGGGTTTGTCTTCCTGGAAATACGGGACACACCAGTCAATTACTCTGTATAAAATTTCTTTGCTGGTATAGGAGCCGCCTATTGAAATCGCGGGGAAATATTTATCAGTAAATTGGGCGGAAAATTTCCTGAGATCTTCGAAGTGTCCGCCGTGGACAATGCCGTACATCAGCTGATCGCTTCTTTTATGAAACTTCAAACTGGCAATCCCCCATCTGGATGTCCGCTCGAGCGATAATTTAGTTAGCTCATAATCCCAAAGCGGAGATTCATGATCATCAAAAGCAACGATCAGATCAGCGCCTATTTGCTCCTGAAGTTTTATTGAAATTTCAGAGTCAAACCATAATTTTTTGCCGTCGATATGCGAATAAAACCAGACACCGTCTTCGTTGACGCGCGCGGCTTTTAATTGATTTAGTATTTTGTCCTGAGTTGTTTTTGTAATCGCCGGGAGAACCGGGAGATTATCATCCGCATTTGTAAAGACGGATTTTGAGAATTTGCTGATCTTGCGGCCATGTTTGTCTTTAATTTTTATTTTGGTAAGCGCGGCGCCGAGTGAGAAAACCTGAAAGCCGCCGCTATCGGTCATGGTCGGACCAATCCACCCTATAAATTTACCTAAGCCTCCGAGTTTTTCGATAGTGTCCGCGCCGGGGCGCAAGTTCAGATGGTAAGTATTTGAGAGCATGATCTGTGCTCCGATTTGCGTCAAGTCGTCAGACGAGAGACCTTTGACGTTGGCCTGAGTGCCTACGGGGACGAAATTGGGTGTTTCGATATCGCCATGAGGGGTTTTTAGTTTACCAAGACGGGCTCGTGTATGCTTGTCTTTTTGGAGGATTTTGAATATAAAAGATGACATATTCGGAATTAAGGGCAATGGAAAATGCTTATGGATGGCGCCATAATTATTTTAATTTATTTACTTCTTTTCTAAACTGCTCGCCGCGGTCTTTGTAGTTTTGGAACATTCCGAAACTGGCACAGCCGGGACTCAAAAGAACGACGTCGCCGGGAACAGCGATTTTACTTGCTGCTTTTACAACTGTCTCCATGTCTTTTGCTCCCTCAACTAGTAGTGCTTTTGACTTTTGGCCCTGCCTGCGGTTTTTGATTTCTGACTTAATACGCTCCCACTCTTCCCCTATTCCAATTATTGCTTTGATATTTTCGGCTTTGCTAATTACTTCTCCCAATTCGTTAAAGTCGCTGTTTTTAGATGAACCGCCCAGGATAAGGATTTCGGGCTGCTTGAATGATTCGATGGCGGCAATTGCTGTTTCGGGGGTTGTTGAGAATGAATCATTGTAATAAGATACGCCATTTACTGGCGCTACAAATTCAAGCCTATGCGGTAAACCCGTGAATGACTTTAGAACCTCTACAATTGAGGCTTTGTCCGCGCCGGCCAGCGTCGCGGCGACCGATGCGGCGGCGGCGTTTTCAAGGTTGTGTTTACCAAGTAATGCAATGTTTTTTGTATCAATTATTTTCCACTCAGACCCTAACATGCGCATCCATATTGCCTCTTCATGCACGAATGCACCCTGGTCGGAAGTTGATCTTTCTCTGGAAATATAAAATACTTTTCCGGGTGTGTGTATGTCGGATTCATTTGAAGCAATATAATCCCTATTGATAACCGCATAATCGTCCTGCTGCTGAAAACGTAAAATATTTCTTTTGGCTTCTACATATTCCGAAATGTCTTCGTGATAATCCAGATGTTCGGGGACAATCATCAGTACAACTGCTATATGAGGGCTTTTGGTCAGGTCTGCCAGCTGGAAACTTGAGAGCTCCAGGACGACTAACGAGTCTTTTTTTAATTTATTTAAAAAATCAAGGGGCGGATTGCCTATGTTGCCGCCGAGGAAAACATCCCGCCTGCCGGCAGGCAGGTCCCGCCCGCTTTGTTTGAGCATTTCATAAATCAATGAAGACGTAGTGCCTTTTCCTTTGGTGCCTGTCACACCGATTATTATTCCGGGACATTCATCAAAAAATATTTTCGTGTGGGAGGTAATTATAATTCCTTTCTTAGCCGCCTGAATAAGCTGAGGCGTATTAATCGATATGCCCGGACTTCTGACAAGAATGTCAAATTCATTCAAATTATCAAGATAATTTTTCCCTAAAATCAATCGGGCACCCGATACCTCTAGTTTGGCCAAAGTCTTTTTATCAAAGTCTTCTTTGTTTTTTTTGTCGAGCATGCTGATATCGCATTCTTTGTCAGCTAGAAATTCAGCTGTTGAGATTCCTTCAATTCCAAGGCCGAGTATTGCTACTTTTTTGTTTTTCCAGTCCTTGATCATATGAGAAAAGTGTAAAGCGAAAAATGCAAAGCGCAAAATAACAATTTAAAATTAAAAGAAGCTGTATTTTTTACTTTTGGTTTGTATTTTTGCGTTTTGAATTTTGACTTTTGATCTTTTGTGTACCAGGAGTGGAGATCGAACCCCGTACTCACTTCGCCATTCCCAAAGCTTTCAGCTTTGAGTCATGGTGTCAGTTAGACGGGGCAAGTCCACGACCTTAATACATAAAAATAAATAGTGCCAACGGTCAGATTCGAACTGACGACCGGTCGCTTACCCGCCTGCCAAAGCTGTACCAGGAGTGAGATTTGAACTCACGACCGCTGCGTTATGAATGCAGTGCTCTAACCACTGAGCTATCCTGGCCTAAAGGCGGGCAGGTGAAACGACTGCTACTACCACTGAGCTACGTTGGCATTTTATATATCAAGAATTTTAGCATCTTGGGGCCTGAAATACAAAAATATTTAAGTTCTTACCTTATTCATGATGATTTTATACACGTGTTTTATGCACGTATGGTAGTCTGAATCATTTAATATGAATAATAATTCTAAAATCAGATTAATCAGCGGTAATTATATGCCCGTACTCGGTATCGGAACCTGGCAGATGATGACGGATACGGCGGACACGATCGCATATGCGATAAGAGCGGGTTTTCGCCTGATCGATACATCCAGTGATTATCAGACGCAACCGGGCATCGCGGAGGGACTCAGGAGAAGCAGGCTGTCCAGAGAGAACGTTTATTTGGTTTCAAAGGTTGAGGAGTATGATGATTCTTATGAGAGGACAATTTTGAATTTGAAAGAGTTGGGAGTTGAGTATTTGGATTTGACCCTTATTCACCGTCCGCCTGAGGACAGCGCGGGAGAGGAGCTGTGGAAAGGGTTGATAAAGGCCCGGAATGACGGGCTAACCAAGGATATCGGAGTCAGTAATTATTCGCAGGAGCTTATTGATGCTTTGATAGCAAAAACCAATGAAGCCCCTGCTGTAAATCAAATAGAGTGGAGTCCATACGGGTTCAGTTATGAAATGAGAGATTATTGCAGGACAAAAAATATCGTCCTCCAGGCGTACAGTCCGCTGACCAGAGGCCGCAAATTAAATACAAAAGTGCTCAGATATGTCGCGGATTTACATAAAAAATCACCCGCCCAAATATTGATCAGGTGGAATTTGCAAAACGGGAGCGTACCGATACCCAAAGCCAATCAGATAAAACATATAGATGAGAATATTGATGTTTTTGACTTTGAGTTATCGGGGAGAGATATGAGGCTTCTAAATAGCTTGAATGAGCATTATTCGTCACTTGGGGGATTGCCATTTCTGTGATAGTGGTTTAGAATTTTCATATGATAGCCCATACTTCCCTACCGGTCAGTAATTATAAAAAGTCCAAGACGTTCTACACGAAAGCGTTAAAAGTTCTTGGATATAAAAACAATATGGAATACGGTGAGGCGGCGGGATTCAATGACGGGAAGAATACGGATTTTTGGATTTCAGGATCCGGCGGCAAGGTAAGCAAGGGGCATGTCGCATTTGAAGCAAAAAACAAAGAGCAGGTTGATGATTTTTATAAGGAAGCAATCAAGCTGGGCGGCCGGGATAATGGAGGGCCGGGATACAGAAAAGAATACTGGCCCGGGTATTACGCGTGTTTTGTGTTTGATCCCGACGGGCATAATATTGAGGTTGTGTTTTTTGATTATGATGAGAAGTAGTTTGATAAAAGCAAAAACGGAAAGCGCCGCACATGCTTGAGTGCATACAATTAAATTGATATATTTTTGATGAAAGCGAATCGCATTATTTTCCGCGAAGAAGGCATATACACATACAGAGATAATGGTTTTAGGACTGAGCTTCAGTTGTGCCCTGTGTGTAAATATGAAATCGGATTAATGCCCGGTTCGCGCGACGCAGTTTGCGGCAACTGCGGCTATAAAGATCCCTGCTGTGAATAATTAATTTGTAAAACTGAAACTTTCGAGGAAACGGCGGAAGGAATCCAGCTCCTGCTGGGTTTTGTAAAAACTTCCTATTATAATAGTACTCTCTCCTTTTTTGAGCAAAATTCTGCGGTTGATGCGGCCATCGCCTTTCAAAACATTTGGATTTTCTATAACTACCGCACTTGTGCCGAGAAGCGGTATGACTGCCAGTTTTTTAAAAGTACTATACTCCGCGTACGGCCAGGATTGAGTTTCCAAAGCTTCCCCGTCGCGCATTGAAAAGAATTTGGCGACGATATCTTCAGACATAAAGTTGTAAATATCACGAGTGTTGTCTGTCCCCTGAGGTATTACAGAGATGTAAAAGTCGGGGAATTCTTCTACTTCCGACGCGGCTTTTTCCGGCACGAAGACAGTACTGTATTTTGCTTCGGAAAACTTGAGATGGCCGGGATACTCCACGGAATATTTATATGTTTTGTTTTTGTATGTTTTCCAGTCACTTATTGGCGGGGCTGTTTGGCGTGTTTGATTCCGATCAGACTTGGCGGGGAAAAGATTTTGGGAAATAATTTGAACAATTCCAAAAAAACAAACTACCGCAATAATTATAAAAAATATTTTTTTTATCGGAGAGAAAAAATTACCGCGCTTCTGCGTATCGGCTGGAAGCTGAGATTCCTGAGACGGTGTACTTTGCGCTTCAGAGGGTAAATTTTCCTGCATTTGAGTTAAGTATGACAACTGAGAGCAATTTTATCAATAATCAATAACTCTAGAGGAGGTTTTTGAAGTAATTGAGCATGCGCTCCAGGATTCTGACAACAGCCTGAGCCTGGTCAGTCGGAATTGTGACGGTCGGTACAGCTGTCGGTGTCGCCGTAAGAGATGGCTCAACTGTCGGAGCTATGGTCAAAGTAACCGAGGGCGAGACGGACGGGGCGGCGGTAGGGCTGACAGATGGAGTCAGAGACGGAGACACGGATACTTCAGGGCGATTTGTTTTTTGTTTTTTGCCAATACTTGATCTGGCAGCTGATGAGACCGATTCGCCACCTGTTTTTTGCTTTGCCACACAAGACACATATTCTCCATGATTTTTCCATTCATTTTGGGGATCGCATTCTGAAACCGGACTTACCGATAAAACAACAGACGGGGTTATAGACGGATCCGATTCATTAACAGCGCGGGCTTCAATTTTTTGAACGCGGGCGTTTTCGTTTTTATTTGAATTTTTATTTTGTTTTTCCTGAGACGCATCAACAGGGAGAACTAAGAGCGCGAATATTATGAGTATTACCGGGAGAAATATCGGCGTATGTTTTTTCATATTGCATAAGTTATAACGGATGAAGTTTGGAAATGTTACAAAAGTGTTTGGTTTCCGTTTTATATATAGGAATGGTATACCACTACGCAATCATTTTACAAATAACCGGTATATACCTACCGTAGCTTTCAAAATATGACTTTATCGACTTTGTAAGATAAGCGGCAAAAATGATTGCTTCGCGGTATTATATAAAATTTGCATTTTGAAAGCATAGGGGTATAAAATAATCCACTAATGGATAATCTGTATGAATTAGTTTTGAAAGCGCAACGGGGTGATAAGGCGGCTTTCGGAAAATTATACAATGAATATTATAAAAAGATTTACCGGTATTGCCGGATAAATATTTATAGGAGCGATCTTGCGCAGGATATTTGCCAGGAAACTTTTATAAGGGCATGGAAAGCTCTTCCTAAGTTTACATTTGATAACGGAGGAACTTTCCAGGCATATATTTTCAGGATCGCCAGGAATTTGATCATTGATCTGTCGAGGAAAAAGAAAGAGCTGGCGCTTGAGGAATATCTAAATATAGAGACGGGCGAAAATGAAGAGGAGCGAATTGACAAAGAAGCCGATATTGAAAAATTAAAAATTGAACTGTCTAAAATGGATGAAAAAGACAGGCAAATTCTGATTCTCAGATATTTTGAAGATATGAGCTATAGCGAGATATCGAAAATTACAGGAATAAAAGAAGGAGCACTGAGAGTCAGAGCGATGAGGATTTTGAACAAAGTGAAGGAGAAATTAACCGATCATGAATGAGGAATTAATTAAAAAATATAAAAAAGTATATTTGGAAACGAAAGTGCCGGAGTATCTTTTGGAGAACGGGCTTGAGGATCTCAAATTCAGGCTCCCGGAACAAGATAAACCGAGACACAGCGTATTTCGATACGGGCTGATTTTCGCGAGCTTGTTTCTCGTAATATCAGCGGCTACGGTCAGTGCTTCGCAAAACGCAAAGGAGGGTGACTTTCTTTGGCCGGTCAGGGCGATATCCGAGCCTGTAATTATGACCGTCAAACAGAACATAACGCAAAACCAGAATAAAGATGGTATGACTGAGATAAAACCAAGCGTACGGCCGACTTCACCTACTCCTGCTTCTGCGAACGATGATCAGAGAGATGAAAATAAAAAAGATTTAAATTTAAACAATAAATCAGGTGAAAAACAACAAGAAAAAAATGAGGATAGAAGTGAAAATAAATCTGACGAAAATAGTAAATCAAAAGATGTAAAAGGAGAAAAAATAAAGTCAGATTACTCCGGTAATCAAGTTTCTGAGGAGAAAAAATCAGAACACAAAGACGCCGAGGATGAAAGCGGAAATAAGAATCAAGAAGCTAAAGATAAAACTCCGGGGAGAGGAAATGACGCCCGCGAAAATAACAAAAAATAGAAATAATAAAAAGAGCCTCGTGTGCTTGAGGTGAGTTAATTATATGGATTTCTTCCGGGAGGGATCATGTTCGCGGGACGGTCCTGTCTGCCCCGAGGAAATTCACGGAATTCATTTGAGTTTTGCCAATAGCGGTGCATCATGCCGCGCATGGGTTTACTTCTAAACCAAACATCGTCCCACTTGAACAGATTAATAATAAACGCGGACAGTATAACAGCCAGCATAAGTCCGGCAATAATATATGCAGTCCCGAATTTATATGAAAAATCGTATTTCTTCAATAACCAAACTCCCAGAATAATACCGCCGAGCGCGAGAAATGGCGCCCACCAAGGAAAAGAGTCGATCATCTGATCCAGGCGGAATTTTCCCATCGGACCGTGCACACGGAGTGAGAAAGCCGTGAGATTGATGAGGAAAATAGAGGTGATCACCGATATCACAAGGCTTAGGAAAATAACGACAGATCCAAGAATGAAGTAGATCCTGGGCCTCATGGCAATACGATCTTCACGAATCTGTGTCATTACTTTTTGGGTTATGTTTATTTTTTTTCCCGGCATATTTTTTTCATAAGAGCCTTTGCTCTTTTAATTCTGACTGCAACAGTTCCGATCGGCATGTGCAATATGTCACTGATTTCATCATACGATTTTTCCTCCAAATATTGAAGGATTAACGGCTCGCTATAGATTACAGGCAATTCGCTCAAGCAATGTTTCGCATTGCGGACCAGTTCTTTTTTCACATATTCCTCTTCTAAGTCCTGTGCGCTAGCCAAGTCGATATCCAGCTTCAAAGGTGTCTCTTTTTTGTATTTTTTAATTATATTCATAGCCTCGTTGTGCACTATTCTATAAATCCAGCTTGAAAATTTTTTGTTAGTATTGAAACCGTTTAAATTAATATATGCCTTTATAAAGGCCTGCTGAATAATATCTTCAGCTTTCTCTTTATTTTTAATTAATAAAAACGCGTAGCGCAAAAGCTTTTTTTCGTACCGTTCAACTATTATGCGGTAAAGCTCTTTGTCATGGCTGCGTACACGAACAATCAGTTCTTCATCTGTTAATGATTTTGATTCAGGCATAAAATACTTCTTAGATTATACGCCAAAACCCCGATAGATATCGGGGCGGCGTTTAGGGTCTATTTATTTATTCCAACAACCCCCTCCCCTTTTTTGTCCGGATCCGTCTCTTAATCCGAGTCCAAGTTCCTGACGTATCTTTTTGGCCTCCTCAAACTTGCCTTGCCGGGCAAGCTTGTGAGCCTGTGAGAATTTGGCAAAATTCTCTTTGGTTATTATCTGAGTTACCCTGCCGCGTCCGTCCATCAACTTTTTCCATTCTTCATAGTTGTTGGTTTCGAGAGCTTTTTCCATCGCCTCGTGACGCTCCTGAGAATACTGCGGCCCTTTAACATTCGGGTCACCGCGGTAAGCACTTGCCGGGTTAACGAAAGTAAACGCACTTCCCAAAAATAATATACTTACTACAAGTAAAGTTTTTTTCATATTTATATTCTCACCCCCTTTCTGTAAATTACCTTTCTATAAGTAGTACAATTCCGGTTCCGTTTTTATTTCATAAAGATTTATATTATATTTTGAAGCTTTTACGGAATTAAACGGCTATTTGAAAAGATTATAAATAGGCGCACACAAGCCTGCAATAAAAAGTTCATATGAAGTGAAAAGGAAACTTTTCAAACAGATTCTAAGACTATTTCTTTTTAGATTTAAAGGGGATCGAGAAGAAGAAGGTTGAGCCTTTTCCTTTTTCGCTTTCTACCCAAATTCTGCCATCATGGTATTTGACTATTTCAGAGCTGATATACAAGCCGATGCCTAAACCCGGTATTGAGGAAGATTCGGGATCAACAGCCCGGAAAAATCTGCCAAATATTTTTTTCTGCTGCGCACTACTTAGTCCTATACCCTGATCTTTTACGCTAACGACTACTTCTTTTTTCATTTCCTCGGCAATGACGCTAATCTGCCCGCCTTTGGGTGAATATTTTATGGCATTTGAAAGAAGGTTGTTTATTACCTGACCGATACGCTCTTTGTCGCCGTAAATTTTTTTGGAAACACGCCCGTGAAGAATTATTTTGTGTTTTCTAGTGGTTTGGAGAGCTATGTCTATTTTATCTTTGAGAACTTGATTAATATCATAGTGTTTAAAAGTAAAAGGCATTTTGCCTGCTCTTATTTTGGTCGCGTCAAGAAGACTTGAAACGAGATTATTGATGCTTGAGATTTGTTCATTTATTTTATTGAAAAATTCCCGGTAGTCATCACTGCCGCTTCTTCTCAACTTGCGCTCCAGAAGCTGGGTATAAATTTTTATTGTGGTAACCGGAGTTTTTAGCTCGTGGCTTGCGATGTTGAGAAAGTTATCCTTTTGAGCGTCCAAATCCTTGATCTTTATCAGTTCGAGCTCTTTGAGATCAATATTTTTTTTCAAACTCATATAATAACTTTCCAATTTGCGAGCCATTGAATTGAGACTCGATGAAAGCTCGTTTAATTCATCGTTTGATGAATAGCTTATGGTTGATCCAAATTTACCGGCAGATAAATCTTTGGCAAATTGGACAAGCGTTACGAGAGGTTTTATTAGAATCCGCTGGAGATAAAAATAAAAGAAAATCAATATAGACGCGGTTAAAATAATTAACAATACTATTGTATAGAGAGCCTGATTAAATAACTGGACAAATTTATGATGGTCCCTCTCAAGCGCATGCAAGTTATAGTTTTGCAGATCCAGCAGTATGGCATGGTTATTTTGGGACTTCACCTCCCAAGCCCTCAGGCTTTTAATGGAATTTTCCGTGTCTCCCAAGCTAACATCTGACATATATTTTGTACGAGATAACCTACTCTCTTCAAGAGATATCTGGTATTTGGAGAGTAATTTTTTTCCGTTTTTTGAGGTAATCAACAATTTTACATCCGATAACAGCTCAAACACCTCTCTGCTTTTGGAATCTATATCGACGATATACCTTCTGTCATTGAAAGCAGCAAATGCCAACACGTTTTGCCTGATGTCCTGCTTGAGATAACCGATACGGTTGGTTATGTCATTTACTTCCTGTGTCTGCTGTATAGTGCGCTCCAACTCGTTAATTAAATTATTCAGAGAAAAAATGCTGTAAATAAATATCCCAAATAGTATGGTTAAAAGGATCAGTAATGGAATAATAATTTTATTTTTAATAGACATAATCAATAAATAGTTACTTTTTCAGGATCAACTTTTTTGAGGTAATCAGATTTTATATACTCCCTTAATCTGAGAATGTCCAAGCCTCTCGAGTAGTTGAGCTGATAATAGTCCGATATTCTTTCCAGATGAGTGAGTAAGGTGTTGCTGAGCCCAAGCGATAATTCGATCCTGGACATTACTTCGGAAAGAGTTTCCAAACTATATTCTTTGAGCCAGTTATCGATTATTACAATAGAATCTTTTTTATTGTCCTCGTAATAGCCTTGCGCCATATCCAAGGAGGTTAAGATCTTAATTATTTTGAGCCTGTTTTCCTCTACGAATTCAGGTTTAGCGACCAGGAGGGATTCTTCCGTATATGTTTCTGAGTATAGAAGCGTAACATTCCCGGAGCCATTGTTTAATTCAAATTGTTGAAGATAAGGACTGAATAATACTACTGCGTCAACAGAATTATTTTGCAATGACTTGATCAGGTCTTCGGGTTCCAGATTAACGATTGCGATATCAGACTTGCTTATACCATTTGAATCAAGCAGTGAGTTCAGAAAAAATTCGGCACTTACGCCCACAGTTACACCTATTTTTTTACCTATCAGATCTTGAGGAGACTCTATGCCGGTTGTTTTATACGACGCAACGGCATGGTATCTATTGGAATTATGAAGGGAGGTTAAAATGTTCAGATTTTTGCCTTCATAAATGTTTTTTACTACAACCGAATCAAAAACAGTTGCAAAATCTGCTTTTTTTTGCAGAACATCGTTCAGGGCGTCTCTGCCTAAAATGTGTCTGCGGAAAGTAACATTCAGTCCATTTTGTTTAAAATATCCTTTTTCGTGAGCTATAAATATGAGACTCATTGCAGGCTGGTCAGCCACAGAGATCACAACGTCTTCAGGCGTATTATCGTTTTGGCCCAAGACAATAAATGACAGCAAAATTACAAGTATAACTGCAGAGATAAGAATTATTATCTTTTTTGGCACTTTTATAATGTCTTAATATAATCTATAAGGTATAAATTTGCAAGCTATAAACTCATCAATGAGTTGTGAAATCAATATAAACTAAATTGAATAATAGTGCCTGTCTCTTATTTGAATTATTACCGATACAGGTCTGATATAATCAATAAACGTCATGGAAATTTTGATAGTTCTACTGCTTATATTATTAAATGGTATTTTTGCCATGGCTGAAATCGCGATCATCTCCGCCAGGAAATCCAAACTGCAGCAGCAGGCAAATGAGGGCAGTCTTAACGCGAAATACGCGCTTGAGCTGTCTAATTCACCAAACAGATTTCTATCTACCGTCCAAATCGGGATTACGTTTATCGGAATATTTGCAGGAGCCTTCGGAGGAGAAACTATAGCCGAAAATCTCGCGGAACAATGGAAAAACGTGCCATTTATAGCGCCCTTCAGCGAAGGGCTGGCTTTGTTTTCGGTTGTGGCAATAATAACTTATCTGTCGCTGGTTATAGGAGAGTTAGTGCCGAAACGCCTCGCCCTAACCAGTCCGGAGAAAGTAGCCAAATATAGCGCAAAACCGATGTCTATCCTGTCGAATATTGCAGGCCCTTTGGTAACACTGCTTAGTTTTTCGACGGATTGGATACTGAAAATTTTTAGAGTCAAAAAGAGCAGTGAGCCATCAATAAGCGAAGAAGAGGTCAAGCTCCTGGTCAGGGAGGGCACGAGGACCGGTGTATTTCTCAAAGAAGAGAAGGATATTTTTGAGAGAACGCTAAGACTAAGCGACAAGAAAGTTCAATCCCTTATGACTTCAAGAAAGGAAATCGTATGGCTGGACGCAGACAGTCCGTTTAAAACTCTGAGGAAAACTATTTCCGAATCGGCCCATTCTTATTTTCCGGTCTGCCGGGGCAATATCGATAAAGTTCTGGGAATGGTAAGAACCGAGGATGTATTGATTCATTTTTTGGTCGAGGAGAAAATTGATATCAAAAGCTTTCTGCATAAACCTCTATTTGTACCGGAAAACATGGACGGTTTGAAAGTGCTTGAGATGTTTAAAAAATCCGGAATTCACGCCGCGCTTGTGATCGATGAATACGGGAATATTCAGGGGTTAATTTCACTTAATGATGTTTTGGAGGCGATTGTCGGGGATATCCCAACAATTAACGAGCTGGACACTGAAGAGATCGTCAGGCGGGAAAACGGGACATTTCTAGTTGACGGACTTGTATCGATTGATGATTTTAAAGAATACTTTCATATAAAGAAAATTCCTGATGAAAAGAACGGGGTGTTTCATACAATCGGAGGCTTTATCATGTATAAGCTGGGGAAAATTCCCGCCAGCGGAGATAAATTTGAGTTTGGCGAATTCAGCATCGAAGTTATGGATATGGACGGAGCCAGAGTTGATAAAATATTGCTCTCACCTTTAAAAAAGTAGCTTATTCTGAGCCTGTTGTGTTTTTTGGATAATGCGTTATTCTGATGCGGCGCGTTTTTCCCGGTTCTGTCTGCAGATTATAAACTACAGATTCTCCTGCGTTTAGTTTTTTGGCAATCCGATATTCAGAGGGGTCGGGAGTTGATTCCTTCAGATCTGTAATCCCTGCGGGATAAGCTACTTTGCTGCGCCGAACAATAGAACCGGAATCGTCCGGTAGGCAACTGAAAATAACGAGCCTGGCTTCTTTCCCTTGACGGTTAGGCAATGAGCGGTCTAAGGCTCCGGGATTGATTATATCAACCTTGACCCATTTTTTGACTGACGGCACATAGGCTTCGATCCTGGTCGGCATAATGGGGAGTATATAAAATGAAAAAGAAAACAGCAAGCTGAGGAGCGGGGTTATTTAATAAATTTGACGGAGGACATTATGCGGTTTATTACAGATTCATATTCCGGCGCGTGCGGGCCCTCCGCGAGATAAACAAAACCGTAAATCATATTGTTTTGTTTTGTATGAAAATAAGTAAAACAGCCGAGGCCGCAAACATATACTTTTTCGTATGTGATCCCCGCGAAAGATGCGCTATCAAACTGCGGAGGGCGGTCAGGACCCATCCCGGAGCCTGAATAATTTGTTCGAACCCATTGAGATAATGTTTCATTTGTATTTAGAGGCTTCATAACCGCAAATGACGCTCCGTCATAAAGCTCTGTCTGTGTCCGCTGGGTCTGACCAATAACGCTAAGAGCAAATATATCGCCATTTTGGAAATTCTGGCTGTTCTCAACAACTTCCCAGCCTGACGGATAATCGAATGAAATGGAGTATTCAATGCTTGAGAAATTTTTCCATTCCCCTACTGAAACGGGTTTTGAAAAATCGCTTACAACAGTAGCGGGAGTTAATTTGAGAGTCGATAAAACCTGATCGGCATCGGATTTTGTCAGAGTCTCTAAAGACGAATTTTCCTGTACATAATAACCAATAAGAAAAAGCGCTTCTTCAAATTCCACTAAATATCTGTATTCGAGAGTTCCGGGCGGAAACTCCCAAGGATTGTCATTCAGAAAAGCTTTTGCACCGTATCCGCCAAGCATCGCGCCCTCAATTCGTTCAAATGTAAAATATTTTGCCTGCTCTGACGCGGGATCAACACCCAATGCTATCTTCTCCCCTATCTGCATTACTTTAAGGGCCTGTGTGTCTTTTTGGTTGTAGTTGTAAATCGATCCGGCCTCACTGCCGGCGCCTTTGGGCACAACCGAAATATATATAAATCCGGTATTGCCTGTAGCGCCATTATCGGACTTTCGCATAATCAGACGGCTGTAATTCCCATTATTTTCAACAATAAAATTGTCCGGAAGCTCAATTGTAAAACCTAAGTCCTTTTGCTCATAAAAATTGATGTCTACCGAGGTGACCTGTGACGGAGACGGCATCTCTCCCGGCGGCACTGTCTGCGGCTGTCTTTGGATCAAAAAAAACGCAATAATCAATACTATTATAATAGGAGCCAATAATGACAAAGTTCTCTTCATTGAATTATTTTATACCACCGCGCGATATTGCGCTAGCTATTTGCTGAAAATATGAAGTATTTTACAGGGTGTGGTATCATATACGCAATGTTTTCGAGAATAACAGGGTATTTGCTGCTTTATACCATATCTTTCGGATTTTTTACTGCTATTTTGCATACATTTGCGTTTGCAGATAGAGACAAGAAGTCTAGCGGCGAAACCGCGGAGCGCGCTGTGACCGGAATACTTTCTAAGCCTACACCGACTATTTATACTGCGCCTTCAAAAAGTATCACTCCGAGTCCAAGGAAATCGACTGCTACGCTCAGTGAAAAAATCAATGAATTAACCGGGGCTTCTGCCCTACCCCCTACGGCTGCAATAGTCAAAAGCGCGCCGACTGCGGTTCAAATAATTATGCCGACAAATACCCCTACGCCAACGCACGCCATGATGCCGACTATTACTCAGGCGCCGGTCAGAATATCCGAAAATCAAACAGCATCAGGAGGAATGAGTGCGGACAGACTATTTGAGATGGCAAACGCGCACAGGAGATCTATCGGAGTTTCCGAACTTCAAAAAGACGATGCAACCTGTGCTCTGGCTAACGCGCGGGCGGGAGAGATAAAGGCCGAGCTTGAGAACGGAACCTTGCACAGCGGAATGTACGGCCGGAATTTGCCATATTGGAACACGGAGAACGCTATAGCGATGGGACCGGAAGAGTCTGCTTTTGCATGGTGGCTCTCCGATTATATCCATAGAAAAGCAATCGAAAATCCGACGTATACCATAAGCTGTACTGCATGCAATGGAGTTTACTGCGTTCAGGAATTTACTTCCTATCAGCCTAAATAGCTTAATCGCCAGTTCTTGATTATTTTTAATCTTTTGGTTAAAGTTAGTTTGTGATACGGATATTATTAGTTCTTTGCGCTTTGCTATTAATTTCTGCTGTATTTTTTTTAAATAAAGACGAAGCTGTTAATACCGAAAGGTACAGAACTGAATTAAAGGGAGATCTTATTTGCCTGAAAGCTCAAGATACTGCCGGGAGTAAAAGCGGTAAATGCGACTACGGAATAAAAACTGACAAAAATGAGGTTTATGCAATTGATTTTAATCTTTTATCACAGAACATGCCTGAGCTTAGTCCGGGTGACAAATTCAGCGCAAGCGGCAACGTAACACCAATCGAAATGATAAGCACTGATTACTGGCAGAAATATGGGATTAAAGGAATATTCTCAGTCACTGATTCTGTAAAGAAGCATTAAGCCCTCCGCTCAAGCGATTGACATAATACTTCAAGCAAGACTCACTAAACAAATGTCAGATTTGTCTACTATAAGTCAAGCGTATTTAAATAATACGCATATAATTATTTATTATAGGATTTTAGTGTATGTTTTCAGAAAATCATTTATCAGTAAACAATTATCAGATTAATAATGAGAGGCGCTTTTACAGACTTGATACTGGCGCTGAGATTATTCCCGGGACCAACGGACATGGGCCTAGGGGAGCAGGAGGAAGCCCCCTCAATCCATCTGAGAGACTAGAAATAAAAAGAGCTGACGAAGATATGTTATCAAAAATATTAAGCTTGACTGAGAAGACCGATAACAATTCCAGACATGATACAAAAACAGCTTGTCAGTTAAAAGACGGAGATAAAGTAATAATTATAGGCGGAGGGTATGCGGGGAGCGTATTGGCAATTAATTTAAAAAGGCTTAATCCAAAAATAGGAGTGCAAATAATGGAAAGGCGATCTGAGCAAGCTTGTTGTCATGCCGGCGGAAGAAAGACTTGCAAAGGATGCTTTGGCTGGATCGCGGCAACTGCGGTGGATAAATTGGCAGACTTGGGGATTCACGTACCGCCAGAACTGGTAATTGGCTCTGTAGATAAAGTCGAGTTTAAAAATATTGCTGACCCAGAATCAGAAGCCATACTTACTGATCCTCCCAAATCCGTAATCCACAAAGGACTAGTCATAGCCAACGGAAACGGCCCTGCAGGGATCATACAAGGCAGAGATATAAGCTTCACAAATTTTTTGCGGAGGGAGGCAGAAAAGCTTGGGGTTGAGATTATTCCAGGCATAGCAAGTGGTATTTTTGTACCTAAAAATCCGGTAAACAAAGCTTTTGTTGTATATGAAAATGTTAACGAAGGTAATCGTAACAAAACTCTCACCCAGGCAGATCTCGTTGTTAACGCGACCGGTGTAAATGACCCGAATTTGATCTCAACTTTGAGATACCAGCGGGTCGATTCGGAAATAATAACAGAGCGCGTTGACCAGCCTGTCAAACAACACGCAGCCGGTGTTTTTGAGGTAATGCTTAAAGATTCAGAAATTGAAGAACTAAAGCTAAATCGAAGATCATTTATGTATTGGTACGGCATGAAGGGAACTGAGGCCGTATTAACAATAATAAAGAGCGTTGCCGACGAGAGAATACATACTAAAACTCTACAGACAGGAACAGAATTCAGAAAGAACTGGATGACAATTGTAATTTCACCTGCGGCGAACGTATTAGAAACTATTAAGGATAAAGCGCTAATTCGAAAAAGACTTACGGAAATGTATTATGAATTTCTTGATAGATCCGGCATGTCCGATGTTATCCGAGAAAGAACACCGCAATGCCGCTGCGTTCCTAACGTACCCGTTGAGGTATCCAGCTATAGAGCAGACCACCGCTACGCTCTAATCGGAGATGTTATAGGAAACATGAAATATAAAAAGAACGGCATAGGAGTATTAATCGATTATGCAGAAAAACTGGCCGATACAGCCGTTAGCCATGGCGTTTCTAAACAGTCACTTGAGAAAGGGACGAGAAAAAGCGCTTTAAAAACCAAATATGACAATATCGTGGGCAGCATGGTATTTAAAGGAGCCGTATTAATAAATCAATATCCAATATTGATTGAGCTTGAAAAGCGACTTCTATCTTCTTCGCATGCGATACGGCAGCTGGGATCCAGATTGGTAATCGGGAATACAGAATTTGAGACAACTTATACGGGCAACATACTAACGGCCATAAAGGAACTATTACCAGTTATAAGGGTGACTACCGCAGGAAGAAGCAGATCAGCAATGATTCATTAATAAGCCATGTTTACAGAGAAAACTCAATGTAGCGAGAATATCATTTCCAAAAGCGGGAAGCGAAATAAAAATCCCGAACTGGAAAATCCCGGCCTGACTAATAGCAATGCGTATATAAAGTCGGACAAGAGCCGCATTAGTTCCTACTGCATTCATTATGCCGCAGATTTTTTACACATGGCTCTTCGCGAATTTAAACACGGCGCAATAATTTTCAACAACAGAGACGCAGAGCTTGCCATGGAATGTATGGATGACTTCGCTTCACACTTGCATGCGAGACCTATACTTCATGAGAATAAAAAGGAGGCGGGCGCTTTGTTTAAGGGGTTTTTTAAGCATTACCGAAGGCGCATAATCCGAAAACCAACACTTGACCTTTGCAGTGATATTTATGTAGAGCTTGACGCTACCCGCGCGCAGAAAATTCCTGACCACAGGGATAAAGAGTGCTCATTTTTTGCTTATCCTGAAATATACAAGGGGCCCCGGGAGATCACCGAGCAAATTTATAAAATTGCCGGAATATTTGACCTGGATCCCCGTTTTGCTTTGGAATTTGTAAACAACATTAACCAGAGCCGGCAAGGTGATGCTCAAAGCATCCTTCCAAGCGGGGCTGAAGGATGGTTTGCAGTACCATCTTTACGAGGGTTAAATAAAAAATATTTTCCGCATGTTAGTGATCCTGATGAGATTTACTGCAAGAGCTTAAAATTAGCTCATGTTAAGCTTAAAGAGTCAAGGAACTTTTATGCATACTTACCGGGAGGCATAAGCAAAGAGCGTTTAAGAATACTTCCAAGAACGCTTCGCGGATTGGGGCAGATTGAAAATTCTCAAAAAGGCGACATTTTGGTTATTCCCGCTCAGCTTGGATTGAAACATCGCGGTGAATCCCCCAGCCTTGCTAAAGATACTTACAGCCCTAACGAGTATGGCTTAGACAGTTTCTCACTTTGCGCTATATTGCTAACTCATCCTGAACGCCTTGCGGGCTGGAATGAGCTGGGTATCGAGTGCCCAGGTAATGTCTTTGATTATTATAAAAGCGGTCTTTTTACACATACTCCGACCTACAGCCTTAGAGGGACAGGCGTCAGAGCCTATCACCTATGGAATTGGGATGGCTATGCGAATTATGGATCTGCGACATTCTATGCGCCAGAGCGTCAAAAATTAGACGATATGCTTGATGATACTTCGAGAATCCAGTCGTGATATGTTTAATGAAGCTTACGCTTAAAGAGTAGTGAATTTTTTGCCATAAATAAATCACAACTAGCATAAGATGATAAATTCAGGACTTGCGATTTATTACGCTTAGAGTAATGTTTATTAAAGATGCTGGCAGAAATATAAAATTACCGCATTTTTTCAATGACCGGTATTACCGGGGAGAAGTTAGGAAAATAACTTTTTTGCACACAGATGATATCTATGAAGCTTTTTTAGCAGATTTGACGGAGTTAAATGGAATGGTGAAGCAAAATGTTGACCCTTTGCCTTTTTGGCTTTTAACCCAAATATCGCCGCCATGCCGCTTAACTATTTCCGCCGAAATATATAAACCCAGTCCGAATCCTTCTTTTTTGTGCTTATTTTTGTCATTTGTTCTGTAAAATCTCTCAAATAATCTTTGTTGATCTCTTTTGGAAATTCCCATGCCGAAATCCTGTACGCAAATTAACGCTTGCGATCTAAGGCTTTGAATTTTAATAATTATTTTACTATCAACAGGGGAATATTTGACAGCATTGGTCAAAAGATTTGATATGACCTGCTTTATTCGGGACTCGTCTCCATATACCAGCTTTTTCAGGCTGCCCTCAAGAGCTATATTGCGAGTGTCAACCGTGTATTGAAAATCGGTGAGTATTTTGGATATCAGGTGATTGAGGTCAAACTTTCTTTTATCAAACTCTAACTGACCGGATTCGATCTTGGACAAGTTAAGCAGGTCGTTGATAAGTTTGGTTAGCCTGTCTGTTTGAGAATTTACCTGTTCAACTAAATATTTGTCCTTGTCATCCCCTCTTGACTCGCAGCGTTTTCTGAGAATCTGCGCAAAGGCTTTCATAGTCGTGAGCGGAGTTTTTAGTTCGTGGCTGGCTACGCCTATAAAAGTGTCTTTTTCTTTTTCCAGCAATTTCCTTTGGGTTATATCGAACGCAACTGTAGTCAGACCGGTGACTTTCTTGCCTTCTATAATCGGCTCAATAGCAAATGAATATACGCATGTTTTGTCCGGCAAGTTAAACGTGATTTCCTCGACTATTTTTTTACCTGTTTTTAGAACAGTATTTTTTAGTTCATATAACTTCTTGGCACCGTCTTCTCCCTCGCTTATTTCAGCATCCGTTTTACCAATAATATCTTCGCTATGGAAAGCAGGATCAGGATTGAATACCCACACATATCTGGCTTTGGAATCTATTTGAGCAACCGTTATTGGCGAATTTTTAAGCGTGGTTATAAAACGATATTCGGATTCCTTTTGTTCATGTATATCCGTTGCTGTTCCATACCATTTTAGGATTTTTTTGTTACTGCCGCGGACAGGTATACCTCTGGATAAAAACCAGCGATATTTTCCACCCTTCATTTTTACTCTATGCTCTATCTCATATAATGAACCGGTGGTCATTGATAACTGCCATGCGGTAAGCGTCTTTTTAATATCATCCGGATGAACGAGCGGTCCCCATTCGTATTCTTGTCCCTTTTTGCTAATCCCGTCAAAGTCGTGCCTTTTTTTGTTATAATAATCGACTTTGCCGTCCGGATCGGCGGTCCAGACAAGCTGAGGCATTGAGTCTGCGAGTTCCTGAAATTTCATTTCGCTTTTCCGCAGGGCTTCTTCTTTCTTTTTGTCTTCCGTTGTATCTCTGACTTCAATTATTGTTCCCACAGGCTTATCCCTTTCCCTGATGGGGCTTGCGGTAAAGGATACCGGATATAAAGAGCCGTCTTTGCGTATAAATATTTCCTCGCCATGCTCCCGGTCATTTTGGGGCAAAACACGGTCGATAGGGCACTGTGATATCGGATAGTCTTTGCCGTCCGGATATTTATGATGGATAAAATCGTGAAGAGGCTTTCCCTGAACTTCCGAGAGCTTAAAACCGGTCATATACTCGGCAGCGGGATTCATAAAGGTGCAATGCTGTTTTGAATCCATCATAAATAGCGCGAGAGTTGCATTGCTTGTTATGGTGCGGTTAATGTAGCTTTGATAATTTAGTGCATCGTTTGTTTTTTTATAGTTTGTTATGTCATGAGATACACCTATAAAACCAACCGGCTTATCACCGGAGTCTTTTAATAGAGTTGTTTTGATATTAATCCAAATTTCTTTACCGTCTTTTCGTTTTCCCATCCATTCCCCCCTATACTCGCCTTCTTTTTTTATAGTATTTAAATCCGCTCCATACCGGATTGGGCTAATCTCCGGATATAATTTGGCAGGCGTTTTGCCCAACATCTCTTCGCTCGAATAACCAAAAATATTCTCAGCTCCATCGTTCCAATAAGTGATTTTCCCCTTTAAGTCCGTGACAATTATGCTGTCTGTTACATTTTCCAAAACATTGAGGAGAAAAGCTGATTGCCTGTCTTTGTCTATAAGTTCGGTTACATCGCGGCTTATGGCCATTATAGAAATGACTTTACCGGCTGTGTCTTTTTCGGGAGCCAAAACAGTGTGGTAATAGCTTGTTTTCGATCCGGAAGTAAGCGTAAAGTCAAAAGACGTGTCTTTGCCGGTTTCAAATGTATTTCTAAGCATTTTGTTCCAATAGGAAACTAGCTTGAGCGGAACAGTAAGCTCCCTTTTAGATTTACCCAAATATATTTTTTGAGATGTACCGGTGATATCGGCTATAGCTGAGTTAATATATGTACGCCTCAATTTTTTATCGAATCTTATGATTATATCTGGGATATTCTCTACCAAAGACTCAAAGCGATTTAAGCTGTCTTCCAACTTGGAGGCTGTCTGCCTCTGCTGTTCCAGCTCCTGATCCAATGATTTTTTATAAGCATTATGGTAGGCAAATGCTATTCTGGATGCTACGACATCGCTAAATACGCTGATAGCTTTTCCAATATCGGCCATGTCTTTTACCGTAAGCTGACTATGGATTTGACGCTCCTCAATAAGCCTCCATATAGTCTGCTTCATAAAGACAGTGCCGTCTACCGCTTCTTCAAGTGTGAGATTATCTTTCACTGCCTGTTCCGCCAATTTCTCGCCTAGAGCTTTGAAAACGGGTATGCTTTGGTTAATTTGATTGAGATTGTCCGCGATTTTGTGCAGAATTTCGATGTGGATAGAAATGTAGGCGTGCAGTTTCTCTCTTCGCAAATTTGCGGTTCCGGCGTATTTTTTGCGTTCTTTTATTGCGATTTTTCGAATTTTATTTGCGTTCTTTTTGATAAACTCCGCAATGTTAACAGATGATGAAGCAATGGTTTTTTTGTTAAATTCCTGTATCTCCAATAAATTTAGAATGTCGCTTTTTTTGTATCTGATAAGTTTATTTTTCCCAAACCTTACCATCTTCAGCGTACCGTCTTTGTCCCATAGGCGCAGTGTGTTCGGATGACATTTCAATGTCGCGGCAGCTTCTTTCAGGGTAAGAAGTTCAGGCATGTTTTTTTCCGATAGTTTCATTTTTGAAAAGCAGGTTACAATATATCACAATCTTTAACATTCTGAAAGCGTGTTATTTAGATTAGATATGCTTATGCAAAGATTCTGGAAATAAGAAGGACGCAGGCTATATATTTGAAAGCCAAGCAAGACCAGGCCGCCGGGCAAGTCATAGTTTTTCGTGAGGATAGGCAGGGCATTTTTATCCGAGAGTTGTCCGAGCACCCTACGGTTTGTCTAAAGTAATTTTCTTTTTTTAATCATGAAGGCATAAACTGCCAGGAAGAAAATCATGCAGACGATAACAGTTGTTAAGACGTCCCTATACAGTGAGTTAAAGCCGTCCGG
>CAZLZN010000008.1:0-53331 GCA_964564035.1 uncultured Gammaproteobacteria bacterium | reverse complement strand
GATACATTGATCGATTCTAAAAAAGAAGATTTGAACAATTACGAAGGGGAAATGACTGACGAAAAAATCAGATTGCGCGAAGAAATAAGCGAACAGATCAAAGCCTTGAACATGATGAAAGAAATGGCGCTTAGTTATGGCTTTGACATAAGCAAACCCGCCCGGGACGCCAAAGAAGCGATGCAGTGGACTTACTTCGGTTACCTGGCTTCACTCAAAGAACACGATGGCGCCGCGATGAGCCTCGGCAGTGTCAGCGGCTTTTTTGATATTTATATCGAAAAAGATATTGCAGAAAAAAAGCTTACAGAAGAAGAAGCTCAGGAATTGGTAGATCAGTTTATTATCAAACTGCGCCTTGTCAGACACCTTCGCATGCAGGATTACGACAAGATCTTTGCCGGAGATCCGACTTGGCTTACCGAATCAATTGGAGGGCTTTGGCAAGACGGCAGACACAAAGTCACCAAAACAGCCTATCGCTTTTTGCAGTCTCTTTACAATCTTGGCCCGGCTCCTGAACCCAACCTGACTATTCTTTGGTCTGAAAAACTCCCTGAACCTTTTAAAAAATTCTGCGCCCGGGTCTCAATTGACACATCATCGATCCAATACGAAAATGACGATCTCATGAGAGAGGTATCGGCTTGCGATGATTATGGCATCAGCTGCTGCGTCTCCCAACTCAAAAGCGGCAAACAAATGCAATATTTCGGTGCCCGGTGTAATTTGGCAAAAACTCTGCTTATGGCGCTCAATTCTGGAAAAGACGAAAATGAAGGCATAACGCTGGTCGAAGATATATCACCTATCAAAAATGAAGTCTTAGACTACGAAGAAGTGATGGACAAATTCAAAAAAACAATGAGCCATGTCGCGTCGGTGTATGTCAACACTATGAATGTCATCCACTACATGCATGATAAATATTATTACGAAAGAGCGCAGATGGCGCTCCTGGATACAGATGTCGACAGGCTTATGGCATTTGGCATAGCGGGTTTATCAGTTGTCGCTGATTCCCTGTCTGCTATCAAATACGCCAAAGTTACTATTAAAAAATCAGACGACGGAATTATTCGCGATTTCAAAATAGAAGGTGACTATCCGAAATACGGCAATGATGATGACAGGGTGGATTTGATTGCCAAAGAATTAGTAAAAACATTCCACGATGAGCTCTCCAAAAACAAAATCTACCGGGGCGCGACTCCTACCTTATCTGTTCTTACGATCACCTCGAATGTTATGTATGGCAAAAAAACAGGCGCGACACCCGACGGACGCAAAGCAGGCGAACCCTTCGCACCCGGAGCAAATCCTATGCACGGACGCGACAACTCCGGCGCAATTGCCTCGCTCAATTCCGTCGCGAAACTTCCTTATGAATCGGCCCGCGACGGTATTTCAAACACTTTTTCAATTGTCCCGAGGGCAATCGGAGCCGACAAAAAAGAGCAAATCCAAAATCTCACGACCCTTCTTGACGGATATTTTTCTCAGAAAGCCCACCACCTCAACGTCAACGTACTGAACAGAGAAACCATGCTCAAAGCCATGGAGCACCCCGAAGAATATCCCCAGCTGACTATCCGAGTATCCGGATACGCTGTCAACTTCATCAAACTCTCCCGCGAACACCAGCAGGAAGTGCTTGCCCGCACATTCTTTGAAACGATGTGATAAAATTACAAATCCAAAGCACCAAATTCCAAATAATTTCTAAGATCCAAAATAAAAAATCCAAAACTTGTTTTTATATTTAAAAATTGTAATTTTGAATTTATTTGTGATTTGTAATTTTGCATTTGTAATTTATTAATATGCTCAAAATCCATTCCATCGAAACATTCGGTACCCACGAAGGCCCCGGCATCAGACTGGTCATTTTTTTGCAGGGCTGCAATTTCAAATGCGTTTATTGCCACAATCCCGATACCCAAAATCTTGAAGGCGGAAAAGAAATGGAACCGGAATCTATCCTAAAACTACTTGAAAAACAAAAACCATTTTTCAAAAATACCGGAGGCCTGACAGTCTCCGGCGGTGAACCTCTCATGCAGAGAAAAGAATTGATAAAATTATTTTCACTCGCGAAAAAAAACAGCTTCCACACAACACTCGATACCAATGGGGCTTTTTTTGACGAAGATACAAAAAAACTTCTTGAACAAACAGACTTGGTGCTTCTCGACGTAAAACATATTGATCCAAAATGGCACCAAAAAGTAACCAAAGCGCCCAACATCGTAACTCTCCAATTCGCCGATTATCTAAAACAAATCAACAAAAAAACGTGGCTGCGTTATGTTCTGGTACCAGGGTTTACGGATCAGGAAGAATATCTCCATAAATGGGGTCAATATTTCACCTCGTACACCAATGTAGAACGCGTCGAAATTTTACCTTTTCACACATTCGGCGCGTACAAATACGAACAGCTCGGTCTGAAAAACCCCCTGCAGGGAATCAAACCCCCAACCCAAGAAATAGTCAACAACGCACAATATATATTCAAACAATACTTCAAAAACGTCTATATCAGATAAATATAGAACCTGGAAAAATTATTCTAACAAGCGGTAAATAAATATTTGAGCTTTTTTTATTTAAAATATTTCATTTCTACTGCCTTTTCTTTAACAAAAACTCTGCTATAAAACAGGATACTAAATAAATTATAATGGCTGATATAATAAAAATTAAAATCTTTAATCCATAAACTAGTAGAATTTGATTTGATGTTAATGGAGATGGACAGGGAGAAGATATTTTATCCCACAAATCAAGCCAAACATTATCTGGATATTTAACTATAACTCCCGGAGTACTATATCTACCAATATTGTCTGGGTAATTACAATTATAATTATTTAAGTAGAAAAAATACCAAAAAATTAATAATAATACGATTATGGCAAGTATTTTAACTTTTGAGGCATTAGGCTTAATGAAAGCATTCATAATTATAGCTTGTCAAGTCTCCACCTCTGTGCGCAAGAGCCATTGTCGCCCCATTGATTAATATTTGCCCCGTCATGCAGACCTGCATTGTCTACATCAAGCGCCATAGCACTGTGTTTATTGACTAATTTGGAGACATCAGCTTCCTAATTCATGATTATTATTGCTTCCGTTTCCATTCATCATAATCGTTATCTAGATAAACACATTTTAATTTTCAGAACGTCTTTTAAGATTTTTTGTCTTCACACTGCTGACAAAAGCAGCACCCGCACATGATATTACATAGAAAGCAACGGTTAAGATAATAAGAATCACTCCTTTTGCGATATTTACGTCTACCTCAATACCAGATCCTGCGAGTGGTGGGCATGCTGTATGTAGAAAAGGCCAGATGCTTTCCCATCTGTCATGCCAAACTTCAAATATGTTACGGGACAATAAACCAGGGCCGGGATATAGCCTGCATAAGGCATTATAAGGATAAGCTGGACACAAAAGCAACCCGGAAGATGACAGCTGTCGTTCTGAGCTCAATTTACATATGCCTGAATTGATCATGGAATAAGAATTGTAAAATATCACGAACATAATTATCAATATGCTCGCGCTAATTAATTTAATCTTTGTTGGTCTAAAAAAAATAATTATCATGCTAACAATTCTAATAAGCCTTGTTTTAAATTTTTCTGAGGTTTTATTATTGATAATTGTGATTAATGAACTGACCATGACATAAATTCCGAAAGACATTAATAAAAAAATACCAAATCTTATAAAGCCATATGTATAAAGATCCCTGAAGGGAATAGTGCAATTGGATAATATGAATTGCCACATCAATCTTAGCTTTTCTGGATAACCATAATAATAGTATGGATTGCTATCGCATGCTGGCGTATATGTAAAAAATCCAAATATGATAAAAAATAAAAACCAGAAAAAAATGATTATAATTAATGAAAAGATTATTTTTGCAAGTGTTGGTTTAATTATCTCTCTCATTGTTTTGGGGATATTTATTAGTAATTATAATCTATCCAGCCTCCATCTCTGAGCGCAAGAGCCTTGTCCCCTCATTGCCAGATATCTGCCCCGTCATGCAGACCTGCATTGTCTACATTGATGAATCTTCACTATGCCTTTCCTGAAGCATTAAAGATAATGCCACCGTTTACAATACTGAAATAATAAATACACGTCGGACATGCTATTTTTCAAACGCTTTGTATTTCGACCCTTTTTTACGTTTAGGTGAGAAAATCGATACAATTTTATAGATCACATACGTATTAACAAGTGAAAGTATAATTGCGGGTCCATATATCACGGCTGCAAGGGCTGAATTTTTTGGGATTGCAAGATCACATAGATTCCCTTTCTCCGCTTTGCAATATGAGGCATTCTCATAGAAATGAACTGTCATATAAAATGAATTGTCGATTCCCAAAATTTTTAACGCACTATTGAAATAAATAACGCTAGTTATAGTTGCAATAGCGAGTATAGTTAGCGTTTTAAGTAACGTTAATCTAAAATGAGATGTAAGTTTTTCTCCAATCAGAATTGAGACAAAATACGCAAGAAAAAATGCCGCAAGAATATGAGATATCGCGTAATTGAAATAGTCATAATTGAAATTGCCAAAATACATATTTACCCAGGAGGTAATAAATTGAAATGTGGGATATAATAAGAATGTAGCGTATATATTATGTTTTGAAAATATTTTCACAGTATTATCTTTAGTAATTTCTATTAATATCTATTCATCATAGTTTTATTAGTTGCCACCTTTGCGCGCAAGAGTGGTTATCAAAAAACTGTTGTACGCCAGCACCATTCAGAACCGATGCTTGATCGACATCCAACGCTTTGCCGCTGTGTCGTGCAAGAATCTTTGAAAATCCAATACCTCCATTTACGATACTCCATTGTTGATTATTTCCTCCATTCCATCCCCAGATATCCGCGTCGGCAAAATCATTTAGTAAATTTCCCCAGATCTCCAATACTTTGCTAGTAGCATGTTGAGGAATAAGTTTATAATATCCTCCCGTTAAGCTTTCAGTCTTCCATCTTTGCTGGCCCACATTTGCCCAACTCCATATCTGGACATTTGCGCCATCATTCGTTTTTCCTCCGTCAACATCCAACACTTTGCCGCTGCATTGATTAACCAGCTTATATACTCCACCTGATACAATAGGCGTCATTCTCTCGTATCCCATCCTCGCAACTGCCCCACCCCCGCTGTCGTAGTATTCAAATTTTATTGTATGGTTGCCGGCTGTAAGCGTTCTGGTTGCGGTATATGTAGTCGGCCCCTGATCGAACCATTTGTCAATTATCAATACATTATCAACATAAAGCCTTATTCCGTCGTCACCAGTTGCGGTGAATGTATATGTTCCTGCTGTAAAATTTTCTGTCTTTGTCCATCTTGCCGAGAAATTATCGGAATTTATTGCTCCGTCCGGTGAATCCGTGCCCCAGTCAAAACCTATTTTCGGGTCTTTTCTGGTTACGGCAGGCGTGCCCGAAAGTGTTGTGTTATTAAAATATTGAGCGGTAAATGGGTTAGGAACCTCACTCCAAGCGAGCGCAAATCTTGTATCCGGCCAAAGCGGCTCACAGCCTGCGTAAATACTTGCAGTATAAGTACCTGTAATTGATGGCCAGAAGATAGTTGCTTCTACATTATTATCATATGAATATGAACCACCTACCCAGTTGCCGCTAGCGTCCCTAACTTCTATGTCAAGATCCACGTTCGGTCGGTTACTATAGTCTATATATGTCGGATTGACTCTCCATGTTACCACAATTCTGTGAGGGTTAGTATTTGTGACATTAATCGGTATATTATATGCTCCGTCACCGCATCTATAATCATGTGCTTCCTGAGACCCTCTTGCCTGTCCGGTCAATACTTTATCTGCCAAATCGAAGTCTACTGCTCCATACCCGTCTTCACTGTCTTCCCAGTCATATGGTATATTATTGCCTTTAATATTATTTCTCGCCGTTGCTATAACAAGCGCCTTTAGCGCTTCAGGTTCCGCTTTAAAATTGGGATACCTCTGCATGAGAGCTGCCAGTCCCCCGCTCACAACAGGCGCCGAGAAGCTTGTGCCGCTAGCTTCTATAAGAGGAGCTGTGTAGCCGGTAGAAGTTACAAATTTCCCCGGCGCAACTACCTCGGGTTTCTCCCGGTCGTTGTGATATGAGATAGGATTTACGTAGCTTGAATCCGCTGACATTATATCATCGCTCGGGTCGTTGTTGTTCCAGTCGTCATAATTTCCGATTGTTAACAGATTATACGCTGTTTGAAACCCCATAATTTTTCTGTCATTGTTGCCATTTCCTGCCCCTGCAACAACAGACGCATACTTGCTCCAAATTAGCTCGTCATATTTTGCTGCGTAGGCATCGGGATACCTATAGCAAGACGAGTCGCCTTCAACAGTACAGCCTGCACTGAGATTGACAACTTTAACTCCTGTACTATTAACAGAATATTGAGCCCTATCAATCATCTGGTCTTTATCGCCACCACACGCTCCGCTCACCCAAAGACTTGCTCCCTGTGCAACACCTGAATTTAATGTATTGGTACTCTTCAAAACACCGACTACTTGTGTAGCATGGTCGCCGGGAGTAGGGCATACATAAGTCGTGTCTTGCGTTATGTTTGCCAACGGTAAATCGGGTGTTATTGTAGTATTCCGGGAATATCTTCCATTTGCCTCAATCACACCGATAATCACACCCGATCCATTAATATTTCTACTATTTACGGCCGTCACTCCCGATGCTGCTCCGGCAGATGCCAGAAAGTCCTCAAGTTTACCTGAACCGTCAGAAATTTGCTTTATCTCATCCCATTTCTCGATCTCTTTCAGGTCTCTTGCTGTTATATCAGCAATAAATACTCCTGTAGTGTTATCTATAAAATCATATCCCTTAGTTTTAAATTTCTCAATCGTCGTCTCCAATATCGGTTTGAAAGCAGCGTCCTGCATGTCTTTTTCCCTCTTGGTTATCGCGTCCAGTTCCTCAAGCGCTGGGTTATTGGTGTTATCCGGAAACTTTGTATCCGGACGCGGCAAAGGTTTTACATTTGGCGATTCCACAACTATTAATGCTTTGACCGATGTGTCCTCTTTCTCTTTAGAGAGTCTTTCATAAAAATCAGGGGTAAATTTCCCGTATTTGGCAATTTTTATCTCCCTGTCTTCTTTGGCCATTGCTTCAAAATCAATCTCATTATCATCGTCATCCAGACTTATTTTATAAATTTTTCCACTTGAATCAGTCAGTTTTACATCGTGGGATTTTTTGCCGGAAAAGCGAAATACCGCGTCTTTTGCATTTGCGACCTTAAGTTTCTCTTTGGCAATATTCAGTTTTTTGGATACTTTGTCTTTGGCTATATCAGCAAATCTAGCATCTTGTTTCGTCTTTTCCGTGATCAGCTTACGCGGAGTGCCACTTGCAGTTGGCTCTAAATTTATAGTCGGTGTAATTGATGGTTTTTTGTTATCTTGTGCAATTGCCTGCGGGGAGGGGAGGGTAAACGCGGTAATTATTGTTATTAAGAATATAGAAAGAATAATCAGTGTAGACAAGTGCCTCGGAGAGGATTTAAAAACCGATTTTGTGATATTTAATTTCATTTATATTTAGATTAATTTTTTTATACTCTTCTGTCAATGGGTATGTGGGAATACAGCATAGCATTATAAAAACTCATCCAAATCAGCGAGATTCGTTTTCAACGACCTTAGTTAAGACATAAGCTAAAAATAAAAACTTGCATAGATGTGAATTATAATTTAGAGTAATATATACTGATGACTGCCGACGAATCAACAACTTTTATAAAATATAAATTTAATTTTTTATTAATTATTATTGGAATTATAGTTTACTTTAACAGTCTATTTGGCGCTTTTGTGTGGGATGATGTGCAGCAAATTCAAAATAACTACATGGTCCATTCAATCTCTAATATAACGAGTTTTTTTCTCGGGAGCACTTTTGCACCTCAAGGCAGTACTAATCTAGGGGGATTGTATTACCGACCAATGATGACAACTGCTTTTTCCGTAATTTATACGTTTTTTGGTCAACAAACTTTTTATTATCACTCTCTTCAATTATTAATCCATATTGTTAATTCACTTCTTCTATTTTACCTATTAAAAAGGTTTTTCAAAGAATTGTTAGCTTTTAGTTTATCGCTTGTTTTCTTAATTCATCCAATGAATGTGGAATCAGTGTCTTATATTTCTACTTTAGGTGAGCCACTATTTTTCTTTTTTGGGATAATTGCGTTTATTCTGTTTCAAAAAGGTAAGCTGACAATTAAAAAAAGTATAATAATAAGTATCCTCATTTTATTATCATTATTCTCAAAAGAGACAGGTATACTATTTGGACTACTCATAATTATTTATTATTTTATATTCTCTAAAAAATCTTTAACAGGAATAATAAAAACATTATCTATTATTATTGCGCCAATTAGTATCTATCTGTTCATAAGGTTCTTTATAGCAAAAGTAAATATTATCCATCTACCTGATGTCCCTATGATGACAGCTCCGCTTGAGGGGAGAATTTTTACTATGCCGGCTATATTCTGGTTTTATATTAAAACCTTCTTTTTCCCCATGGATCTATATATTTATCAGGAGTGGATGATACCCGAGGCAGACAGTAGATTTTTTGTTCCGCTTGTTTTGGATATTTTATTTCTTGCATTAATTTGTATCCTAGGATTTTGGATATGGAGAACAAGCAGGGGACATATTAAGTTATTTATCTTCTTTGTGATGTGGCTTCTGATGGGTGTTGGTTTTCATCTTCAACTTTTACCACTAGATATGACAGTTGCTGATCATATGTTTTATTTTCCGATGATTGGATTGTTGGGAATAATTGGGATTTGTCTACAAAATATAAAAATAGGAAGATACAATTTAAGAAATTTAAGTATATATTTAATGATTATAATAGTGTGTATTCTTTCCTTGAGAACAATAATCAGGAATACTAATTGGTATGATGGCTTAACGCTTTACAGTAATGATCTAAGATATGAAAGGAATGACAGGATTGAAAATCTTTTAGCCGGAGAACTGGTTGCCCGCGGAAATTTACAGGAAGCGCGAAAACATTATGAATCCTTACTTTTGCGTAATCCTAATCAGCCGCCGCTAATAGTAAATTTGGCAATTGCCTATGAGCCTGAAGGAAATTTTCAAAAAGCAGAAACAACTTATCAGAATGGTCTTCGATCGGATGACTATGGAGTAATATATTTAAATTATGGAAGAATACTTTTAAAACAAGGAAAATTAAATGACGCTAAAAAGATTAGCAACATGGGCATATCACGTTTCCCTAATAACAGTAGTCTTTTAGTTTTAAAAGCTATTACTAATTATAAGCTCGGAGATAAACAAACCGCCTTACAAGAAATACAAAAAGCTAAAGGGCTATCTCCTGATACCAGAATAGATCAATTATATCAAGCTATTCTCAACGACAAATTCACATATTAATACATTTTATAAATTAAAAACCTGGCAATCAACGGCGCCCAATATATATTCAAACAATACTTCAAAAACGTCTATATCAGATAAATATAGAACCTGGAAAAATTATTCTAACAAGCGGTAAATAAATATTTGAGCTTTTTTTATTTAAAATATTTCATTTCTACTGCCTTTTCTTTAACAAAAACTCTGCTATAAAACAGGATACTAAATAAATTATAATGGCTGATATAATAAAAATTAAAATCTTTAATCCATAAACTAGTAGAATTTGATTTGATGTTAATGGAGATGGACAGGGAGAAGATATTTTATCCCACAAATCAAGCCAAACATTATCTGGATATTTAACTATAACTCCCGGAGTACTATATCTACCAATATTGTCTGGGTAATTACAATTATAATTATTTAAGTAGAAAAAATACCAAAAAATTAATAATAATACGATTATGGCAAGTATTTTAACTTTTGAGGCATTAGGCTTAATGAAAGCATTCATAATTATAGCTTGTCAAGTCTCCACCTCTGTGCGCAAGAGCCATTGTCGCCCCATTGATTAATATTTGCTCCATCATTTAATGAGGCATTATAGACATCTAATACTTTACCACTGTGGCGCACTATAAATTTTGAATATCCTGCTCCAACATTTAATATGCCCCACTGCTGATTATTCCCCCCATTCCATGTATATTGAGATACATTACCCCCGTCCAACACCGAATTACCATATACCTCGGCAACTTTGTTACTGTGCTGGGCGGTTAATTTATAAAATCCTCCTGTTAAGCTGTCAATTTTCCATTTTTGCTGTGCTACATTTGCCCAGCCCCATTGTTGGATATTAGCAAGATCTGCAGTTGACCCACCGGACACATCCATGACCTTACCACTACACTGATTAACCAATCTGTAAATTCCGCCTGATATGATCGGTGTGACTTTTTCATAACTTAATTTTGCAACAGCACCGTTGGTATTATCATAATACTCATATTTTATTGTGTGATTACCATCTGTCAGATTTCTTATTGCTTTATAAGTTGTGGCTCCCTGATCAATCCATTTATCAATGATCTTTACATTATCAATATAAAGCCTTACTCCGTCATCGCTTGTTGCTGTAAACTCATATGTTCCGGCGTTAAAATGCTCCGTCTTTGTCCATCGGACGGAAAAATTATCAGAGTTAACGCCTGATCCGGGAGATCCATATCCCCAATCATAGTTTATAAACTCTTCAAATCTTCTAAGCACCGGAGTACCAGATAAAGTTTTATTGTTAAAATATTCCACAATGTACGTTGGCACTTGATTCCATCCTGCTGCGTATCTGGTATAAGTATAAGGAGTATTACAGCGGTATCTGTTGACCTCCATTGTGTAATTTCCTGTAACTGTAGGGTAAAAATAAACCCCTTCAATATTATTATCGTATGACGCCGAGGATCCGACAACATTGCCATTGGGGTCTTTTATGGTTATATCGAAATCCATATTAGGTTGCGACGAATAGCTTGGGTCATACCAGTTAACTCGCCATACAAAGAATGCTCTTTGAGGCTGAGTATTGGTGATGTTCATATTTATGTTATAAGGGGTTGGGGTAGATTCACATCTATAATCACCAAAAACTACAGAGCCTCCTGTAATTCCTTGCAGTAACTTATCTGCCCAATCGAAATCTACACCGCCGTATCCATCTTTACTGTCACCTGATGGTATTTGACCATCCCTAGCGACATCATTTCTTGCTGTTACTAAAAGTAAAGCCTTCAATGCTTCGGGCTCATTTTTCAATATTGCTGCCCGCTGCATTAATAAAGCTGAACCTCCTGTCACAATTGGCGCCGCAAAGCTTGTACCGCTCCCTGATTGCAATATTGATGATACGCCGGTTGAAACAATATTTGTCCCGGGAGCGACTAGTTCAGGCTTCTCACGATCCCCGTGCTGAGATGAAGGATTTTTCCAGCTAGAGAAATCATCACTAATCGTATCATCAAATGGGTCTTCGTTATTCTTATCATCATAGCTTCCAACAGTAATCACATTATACGCTGTCGCAATATCGTATATATTATATGTACCATCTCCATATGGAGAATTCCAGCCAGTATTACCAGCAGAAATTATTAAAGAAGGATGTGTGCTATAAAACGCCATACCGTCAAATTGACCGGTAGAACTATTAGGATATCGGGGACAATCAGGCCCTTCAGGAAAACATTGCATACTCATGTTTATAGCACTTGCTTGCTGACCGGAAGCCGCTTCGAATTGCCTATTATATACCTGGCTTTTGTCTCCACTGCAAGACCCGCTTGCCCAAAGAGTTACACCTGTAGCAAGACCGGTATTTGCTAAATTTGTACTCTTTAAAATTCCGGCGACCATAGATGCATGATGTCCGGCAGATGGACATGCATAAGTTATATCTTGAATAATATTTGTCATAGGCAGATAAGGATTAGTTGTTGGTAAACGAACGCCAATCCCATTGCCTTCGCCGACTTCTATTTGAGCAACTTTTACTCCTGTACCATTAATGTTCCTATTATTTATTGCTGTTATGCCGGATGCAGGTCTTGCGGATGCAAGCGCAGGCTTATATTTAGTAGTACCATCATTTATACCCTCTACTTCATCCCACTCTTGAATTTCTTTTAAAACTTTGATAGGCAACTCGATTGAGACTAATCCATCAGTAATTCCCGATATATCATAGCCCTTGTCATTGAATTTTTTAATAACTGCCTCTAATACAGGCTTTGATTTAGAGTCTAATAATTCTTTTTCATCTTTATTTAATTTATCAATTTCATTTTGTGAGATATTGGAACCATTATCGGGCAGCTGGCCAGCGGGTCTTGAAAGTGGATCAAAATATGGGATTTTCAATACAATTATTGCTTTTACAGGCTTTTCAATCGGTTCATTTGTTAGTTTTTCAAAAAATGCTGGTTCGAATTTACCGTATTTAGCTTTTTTTATTCCAAGATCTTCCGCTGCTAAAATTTTATCATCAAGTTCTCTGCCTGCATCATCAAGCGTTATCCCATAAATAACACCTCGATCGTCAATCAATTTAATGCTATGAGCTTTTTTACCAGAATAGATAAACTGAGCATCGCTAGCGTTGGCAATTTTCAATTTATTCTTATCTATATTATTTTTTTTCTCAATTATTTCCTTTGCTGTTTCAGCGAATTTCGGATCCTGTCTAGCTGGCTTTTCCTCTACCCTTTTATCCGCTGAATTTTTCGGAAATCTTGGCGTTGCGCTTACTAACCCCTCTTGGATCGGGCTAATGTTTGACGGAATGCTTACCTGAACATTTTGCTGCGCATTAACTTCTTTAAAGAAAGGTAGCGCAAAAGACGCTGTGATCAAGATAAATACAAAAAGACAAAAAAATAGTACTTTAAATAATTTTGCTGAAAGATAATTTTTTAAAAATTGACTCATCTATTATAGAGTAAAATACTTTCATCATCTTTGTCAAGCATAGAATTATCAAAATTACTCAAAATAGTGTGCTTCAAAATTATAACTTAGTTAAGATTTAAACCAAAAAAATGAGGATTTACATAAATGCAAATTATAGTTTGACAAGCTTTATGGAGCCGAAACGGGCATTACATGAGGAGCGATATTATCATAGATTTGATCAATCACACCCTCCTCTTCCGCGAGCTGAAGTAGTTTATAAGTCACCATATCTCCCTCTCTAGCGAAAATCTTATCATTCTCAGTCAGAATATTTTTGGTCAAATATTGCCCCACCGCGTATCTTTTCCGGTCACTGGAAATATTCGCCGACATATCAACCGGTTGAGTTATATATTCTTTTGGCGCGGCTGTATCGGCAGGTATTTTTTGATTTATCTCCTCGGATGTCTTTTCATCGGCCTCATGGAGAGTCTTATTATCAATAGTCAGCAAATCTGCCTTATTAACTCTCACAATAGTCGCGTCTTTTCCTATGCTCACAATATCTGTAATTTTAACTTTCTTTTTACCTTCTTTCCAGTTCCGGAAAGTCCCCTGTGAAACTTCAAACTCTTCAACGCGCCCGGTTAAAGTATCAAAAAAAATATCACTGACCCGACCCAGCTCCCTTCCGTCTTCGGTTATAATCCTGGTACTCGTTAGATAAGTATCATTTTTGGCAATAATTTCCAAATTTTTACTCACTTCCGTGACCTTCTTTATCATAGATGCGGAATTGATCAATGCAGCATCCTCACCAATCCCGAGCAGATCTGTAAACAATATAACTCTGCTTTCCATAAACCATCCGCCCTTTGACGCAAGCAGTGCTTCGATCCGGTTTTGAAACGGATCATACATCACATCTTCCACTCGAATGATCTTTTTTCCGTCGTTGACTGTAAACACAGGTAATCCGATGACTTTTGATGCTCGCATTAACATAAGTTCCTCCTTATCTTTTTATCTGAATAAATCCGCTATTTCTGAATGCTGTGCGGTAAAAAATTGCCAGTATCAACGCGCTCACAAAGGCAAACAAAAATCCCTCAATGCTCAAATCGATCATTTGTTTCGCGAGCAAAAAATTCGCAAACAAACCGCCCGTAACTGCACCTGCTACGGCAAAAAATACCGTGACAGCAATACCCCCCCTGGCTCTCCGGTGATCATGATAATGAGCAATAAATCCTACAAGAATCCCGTATATAATCCAAGTATATAAATTAACAGTCGATATGCTCAAAAGTTCCAACAGATTCATGATACCATCATAATATGCAACGGTTAAGTTTATTCGCTTAAACTTGTAAGAAAAGAGGAAGAACTAATCTTTATCTAGTGGCATTATATCGTCGCTTTTCATAGCAGGAATCCATGTATGATCTTCTTTTATCTCAATATCCGGCTTTATTTCTTTAATTATTTTCGCGTAGCGCCTGGCATTATGGATCATATACATATCAAGATACTTATTTAACCTGGTATCATAAAAAGTAATCGTCCCGAAATTCATCAGCTCCCCGAGTAACGAATCATTTACGATCATTCTCCTGATATGCACAAACCGGTAATGATCCGCCTTTTTGAAAATAATTCCGTATTTATGAGCGATAAACTCAGGAGTCATTTCATAATATTCATTCAGCCATTGCAAAACCAAATAACTGGTATAAAGAGCCTTAATTAACACAACCAAACCGATCAGCGCCATTATAAACTGAACGTTTTCCCCAATATACGCGACATACCTATCTCCCTCAATTATGAATAAATAACTTCCCAAAAAAATTAATGCCACCAGAAGCTCCGAGAATATTAATTTAATAACTAGGATAGAAACACTTTGTCTGATATTAAGATGGGTCAGGGTGATATGTGTTTTATCAGCGACTGCCACATGGTTACTCATGCATATTATTATACATCAAATGAAGCTTACGCGCGCTTACGCCCGAAGTTACGTGCTTTGCGCTCAATCGGAAGCGACCTGCCTTGCCGATCCGACAGGAATCCCTCCGAAGCGGAAAAACCTCTTCGCATTAATCCTTTATCTAATTGTATGGTTACGCTCACCAGTCTAAGCAAGTCGAGGGCTGCTCAGAGTTTTCCGCGAAGGGGGATAATTTAACGGGGCTTATTTTATTTCATCAGCGGTATATCCGGTTTTTTTTATTTGAGCGGTAATCGTCTTAGCGTCTATTTTATCGCTGTCAAACTCAACCTCACATACCTGCTTTGCATAACTCGTCGAAGCCGATTTAACGCCCTCAATATCCTCGAGATCAAAATCAATATTCATCGCGCAGGATGTGCAATGCATATCCGCAATTTTAAATTTCTTTTTTATCAAATTACTCATATTACATCAATCACCCCCGTATACATACCCATAGAACATGAAAACAGAATTTTGCCCGTCTCTTTTGGTACAAATTCCGTCTCAAAAACCTCATCTGCTCGTAAGTTTTTACTAATACCAAGAGACGGGATCCTGAATGCCGCTGCGCAGCTATAAGCGTCTTTAGCTATCAGGCGCAGTTTGACGGGTGAACCTTTTTTAACTGTAAAACTATCCGGAAAATATCCTCCCGAAGTCACTGTTATCTCAACTAAATTATCTGCTTTTTTTGCGGTATTCGTATCCGGTCTTTGTGAGTTAGTAATTAAAACCGCGATCGTCTGTGAATTAATAGGGAAATTTATAGCAATCAAAGAACCATTAATTGATGTAATACCCAAATATAAAACTGCAATTGCAGCAATTCTCAAAAATTTTCCTTTAAAATTATGACCCAGCAAACCTGTTAGCCATCCAATACCAAAAAATAGAGGAAAAGTCCCTAGTACAAAAGTTGCCATAATAATTGAACCTGTAAAAGGATTCGCACTGCTGACAGCCAGAGCCTCCATAGCCAAAGTAGTACCGCATGGAATTAGAATAGTCATAATACCTACAAGCATTGGGGCAAATATATCCTTGCTCTTTGATTTATTTCTCAACTGTCTGGTTATAAATCTCGGCGGCTGAATAACGGCATACCTGAAAATCGGATGAACATTCAGCAGATTCAATGCGATCAAGATCATATATACACCCGCAATAAACTGCATAATTATTTGAGTATTTTGGCTAATCCCGACCGCGCTGCCGAATGCCCCAAGCAAAAATCCCAAAACCGTATAAGCTGCCAGTTTTGATATTAAAAACGCTAGAGTAGGAGCCACCGGACTGCTTCTATTGATCCCTTTTTTTATCTCTTCCTCTTCGCGGACGGCAATTACCGAGGCAAGAAGTCCGCCCTGAACCGCGAGACATGTTAAGCCTCCGACTGTTAAACCTGTTAAAAAAACGATCCACAAATCCATATTTTATAATTTAACTCTTTTTAAAAGCAGAGAATTGCTGACAACTGACACCGATGATCCTGCCATCGCGATACCCGCAAAAATAGGATTCAACAAAATTCCGAATAAAGGATAAAACAGCCCCGCCGCCAAAGGTATGCCGATTATGTTATAGACAAATGCCCAGAATAAATTTTGTTTTATGGTTCTTATCGTAGCGCGCGACAATCTGATTGCCTGAGGTATTTTCGCGATATTTCCGCTTACCAATGTCATATCCGCCGATTCGATCGCGGCATCTGTCCCCGTCGCCATAGCTATTCCGACATTTGCCATAGCAAGTGCCGGCGCGTCATTTATACCGTCTCCCACCATTGCCACTTTTTTACCCGACTCCTGAAGCTTTTTTACTTCATTTGCTTTTTCGTTTGGCAGTATCCCCGCCAGAACATTTGTAATACCCGCTTGCGAAGCTATAGCTTTTGCGGTCCGCTCATTGTCGCCGGTTACCATATAAATTTCAATATTCATTTTTTTTAATTTCCCGACAACCTCTTTGGATGTATCTTTCAAACTATCTGCGACTCCGATAATCCCAAGCACTTCTTGCTTTGTAGAGAGAATCATAACAGTTTTACCCTGTTCTTCAAGCTTTGTTATCTTGTGCTCAATTTTCCCGACCGGTAGTCTGAGTGTTTCGATCATCAATTTCTTATTTCCGAAATAAAATTGCTCCCCGTTTATTTTTCCTTTAATTCCATATCCGGGTATTGCTTTAAAATCATCTACCTCAAATAATTCATCAGCCTTCTCCTTCGCGTAAGAATAAATAGCCTCTGCCAAAGGATGTTCTGAGCTTTTTTCAAGCGATGCCGCTATCCGTAAAACTAAATCGTTTTTATTGTCTTTCGAAAACCTGAGGCTGGAAATTGAAAATTCCGCTACATCGGTAACGGTGGGTTTGCCTTTGGTAATCGTCCCGGTTTTATCAAATATTATAGTATCGATATCGCGCAGTTTCTCAAGGCTCTCCGCGTTTTTAATTAAAATTCCGTTTTCCGCCCCTTTTCCGACTGCCGCAATTATCGCTGTCGGAGTAGCAAGTCCCAATGCGCATGGACAAGCAATAACCAAAACACCTATAAAAGACAGCAATCCAAGCGACAAGGCTTGCGAAAATCCTAAAAACATTGATCCGATCAAGATCCAAAGCAAAAACGTTAACACCGCGATTACCAATACTATCGGCACAAAATACGCCGAGACGACATCCGCAAGATTTTGAATTTTTGCCTTTGATCCTTGTGCCTGTTCTACAAATCTGATTATTTGAGAAAGCATAGTATCCGAACCGACCTTAAGTGCCCTGAATTTGAAACTGCCATTCTGATTGAGAGTTCCGCCCGTTACGCTATCCCCCGGCCCTTTTTCCTGAGGCATCGACTCTCCGGTTATCATTGATTCATCAATCGAAGTTGAACCGTCTAAAATCTTTCCGTCAACCGGAATTTTTTCACCCGGCCTGACCAGAATGATATCGCCCGCTATAACTTCATCAATCGGGATATCTAACTCTATATACCCCTCCCATTCCCCTTGATTCTTGATTCCCTGCCCGCCAGGCAGGGCTAATTCCTGATTCTTTCTAAGTACCCTTGCAGTTTTTGCCTGAAGATTAAGTAATTTCTCAATCGCTTCGCCTGTCTTATATTTCGACCGTGCCTCCAAATATTTACCCAAAGTTACAAATCCGATGACTACAATTGTCACATCAAAATAAGTGTATTCCGGAGCATTTATAAACTCACGAAAACCAGGGAATAAAATTATCAGCGTGCTGTAGAAAAAAGCCGTAAGAGTCCCTATCCCGATTAGAGTATCCATATTAGCGCTTCTATATAAGAAAAATCTTTTTACTCCGCTTACATAAGGAGCGCCGGCCCGGTACAAAACTATAAACGCGAGCAAAAACAATACGGGATTCAGTATCTCCATCGGAAATACTAATTTCGGAATATTATTTATAAACTGGGAAACAATATCCCAAATCATTATTCCGAAAACAAAAAAAGTGATAGGCAATATAAACCCTGCCGTGTCTCTCATTTGCGAGAGAGCTGCCAATTTAATATCTTTTTCATCCATTAAACCGCCTGGATCTTCATTGCCTTGCTCTTTTTTCAAGCTTTTAACTTTTTCAACCAAAGAATATCCCAGCTTTGAAATTTCTTTATTTAATAAATCAACAGAAGCCACGCTCTTATCAAAATCAATAACCGCGGTCTCAGTGCCGAAATTCACCTCACAATCCTTAACTCCCGGTACCTTTTTCAATTTCCTGGAAATAATATTTGCACAGCTCGCGCAGTGCATGCCTTTTACTATAAAATTTTTATCCGTCATGTTATTTATTAATTCTCTTAAAAAGTTTCACGAGTTCGCTGACAGCTTTTTCTTCTTCATGCTTGAATTGATGAGGAACATGAGTCGACAAATGCCTCTCAAATAAAATAGAATCCAGGCTTTTTATAGAATTTTGTATGGCAAGACTTTGATTCAGCAGATCTATGCAGTATTCGTCATTCTCAACCATCCTGGAAAGCCCGTCCAATTGTCCCTTGATTATATTAATTCTTTTTTGAGCTTTTACTTTCGCGTCCGCGTAGTGGCTTTTCATATCTTCATCATATACCCCCCTAGGGTATATGTCAAGACACCATTTTCCCAAACCAGTCCGCTAACAACTTTTCAATTTCATCTCTATGCCATTGCTCCTTTGCGCTATGCGGAGCATCTTGGATTACGGTATAAGATAATTTATCTTTGTCAATAACTGCATCTATATAATTCTGAATAATTTGACGAGGAACAATTATATCTTTCTCGGACTCGATTATTTGGATATTCCCATCAAATTCATGCACCGCCCGAAGCGCCATCGTATCGCCGGGCGACCGCCGGGTACTTCGCCATTTCATAATTTCCGGATTATTGAAACCACTGCTTTTATATTTTAGCTCATCAAATTCATCATCCGCGTAATCCGCGGGAACACGAAGTGAAATATTTTTAATTTTTCTCTGTTTTGAAAGCAGCGCGGCGAGATACCCTCCAAAACTCGAACCGATCACGCTGATACCATCCGGATCAACTCCGCCAATTTTTACCAGCCGGTCATAAGCCGCCAGTACATCTTCAAAAAAATTTCTGATCGTAAAACTTTTTATATCACCTTCACTTTTCCCATGACCCCGCATATCGAATAAAAAACATATAAAACCAAGCTTAACCAAAACCTCGGCATATCGATAATTCCGTTCCTTATTACTCGTCCACCCATGCAGAAAAAGTATTGCCGGATTTTTCTCTTTAACTTCCGGAGGACTAAAAACAGCCGAATCAACTTTATAATTATTAACTAAAAAAGATAAATGCATCATGACATTATAATTCATTAATTAATCTAAAAAACCTGCGGCGCTCGTTTCAATTTTAAACAATACTAGCATTTTTATCACTTCGATTTGCCGGCAACTTTTATGATCTCAAAACCGGCATTTTTAACCGGAAAATATTTATTATATTCCGATTCTTGAAACTTAATCATTCTTGTTCCGCTTGTTATATGGCCGGTCATGTAATCAATTTCCAATATCTTACCAATCCCGACCGTTAACGGCTCAACCAAATTAAATCCCGCTTGGTCTACTATCAAAGGTATGTCACTAAAAACATATCCTTGATCCTGACTTTCAGTTTGCTTCGATCTGTTTATAATATAAAGCATATTCAAAACTTCATCCATCAATATATCTTTACCAGTCTCATGAATATATGCTCTTATTCGCGTCTTTTCTCTTACTCCCTCCACTCTTGCTGTTGAATAAACCATTTCCTGAACTGTTGGATCTTTGTACAAAAAATCAGCTTCTTGCAGCGGTGTTCGATGAATTAAGCGATATAATTTTCTACCTTCTATAAAAAGCGATTTCGTTGAATTTTCCAATATTCTATTAGTTTCTTTTCTTTCCATATTGTTTTCGATTATTTATCAAAATCTCTGTTCCGCTCAACACAAAAAACCTCAAATGATACAGGCTCATTATCCGGCGCCAATATATCTCTGGGTGACTTTAAAAGGTGAGTAGAAATCTTAACTGCACCCTGTACGAAATCAATACCGGGATCTGTGCCGACTTTAGTTGAATATTCATCAAGCATTTCCAAATTTTCAGAATCAACGATCAAAGGTGTTTCAATAAATTTACTTTCACCTAGTTTTGCAGACGTGCTGTTCCATGCATTCAAAAAAGCAACCCTCTTTATAGATTGATGTAATATTCCTTGTGATCCGACCCTCTCGATTGAGCACTCCGGCATAAACCAGCTGCCGGTCTTTCCAAACCCTACACTCGTCCATACAGTTTTTTTCTTATCATTAAAAACAATCTGCGCGTTAGTCATAAAAAATTTATGCGCGCTTTTATATGCCGGATTAACTGTTAAATAATAACTAAGGCCCATATTTTCATATCCGGCTCTTTCACGATCCGACAATAATGACCTAAGTCCTGATTGCTGTTTTTCTGACATAAAAATATATTAATTTCTCCTTCTATTTAGGTACTAAATCAACCATCAAAACACCTTCCCGGCGCCTGTAATCAAAAATAGGATTTACATTTCTGCCGCTTATTCCTTTTTCAATATTTTCCATAATCTCCTTTTCAGACTGGTCATAATCGACTTTTGTTACAAGCCTGCCATGGTCATTTAATAACCTTATTTCGTTTTGTATTAATAAACTTTTTATACCTGAAGGCATCCTCTCAAAACCACTGCCCGGACGGCATACTACAACATCTGCTTTAGCACCCTCTTTCCACGCTATTACTCCCAAGCTTACCGAAATTCTTCTCCATGTGTTGCCGCTGAATAAGTCTCCTTCCAATACATGGGCATTCATCATGTTATCCCTAATCACGGTATCATCCCATCTTTGATCCAATAAACCCACACTCAAACCACCGTCGATGAAACCTCCCAGCATCAATTCGTGGATCGCCCTGCCTCCTGATGCAATATCAATAGCATAAAGCTTTTGGTTTCCACGGCGCCGATCACGGAGATAATTTCTAACCACCCTGTAGCCGAGCGATCTGAAAGACAACTCATAATCGCTGATACTTGACTCATATAATCTCCACTCACTTTCTTTTCTTATAATATTAATGACCTGCTTATTTTCTTGACGAACTTCAGAAAATTTGTGATATAACCGCGAACCTGCTTCCATAACTCATATTATATAAAATAGTTTGTTTAAAATCAAACTATAGGTCTATACTAACTAAAAATATTTAACTTCATGCAGAAAAAAATTAATCTGTATTAAAAAAATGAAGTACTAACCTTGAATTTGAGGATAATGACACAACTATATTTATTAATAAGAATGTGCAAAAGTAGCATCCCGGCTATCTCACATTTAGATAGTAATTCGGATCAACCGGATCCTCTTCGTTCTCAAGCATTCTTTTTTCTACGACTATTCCGCCTGAAAAAATTTGTCTATCAACTATTTTTGACTTTGTTCTAATAACATTTTTTATCCAGTAATTATGCGCGTTTTTATCGTTTTCCAAAGGAGGATACATAATTAAATAAAATATCTTATTTTTATTACTATCAGGAATATATCCGTATTTTTCCTTTCCTCTCCACCATAATAAATAGTCCATACCGTAAGTAAACACTTGAGGTGAATATACAAAATAACCAAACTTTTGGGACTTAGCATCATTAAAAATAAAATCCGCGACAGCTAATTGATTTTTATATGAACCGTCACTGTTCAAATTAGAGTTCTCTAAAGGTAAATAATTTAACAATGTCCTCCCAACCGGAATAACCAACAGAACAAGAGTTACTGCTACAAATACTTTTCCAATCTGTATATTCCATAAACTTCTGGCAGCTACTGCAAAAATAAACGCGGCTATTACAGGAATACCAAAAATATAATGAGGCCAAATAGGATATTGGAAATATAAAAAGACTATATACATAAAAAACGGCAAGGACAACAAGACAATAATTTCTTTTTGCAGTTGCTTATTTTTGCTCTTAAAGATCATTAAAACACCGCCAATCAGCATGGCAATAAGAAGTAAATGGACAATGAAATCGTAAGAATACATTAAATAAGATGGGATCATATACAATCCGTTTAATCTGTCACTAATTCGAAATCCCAGATCTCCATACTGCTCATAACCCGGCAATGACCCCAACCCCTTGCCATCCGTCAGTAACCTGAATAGACCAGTACTCATAAGAAAATCATGACGTAAATCAAAAATAATAAAAGTCATCAAAGGAAGACTGAAAGTAAATAATGTTATAAATATATTTTTTATTTTCAGCACATACCTATCTGTTACTATAGAAGTTATTAGCAAGAATACAAATAATGGAACTGCAAATACTCCTTCAAATTGTACTCCAAGCCCGGCGAAAAAAGAGGCAAAATATATAGAGCGCTTATTTCCCCTTATATAACTAATAAGGAAATAAATAAAAGGTATGAAAACAAGCGGCAATAAATGCGCGTTAGTAGTACTTGAAATATTTGCAACAAGCATTGATGATATTGATAAAAATATTCCGGCGAAAACTGCTGCAAGCCTCCCGTACAGTTTATAAGCAACAAAGATTCCTAACAAAACGATGCCTAATCCAATAAAGAAATAAGTTGTAAAGGCAATATAAAACGGGTTACCGCTAAATAAAATCATTGGGATACTAAGCATCCAAATCCACATAGGGCCATGAAATATGTACCCACCCGACATCGCTCTGGCGCCTATCATTGTCAGCTTTTGCGTCTCAAGCATCTCCTTAGTCAGCATTAAATCACGAGCTTGATCAGGTAAAAAATAAAAATCACCCTCTAAAAAAATTCTTGCTCGCAAAAGAAAAGCTGTTATTGTCAAAATTACAACTATTAACAAAAATATAAGTGTCTTCTTTTTAGTTATCAAAAAATTCATTCTAAAATGATTATAGATCAAAACAACTTAAATAAATACATGTTTATTCATGAAGCCTTATAGCATTATCAACCCTGCACCTGAGGATAGTGGCACTTTTTCCACTTTTTCCCGCTGCCGCACCAACACGGATCATTTCGTCCAAGCTTAGCTTGGGCATTGCCGCGCTCAGCGGGGCGGCTATTTCTATTTAACTTTCCTTCTTGACTCACCTCACTGGCAGGCGTATTTGTGACTGCATGTGCGTGTTGATGCGGAACTTGATTCTGCGGCTGGACTTGGATTTTATAAATCCTGTGAACAATCTCATCATCAATTCCCCACATCAACTGCTCAAACATCCTGAAACCCTCATTCTTATACTCAACAAGCGGATCCTTCTGCGCGTACCCGCGAAGCCCTATTCCTTGTCTCAAATTATCGATCGCGTCCAGATGATTCATCCATAGATTATCAATAACCGACAGCATCACCATTTTTTCAATTTGGCGCATTAATCTGCTTCCCAAATCTTTTTCCCGTTTTTCGTAAATATCACGAGCTATGTTTACGAGAAATTCACTTTTTTCCTCTACCGAATGAAGTTGCGAGATCTGCGTTGCCAGCTGCTTCTTTGATGCTTCATCAAATGGAATAATTGTCGAAAAATCTGTAATAATTTTGTCATTTATATCAGTCGGGTCAATATTTGGCTGATTCACAACCACAGTGACCATGGTACGAATAGCGCTCTCCACCCGCGACTGGATCTCATCTCTCAGCAGTCCCTCTTCGCCGGAGGACTTGGACAGAACTTCATTCCTCATCCGGTAAATTATTTCCCTTTGCTTATTCAGCACATCGTCGTATTGAACCAGATGTTTTCTACTGTCAAAATTGAACCCTTCTACTTTCACCTGCGCATTTTCAATCGATTTTGTGACAAGCGGATGCTCAAGCGGCACATCCTCAGGCATATTGAAACGTGTCATTATACCGGCAATCCTATCGCCACCGAAAAGCCTCATTATATCGTCATCAAGCGCGACGAAAAATCTCGAAGTACCCGGATCTCCCTGTCTTCCCGCTCGTCCTCTTAACTGATTATCAATCCTCCTCGACTCGTGTCTTTCGGTACCGATTACATATAAACCTCCGACTCTCAGCACCTCATCATGCTCTTTTTGCCAAGCTTTGTACTCAGGACTGCCAACCATTGGCCTGCCATCTTCAAATTTAGGAGTCTCTCCGCCAAGTATGATATCAACTCCGCGCCCCGCCATATTGGTAGCAATTGTAACCGCGTTTTTCTTCCCGGCTTGTGAAATAATTTGCGCTTCCTTCTGATGATTCTTCGCATTCAGAAGCTCATGTTTGATTCCTTTTCTCCTCAGCATTTGGGAAATAATCTCATTCTTTTCGATGGAAGTAGTACCGACCAAAATTGGCTGTCCTTTTTTATGCGCTAGCTCAATTTCGCTGACTACAGCACTGAATTTCGCCCTGCCGGATTTATAAACTGCGTCGGACCTGTCGATACGGGTAACCGGTATATTTGTCGGTATTACGATTACATCCAGTTTATAAATTTTCCTGAACTCCTCAGCCTCGGTAAGCGCCGTGCCTGTCATACCCGCAAGCCTCTCATACATCCTGAAATAATTCTGAAGAGATACTGTCGCGAGAGTTCTTGATTCTCTTTGTATAGCTACATTTTCCTTTGCCTCGATCGCCTGATGAATTCCCTCCGACAATCTCCTGCCGTGCATAAGCCGGCCTGTAAACTCATCAACGAGTATCACTTGCCCGTCTTTGACGATATAATCTTTTTCCTTGCGAAACAGTGCCCTTGCCTTCAGCGCGGCTTCCAGATGATATACAGTATCGAAATCTTTTTCATAAATATCGGCGATCCCGTATAGTTTCTCAATTTTAGAGATGCCGTGATCCGTTAAATGCGCGGTTCGGAATTTTTCATCAATTTTGAAATCAAGCTCCTGCGTCAATTTATCAACCACCTTGGCATATTCATAGTATCTTTGTGAAGGCGCTTCATCCGGAGCCGAAATAATATGCGGTGTTCGAGCCTCATCGATAAGTACCGAATCAACTTCATCAACAATCGCGAAATAATACCCGCGCTGAACAACATTATTTACATCCTGCGCCATATTATCACGTAAATAATCAAACCCGAATTCCGAATTTATGCCGTAAGTTATATCTGCCTGATAAGCCTCTTTTCTGCTTATCGGTCTTAGATGCGCAAGCCTGAAATCAAACGTATTCTCATCGTTATATGATGCATCAAACAAAAATGACTGCTCATTTATAATAGAAGAAACAGATGCGCCTAGGAGTTGAAATATCGGACCCATCCAGCCGCAATCACGCCGCGCCAGATAATCATTTACAGTAACCAAATGTACACCTTTTCCGGTAAGACTATGGAGGTACAACGCTGGAACCGCCGACAATGTCTTCCCCTCTCCTGTTTTCTGCTCGGCAATTTTGCCTTGCGCAAGAGCTATCGCTGCCATCAACTGCACATCATAATGCCTCATCCCGGACGTCCGCCTAGCAGCTTCCCTGACCAGCGCGAATGCCTCAGGCATTATAGAATCGAGCGCTTCACCGTCTTTTACTCTTTTCCGAAATTCCAGCGTTTTCTCGGCAATAGCCTTATCTTTCAATTTCTTGAAATTTTCTTCCAAAGAATTTATTTTCTCAACGATCGGTTTGAAACTATTAATCTCTCTCGAATTGGAGTCTAAAAATTTTGATAAAAATCCAAGCATAAATCAATACTATTCCCAAAGCTATATTAACATATCCCGAACCCAAAAAAAATCCCCTTTCCTCTCGGGCAGGGGATTTTACCAAATGATCAGTTGGTAAATACCGCTTACAAGCGGTTACCAACTATTTCTTTTTCTTTGCTTTTGCCTTTTTCTTGGCTGCCATGTAAGATCACCTCCCTCCCTCCTCAATTGCAATAACTGAGGAAACTTATTAACTATAATTACATTAGTTTAATGTAATTATATATATAGTGAATTGAAGCTAAAAAAATGTCAAGAAAAAACCGTGCCTCAATAATGAAGATTTAGATTGATAAAACAATTAAAATCACATGGCAAAAATTACGAATTTTTAAAAAAATCGAGGCTAAGTTTTTATGACTAAAATTTTTAATTTTCAATTTGAAATTTGAATTTAAATCTAAATAAAGAAATTTTTAATTTTCAAACATTTAAAATTCATTAAAAATTGAAAATTTTAAATTAAAAATTACTTCGCATACAAAACTTATCGTGGCTTAATAATTTCCTTCCCTATATATTTCTGAAGCACTTCAGGAACTTTTACGCTCCCATCCTCCTGCTGATAATTCTCAAGAATCGCGATAATCGGTCTGTTCATCGAAAAAGCAGTCCCGTTAAGTACATTCAGATATTTTTTTTCATTACCGTCCTGATACTTCATATTCAGACGTCTCGATTGAAAATCTGTGACAGTAGACGTACTTGTAACCTCCCGATATCTATTCTGCGACGGCATCCATGCCTCTATATCATATTTTCGAGCCGCATTGAAACCCAAATCTCCCGTGCAGATCCGTACTACCTGATAAGGAATTTCAAGCATTTGGAAAAACTTTTCTTCAAGAGAAAGCAGGTATTCATGCTCTTTATCATCCTCGCCCTCTGCTACAAATGAAACCATCTCAACCTTGTCGAATTGATGTACTCGAAAAATCCCCTTGGTATCTTTTCCATACGATCCCGACTCCCTGCGAAAACATGTCGAGAACCCCACATAACGCAGGGGCAAATCACTGGCCTTCAAAGTATCGTTCATATGCAATGGCACTATCGACTGCTCAGATGTGCCGACCAAATACAAATCATCTTGAGCAATTGAGTAAATGTTCTCAGCTTCACCCATTGCCGTATATCCCAATCCTTCCATGATTTCTTTCTTTATGAGAACTGGCGGAATAACAGGAATAAAACCTTCTTTTATCAACGTCTCAAATGCCAATTGTTTTAGGGCAAACTCTAAAAGCACGCCATCACTTTTCAGATATCCAAAGCGCGTACCCGCGACAACTGACGCGTTTTTTACATCCAGAATGCCTAGCGCCTCCCCCAAATCCAGATGATCTTTCGGTGTAAATGTAAACTTCGTCGGCTCCTTCCATGTGCGGATTATTTCATTTTCCGTATCATCTTTGCCGACTTTTACATCGGGCTTTGCGGGATTCGGAATTTGGAGAAGCAAATCACTCAGATCCGACTCCGCTGTCTTAAAATCCTTTTCTACATTCTCCATCTCCTCTTTGATCTTTTTTCCTGCAGCGATCTGTTCATCCGTCGGTTTACCCGTGATGCTTTTAGCGTGTACATTCCTCTCCTGCTGAAGATTTTGAAGACTCGTCTGAAGCTCTCTCTTTTTCTGATCCAACTCAATAACGCGATCTATATCCACATCGACTTTTTTATCTTTTGCGGCTTTTTTTATAAGTTCCGGATTCTCCCGGATAAATTTTATATCAAGCATAAAAACTCCTTTTTTTTTGACTTTTGACTTTTATATTATATTCCCGTTCCCCGCATGGGTCAATCGATGAGTTTATTTGGAAGCAAACAGCCTGGAAAGCGAAGACTTAAGTCTCGAAGCTTTGTTCTTGTGAATTATATGATTTTTAGCGGCTTTGTCTATGCTTGAGAAAGCTTTGGAAAGCAAAGACTTTGTTTTTTTGACCTTTACTTCCTTGACCACTTTTTTATAAGTGGTTTTTATTTTTTTGTTCTGCAAAGCTCTTTTCTTATCTTGTTTAAGCTTTTTCTTGGCGTGTTTTAATACTGGCATTTCAATATTTTAGCATGGTATACTTGAAAACACAACTGCGCTTATGCGTAATGGTTTTTTATGGAAAAGTCTTGATATTCTAACTAAAAGGCAGACAAATATATTATCCGCAGCCTACGTCATCATGGCCACGGTAGTTTTCTCACAAATTTTAGGCCTCATCCGCCAAAGACTTATGATCGCGTACTTCGGCGTCTCACAAGTAGGTATCTATTTTTACGCGACATATCTGCCTGACTATATTTTTCAACTGACAATCGCGGCGGCGATCACATCATCATTTATCCCCGTATTTTCAGGATATATAAACAGAAACGAAGACAAAGAAGGCCACAAAATGGCCTCCGGACTACTGGCAATAGGATTTATTATTTTTCTCATCATTGCGATCATTATTGCTGTTTATGCCGAATCCATACTCCGTATATTCAACCTGGGCAACCATCTAACTCCGCAGGAAATGGAATTAATGGTCAATATGACCAGAATTTACATATTCGGCGAATTTCTATTTATTCTGGGCACATTCTTCACAGCTATCCTCCAAAGCTATAATAACTTCCTCATTCCGGCAGTGGCCGCCGCGTTTTACAATGTCGGCGTCATATTAGGTATATTATTGTTCTCACCATTTGCCGGCATATATTCTGTAGTCTACGGCACCATAATCGGCGGCGCATTATTTGCCCTAATCCAACTGCCCCTCGCCCGAAGAGTCGGTTTTAAATTCCAGCTGGCATTTACAAAATCAATAATCGAAAGCATCAAAAAAATCGGTCACATGATGTGGCCGAGAGCAATCTCGGTCGTTATTTATAATTCAAGTATTATAGTTATAGGAGCATTTATATCCCTGCTCCCCAACCCCGCGTCCATGAACACAATTTTTGACCTTGCCAAGACATTAGCCTTCGCGCCGGTTGTACTTTTCGGCAACGCGATCGCTCAGGCAGCCTTCCCCATGTTATCCCGCGAAAAAGACCGTCTTGAAGATTTCAAAACGACATTTATTAATAGCTTCAATCAAATGCTGTATCTGGTTCTTCCCATATCTGTCCTGATTCTGATACTCCGTATACCTTTAGTGCGCCTTGTTTACGGCGCGCCGAAACTCGACTGGCCCTCAACCGTACTTACAGGCGATACTCTCAAATTTTTCGCGATATCAATTTTTGCTCAGGCGCTGATCACTCTTATACTGAGAGGGTTCTACGCGCTCCATGACACGAAAACCCCGCTTATTGTTACCGCCCTCAGCAATATATTCTTTATAATATTCGCGTATTTCTTTGTTTTTATCTGGAAAATAAGGATCGATCAGCTGGATTCCGGAATCGAAGGACTGGCTATCGCTTTTACAATCACATCTATTATTCAACTCATAGCACTCTTCCTATTGCTTGACCGCAAAGTCGGAGGATTCCATAAGCGTACATTATTTATTCCCTGGCTCAAAATTTTTATATCCTCCTTCTTCACCGCGTTCGCGCTGTATATTCCGATCAAACTGCTCGACCAATTAGTATTCGATACAACGAGAACCATTAATCTCATTTTCCTGACAGGCATCTCGGCTTTCGCAGGTCTGAGTCTTTACTTATTCCTCACCTGGTTCCTCGACGTGAAAGAAGCAAAAACATATCTCCTGGCACTGAAGAAAGTCGGCAATTGGCGCGAAGTTCACAGCAAGATCCAGGAAATTCGAGGAGTTTCTTCCTGACCAAAAACCCCGGAGTTCTTACATATTTATAATACAACTCATGCAGTCGTCTTATGTCAATACATATAATTATCTAATAGCGTCTTCGACTATTTATGGAGAAACACAAATATTTACAAACAGATACTGATCTCAAAAGAAATGCAATAAAAAATACAAAAGCTATATTAAACGCAGATCTCAAAAGTACATCGGCAAATTCTGCCACTCGCACAGAATACAAATTAGTTAGACAAAAACAATATTTAAAACAAATTTCCACAAAAAGGCGGTCGGTCAATGGACTGCTGGGTCATCTGGTGACATCGGGAGTTTTAACTGCCGAACAAATAACAGCGGATGGAAAAATCAAAAAAAACGAACTCGAATCAAGCGCTTTTTTCCGGGATAGAAAAGAACTATTGCCGATACTCGAAAATCATAGATTTTCCGAAAAAAGCAAACTGAGAAAAAAAGCCGCCATATTATCTACAACCACCACACCGCCCCAGTACAAAACACGCATGCGCGAAGCACCGCCCATCATACCAAACGTGCATTTTGATAGAGTGAGGATGGAGGTCAAAAAAAAACCCGTTAATAAAGAAAAACAAGAGCCCGTGCAGTTGACCGTGACATTTATAAATCGCGACGATGACATGTTAAAACGCGCGTATGATATAGCCGACATCGCTGTTATTGACAAGCTAAACAGCAAATTTGGTAGCATAGCAAGGCTGACTGAATTCTCTGACAGAAAAAAATTCGCGATGCGTGCGGTCGAATTGATGAAGCAAACCGGCCATATATATCTGGATCCGGAAATTACTGCAGAAGCTATAAAGCACCATGATTATCTAAAAAGATTTCAAAACTCAAATGATCCGCACAAAATCCGCGCCCGCGAAGAATATGACGCCCTCAACGCGAAATTTACGCTCATCAAAAAAGGCGTACTAATAAAAGGCGAAAAGCTCTACTCAGCCGATAAAGCCCGCAAAAATACTTTCTACAAAGATATCATGGAACCTTTACTTCTAAAAAAACAGCCGGAAACTCAAAAAGAAATAACGGACGAACACAAATTGGCAGATCAACAAATAAAAAAATTTCTATCTGAAAATTCAGGAAAATTGCAATTCCAACCGATTATCGGAAACCCCGCCGGCCATTCATATAACCTTCCCTCTTTCCTAACTTCGAATTTTATGAATATTGTCGTAAATTTAAGAGAAAAAATCGCGTCCAAACAAATAACGCTAGATGAAATACAACAAAATCTAGACCTGCGTTTCGCCGATTTGCGCTGGGGAGCCGAAACTAATCCGCCTGCTAGTACGGCAATTAAACCAAACCAACCCGGTGAAAACTCGGCCAAAGAAAAGTTATCTAATCCTACCACGGCTGGAATTATAAGCGCATCTATACTATATGCGGCTAGTAAAATTTCTGAAATTTCATCCAAAGCCAAAAATACACTATTTTATTCAGCGCCAGTTGTAGGCTCTCTCGTCGGAGGTGCGATCGCCTATAATAGGCGGGACAAAGAACTGCAGGCTGACTCTTATTCTCTCCACAGAAGTAGAGTTTATTCAGACCGTAAAGCTGTCACAAATAATGATAAACGTTTCCCTTCGACAGACCAGGAGATCAGAAGCGTAGAGAACCTAATGTCTCCGATTCCTCCAAACGACAGCAGATTTACCTACCACAGCTCGCTTATAGAACGCATAGCACAAATTGATACAAGACTTGAAAAATCATATATTGACGGCAGGGATTATATTTCTTATTCAAACCGCTTTAGCATAGAACAGGATAAGCTTAGATTGCTTCGGTTTAGAGAAGCACTTATGTCAAGTCTCCGCCAGGACAAACTCAATATAGATCAATTAACCGGACGGCTGAGACGAGAAAAAGAATATGTTGCCAAAGAAATTTCTAAAAAAACGACCGAATACAATAAAAAAAACGAAAGGAAAAAACGCGCGAACAAACTAGGCATTGCAGCTATTGCCGTCGTAACAGGCCTTGCAACAGCGCCTCTGACACAGCAGGGCATAGCCGGTGCGGCCCGAAAGCTGAACTACGATGAAATGAGCGGACCCACTCTGTTAGAAAAGGCATTCAAAAAAGAACCCGGTGAGAAAGCCGCCTCCCGGATCCATCAGGCAAAAACTGTAGAAACCAAGCCCTATCACATACTGGGAAATGCAAAGCTCCCCCCTGTTGAAGGAACACCTGATTTCCTGAGAACCATCCCGATTCCGGTGGCGACTTCTTGGAAAAGAGGCACAGACAATAAATGGCAGCTGATAATAACTCAACCCGGTACTCTTTACGGCCGCGCAGTTGCGGAGGTTGACCAAAAACGCGGCAAGATCATATGGGAGAATATTGATACGGCTTATGTTCATATTGATAAAACAGAAATTCAGCACCCATTCTCCGGAAAAGAGACATATAAATCCCTGGCTGGATCGGAAAAAGATATTAAGTGGCTGCCAAACGAAAATAAAACAATAGATGGTAATGAATTATCGCTTCACAACGAAATCACGCCGGATGGAAACGGTATCACCTTTATGATCAAGCCTCTAGAGAACAAAAGCTGGTACCGGGAAGGCGATACTAAATATATCTATAAAGACATCCGTGAAATAAAAAACAACGAAGGACTAATATCTTTTTGGCAAAAACAAAAGCCTCAGGAACAGATTATTGTAGTTGCACCCGGTGGAAATTTAACTCTCAACAGAAGCGATTGGGAGGACAGCGTGACAATAATTAAAAAAAGTAAAAAAATCAAAGTGCCCAATGCGTATGTCGCGAATTTAGTATTAGGCGACCTCTCTAGGTTTAATCACAGCTCCGAATTGACTGATCACCGGGAAGCTCTAAACATGAATGTCTCTGCAGGCGTCGGCATAGAATCGGCAGACGGGCAAATTAGCATCAGGCATATCGCCTCCATTCATGGCAGCGGCCAAATACCTGACGCTTTTTACAAGCCCGCTACTAACTACGCAGTGGCATCAGCCGTTCGGGATACGGTCTCAACGCCCGTTTATGAACAAAAACAAAAAAATGACAATTCTGATGACTCAGCGCCTCTAATTCCAATTCCGTTTGCGCCCAGATTTCCGCTGAGAAGACGCGCGGCAGTCTAAAATATTTATATAACTAAATATAATAATATAGTAAGAAATATGTATAAAATAATTATAGGTTTTTAAAAACAGATAATATTTTGTTATAGTCAAATAAATTATGTCAGCAGAAAAACTAAATAAATACAAAATGACAGCCGCCGGTATAGGAGGGCTTATGCTGGCCGGTTGCGCCAGTCCAACCCTAACCGTTATTGACGATAACGGATCGTCAGCAATAAACTTGAAAACCGGACAATCGGAATCACCTCAATTAAACGAAAAAGATACTAAAGCAGCTCAGGATCTGACTCTCAAACTCAAAACGCCGGTCCGGGACTGTGTCATAATATACACTGATGACGGGGCAGATTGGGCAGGAGGCTTGCGAACCAAAAATACCGTAGTCAATTGTTTTCCCAGTAATCGATATTATATGCATTTTCTGGATGCCAAAGCCCAAAAATCTTATCCGGGCGAAAGTGACCCCGCTCCGGTAATAAACGGTGAAAACATTGTCAACACAGGAGGAAGCGGTTATGGCACTCTGCAGACAACAGCAACCGGCTTAGCCACAACTCTACCTCTAGGAGCTGGAATTGCAGCCGGTATGGCGCTGCAAAGACCAGATAAAATTGATTCTAAGATCTCTCAGGAACAGCGAGGCGGTGGCGCCAATGCAATTAGTAAAATTAACAATCCCCAAATAAAAGAGGTCAATGTCTTCTCTAAAAAAAACCGGTAGTTCTGAATTTCGTAAATGTTCCATGATTACCAATCTATTTAAGATTGATAATTCAGTATTTAAATAAAATGTAACTAGTAAAAATTAACGAAATACATAGCTAGCCTCAAATACCCCTTGGATACAGCCCATTTCCTGACTTTAACTTGACAAACCAAAATAGACGTGATATAGCAGAATTATAGTATAAATTAATACTAATTTACTTTACTTAGATTATATTAGGTTCTAACTGCCTAATAATATGGGAAGACCGGAACAAGAAGGAATTTATCACACAGCAAGCACTTCAGCAGAACCTACAGGAACAGGAAGTAGGGGTGAAAGATTCTTGGGCAAACATTCAAAAAATTCTACTCCGACCAACGAATCTGGAACAGTTCACGTCTTAAAAAAAGCTGCTGTAGGAAATCTAGGGCCTCTGGCAGAACCGGCAAGAGAACATGATGTATTCCAAAAATGGAGTCATGACAATCGCCAGATAGGTGGAGATAGAGACGTAAACCCGGATTTCAACGAAGAAGAGCTGGCGGGAGGATATAAAATTATTAGGGGGGTTTTTGAAGCAAACGGAATTGATAACTCAAGAGACCGCAGACAATTGGATCTTCAATTAAAATTAACACCGCTTATTAGACAAGATGTCCGCAATTTTGAAACATTTGAAAATAAAATTAAATCAAAAATTGAAACCACCGATTCACTTATACAATTTAGAAGAAAAATGGAACAAATCCCTGATGGCGAATCTGTATTTATTCATAGCATCAAGGAAGACGAACAAATGTTTATAACAAGCACGGACGGAATTGGAGAACATAATTCTAAAATTCTGATCGGTAAAAGAAAAAAAGCAGGATCAACAAAAGGAGATGAAAAGAGATTGACGCTGGAAGAAATACTCAAAGACCGTTTACATGAAATGTACGGAATAAACGAAAATCCTGCAGCCATAGAATATTTTGACGGAGTATTTTCGAGTGAAATCGGATATATGGCCGCTAACCAACGCAAAGTATTAAAAATTTTGCATCACTATAAACCTCAAATAAAGGAAATACAAAGGAAAAAGGCCGAATCGGAAAAACGTAAACCAAAATCCGAAACATTAGTTTATGATTCAAATAACATCGGGGATAAGCCACAGGTCCAACGCCATATAAGAGCAAACAAAGCCGCCTAATCTAAATAAAGTTCGAAGCAAAAACTCAAAATGTTTAATTGTTGAATGAAAAAAATGGTAAATGAATAAATGAAAAATTCTGTTGAGGCCTAGTACATTCCATCCATACCGCCCGGCATTCCGCCGCCCGGCATTTCAGGTTTTTTCTCAGGAATATCGGCGATAAGCGCCTCAGTTGTCAGGATCATAACACCGATACTGACAGCATTCTCGACCGCTGAACGTGTTACCTTGGCGGGATCAACTATTCCCGCTTCATACATCGACCCGAAATCCATAGTCATTGCGTTAAAACCATAATCCGCGACTTTGTTTTCCTCAACTTTTCGGAGGACCCAGCCTGCGTCCGCGCCGGAATTGGAAGCAATTGCTCTGATGGGCTCAACAAGCGCATTAAACAATATCTCAACGCCGATTTTCTGATCATCGATCTTCAAAGTTTCTTTTAGCTTCGGCAACGCTTTTCGCGCTCTTATCAATGCCACTCCTCCGCCCGGTACTATACCTTCCTCAAGCGCCGCTTTTGTAGCTGCGACCGCATCATTTACGCGCTCCTTCTTTTCTTTCATCTCGACCTCTGTAGCCGCACCTACATTGATAACAGCAACTCCGCCCGAGAGCTTGGCAAGTCTTTCTTGAAGCTTTTCTTTGTCAAAATCCGAAGTCGTAGTAGATATAGTTGTCTTAATTTGAGCAATTCTTGCGTTTATTCCCGATTTTTCGCCTTTTCCGCCTATAATCCTGCAGTTATCTTTATCTGCCCATACTTTGTCTGCGCGTCCGCAATCTTCGATCGTTACGCTCTCAAGTGTCCTGCCGGTTTCTTCTGAGATTACTGTTCCGCCTGTCAATACGGCAATATCCTGAAGCATTTCTTTGCGTCTGTCGCCGAATCCCGGAGCCTTGATCGCGAGAGGACTGAATGTTCCTCGAAGTTTATTTACTACCAGCGCGGCCAATGCCTCTCCCTCAATCTCATCTGCAATAATAACCAAATTCTTAGAAACTTTTACCAAATTCTCAAGGAAAGGAAGAAAATCATTCAATGCCGAGATCTTTTTATCGGTTATAAGGATATAGGGATTTTCGATTTCCGCTTCCATCTTGTCAGGATTGGTAACAAAATATGCCGAAGCATAACCTTTATCAAACTCCATTCCTTCTTTGTAATCAACTTCCAGCTCTGTTCCTTTTCCTTCTTCAACAGTTACCACACCGTCTTTACCTACTTTTGCCAGTGCTTCAGCAATTTTATTACCGATCACTTCATTCTGCGCGGATATTGTTGCTACACGAACTACATCCTCGTCTTTGACCGGTCTTGCCATTCTCTTGATTTCGGAAATGACTATCCCGAGACCTTTTTCCATACCCTCACGCAAAATCATGGGATTTGCACCGGCACTTACTGTCTTCATGCCTTCATTAACAATTGACTGAGCGAGTAGCGTTGCGGTAGTTGTCCCGTCTCCTGCATTGTCATTGGTCTTACTTGCGGCTTCCTTGACAAGCTGTGCCCCCATATTCTCAAAAGGGTCTTTTAGATCAATGTCTTTCGCGACCGTAACTCCGTCATGTACGACCGTTGGAGCACCCCACTTCTTTTCAAGCGCCACATTGCGCCCCTTGGGTCCGAGCGTTGTTACAACAGCTCTTGCCAGTAAATTTACACCCTTTGCGAGTGATCTTCTTGCTTCTTCTCCGAATTGTAATTGTTTTGCCATAATTCAGTTTTTAGGGCTTAGGTTTTAGGGCTTAGTACTAATCACTAAACACTAATCACTAATACCTAGTTAACGATTGCCAGTATATCAGATTGTTTGACGAGTTTCCATTCTTCTCCGCCTACTTTTACTTCGTTACCGCCCCATTTTGTATACATCACTTTCTGTCCGACCTTTACTACCATTGGAATTAATTTGCCGCTCTCATCTCTTGCCCCATCACCTATAGCCATAACTTCTCCGATCTGAGGTTTTTCTTTTGCAGATTCAGGCAAATAGATTCCGCTTGTTGTTTTTTCCTCTGCCTTATGCGGCTTTACAAGAATGTTGTCGAATAATGGTTTAATATTTAATTTAGTTGCCATAACAGTATAATTATTTATAATTTATCACTTGAAACTTTGATATGCTAATTTATACAACAGCTCCCCGTTCCTTGTCAATAACCTATAGAAAATTGATTCGGTGCTTGACACAACTACATTTATTAATATACGATTAAAACTGAAGCATTTTGCTGTAATTATTTCTGTATGAATTTTAGTGGTAAAAAACTGCTCTTAATTGGTTTTATAGTCATACTTATTATAGGTATACCGGTGACGATATACTTTCTTCAGCAGCAGCAGCAAGTCAGAACTCAGGCCCAAAAATCTACTTTACTGAACTTTACCCCCACGTCGTCCCAATCCAGTCCGATCCAAAAAAGCGTTGGCGACGAAATACCGCTTGATATAATGGTAGACCCCGGAACCAATCTCGTATCTTTTGTAAAACTGCAGATCCTTTATGACTCCGACAAGCTGGCAACTAAAAGCTCCGACGCATTCGCTCCAAACACATTGGTATTCCCGACCATAATGGAAGGCCCTGTTTATACGGCAGGCAAAATCGAAATAACCATGTCTGTAGGATCAGATCCTACCAAAGCGATCCAAAGCCTCGCCAAAGCAGGCACGGTTACCTTCGTTGCTCTGGCCGACACGCCGCCCGACCAGCCAACACTTGTCACATATGGTCAGACTACGCAGGTACTATCAATAGGGTCAGGGGATCAGGCCAGCGAAAATGTACTCTCATCCACAGAACCGGCTGCCATTACTATCGGAGCCTCCTCAACAACACCTACCGAACCGGTTCCAACAGGCACAATAACGCCCACCATAGAACCGACAGAAACGCCTGAACCTACAGATACAACCGTCAGCACCCCAACGCCAACCCTTACCCCAACGCTTTCCCCGGCCCCAACCGGGACGGGATCGGCATCCACCAATCAAGTGCCTATCTGTAACAGCCTGGCGGTTGATAGGGCGACAACTGGCATAGCGCCATTTGCCATCACTTTCACCGTCAACGGCAACGACAACGACGGCACAGTCAGCAAGGTCAACTTCAACTTTGGTGACGGCGCGGTAAGCGGAGACATAACTACATCCGGCGGTATCGGAACAAGCTCAGTCAACGTCTCAATTTCTCACGAATATCCAAATGAAGGCACATACACCGCATCTGCTGTACTTACGGACAACTCCGGTGATTCCAGCAGCGCGACTTCATGCGAACAAACAATTATAGTCCAAGGTGGCGCGACCGCTACGCCCGGAGGGCCGACAACACCGACCTCAACCTTCACGCCTACTCCGACTATGGCCGAAACAGGAGTATTTGACTCAGCTCTCGGAATAGGTGCTATAGCCCTGTTCTTCATGATCGGAGGAAGCCTGCTCTTCTTCATGTTATAATCGGCATAGTTACATGATAAATTCCAAATCCGTTGAATTCATTGACAGTTCAAAATCCAGGGGAAATTTCATCAAACCGCTTTATGAATCGTATTGCTTCTCCAACATCCCTCCATTGATTAAAAAAGCTTTAAGCGAAAACGGACCTCATTCCGATTCTTTTCCTGAAGATATTTACGGAAACTTGCCCCAAGAATACGACAAGGTAATCTTACTGCTTGTCGACGGCTTTGGCTGGAAAAAATTTACAGAGCTATCTGATAAATATCCATTTTTGGATCTGCTGATAAAAAACGGAGTAGTATCAAAAATAACTTCACAATTTCCCTCAACTACATCCGCGCAAATTACTACGATTAATACGGGCTTGAACGTCAGCCAAAGCGGAGTATATGAATGGAATTATTACGAGCCGGAACTCGATACTGTTATAACTCCTCTTCTATATTCATATGCTGGATCTAAAGAACGAAACACTCTGGAGGCGTCAGATATTATGGCAGAAAAAATTTTCCCCTACAGCACATTTTATTCATGGTTGCAGGCAAAAAATATATCCTCCTTTCAGTTTATTAATAACGAAATCAGCAAATCTCCCTACAATATCGCGCTCTCAAAAGGCTCAACAATTATTCCTTGCGGCACATTCCCGGAAACTCTAACAAACCTTACCGATCATATATTAACTAACCGGCAAAAATCCTATTATTATATTTATTTCGGAAATTACGACTCTGTCGCGCATACATATGGACCGGATTCCGGGCAGGCAAACGCCGAAGCAGAAATATTTCTATATTCAATGCAAAAACTATTTATGGAAAAACTAAGCGGCAGACTTAAAAACACTCTCTTTATTATGACTGCCGATCACGGCCAAACGGCGATCGATCCGCAGACAACAGTATATCTCAATCTCAAATTCCCCGAAATAATCCCGTGGATCAAACAGAATAAAAAAGGAGAACATATTGTCGGAGCCGGATCTTGCAGGGATATGTTTCTCCACATCAAAGAAGAAAATCTGGATGAAGCGCAAAAATTTCTTAGCGAAAAATTATCATCGATTGCCATAGTCTACAAAACAACCGACTTAATCGATCAGAGCTTTTTTGGCAATACGGCGCCGTCTGCATTATTCATGAACCGGGTAGGCAACCTGGTAATAGTATGCAAGCCGCACGAAACAGTCTGGTGGTATGAAAAAGACAAGTTTGAAATAAAATACCGCGGCCACCATGGAGGATTGAGCGCGGACGAAATGGAAATCCCCCTGGCTCTCTACGCATTCTGAGATTATACAATCAGTTATCCGATATCAGTGAAAACAAAGCCTCTTGCGACAGCGCCACTTTGCCTGACTGGATCATCCTTTTCTTTCCCTTCTTCTGAGCTTCAAGAAGCTTATCTTTTCTTGTTCTGTCTCCGCCGCTCATTTTCGCCAAAACATCCTTGCGAAACGGCGGAATCTCTTCTCTAGCAATAATATTATTATTTATAGTCGCCTGAATAATCTGCCTGAACTGCTGTCGATCAAGCGACTCTTTCAGCTTCTGAGCCTTATCCCGCGCCACATAATTTGCCTCATCTCTGTAAACAAGCTCCGACAAAACATCGATCGGATTCCCGTTAATCATTATCTCAAGCTTCACGAGATCCGCCTGTTTATAATCGGAAAGCTCATAATCAATACTGCCAAAACCTGACGTAACCGACTTGATCTCGCCTGACAGCCCCCGTATAAACATCGAATAAGGCATTTCATAAGACAAAACAGCATAAGCCTCATGATACTGCATATCAAGAAGTGTCCCTTTCTTTTTTTGACAAACAGTCATGACATTGCCGACAAATTCTGATGGAGCGTAAACATTGAGCAGCATATACGGCTCAAGAATTTCCTCATCCGACACCCGCTTGTACAAAACCTGAGGCATGGTAAGCAAAAGATCCAGACCGAACTCGGTCTTGAGCCTTTCTTTTACAATATCCGCGTGAAGAAGCCCCAGAAATCCTACCCTGAAACCGCTCCCTAGATAAGCGCTGTACTCTTCTGAATATGTCAAGGCCGTATCATTAAGAGTCAGTTTGCCCAAAGACTCTCTCAAATGACCAAAATCATTAGTATCTTTCGGATAAACACCGAAAAAAACCATAGACTGCGGAGTCTTATACCCCGGCAGTGCCTCAACAATATTTCCATTCTCATCAATCAATTTTTCATTTTTCATTTTTAATTTTTCACTTACTACCGTGTCACCCACCCTGCACTGGCGTATATCTTTTATACTGCCGACAATATAGCCTATCTCGCCTGTCCCCAATTCTCCAGTTTCCTTCAAAAACGGCGTGAACATGCCTGCCTCTGTTACCAGCGTTTTGACACCATTTTGATAAAACTGTATCCCGTCCCCTTTTTTTATCGCTCCATCAATCACCCTGATATACGCTATAACGCCCTGATACTCATCATATACCGCATCAAAAATCAACGCTCTCAGCTCGCTATTTTCAGAACCTCCGGGCGGCGGTATCTCTCTGACTATTCTTGCCAGTAGAACATCAACATTTTCGCCTGTCTTGGCTGAGATCGACATGATCTCACTTTCATCAAAACCAAAAGCCTCAAGCTCCTTTTTTACTATCTGTGTCTGTGCGTTTGGCAGATCTATCTTATTGAGAACCGGGATCATCCTAAGTCCCAGTTTTTTTGCCACCTGATAATGTGCTACAGTCTGAGCCTGAATTCCCTGCGTCGCATCAACAAGTAAAACAGCGCCTTCACACGCGGCCAGCGTCCTGGAAACTTCATAAGAAAAATCAACGTGTCCCGGCGTATCGATCAAATTCAATTGATAATCCTCCTGTCCTTCAGAGTAATTCATTCTGACCGGTGCCAGCTTGATAGTTATGCCCCGCCTCCTCGAAATTACGTTCTGATCCAGAAATTGCTCCTGAAGCTTATCCTTTGGAACTGTATTGGTAATCTCAAGCAGTCTGTCCGAAAGCGTAGACTTACCATGATCAACATGTGCTATGATCGCGAAATTTCTTATCTGTGACTGTTTTATCATGTTCATAATTTTACTTTATTTAGCTTGATAGTGCAAAATTTACTGATATAATAAAATAGCATGAACAAATTCTACTTATCCATGGCACTGGTGCTTATAGGAGTCTTTATCGGCATTTTCTATATTACCCAGCAGGACACGATCAAGAAAATGTTTTTCCAGTATCCAACTCCTGCATTACCCGGCTCCGACCAGGCCAACCTTGAATTGACGCTATTGACCCCAAAAGCAGGTCAGGACAACGCCCTGAATAACATACCGACCAAACCTCCAATTGTCCCGACATTTGGTGTCGAAGAAGGATTGAAGGCCACATACTCGGCAACAATCAAAACATCAAAAGGCGATATAGTTTTAACTATATTCGGACAATACGCTCCGAATACCGTCAAAAATTTCATCGATAAATCCGACAAGGGTTTTTACAAAAACTTGACCTTCCACCGCGTAGAAGACTGGGTCATCCAGGGAGGCGACCCAAAAGGCGACGGGACAGGTGGAGGACTTACGCAAACAGAAATAAATCAACTGCCTTTTGAAGAAGGATCTGTAGGTATGGCGGGAATAAAAAACCAACAAGGCGTAATAGTTTCAAACGATTCACAATTCTTTATAACAAAATCTCAATCATCACATTTAAACGGCCAATACACCAATTTCGGCAAAGTCGAATCCGGAATGAGCGTGGTCAACAAAATAGAAAAAGGCGACAAGATCCTCGATATAATTATAGAATGATACTAGTGCATAACTCCAAAAATACAAATAAACCTGCACTCTTTGACCAAACAACACAATTCGCCCTTCCTGTATTTACGATAATGGGATTTCTGCTTACATCCCTCAAAATGCCCGAGCTGGGACTGATTTTCAATCTGATAGCGCAGATTTTCTGGCTCTATGCAAGCTGGCAAGCTTGGAAAAAAGCAAACCAGATCGGGATCCTGATCACGACAATAATTATTACTCTTATCCTCCTGTACGGAATCGCCAACTACTGGCTGATCAAATAGAATAAAACTTTAGAACCTGAAGTGAGAAAAGGCGCGGTTGGCCTCTGCTTGTTTGAGTGTAATGTCTCTCTTCCTGATCGCCTCGCCCAAATTATTGGAAGCATCCATAAGCTCCGCCGCGAGTTTTTCGCCGTATGTATGATACTCCTTATTTGCTCTCTTGCGGCTCGCCTCAATTATCCATCTGAGCGCCAAAGCGATTTTTCTGTCATGTCTTACCTCAACCGGAACCTGATAATTTGCGCCTCCGACCCTGCGCGCTCTTACTTCAACTTTTGGTCCGACATTTTGCATGGCTTTCTCAAAAACCTTTAGCGGATCTTCGCCTTTATTTTTGATAATATCAAACGCGAGATACACCTGTCTCTGAGCAGTAGTCTTCTTCCCATCGCGCATTATATAGTTTATAAGCTTAGCAAGAAGTACGCTTTTGTGAATTGTATCAGGTTCAATTTTTCGTCTTTCAGCTTTTTTGTGTCTCATATTTAATCTTATTTAGCAGGAGCCGCTTTTGGCATCTTTGTGCCGTAAATACTCCTCGAGCTCCTTCTTCCATCAACTCCCAGCAAATCGAATTTACCACGAACTAAATGATATTTTACACCCGGCAGATCACGTACGCGTCCGCCTTTGACCAAAACTATACCGTGCTCTGATAGTGTATGTCCTACTCCCTGAATATATGCCGTTACTTCCATCTTGTTCGAAAGCTTTACGCGGGCAACTTTTCTCAGAGCCGAATTCGGCTTTTTCGGCGTCATTGTTTTAACCAAAGTAACCACACCTCGCTTTTGCGGAGACTCTGCTTGCGTATAGACTCGATCCTTGGCATTAAAAAGCGTCTTCAATGCTGTCGATCGCGATTTTTTTATCCTCTTTTGTCTTCCCTTTTTTGCTAATTGTGATAATGTCGGCATATAATCGTCCTCCCAAATTTAAAGTATTATAACATAACTTTAAATTAATTTATATTTAATCCGTTCTGTAAACGAAAAATCAAAATGCAAAGCTCAAAATGCAAAAATAAATATAAAGTTAAAGTTTATTAAATTTTAAACTTTATTTTGAGTTTTGCGTTTTGAGCTTTTCGCTTTTTACGCGGCTGGCTGACCCTCAACAACTTGAGTCTCCCCCAGCGCAGGCGTCTCCGCTGATACAAGCGGCTGCTCCTCCTCATCAGGATGCAGTCCCGCTACTGGAATCAAGCGTCCTATTATGACATTCTCTTTGAGACCCAGAAGTTTATCTTCTCTACCCTCGATTGCTGACTCTGTAAGCAATCTTGTCGTCTCCTGGAACGAAGCTGCTGAAAGCCATGACTCGGAGAACAGTGCCGATTTGGTAATACCCAAGATCACTTGCCTACCTGTCGCGGGCTCTCCGCCTTCCGACAAGACTTCAGCATTCATTTCTTCAAATCTGGCCTTCGCGATAAAGTCACCCGGTATAAGAGCTGTGTCTCCGACACTCTCGACAATGATCTTGTCGGACATCTTCCTTATGATAACCTCAAAATGCTTATCGTTGATACCGATTCCCTGTGACTCATATACATTCTGCACCTCAGAAATTAAATATTTCTGCACCATCGTAAGTCCGCCGATTTTTAGGATCTCTTTAGGATCAAGATCACCCTCGGCAAGCGGAGTCCCGGCCGATACTTCTTCCTGATCGGATACAGCCAGAGTCGATGAAAGCGGTACAAAATATTCTCTAAGCTCCGGCGGTTTGATCTGGGTATTTTTGACATGGACTCTATGTCCTTCGTTCAGAGTCTCAACTTCCACTTTACCTGTAATTTCTGAGATAGGCGCGAGGTTCTTCGGAGTCCTCATCTCAAACAATTCTTCAACTCTAGGCAAACCCTGCGTGACGTCCGACATAACGACTCCTCCGAAATGCCTGACACGCATGGTAAGCTGTGTACCCGGCTCCCCGATACTTTGGGCCGCTATGACTCCGACCGGAACTCCCATCTCGACTTTTTTCTTGGTAGACAGATCCCATCCGTAACAATTGGCACATAATCCATATGACAATTTACAAAGCAGAGGCGAGCGCAGTGTAAGCTCTGTAATCTCATGTTCATCAAGCAGATTAACATTTTCTTCGTTGATCTCATCTCCTGCCTTGAGAATAACTTTCTTCGTAGTCTTTGAGACAACATTTGCAGCCAAGATCCTACCCTGCGCGCGGTCGGCGAGCTTGCTTGTTCTATTCTTATCGCTCTGACCAATCACTAGTCCTTCTTTTGTTCCGCAGTCATCTTCTCTGATAATAACCTCGTGAGCCACATCAACCAGTCTGCGCGTCAAGTATCCTGCATTAGCAGTCTTAAGAGCCGAATCGGTAAGACCTTTCCTCGATCCTCTGGCCGACGATACATATTCAAAAATAGACAATCCTTCTCTAAAATTGGATTTGATAGGAAGCTCTACGATCTTTCCGAGAGGATCAACTATAAGACCTCTGATAGCTGACAACTGTTTCAACTGCTCAACTCCGGCACGTGTACCTCCCGAATCAATACTGATCTTGATCGGATTATACGACTGGATTCTGCTCCAAGTTAAATTCGCAATTTCATCTGTCGTCTTAAGCCAAACATCGTTTGAAAGTCTCTTTTTTTCGCTGAGAGTTATAAGCCCCTGCTGATACTCATCATCAATCGTCGCGACTTTTACTTCAGCCTTTTTAACTAACTGCTGTTTCTCAGGGATAATTTCATTATCAAACACAGAAACGCTGATACCGGACAATGTGGCTCCATAAAATCCGAGATTTTTGATCTTATCGATTAACGCCGCGACCTGCTCCGAAGGATATATTTTCATCGCTCGTGTCGTGATCTTTTTGATTCCGGACGCGTTTATACTTTCATTTATAAACCCGAAGTCATCCGGCAATAATTCATTGAATTTCAAACGCCCTACGCTGGTCTCAATTATTTTTGCAGTTCCGTTTTGTCCGACACGTACTTTAATCGGTTGCCTCAGCAGAATCGAACCCAGATCATATGCGAGAAGTGCGCTATTTAGATCTCCAAAGTACGGCTCATCCTCTTCGGTTTTGCGGGAAGCCTCATCCAAACTCGTCATATAATAAATACCAAGCGCCATTTCCTTATTTGGAAGCGTGATCGGATCACCGTTTGCCGGCTTAAGCAGATTACGCGCAGGCATCATAAGCTCTACAGCTTCTTCCTGAGCTTTTTTGGATAGCGGTATATGTACAGCCATTTGGTCTCCGTCAAAGTCCGCGTTATAACCCGCGCATACACAAGGATGAAGTTGAATTGCTGATCCTTCGATCAGTACGGGATAAAATGCCTGTATACCGAGTTTATGCAGTGTTGGCGCTCTATTAAGAAGTACCGGATGATCTTTTGTGATCTCTTCCAAAATATCAAAAACCTCCGGCGGACGCTTCTTGATATACCGCTTTGCTGATTTAATATTTGTCGCGAGCCCTCTGACGATGACTTCTCTCAATATAAACGGTTTGAACATCTCAAGAGCCATTTCCTTAGGGAGTCCGCATTGCGACAACTGAAGCTCCGGTCCGACAACAATAACTGATCGTCCCGAATAATCAACTCTTTTACCGAGAAGATTCTGTCTGAAGCGCCCTTGTTTTCCGCGAAGCATATCTGAAAGCGATCTCAATGTCGTAGCCGCTGTCTGATTGGTCCTCTGTGAAGAATCAATAAGTGAATCGACCGACTCCTGAAGCATGCGTTTCTCATTTCTGAGAATTATTTCCGGCGCTCCCAAAGCAAGAAGATGTTTCAATCTGTTGTTGCGGTTTATGACTCTCCTGTATAGATCGTTCAGATCGGATGTTGCGAAACGTCCTCCGGAAAGCTGAACCATCGGTCGAAGATCCGGCGGTATAACAGGCAAAACGCCCAAGATCATAGCCGCTGGTGTAACTCCCGTCTTTCTCAAAGACTCAATAAGCCTCAATCTCTTAACAAGCTTTAGATATTTTTGACCTGATGCTTTTTCGGATTCTGTTCTAAGTTTTGCTATAAGCGTCGACAGATCCAGGTTATTAATTATTTCGAGAAGTGCCTCCGATCCGGTTTTGATACTGAAGAAGATCGGTATATCATACTCAAGCAATTTATAATATTCGTCCTCTGACAATACACTGCCCGCCTGTAGACTCTTGAGAAGCTTGGTAAATGTATCAGAAATCTCATCGATTTTTTTGGATTCGGAATCAACCGACTCGGCGGCATGCATTATCCTTTGCCTCTTGGTCAGCTCGACCTCTTCCTGAATAAGCTGTTTTTGTACATCTTCGACCTTTTTCTGAAGTTCTTTTTTCTTGTCTTCGGCTTCTTTATTTATTTTTTCCTCTTCTTCTTCTTTTTTCTTAACGAGCGCTTCTTTTCTCTTCTCAATATTGCTGACAAAAAGCTCGATCGCCTCTTTTTTCTTATCTTCATCAATTTTCGTGATCAAATAAGACGCATAATAAATTATAGATTCGAGATTCTTTTGCGGAATATCAAGAAGAAGCGCCATCGGAGAAGAAGCTCCCTTGAAATACCATACATGCGCAACCGGTGACGCGAGAGTAATATGCCCAAGCCTCTCACGCCTTACACGTGAAAGAGTGACTTCTACTCCGCACTTATCGCAAATAATTCCTCTGTATCTGATTCTTTTATATTTTCCGCAATAACATTCCCAGTCTTTTGTCGGTCCGAATATTCTCTCGTCAAACAAACCGTCTTTCTCTGGTCTGAGCGTTCTGTAATTAATTGTCTCGGGCTTCGTGACTTCACCGTATGACCACTGCAAAATATCATCGCTTTTTGCCAAAAGTAATTTTAGCGATTTGAAATCGGAAATATTCAGATCTTTTGTAATATTTTTATTTGAATTTCTGTTATTCATTATATATTTTCTCCTTTACTCAGCTCCTCAACGAGATCTTCAGGTTCAGGACCAACTTCAGCCGTATCCAGATCTTCGGCTTTCTCAATTACTTCCTCTGCCTCCAAAGTAGTCTGGAGTTCTTCAACCTGATCTTTTAACTGCTCAGAAACCGCTTCTTCCTTTGCTTCAATCGCTTCATTATAAGCTATAGCGCCGACAGGTACAACATTGAGTCCCAATGACTGCAGTTCCTTGATAAGAACCTTGAATGACTCCGGAACTTTCGGTGTCGGAATATCTGTTCCTTTGACTATTGCCTCAAATGCTTTCGCGCGGCCGACAATATCGTCCGACTTGATTGTCAGCATTTCCTGTAAAATATATCTCGCTCTATGTGCCTCAAGAGCCCAAACTTCCATTTCTCCCAGGCGCTGACCTCCCATTTGTGCTTTTCCTCCGAGAGGCTGTTGTGTAACCAGTGAGTACGGGCCTGTCGACCTGGCGTGTGTCTTATCTTCAACCATATGAATAAGCTTCATAATATACTCAATACCTACAACGATCTCATTTTCAAAAGGCATACCTGTTCTTCCATCAAAAAGCTGAACTTTTCCGGAGACAGGCAGACCGGCTTGTGTGAGAAGGGATGTGATTTTGTCCTCCGAGATCTTCTCAAATACGGGAATTCCGATTTTCATATCCAGTTTTTTCGCCGCAAATCCCAGATGAGCCTCAAGCAACTGACCCAAATTCATACGAGCCAGCACGCTGATAGGCGAAATAATAATATCTACAGGTGTGCCGTCCGGTAAAAACGGCATATCCGCCGATGGCAATATGCGCGAAATAATTCCCTTGTTTCCATGTCTACCCGCCAGCTTATCACCGATAACAACATGTCTGAACTGTGCAACTTCAACAATTATTTTCCTGAGCGATCCGGGTTCGAGCTCATCTCCCTCTTTTCGATCCAAAATTTGAATATTTATTACTGTCCCTCGCTCGCCGTGAGGCATCCTGAGACTGGTATCACGCACTTCTCTCGCCTGTTCTCCGAATATTGCGCGCAGAAGTCTTTCCTCGGCTGTAAGCTCAGTCTCACCCTTTGGCGCGATTTTTCCGACCAGAATATCTCCCGGTCCTACTTCGCTCCCCAGAACTACTATTCCGGTCTCATCCAGATTAGCGAGATCTTCCTCGGATACATTTGGTATATCTCTTGTGGTCTCCTCAGGTCCGAGCTTAGTCTCGACAACTGCCGCTTCATATTTTTCAATATGAATCGACGACAATACGTTTTCTTTGACCAGGCGGTCTGAAATAACAATAGCGTCCTCATATCCGAGTCCGTCAAGCGTAGCATAAGCAATAAGCAAATTCCTTCCAAGAGCCAGCTCTCCCTCTTCGGCTGACGGTCCGTCAATAATAACATCATCTTTTTTCACTCTCTGTCCGCTCGTTACCAGCGGTCTCTGTGTATAAGAAGTCGCCTGAGAAGTTCTCTGGAAAGTTTCGAGTTTATATGTAAATTTCTTTTCGGTTTTGTCTTCAATTGTTATTTTTTCCGAATCGGAATAGGTTACGATTCCGTCAACCGGAGACTTGACCACCCTCTTCATGACCTCTGCGATCGTAGCTTCCATCCCGGTTCCGACAATTGGGCTCTCAGGATGCACCAAGGGAACTGCCTGACACTGCATATGCGTTCCCATCAGCGCTCTATTTGCCTCGTCATGCGCGATAAACGGAATAAGCGATGCAGATGTTCCGACAACCTGTCTGGGCGCTACGTCAATATAATCAATAGCCTCACGGTCAACCTCAATAAATTCTCCTTTGTATCTCGCAGGCACCCTCTCATCGGCAATTTCTCCGTCTTCTGTTAATTCTATTCCTGCATGAGTTACATACTTTTCGCGCTCATCATCTGCCGTTATATATTCAATATCATCAGTCACTCGCACAACGGTTTTGGAACCTTTCTTTTCTTTGACAACTTTCCTGTAAGGACTCTCCAGAAATCCATAACTGTTTACTCTGGAAAAAAGCGCCATATACGTAACAAGTCCGATATTCGGTCCTTCAGGACTCCTGATAGGATCAATCCTGCCATACTGCGAACTGTTAATATCACGGATCGAGAAAGCCGCTCTTTCTCTAGAAATACCGCCGGTTCCCATAACAGTCAAACGGTTCAGATTGTCTATTTCGGATAAAGGATTTGTTTGATCAAGAATGGTCGAAAGCTGGGATGTGCGGAAAAATTCATTTATGGCAGCCATGATCGGGCGGGCATTGATCAGATTAGCAACTGAAATATGCGTATCCTGCTGAAGTAAACTCATTCTTTCCTTGATACTTCTCTCAACTCTCAGTATCCCCAGCCTGAATGCGTTTATCGCGACTAACTCTCCGACGCTTCTGACGCGCCTGTTTGCCAAGCTGTCAATATCATCGATATCCCCCTTGCCGGACTCAAGCATGATTAAATATGAAATAGTCGCGGTAATATCATCAATTGTTAATACTCTGTCTTCCGATGGAGTGAATCCCTCAACGGAGTTCAACCTCTTATTCATTTTATATCGCCCGACAACGCCCAGATCATATCTGCGGTTATTGAAGAATAAATTGGCAAAATATTCTCTAACCTTATCGAGAACAATCGGCTCCCCCGGATGCATTTTCTTAAATATCTCAATAATCGCCTCGATTTCGCTTCCTGTTTCGTCTTTCTGAAGTGTATTTTCAATAAACGGAGTCTCACTGCCGTCCTCGGCCGATTTAAACTTTTCTTTTATACTGCTATTGTCTTCGATCCCCAATGCGCGCAGAAATGTTGTTGCCAGGAACTTACGTCGCCTGTCGATCTTGACTGTCAAAGTTCCATATCTGGTCGTCGCGAACTCAAGCCATGACCCATGTGAAGGCCTGATCTCCGCTGAATACAATGTCTTTCCCGTAATCGGATCCGGTGTCCCTATAAAGAAAACCCCCGGTGAACGAACGAGCTGATTTACAACAGCTCTCTCAATTCCGTTTACAACGAATGTTCCTCGCTCGGTCATTTGCGGGATATCACCCAGAAATACTTCTGCTTCAAAATTTTCATTTGTTTTTTTATTGGTTAGAGATACCTTAACGGTCAGAGGAGCGTTATAAGTTAGACCTTTTATAATAGCTGTTTCAGGATCTATAGTAGTTTTTCCGATTTTGTGTTCTCCGAAACTCAAACTCCAATTTTTTCCGGTAAAGTCATCAACGGGGGAAATTTCCTTGAGAATATCAGCTATTCCGGTCTCCAAAAACTTAACATAAGATTCTTTTTGTACTGCGAGAAGATCCATTGGAGGAAGTACGTTATATACCTTACCCCAGTTCTGTCTGGTAATATGATTTTGCGGTTCAGTTTTTTTAGACATTAGAGATAGATTTCTGGCAGGAATACCCTCAATACAACGCAATAAAAAATACTTGGGCTAACGCCCTCATATTCTTCTGAAAAAATAGCGTATCTATGTATAACACACGCACTGCGATTTTGTCAATAGTTGAAATATCTAAAATTAGGATTTATACTATCATTGCTCTTTGATATTGGAAGTTTGGTTGTATTATTTTTCTCTACAACTAAAACAACCTGAGGTATCTCGATAATTAATTCGGGAAACGAGGTATATTTCTGTTTAATTTTGGTTGAGCAGATTACCTTCCTAATTATATCTCGGGGAAAATACCAATCGAACCCTTATCAAAGAGTGAATTTATCTTTTTCATTAGGACTGCGTCTTATACTATATATAGTAGGCTTGCAAAAGCCACGCCCCGCTGTTTCTCTTTTTAATATTTATTGCTTGATGTAGCCTGTACCGTCTGGTAAAATTATGCTTGCTCTTTTACAAATCGCCGACTTAGCTCAGCCCCGATCAAATCGGGGTCAATGGCACCTGCCTGCCGGCAAGGCAGGGAGCAGCTGTTTTGTCCCGGTAACATCTTGCCAAATTTGATAAAATTTGGCTTAGATTTGCGGGATACTGAAATCTTATGCCGACTTAGCTCAGTGGCAGAGCAGCTGTTTTGTAAACAGCAGGTCGTCAGTTCGAATCTGACAGTCGGCTCAGAATAGTAATGAGTTATAATTATAGACAAAATAGTTATGGGTTATGAGTTATTCGTTATAATAAGTTTTTCTTATTCTCATAACGCATAACTACGAAACTCATCAATATAACGCTGAGTTGGCGGAGCAGTCAATCGCACCTCGCTGTAGACGAGGCGGCCGTACGGCCTACGGGAGTGCAAATCTCTCACTCAGCACTAAAATAGTTAGGGGTTATGAGTGGCATAGTCATGAGTTAAAGCTGAAAATTCACTATACTCATAACACATAACAAAACATGCTCATAACCATACTGCCGAAGTGGCTCAGTGGTAGAGCGAGTTCTTGGTAAGAACTAGGTCGCGGGTCCGATTCCCGCCTTCGGCTCACGATAGGTCTTAGTTATGAGTTGCATTGTTATGAGTTGTGATCATATTAATAAGGAGATCTTCAATTTTGAAAAATTGGAGGTTTACAAAAAAACGCTTCTTTTCGCTAACAAAATTTTCGAACTAACAAAAAACTGGCCGAAAGAGTATCGCTACTCATTAACCGATCAAATACGAAGAGCATCCTTATCTATTACACTGAATATTGCCGAAGGATCAAGTAGAACCGGCGCTTAATTTAAAAGATTTCTCAGTATCAGCCGTGGCTCGGCGCAGGAATGTGTTCCTATACTTGAAATTGCAGAAAAACAAGGTATAATTATAAAATCACAAAAAGAAGAGTTGTTTGAAGAAATCTTAGTTTTATCAAAAATGCTGAGTGGATTAAAAAGCTCAATCAAATAAAACAATTAAATACACATAACTAAGCAGCTCCCAACTCATAACTATCTATGGCTAAAAAAGGAGAACATCGTATCACAATCGGACTTGTCTGCACTGTTTGCAAAAACAGGAATTATGTCACGCAAAAAAACAAGCTCGAAACTCCCGAGAAGCTCAAGCTCAAAAAATATTGCCGCCATTGCCGCAAAACCGTCGAACACAAAGAAGTCGACAAGCTGAAATAATTTCCTCTTCTCTTATTTTAAAACGCACCCAAATAATAACAGCGCTCAACCAATAAAAGCATTAACTCGATATTTGTTCTAATGTATAATAAGTTAGTATAATATACACTAATATGCCTCACATATCCCGAAATAAACTAGATAAAAAGTTAGAAAAGGAATTAATTGGCAATTTAAACCTTGTGCTAACGGAAATTAAAAATGGAGACGAAATGCTGACATTTATTGAAAGCCTTCTAACCGAAACTGAAAAACTTATGCTCGCAAAAAGACTAGCTGTTATAATCCTGCTCGAAGAAGGCTTGCCTGATTCCCAAATCGCGCAAGCACTAAACATAACCCGGATAACAGTTGCCAAAATGCGCTATTACAACGAGGCTCGTGGTCAAGGCTTTAAAATTGCGCTTGCCCAACTGGAAAAACAAAAAAAATATAATTCTTTCAAAAAATTGCTGGTCTCTCTTGCAAGATATTCAATTCGAGCCGCGGGCGGCCGTGTAAAGCCCGGCATACTGGATTAACAAATGTATAATAAGTTAATATACTATACATTATAACCTTAAAATAAATTAAACTAATCATAATTTAATTGCAAAAGAATTTGAGGCAAGATATAATTCCATTATTAACAAAAATAGGGGTATCGGTTAACGGTAAACCAGCGGTCTCCAAAACCGCGACTGGGGGTTCGATTCCCTCTACCCCTGC
>CAZLZN010000007.1:0-54429 GCA_964564035.1 uncultured Gammaproteobacteria bacterium | reverse complement strand
AGCACTTACCAAACAATTCATTGACAAAATGGAGTAATTGAACAATACTAATTAATATGAACAATGAAGAGCTTGAGAGAATTTGGGAAGCACAGACGAGGAAGCTTATCATGCTTGGCTTTAATGATCAACTGAAATTGTCCGAGGGAACTTATAAGCGTAAACTTCCCAAATTTTTGCCACAGCCTGAAAATTATCGCGGGAGATTTGATATACCGCTTATTGTTGATCCGCGAATTTCATTGAAGCCTCTGCATAAGTTAATAGGGCTTCACAGTACTATACAAGAAGAAAATATCGTAGATGTAGCTATAGTACCCGAGGTGCCTTATACAATATGGACACATGACGCAAGCCGCTATAGACAGCATTCGGTAAAAGACGCGATCGGCCATTTCCAGCCTGATGAATTGCCTAGTCCGCTTATTGAGGTGTTGTCGCTGTATATCCATTACCCGCAATTTTTTGAAGGTTATGGAGTAGACGCGACGGGATCGATCTATGGCCGCGAAAGCGTGCCCAGCGTCGGGGCGATGTTCGGAAAGCCGGAGCTGCATGTCGGAGAGATTGAGCATCCTGACGCGCGATGGGGAGCGCTCTCGAGAGGGAAGCAAATTAATTTTAATTTAAACCCCTAAATATAATAATAACTATTATTATTATTATTATTATTATTATTATTTGATGTATTTAGAAAAAGCTCAAAGTGTAAAGATCAAAGATCAAAACCAAGTTCAAAGTTTAAAAATTTTAATTTTGATTCCATTTTTGCTTTCTACTTGTTTATTGTTTCACTTCGTACTATTATATTGTTTACAAATATTATGAATACGGTTTTGTGTCCTCATTGCGGTAAGCAGATCGAAATAAATGAAGCGCTCAGAAAGCATATAGAAAAGGAGACTTTGGCTGCGTGGGAAGCGGATAAAAAGGTCGAGATAGAAAAAGCCAAGGCTGACGCCATAACCTCTTCACAGAAGAAGCTTCAGGAACAGTTTGAATTGCAATTGAAGCAGATGCGGGAAGAAGTGCTGGAAAAAGATGAGCGAAATAAAGAGCTATATGAGCGTATGGAAAAAATGATGGAGGAAAGCCGTCAGTTGAAGCGCGAAAAAGATGAAGTAAAGATCGAGATGCAAAAAAAACTGGCACAGGAAGAAGATAAAATCAGGCAGGATGCGATTAAGAAAGCCGAGGAGGCGCAGGCTTTGAAGATTCTTGAAAAAGATAAACAGCTTGCGGACACGCTAAAAGAGCTTGAAGACGCAAAGCGAAAACTCACTCAAGGTTCACAGCAGGCGCAGGGAGAAGTTTTTGAGCTGTCTTTTGAAGAAGCTCTTAAGCAGCAGTATCCGCATGACAAGATAATGCCGGTCGGGAAAGGCGTAAAAGGCGGGGATTTGATACAGGAGGTATGGGATAGCACGGGTAAGTTTGCCGGTAAAATAATTTGGGAGCTCAAAAATACAAAAACATGGAGCGAGCAGTGGGTTGATAAGCTGAAGGCCGATAAAAGGGCTGTAAATGCCGATGAGGCTGTTTTGATCACTCTTGCAATGCCGGGGAATATGAAAACGGCAGGGTTTCGGAACGGGATATGGGTTACGGAGCAGAACTTTGTTTTTCCATTAACAGACTCATTGAGAGTGAAGCTTATTCAGCAAATAATTATAAAGAACAGTTTGAAGGGGAAAGATGTAAAGATGGAGGCTTTATATTCGTATCTTACGGGTGTTGAGTTCAAAAATAGAATGGAGGCGATAGTCGAGTCATTTACGGGCATGCAAAATGAGATCGAGAAAGAAAAAAGATATTTTGCAAATAAATGGGCAAGAGATGAGAAAAATATCAGGCAGGTTATAGATAGCACGTATGGAATGCACGGGGACCTCAAGGGTATTTTGGCTGCTGCTGTACCTCAAATTCAGGGACTCGAACTCCTGGAAGAAGCGAGCTAATTTAGAATTTAGAATTCAGAATTCAGAGTTGAATTTAGAATTAAGAATTGCTTAATAATTATAAATTTTACTTTTAAATCTAGCTTCTGATTTCTAATTTGTGAATTATTTTTATTAAAATAAATGAGCAAGAGAATGCCTGATTTTGTTGAAGAAATAAATTTATGGAACAAGGGACTTAGGTATATTGCCGGGGTGGATGAGGTCGGGCGCGGATGTTTCGCGGGGCCTGTTACCGCGGCGGCTGTTGTTTTGTCTCCCGATTTTGATACAAAAATAGGAGTTAATGATTCAAAGCTTCTCTCAAGCACAAAGAGGAAGTATTTGTCGGAGTATATTATAAAAAACGCTGTCACTTATTCGATTGCGACAGTGCCTGTCGCGGTTATCAATGAAGTCGGAATTGGCAAGGCAACGCAGATTGCTTTTTATAAAGCTGTAAAAGGGCTCAGCGTGCGAGCGGAATTTATATTGGTCGATGCGTTTTATATACGAAAAATTGATCAGAAGAAGCAGAAGGCGATAATCCACGGTGACAGGATGAGCTTATCGATTGCCGCGGCTTCGATAATCGCGAAGGTATATAGAGATCGTCTGATGGCAAGTTATCAAAGTGAATTTCCCCAGTATAATTTTTCTGCGAATAAAGGTTATGGGACGCGCAGGCACAGAGAGGCTCTAAAAAAATACGGGTTGAGCAGTTTGCATAGAACTTCTTTCGATCTCGCCAGGTTTCTCGAGTAAGGCGAAAAAATTCTTCCGGCGTTCTCTTTTGTAATAAACCTCCATGAATTTGCCCGCGTCTTCGGTTTTTATAGATACGAATAAAATTTCAAAAATTTGTTTTAGTATTTTCATAAGCCTGAATTTATTATATTGAGATTAGATTATCAGGCTTGATATTTTTATTATAAATACCTTATAAATGGGTTATAAGTTTATTCCTCGGGGGTGAGAGAGGCTATTTCGATGTAGTTTTTGTTTTCCGCATCGGTTTTCATAATGCCTTTGATTTTGGCGAATCCGTCAGTTATGTTCGCGCTATTTATAAAGCCCCTGGTTATGCCGGTATCATCAGCGATCGTGATCCAGGTGCCATTTTTTTCCTGATCAAACTGAACTTTTTTGACGAATCCAGATTTTTCAATTTCACCGGGGTTTGCGGGTGCCGTTGTGTTGCTTCCTGCCGGAGGAGTCGATTCAGTGCCGGGAGACTGCGCGAAGACGTCAGCCGGCGATCTGGTATTGGACGCGGGATCAAGGCGTGTGCCCGGTTCCTCCGTTGACTGCGAATCAGCCGGCTGAGGCCCGGTCAATTCCTGCTCCGACTGTGGAGCAGTAGAAAGATCGCTCGTCTGTTCCTGATCTGCAGACGCTGTTTGGATTTGCTGTTGTGCCTCTGCAGGTGTGCCCTGAGCAGACTGGTCTCCGGCAGGACTGCGCTTCAGGAATTTATTAAGAAGGCGGAATTTGAAGACCACAAATGCAATAATAGCCGCAATTATTATTAATATAAATAATAAAATTATGCCTAAGTTATTGCCTCCAGCGGACGCTGTTTTTTTAACCGGGGCTTTGGTAGGCGGTGGTGTTTTGGTCGGTTTGGATTTTACAAAATCTTCGATTTTTTTCAGAGGGGTCGAGATAATCGGGTTAATTACTATTTTTGGTTTTTCTTCAAGCTGAGGAACGGGGAATCCCATTTCTTTGAGTTCCTGAAAACTCAGAAGCATCAGGTTGTAATCCGTTCCGTCAATAGCGCCATTGTCATCCAGATCGGCAGTTGAGCCGCTAATACATTTTTTGGACGAGGCTTTTTCGCCAAAACAATTTATTAGCATATTGTAGTCGTTGATGTCCATAAAATTGTCAGATTCGGGAATTGGGTAAATATCGCCGATTATCATTTTTTGCGGCGGCAGTTCAACCAATCTACCTTCTTTTTTGAAGCTGAATATCTCACCACCAATTGCTTTCGGGTCAGGTCCTTTTATGACTTTGATCAATGTCTGGTTAGATTTGATGCCTACCTGGCTTTTGAGTCCGATCACTTCAGGTCCTAAGTCGATATAGTTATTAACGAATTGCATATAAGTCGGACTTTGAGGATTATTGTCATAGGCCACTTTGGTTTTAATGATATGCAGTGGCCGTACTTTTTTGTCGGCTATATTCGCGTCCGCGTCATAGAAATAGATTCCAATTTCCCGCTCAGGGCGAAGAGGTTTTAGATTGCCGCCATCAGTTCCGATCCCGGGTATGCTAAAGCTTAATTTGAGAACCGGCCCTTCCGGTGTCGGTGAGGGCAGAGGTCGTCCAGAGCGCTTATCCTGAATAATTGTCGGGATTGCAGAGGGTGTAGCTTCCGGAGCCGCGATATCATCTTCGAGAAATTCTTCTTCAATAAATTCATACTCTTCGCCTTTGGTGGGATTATCCGCGGCAAGCGTAAAAAATCTGAAGCCCAGAAAGATGACTACATTGGAAATAAATATAATAAACCAAATATGTATGGCGTATTCTATATACGTCTGAAGCTGTGTTTTTTTATGTTTTTTTTTGGACAGGAACATAGTGTTTAGTCGCCGGTTTTTTCCCAGAATACCTGCAAAAGTATATTGTAATCTATTACATTCGCGACATTGTCATCGTTGAAGTCGATCAGGTTGTAATCTTCGCATCGTTTATTTTGGAAACAAGGCAGGGCGATATTGTAATCTACGATATTTACCTGGTTATCGCTGTTGATATCGCCCTGTAATAAAATTACTTCGGGCAGGTAATTCAGCCTGCTGCTGCTTAGCTCCTGGAATATAGGCTGTACAGTTACTTGAAGCATGTTTTCGGCCGATATTTTTATATAGTATTTGTCATTTTTCAGTTCACCCAAATGAATAACTCCGCGGAACAAGTTCTGCCCGTCGTATGTTATGAAGCCGTATCCGGTTGTTCGGAGCTTGTTGTCGGCTCCAAAAATCCGGACAGTTGCTTTTCTGGTGTTGTGGCGCGGTCGGATGTTGCCGCCTTGGCCGATGCCGACTACTTTGGCCGATATAAATACCTGGGTGTCTAACGGGTTTTGAATATAGTCCGGCGGTATCGTCGGGACCAGCGTGGGTGTGGGGGTCGGATTTGAGGTGGGTACACGCTGTGTGATCGTGATATATATTTTTGAACCTCCGGAAACCGATATGCTGTGGGTGCCGGTATTTACCTGAGGGATAGTGATTACTGTCTCGCATCTGTTGACGTAGCACTGGATTGATCCGATATCTTGATTGTCGAATTTGAGCGCGAACAGCCGGCTGGATTCGTCTATCCCGCCGTCCGAATATTTGATGTATCCTCCGGTTCCAATGACTGCAACTTTGGAACCAGAATATGCTATGTCGGGATCGACTTTGGTGAGCGCAGGATAGATTATTTGCGGAACGGGTGTTGGGGAGGGTTTTTTGGTCGGCGATATGCTTATGCCGGGTGTCGGAGATGGGGATGGGGATGTCGTTATTGAGACGCCGGGGGTTATTCCGGTTGTCGGACTTGGGGTGACAGCACTTGGAGAGGGGGTTATTGAGGGAGACGTGTTTCTGCTTGCGAGATTCAGGGTCCAGAAATGCGCATTTTGATTCGGGTCCGAGGAGAGTGCGATTCCGACTTCGGTGACGTCGGGGTTGAGGATGTTGGCGTTGTGCGAGGGTGAGTGCTTCCAGGTTTCAAAGATAAAAGTGCTATCTTGTGATCCGCTGTCGATATTTTCGACTGAGCCGGATGCGTTTTTGTAGCCGCAATTATCGATTCTGACCGAGGGGTTTCGGCCGAGGGAATCGGTGTGGCTGAGGTAGTTCTTGGTGAGCATATCACTGCTTAGCCAGGCGGCGGCGCGGATCAGTCCGTCGGACCAGCTGAGGCTTTTGAGTCCGTATTGCTGTCTGTATTGGTTAATTTGGTTGAGGAGATCCTGTTCGTTTTGGGATATGAGTATGGCTGTCTGGTCGACTTCGCAGTCGATCAGTATGCTTGTTGAGTTTTGGGCTCGTGTTCTGGGGTCCTGGTTTTGCTGGAGCTGAAGCACGGAGATGATTAGTCCGGCGAACAGAAGTACGGCAATAGATGCGGCGATAAGCCAGAGCGAATTTTTGTCTTCCATAAATTTAGCTAGCTATAATTTATAGTATATGTTTTACTGAGGCAAATCAAGGAGAGGATGGAGGAAGACGGATGGTTTATTTTTTAAAAAGCGGGTTGCATTTTTGGAGGAGGGCAGGATGGAGATTGCTATTAAAAGAAACTCTGAAGAGAATAAAAGAATTGCGGTTATTGAGTGTCGAAAGCCTTGAGAATTTTATTTATAAAATTCATTGTGCATTTCGGGATTACAATACAATCAAGTATTCAGAGAAATCTATATTGTCGTTGTAAATATTAGAGTCTAAGTATATAATACCTATTTAGGTTATAGTAATAAATATATGGCAGAGATAAAGCATTCAGAGAAAGCGCTACAAGCCGAAGTATTAAATGTTGGCAAAAAGTTAAGCTCATATGGTATTTCACTTGAGCAATGGGGAGTTGGCAGCGCTAAAACAGTAGGTCATTTAGCAAGAGAAATTCTTGAAGGTGAAACAAAACTTGTTGAAGATAAGGGAAGATTAATCAGGAGGATTGAATTAGTGCATGTAGATGTAAGACATATGGCTAACGGTGTTGAAATGCAGTTATTTGAGGATAGACAGGAATTCAAAGATGGTAGAGTTCGCAGAAGGGGATTGGTTGGTTTAAGCGAGAAGATGAAGCCAGATGAAAATCCCTTACTATCAGCAAAGCGTGCGCTTGCCGAAGAGCTTAGTTTTAATAGCGCAGGTGATATCGACGATTTAGGCATCGAACGCGTAGATCAACAATCACCTAGTTATCCAGGGCTGCCAACTGAATATTTGATCCATAATATGAAAACTGAACTCCCTGCTAATGCTTATAATCCAGAGGGGTATGTCGAAAAACAATCAGATAAGAGTACGTTTTTTATATGGAAAGAAATTCTACGTAAGCGCTAAACATATTTTTAGAATAAAGTATATAAAATTTATAAACCATTTTGGGCCTCTGAATATAAACTCAAGACAATTTATTTTTTTTGAAATGTTATTAGATCTGTTTTTTTATCCCAGGAAATTGCGGAGGGCGGCGGTTTCTTCAATCAGGCGCGGAAGCGCGCGGCGGTTGTTTTTCATCAGCAGGACGCTTGATGATACATGGCGGTGGCTTTTTTCGGAATGAGTATGAGGCGTTAGTTTGATGCCGAGTATCTGCTCGAGCTCAAGGATGTCTTTTTTGATTTCCGCCCAGGCGCTATTGCGGGCGGCAAGCGTCCTCAGATTGTCGCGATTCAGATATCTTCCTGCATATTGGACGTCATTTACGAAATCCGGCAATAAATTGAAGAGGAGCGTTTTCTGGTCGTTGTCGAGAGCGCGCATGATCCTTCCAAGTCCTATTAATTCAGGCGGAACGCCGATCGCGTAAAATGCTCCCGTGAATGTGATGGCGCGTGGTAATTTGAGGTCTGACATTTTGCGTCCATAGGACAAAAGTCCTATATGCTGGCGGCGCTCGCGACGTTTGGGCATCGCGCTGAAAAAGTTCTGCATGTCGGGCAAAATTTTTCTGATAGTTTGCTGGTAAGCAGACTCGGAGAGGGCAATTATTTGCTGGATGTTACTGCGCTCTTGGCGCGATAAGGTTACCGGCTGACTATCCGGTAAGAGTTTGTTTAATGTGTCAAGTGCTTTTTTGATGTTCGCCAATGAATAGTCGAACCTGAATGAAGATTGAATAGTTACAGTGCGCAGGCCGGACAATCTTCGCGCGAATTGTTTCGCGGTGTACGGTGTCAGACCGCCTCTGAAGGGTGGTCCTCCTGCCCCGGCTATCGGATACATGGGTATTTTTAATTCGTGAGATACATTGTGGATTTGTGAGACGGCATCGATATTGGCCAAAGATGTCGCGAGCCATCCGGATAGCAATGCCGGATCGGAACAGGCTATAAATGGCCGGACATATTCAGGATGTTTTTTATATTTCATCATGTAATCTTTGATATAAGTTCTGAGCAGGTCCCCGGACTGCTGTTGGCACTGAATACTCTCGATCAGAGGGATCATCTCGATAGATTCACTGTTATCTTTGGAGCCGTCATCAAATAATTCGTTTTTGAATTTGGCAAGTTTTATAAATAAATCGTGCATATGAGTGAGCTGATCCGACCGTTCGGTGAGAGGCAGTATTATTTCAAATAGCGGTCTTTGTTTGTATCCCAGATCGCGGGCGTAGTCTTCGGCGGTCAGAATAACTGTCAAAGCCTGCATCAGGCTGTATCCTTTTTCCTGCCAGATGTTCGGGATCCTGAATGTCAAAAATTTGTCTATTCCAAGCGGGTGCTCCCAGAAGTAATCGTGATTGCCGGTTAGAAGTTTATCTATGACCGATGTGTCGGCATATTTTCCCTCCCAGTCCCACATATATTCTTGAATATCCAAATCGCGAAACGCGCTTAAGCAGTCCTGAATTTCTTTTTGGGAATCGACAAATGGGGATCCGTTTTTATTCCAGTACGGCGGCCGGGCGTTATCCGGGTGTTGTGTTGCCATGCAAACAGGAATTTTTCTCATATTTTATTTTGTAAATAACGCGATCTTTTTCAAAGCTTTTTCCAGAATATTTTGTGAAACCGGGTAGGACAGGCGTGCGTAACCCGGTGTCAAGAAGGCCTCGCCGGGTACGAGTGCTACTCCTGTTTCTTGTAATAATTTTTCACACCAAGCATTGCTGTCCTGCGTTATTTTATTGATATTTATGAAAAAATAAAACGCACCGCCGGGCATATTATATGACAGCTTAGTTATAGCATCAAGCGCATTTGTCACAATTGATCTTTTGACGCAGAGTTCAGGGAGAAACGGCGGGGGACCGCAGCTTTCTATTGCGGCTATCGCGGCGTATTGGCTCGGGAGAGCCGCGTTGCCGAATATGTGGCTCGTGATCGCGATTATTTTGGCCGCTAATTCTTTGGGCGCGATTATGTAACCAATGCGCCAGCCCATCAGGGCGTGACTTTTGGAGAATCCGTTGGTTATGATCAGATGGTCCTGATCAAAACCGCAGTCTGTAATTTTGGGATATGGAACATAAGTAATGCGATCATAAATATCATCAGCGATTACATATATTTTATGTTTATTCATCAATTCGGCTACTTCATTAAGTGAACTTTTGCTGAAAACCGCTCCTGTCGGATTGTGGGGAGAATTGATGATTATTGCTTTGGTACGGGGTGTAATTGCTCTTTTTAATGCTTCTATATCTATATCAAATTTTTTGGATAATGCGACATAAACGCATTTTCCTCCGCAGAGTTCGACCATATGGCTGTAGCTGACCCAAGCCGGAGTTAATATAATTACTTCATCGCCGCTATTGAGCAATGACAGAAGCGTGGTATAAAGCGCGGGTTTGACTCCGGCAGTTACGATTATGTTATCTACGTTTATCCATTTTGCCGCGTACCAGTCGGCAGAGCGCTTCGCAATGGCGGCCCGAAGAAGCGGCAAGCCGGCGCTTGGAGCGTATTTGTTCTCGGATAAATGCGCTGTAACTTGTTTTTTAATTTCGGGTGAGACGGGGTAATCGGGTTCTCCCGCAGTCAGGTTGTAGACTACTTTGCCGCTTGCCGCCATTTGTTTGATTTGGTTGTTTAGCGCGAGAGTGGGGCTTTCCTGTAGGTCAGACATCAGATTATTCCAATCGGGATGAGCGAAAGTGTTTTTAATTTGTGTCTGCATGGGTTAATCCGAAAAAAAGTATAGCATAAGTAGATCAATGTTGTCAGTGTGATTGAGAGAACTCTTTATTTCATTTGGAACAGGATTGGATAAATACGCATAAATGAATATTGCTTACGCATGTATTGCTCACAACGTGAAATAATTATTCGGGATGAAATATCGGCTCAAGTTTGTTAAAATATAAAAATTCGCGGGCCGGTAGCTCAACCCCGATTAAATCGGGGTCAACGGTAGAGCTCCGATAGATGTCGAGGTATAGTAGTTTTAAATTTATAACGTTGGAGATGAGTAATTATTTGTATATACTCAAAAATATAGATACAGGTAGATACTATATTGGTTCAACCAGCAATTTAGAGAGGAGAATTAAGCAGCATAAGAGCGGCAAAACGAGAACAACAAAGATTCTAAAAACTTTTTCACTAGTTTATAGTGAAAAATATGAGAACTTGATTGATGCCAGAATGCGAGAGAAAAAATTAAAATCATATAAAAGTAAGAAATACATTGAATGGTTAATCGAAAAATCGGGCCGGTAGCTCAACGGTAGAGCAGTACCCTCTTAAGGTATTGGTTAGAGGTTCAAATCCTCTCCGGCTCACAAATTCAAGCTCCGAAAGGAGCTTTTTTTGGCAAAACCCGGTTTGTGAAGCTATTTCAAACCCGGTTTGGGTAACGGTTTGGGTAATTCGGTTTGGGTAACTGGGTATGAGTAACGATAAGGGATCTTACCCGACTCACCTTCAGGGTGGGTGTTGTGTATAATAAATATATGAAAAAATTTGTGCCGGAAGATTTTATCGTACCGGATGTATTGGAAAACGACAGATTTCGATTAAGACCGCTCACTGTAAATGATGTTGTTAAGGATTATGATGCTGTTGTAACCAGCGTTGAGCATCTTCAAAAAACGCAGCCGTTCGGCCTGAAGCATAATTGGCCAGTTAAAGATATTTCACTTGAACAGGATTTAATTGATCTAGGATGGCATCAGAAAGAGTTTCAGAATAGGACTTCTTTTGCATATACGGTTATGAGTCTTGATGAGAAAAAGTGTCTGGGTTGTGTGTACATTTATCCATCATCGAATTCCGGATATGATGCTGAGATAATTATGTGGGTGAGGCAGAGTGAAGTAAATATAGGATTAGATGAAGATGTTTATGCTTGCGTGAGGCAATGGGTGCTAGAGAAGTGGCCGTTTAAAAATCCGGGATATCCGGGAAGAGATGTTGATTGGAAAATGTGGAACTCTTCGAATAAGTAAAACTAGTTGGTATTTAAGTATTGTAGGGCTGTGATTGTCGCTTGTAGATTGAGGTGGATTAAAGCATAACCATTTATGGATAGGATTATTTTTTTGAGATCAATTCATGGATTATTAGCGCTTTATTTTATCTCATGTATTATTTATATCTATTTTGCAGCTATAACTCTTCGATTTGATACATATTTAATAATTGCTGTTTTAAGCTTAATAATTGAAGGCGTATTGGTTTTTCTACTTAATAAGGGTGATTGTCCGCTGATACATATTCAGCGCAAAATTGGTGATGAAAAACCGTTTTTTGAGTTGTTTCTTCCCAAAAAAATTGCAAAGAAAACGATCCCGTTTTTTTTATACGTTACTTATATAGGAGTAATTCTCTTAGTTATTAGATTCATTATTAGATAGTGATAACGATAATAGTATAAGAGTTGGTGTTCGAGCGGATGAAAGCGGGGTGCAGTTCAGGCTTTAATTTCCAGCAATAATTTGATTGTCTCGTTAAGCAGGATGTTTTCTGCTTTGCGGATTTTTGCCTTGAGCGGAAGAAGGTAGGCTCCTTCTTTTTTGTCGGGAAATATTGAAGTATTCCATTTTGATGATCCAAGTGTGACTTCGACCGGTAGAGACCCCCATCCTTTTGCTTTGTCACCAAATAAATGTTTGATATCTTCAGAAATGTCTTTGGGGATTGTGATAAAATGCCAGGCCGATATTCCTGTATAGAGCCATACTTTTGCTTCGATTTTGTATTGAGCGTATTTCATGTATTTAATTTATTATATCAGCCGGCACTCAGTTTAAAAATTATTAACGCAGGTGTTAATGTAAAAATTAAATGTCTGTTTTGAGTCCCGGTTAAGCAGGTTCTGTTTCATGCGTCATTGAAGAATTTGTATTGTTGTGCTAGGATGCCTGTTATGACTATTGAGCTCAGATCGACTATCTTTGGAAAAGAGATTCCCGGTACTACTCGCAGGCTCAAGCCCGGTGATAATGTGAGATATAAAGTTGAAGAAGGGGCTGTTATGGGGTATACAGTTGTGTCTGATGTTGAAGGTACCGTAGTAGATAGGGATACTCTAAAATTCGTAAAGACAAATCCTATATTAGCTGAGGATGATGAAGACCCCAATCGTGGAAGGAGAGAGAAAGTACTTTTTAAAGAAGAAATTACAGGAGTTCGGTTGCCGAAAAGATATCCATTTGTTAGACGTGTGTTCAGGTGGATTCCTGACGAGGAAAAATAATAATTTGATATTGAAATGCTTGCTTCACGGTCTGGATTTTAGCCTCATAAAGTTTGTTTTATTTGATAGCGGGAATCTATATTTATATATTGTTTCTTATGCGGTTTTGTAATATATTATATGAATGACTGATGATGTTTTGCTGAAACAAATTCGACAGGTCGTTAATGAGGAAGTCAAAGCTTCTGAAACGAAACTTACTCAAAAGATTGATGAGGTTGATGTGAAGCTAACACAGAAGATTGATGAGGTTGATGTGAAGCTCAGTAAACAGATCAAAGAAGTTGATACTAAGCTTAGCAAACAAATTAAAGAGGTTGATGTGAAGCTAAGCAAACAGATCGAAGAAGTTGATACTAAACTTAGCAAGCAGATCGAAGAGGTTGATACTAAGCTTAGTAAACAGATCAAAGAAGTTGATACTAAGCTTAGCAAACAAATTAAAGAGGTTGATGTGAAGCTAACACAGAAGATTGATGAGGTTGATGTGAAGCTAAGCAAGCAGATCAAAGAAGTTGATACTAAGCTTAGTAAGCAGATCGAAGAAGTTGACGTGAAGTTAAGCAAACAGATCGAAGAGGTAAAGGATTCAGTTGAGATAATTCAGGAAGTTATGATCAAGCATAATGGACTGCTTGAGGAGCGTGTTAAAAAAGTTGAGGAAGTAATAAATATCCCGTAAAAATAAATTAAATTTTACTCCGTTCAACTATTCACACTCTTTTTTTAAATAGCAGGCTGATGATAAGTCTTCATGTGCTTCAGGTGAGGTTGGGTATTCGAAATAATCAAGGGGTGTTCTGGAAAGATTTTTAATTAGTTTTGTATTTTACATGATTTTTGTGTAAAATCTCCTTTTAATAGATCCGAATATGAATAAAGAACAGTTGGACCGCGGCAATGAAGATATTTTGAAATTAAAATCTATGCCTTATACGCAGATCGCGGCGCGAACATGCGAGATAGAGCGATGTCGTATGTCATTACGGCTGAGAATTGGAAAAGATTAAATGGCGGTCTAGAGCGACGGGACTTTTTTGTCAGAAGGCATGTCAAGATCATGAAAAGCTTTTTGAAGCAGTAGTTAATCTGAGTCAAGGCTCAGGATCCGCAGATTTCTTACGCGAATATAGGGAGCGCGCACGTGTTGATAACAAGTTGAAGCTTAATGCGGCGGGATTGAATGATATTGGCACGAAACGGATGCGAAATAGGGATGCAAGCAGGGAGCAAGTAGAATTAGAACTGCCGTCAAGTGAGCATATTACTGCCAGTAAGCGGATCAAGGATCTAATAGAGTTGCTGCGCGATACTGAAAAACCGTTATCCAGGAATGATGTTTTTAGTATTTTTCAAAATAAAGAGCCAAGATTTAGCATTTCTATGCTTAATAAAATGTTTTCTGATTTGTTTAAGGTATTAAACGGTACCAAAACAGAGGTAAAACGAGAATCTTTAGGCGCCTCTCGGAACATTATTTATTATAAATTGGATGTAAAAAATCCACATTCTGTATAATAATGTAGTTGTGTTTATTATAGGTTTTAATTTTAGGCCGGATTGTGTTATAATGAGCAGGTGATTATTTCCTCAAAAGGACCACGGGATCTGTATGATATTGGTGCTCTAGGGAGTGAGTTAAAAAAAATAGGATATCAATTGGTTTATGAGCCTGAAATGGAGTCTACAATGGCCGAATTTCCAACAAATAATTTAATACATCAAAATGTCGTAATACTTACGGATCATCAAACAAAGGGAGCAGGACGCAACGAACGGAGATGGAGTGATAAAGCCTATTCTTCGATAATTTTTAGCCTCATTGTGCGGATAAATCCTTCAAACATAGCTGTGCTTGCCGATCTGTGCGCAATGAAAGCTTGCGACAGCCTGAATCAATTCGCAGGGAAAGAGATGTTTAAGATTAAGTATCCAAATGATATTGTTTATGAAAATAAAAAGCTCTGCGGAGTTCTGGTAAAAAATTTCTATGATGATGATCTGGAATATAAATATACCAATATCGGTGTCGGTATAAATGTGCATTATGGGATAAAAGAATTGGCCGCAATAAAGGCGGATTATGAAGCGGATTCTCTGGATAATGTGCTTAAGAATACTGTCAGGCGCGAAGATGTTCTCAGGATGTTGATTATAAATATGCAGAAGGCTGTTGATGAAGCGGACATCTATGATAATTCTGCTCAAGCCGGTGTGATTTTGGATGCCAAGTGGAAAGATCTATCGAGTGTTTATGGAAACGAGATAAAAATTGTAAAAAATGGTAAAATAATAGACAGCGGTAAGGTTGTGAATACAGGAATAGGACGCGGAATTGAGATGCAGACTGCTTTGGGGTATAAATGGTTTAGTTTGTTTGAAAGCGATATGAGTGTGCGGATGAGCCAGGAAGTTATAAAGTTATAAAGTTATAAAGTCTATATTTATATGAGATATTAGTAAGTAAATATGGCGGATAAGAAAATCAAAGACAAACAAATACAAAGAGTTGGGCCGGGGGATGTATTTCCTCAGGTTGGAGAAGCGGCTGAGAAGCTGAAGGTTCTCGTGCCTCTTTTTGGAGAAGATATCATAAGCGCGATTGCCAAAGCTGTGGGTTCTGGGCAGGTACGGCGTGGTGAGTTGGAAATTGTTAATGATGAGCCGAAGCAGACGCTTAAAGCAGTCTTTGAAAATCAAAAAGGCTCCAAAGACATAAAGGTTCAACTGGCCGGAAACTGGACAAAGGCTGATGATATAAATCTTGATAATCCGCTTTTTTCACCCGTCAAAGGAATTGTCTATAGAAAAAGAAATCCTGCAGATGAGAATTCTATTGTTGAAGAAGGGCAAAAAATTGAGCCAAACGGAGCTATATGCGCTATTTCTCAGTCAAAAAATAATATATGGTATTTGCAGCTTCCGTCGGATGTTTTCCCCAAAGGCGGAGTTCTCACAAAATTTGCTGTACCGGACGGCAAAGAGGTAGAAAAAGGCGGGACTATTTGTTATATAAAGAAAATTGAGTAAGCTACCAATTTTCAATTTGAAATTTTCAATTTTCAATGAAATTAAATGTTTTAAATATTCAAATGTACAAAAAGTATAGAAATTTATGTTAAATTTTGAAATTGAAAATTAACTCTATGACTATAAAGAAGTTGTTTATCGCTAACAGAGGAGAGATAGCTGTGCGAGCCGCCCGCGCCTGCGAGAAAAGAAAAATAAAAGCAGTAATCCCATATTCATTTTCGGATTCCAATTCATTGGCAACTAGAATGGCTGACCGTAACGCGGAAAACGGCTGGGAACTGGCTGTCCTTGGCGGGACAAGCGCCGAGGAAACATATAATAACCCCAAAAAGATACTGGACGCGGCCCTTTTGCATAAATGTGACTCAATATTTTTGGGATACGGATTTTTGTCCGAGAATTTTGAATTTATAAGAGCATGCGAAAAGGCGGGGATCACAACACTTACTCCGAACGCGGACACAATGAAGCTTGTCGGCAATAAAGTGACAGCACGGGAGAGCGCGAAGAAAATAAAAATAGGACCTTTTTCAACAATTCCGATTCTGGAAGGAACCAGCAGGCTTGATTCTGTAGAGGCTTGTTTGAAATCGGCAAAAGAACTGGGTTACCCTGTAATGCTAAAAGATCCGGATACCGGCGGCGGAATGGGAAATATTGTTGCCAATAATGACGCTGAGCTTCAGCAGGCATATGCAACACTCAGGATGAACAGAAATAATAAATCTTTGTTTTTGGAGAGATTTATCAGACGAGCTGTTCATGTAGAAGTCCAGATAATTGCCGATAAACATGGAGATGTAGTTCATCTTTCCGAGCGGGATTGCACGATGCAGAGAAGAAGCCAGAAGGTTATTGAGGAGTCACCGAGTCCTCATATTTCGGACAGCTTGAGAGAGGTGATTTTGTCAACATCTGTGGCGTTTGCTAAGAGTGTAAATTACAGCGGCGCGGGAACATGGGAATATATTATTGATCTGGATAGAAAAGGCAGACACGGTCCCGCGTGGTATTTTATGGAAGTTAATCCCAGAATTCAGGTAGAGCATCCGGTTACCGAAATGCAGACAGGCGTTGATATTATAAATACTATGATTGATGTTGCCGAGGGTAAAAAGTTGCCTTTTACTCAGGAACAAATCAAAACATCGGGACACACTATCGAGGTCAGAGTATACGCGGAAAAACCCGAAGAAGGCTTTAAGCAAAACTCGGGGAAATTTGAAGTACTGAAATATCCAAATCTGAAAGGCGTCAGAGTCGACCGCGGTTATGATCAAGGCGATGAAGTTTCGCCTTGGTTTGATCCGACTATTTGTAAAATAATCAGCCATGCGGATAGCAGGGAAGAGGCGCGGGAAAAATTGGTTAACGCGCTTATGAGTTTGGAGATTCTTGGGGTTCACAGTAACCGTGATTTTTTAATTGAGGCTTTGAACACTAGTGAATTCCGCAGTGCGCAGGTCACTACTACATTTGTCGAATCCTGGTGGCAAAAGCATCTTCAGGGGAGAATTTATTCCTGGGGCGGAATAGTCAGAAAAGGCACATTTACGGTATATAATTCTCCAAAAGTATTTAAGCCGACTCTCCTTCCTCAGCAGATCAAAGTTCCGTCCAGAAAATCAAATGAACTTGTCACTTATTCTCAATATTATGAAGCCCAGCGTAATAAATCCGGACAAAACAGCGCGGCCGAGTTCGGGATAGTTGAGCGTGACGGAATACAGTTTGTGCTGTATGAGCTGGATGACAGATTCGCCGCGGGAACTCTGGGAGTTGCAGAGGGAATAATTTTTGAAGAAGCATGTAAGCTGGCTAATAGTAAAAATTTGCCGCTTGTCACGATTTCGAGATCGGGAGGAGCAAGACAGCATGAAAATACGCTTGCTCTTTTTCAGATGGGGGCGACAATACATGCGTTGAATAAATATCCGCCGCTTCTGCATATTAATATTTATTCCGGCGGAGTTTACGGCGGTGTTCCGGCCAGTTTCGCGGGCGTTGCAGATATTCAGATCGCGGTCAATGTAAAAGAAACAAAGATCGGATTTACAGGTCCGTATATTACGGCAAAGACCTTGGGCAAGCATCCAAAAAGTTTTTCAGCTGTTGATTCATATCAGGAATTACCGGAGGGAACACATACGCCGCTTCACGCTTTTCAGACGAGAAATATCGATATTTTGGCGGGCAGTCTCGAGGAGGCATCTGACAAGATAACACATCTTTTGCATATCCTGAAAGTCCCATCAACTATTACTGATCCAAGCAGGGTTTTTGCTGTTTATGAAAAAATAGGTTTCGCGCAGATGTCGGGTACCGCGCATAGATTTGACAGGCCGGGCATTGGAGTTTTGGTATGGCTCAGAAATAAAATCGGCAGTCTATTGTGGAATAGAAAGAAAACCAACGGCAAGGCAAGCCAGAATGATTATCCTCAGCTATCAATCGCGCAGAAGAAAAAAGTATTGATGCATCCCGATAGACCGACAGCGGCCGATATCATAGATAAAAACGCAGGAATATTTGATGACGCAATTGCTATAACTTCTGTTTTGCAGGTAGAGGGAGCAGTACAATACCATCCAGTAATCGCGGCATTAGCCAAGCTGAACGGCGAGCCGGTTATGGTAATAGGTCATCAAACTCAAATTATTCCGGATAACAAACCGGGTAAAAAGAAAAAGGCATATGATCCTCAAAAACCCGCAGATTGGGAATATACACAGAGAATTATATCTTTGTCGGAGAAACTTGGTTTGCCGCTTGTACTGATCGGCGATACTCTCGGAGCTGATTGCTTGCCGGATTCGGAAGACAGGAATCAATCGCACAAGATCGCGGCTATGCTCAAGAGGCTTGATAAGTATCCGTATCCTGTCATCAGTATAAATATCGGATTCAAAGGAAGCGGGGGCGGGGAGACATTTATAAGGACTTTTGACGCGGCTTGTGATTTTGAGAACAGCCTCAGTTATGTATCCGATCCAATGGTGCAGTACTGGATCCTGACCGGAAAATGGATCGATAAAAATTCATCTGCCGACGCTCAGCAGGAATTGAATAAATTTGTGGAGCAGTTAATTGATTCTACAGCTCGAAGCAGAATGGAGACTCATCAGATAGATGCTGTAATAAAAGAAGGTAAGGGCGGAGCGCATAATGACCCGATGATCGCGGCTTCAAATTTGAGAAACTGGCTTGTTAAGAGTCTGAATCAACTTCAGAAATACACGGAGGAAGAACTACTTGAGAGACGGCATGAGCGAATTGAGCGGGTAAACAGCAAACTGACCGCGAGTAGCAACTGATACATATGCATAACAATGTAACCCCATCAGGAATATTCACAGGAGTATTTTTGCCGGAAAAGGTAGTGACTAATTCGGATCTGGAAAAAAGAAATATCGTAATGCCGAGCGGGAAATTTTTGAGAGCCGAAAGAATAGCAGAGAAGATAGGTGTCGAGCGCAGGCATATCGCGGATCCAGATGAAACCGTCGCCGATCTTGCATATAAGGCTGTGTTGGATTCATTTAAGAGTCTTCCTGAGAGAGAATCGCAGGAAACGAAATTGATCCTCGCGTCTACCAGTCATCCGGTTCCTTTTCATCTGGCCGGGTCGATTAAGGAAAAATTGGGGCTAAAGGACTCCGAAGTGATGGATTTTCATGCGGCTTGTTCGGGGTCGGCGATGATGTTCGGATATCTTCACGCGAATAAAGATAAATATTTGAATAAAAGAGTGATAATAGCGGCGGCTGATAAATTCAGCGACACACTGGTTGATCTGACGCGAAGCGACGCGATGGAGCTTGATTCTTCTCTGGGGCAAACAATTTTCGGTGACGGGGCGGCGGCTGTGAGTTTTGTAAACGGTGTTGATCTGAGAGTATTGAGCGCGCAGGATAAGCCTCTGCCTGATCCGACGGGAGGAGCAGATCTGATCTATATGGGTGTCGGCGAAAATAAATTTGTTGAACCGTGTGTAGTGAAGCCGGTTGCCTGTTCTCCAAAGCACAACGATTTTCCCAACGGATATTTTACTCAAAACGGACCGAAGGTATTTGAGACTGTTTATAAAAATGTACCCCAAGTCATCAGGGAGACGGTGGAAATGTCGGGTTTGAAGAGCGCGGATATTGATTTGGTTGTGATTCATCCGGGAAGCAAGAGAGTGGTAGACGCGCTAAGTGCTGCATTGGATCCTGATTTTAAAGTCTTTTCCGATTATAAAGACGGGAATATGTCATCTGTTTCTATGCTTTATTCTTTTGTGAAAGCGCTGAGGGCAGGTATGATCGGCCGGGGAAGCAATGTTGTGCTTTGCGGCTTCGGCGCGGGGAGTCCGCATCTTTATTCATCAACGGCGGTTGTGGAGATTATTTGAAAACTAACGAATATATTATAATCGATGCAATATGAGAAAGACAGTATTAGAATATAATGCTATATTTCAGAAAGAAGATGAAGGCGGATATTCGGTGCGGATACCTTCTTTGCCCGGCTGTGCGTCTCAGGGAGAGACATTTGAAGAGGCTGTAGATAATATTAAAGAAGCCATTTCTTTATACCTGGAGGATGATAAAGAAGCGCTTGAAGAATCATCAAATAGTAAAAATCAGTTTATGGTCCCCATTACAGTAACCGCATAAAAGATGAGTAAATTACCACAAGTGTCCGGAAAATAAACAATACGCGCTTTAAATAAAATCGGCTTTGAAGCAGTTAAGCAAAAAGGTAGCCATGTAAAATTGTCCAGAATTGTAAATAATCAAAGACAAATCGTAACGGTTCCGATGCATAGGGTTTTAAAGAAAGGCACATTGAGAAATGGTATTTTAAAACCAATCGGCGTAAGCATAGAAGATTTTATAAAGCTTTTAAAATAAAATTATATAATTATTTTAATTGTCTTAAGGAGCATAATTTGGTAGAATATTTTTTATGTCAGCGGAAAAGCTTCAAATTAAACCTCTTGCATTATCAAATATTGTAGTCACGGGCGGAAGCCGCGATATCGGGGGAGGAATTGTGTCGGATCTTGCCAAAACCGGCGCGAAAGTTTTGTCAGTTTTCAGATCCAAACCGGAGCGGGCACAGAAGATCGCGGATGAAGTCAAGACGGCCGGCGGCAAAGAGCCAATCCTACTTCAGGCAGACCTTGTGACCCCTGAGGGGAAAGAGGCACTATTTAAGTCCTGGAACGAAAATTTTGATAATGAAATTGATATTCTGATCTTGTGCGCGTCGGGCGCGACAATGGAGATCAACGTTGACGCGAATATGGCGCTTGTTGATAAGTTTTTGGAACTGAGAGCTGAAAAGATAAAGACAGGTAAAGCTGTAACCGAAGGTCAAATAATATTTTTGCAGAGCGAGCCGGGGCATTTCCAGAGAGTTATAGACGGAGTTTTCGATTTTCTGGATTATTATCGCGACAAAGTGGGGCCTGCTAAGCGCGCAGGAGAAGACGCGTTCAGGAAGAGACTCCCAAAAATGGCGGTCGCGGGTGTAAAAGGTATTACTGTCTGCCCGCCGGAGGTTACAGACACATTCAATATGAAGCTCTTTGAGCTTCAGAATAAAGAGGCGCGGAGCAAAAGCCGTGAATTGTCCAAAAAGCTCGGGACACAAGATTTTGTAACTATAGCGCAGGTTGCAGAGCGAGTACATCAATTGATAGAAGATCAAAAAATTCCCAACGGTCATTTGGAATTATTTAATAATATCTCGGACGGGATGACTGTGTTGTCATCTATATACGGAGATGAGGCGATTTATGTGCATACATTTAAGAAAACTACGGACGCGAGCGGTATAGGCAGGCTGATAGTAAATCCCGCGCTTTGGAAGAAAGACACAGAGCCTTCGTTTGCAGGTGAGGTTATAAATAAATCCGAAAAAGAACTCACAGCTTCGCTTGAGATTGTTAAAGAACACATGCCGGGGCATTTCAGAGATGATATTGCGTCACTTTTTCCGGGACATAAATCGATACGCACCGCATTTACGTCTTTGAGCAGGTTTTTACAGGCGGATTTAAATACTGATGAGTCAAAAATAAGACTCAAGAGTTATGCGAGAGTCAAGTTCAAGGGAACTGTCGTGCCGGGAGACAAACTTGTTACAAAAATAAATCTTACAGACAAACAGGAAAAGTTTGTCATGGGCGATGCGGTTCAGGATGTAGGCGGTACCGTAACTGCCGAGATAAGCGGGATGACTGTAGAGAAGATTGATGATTCAGGAAAAAGCGTGTTATATCTGGATCAGCTTGTTGAGGCAGGGGCGCAGGCGGTCGGGATTTATGTTATGCAAAGCATGAAAGACGCAGGAGAGGATATGAACGAAGTTTTGCCTCTATTTCATAGTACAGGGGAGGCGATTATAAACGGGGATATCGCGGCAGGAGACAATGTTTTGATATATCTTGAGAAGGCGAGAATAATCAAGGCGAATAATATGAATATTTTTTCGGCTGATGCTTTTTATAAGAAAATGACCCCCAATGGCGAAGAAGAGATCGCGTCGGTTAAGGGATTGTCAGGTGTAATCCTCCCCAAAGAAGAAGTGCTCAAGAAGATAAAGGCCTCATAATTTGGTTCGTTTGCTGATTCAGGACTGTGATAAAATTTGTTTATGCCGCAGAAAGAAGCAGATATACAAAAAACGATACCGCAGGATATTGCAAAAGCAACAGTAGAAGTTTCGGAAAATTTAAAAAAATTGGATGAGCATTTAAAGCGAGTATTGGGCAGGCTAGGCAGAAAAGATAAATTCAGCAATTCTTCTTGACAGTGTGTTTGTGGAGATAATATTATTAAATAGATGGGCGCATCGCGTAGATCAGTCAAAGATATTCCGGCGTATAGGCAGAGGAGGTTTTATGTGCTTCTGTTTTTGGCAATAGTTACTACAATAATCCTCAGTCTGATTACCGATGTGTTTGACTTGAGAAGCAGGGCAATGGAGAGTATATCCAATCTCGGGAATAATACTCAGACTGAAGTAATAAAATAGGTCCTATGCCCCTTCGCGGAAAACCCTGATCACAAAATCGAGGATGAACGTGTAGAGGATTTCCGCTTCGGAGGGATTCCTGCCTGCCGGCAAGGCAGGTCGCTCCCGATTGAGAGTAAGATATGATACCCGAACGGCACTCTCGCGGGAGCTTCATTTAATAATACCTTTAAATGGCGCTGATGCCGAGTATACTGCTTGATTTCCCAGTTTTTCCTCTATCCTGATGAGTTCATTGTATTTGCAAACGCGGTCGGTGCGGGAGAGAGAACCGGTTTTAATTTGTCCTGTTGCTAGACCGACTGCGAGATGAGAAATTGTTGTATCTTCGGTCTCGCCGGATCTGTGGGACATGACTGTGTTCCAGCCGGCGTTCTGAGCCATGACTACAGCTTTTATAGTTTCTGTCAGCGTTCCGATCTGGTTGGGCTTGATGAGGATCGCGTTCGCGGCTTTTTCGGATATAGCTTTTTCCAGGAATTTGATATTGGTGACGAGCAGATCGTCGCCTACTATTTGTTTATTACTTCCGATTTGGCCGGTCAGGAGCTTCCAGCCATCCCAGTCGTTCTGATCCAGGGCATCTTCAAGTGTGATCACGGGATATTTTTGGGTGAGATTAACGATCCAGTCGACCATTTCGGCTGATGAAAAAGTTTTGTTTTCTTTTTTGAGTATATATTTTTTGGTGTCCCTGTCGTAGAACTCGCTCGCTGCCGCGTCGATACCCAAAAGTATTTGTTCGCCCGGTTTGTAGCCGGCTTTTTGTATTGCTTCAATAATCAGCTCGAATGCTTCCGCGTTGCCGTTTTTGACCTGCGGCGCGCAACCTCCTTCGTCGCCGACTGTCGTTTCATATCCTTTGGATTTGAGGACTTTGGCAAGATGCAGGAAGATTTCGGCTCCCATTCTGACGGCTGCGGATATATTTGGCGCGCCAACCGGGAGGATCATGAATTCCTGAATATCTGTCGCGAAATTGGCGTGCTTGCCGCCGTTGATTATGTTCATCATAGGAGTTGGGAGCGTATAGGTGTTAGGGGTAGGGATTAGCGATGCATGTAATTTGTGCATATATTCAAAGAGCTGAAGGTTTTGGGCGGCGGCGCTGGCTTTGGCGGCCGCGAGAGAAACGGATAGTATGGCATTGGCGCCGAGTTTGGCTTTGTTGTCTGTGCCGTCTATCCCGATCATTTTGATGTCGAGATGCTCCTGTTCCTCAGCATCAAAGCCGTTCAATTCTTTGGATAGTATAGTATTAACGTTCCCAACTGCTTTGAGGACTCCTCTGCCCAGATATTTTGCAGAGTCACCGTCACGAAGCTCTATTGCTTCATTGTCGCCTGTTGAAGCGCCTGATGGGACCGCCGCGCGCCCTACAACTCCGTTTTCAAGCTCAACATCACACTCTACTGTCGGATTGCCGCGGGAGTCGAGAATTTGACGGGCGTGGATCGATTTAATTTTCATAACAGAGAGAATATTATAACAAGAATCAGTAAAATAATTAAGATGTTTGATAAACCCGCGAAAAAGCCGATATTGGTCAAAAGCCAGAGGATGAGCAGAATTATGAGGATAGTTCGAAATATTCCCGGAAGCAGGCTTATGGCCCAGATGATGAGAGCTAATATAAGTATGCTTTGCAGCGAGAAAGGGTTGTTGGCTATAGAAAAAAGCGTGGTGTTAAGCAGAGGCACCTGGATATAGCCCAGAAGCCAGAGTGCGAGAAATAGTATGAGAATTATTTTTACCACTTTTATATTTTTGCAGTAAATATAATAAAATGCAAGAGTATGCATTTATTATAGGTTTGATTTTTTTACTATTTATTATATAATTATGCCATGGAAAATAACGCTTCAAAGTTTATATTTGTTGATTTTATGCAAAAGAGAGCTATAGGAGATGAAGATTCTTACCAGAAAAGATTAAAGAGTGTGCGCAAAAGAATAAAGTATACTCAAATGGTAATGAAGGATGCGTTAGCTGATATGGATAAAGAATTTAGAGATAGATGCGGATTTTATGTGAGGCGCCGGCAGACTATTGCAGAAATTGCCGAGGCGCAAAAAGACGCAAGGTTGCATTATAAAAAGACTGTTAGAGAGAAGTCAGCCGGTATCTACTAAAGCTCCTGATATAATTAAATTCTGTTTAATTTGTTTCTGATTTAGATTTGTTGAGATTGCTTCCCCCGCTGAACGGGGTCGCAATGACAAGATGTTTTTAATTTGGATATAATTTTATGAAGATTAGAGCGATAGGCATACTTGATTCGGGGATTGGGGGGTTGACGGTCGCCCGGGAGGTTGTGAGACTTCTTCCTCATGAAGATATTATGTACGCGGGGGACCGGAAAAATGCTCCATACGGCGCGCGCTCCAAAAATGAAATTCTGGATTTGTCGCGGAAAATGGTGGAGTTTTTGCTGAAGAAAAATGTCAAAGCGGTTGTCGCCGCCTGTAACACTATTACGGTCAATTGTCTTGGTGATCTGCGAAATGAATATCCCGAAATTCCAATAATTGGCACTGTGCCTGTAATTAAAACTGCTGTTGAGCGAACGCGCAGTCAAAGAATCGGAATTTTGAGCACGACAGCAACAGCAACAAGCGCTTATCAGGAAAATTTGATCACGAAATTCGCCGGGGATTGCTCTGTAGTGAATGCGGGTTCAGACGAGCTTGTGCCATATATAGAAGCAGGTAAAATTGACGGTAAGGAGTTGGAAGTGATTTTGGACAGGGTATTAAAAATTTTTAAGGAAAACAGAATAGATATGCTTGCTCTCGGATGTACGCATTTTCCTTATATAAGAGAGCAAATCGCGAAAATTCTTGGAAAGGATGTCGAGGTTTTGGATTCGGGAGCGGCGATCGCGAGGCAAGTGAAGCGGGTACTTGAGGTAAACATGGCACTTAATACAAAAAACACAGCTAAGTATGAGCTTCATTTTACAGGAGGAAATTCATTGCCAATTAAAGTGATAAATAATTTGTGGGGCGGGGATATATCCGGTGATATTATTTTCGCGGATAAATTTTGATAAACATTATAATAAATCTTATAGGTTGACATATAGATTTTGATGTGTTAGAATTTGTTTATAAATTATGGAAAACGGAAAATTTACACCGAAAACTGAAGTAAAAGCGATGTCCAGGCGTAATTTTTTAGCGGGCGCAGGTGCTGCCGGGATTGTTGTCGGATTGGGTGATATGCTCATTGTAACAGGCCCTTTGGAGAGAAAAGAAAGAGAGGTTGCTAAGCAATTTCCGAACTTGAATGACCGCGCCATAAAGCAGGCTAGAGAGAAAATTGAAGCAGAAAACAAAGCTGCGCAAAAAGAAAATAGACAGCCTGATAAGAATCAAACTAGGTATTCAGCAGGTATAGTGCAGGATGCCAAAAAGAGGGACGAAAAATTAGCAGAAATTAGGACAATTCCATCCGGAGTTCGAAGGCTTTTAGATTATGGAGTAATAATAACTGGAGCCGCAGCTTTATTACCAAAAGGTCTACGTTATTACTACGAAAATTCTAAACGTGACTTCTAAGACCTCTTAAGCCATAGTTTATTAGAAATTTCCGATTACATAATCAGTGTATTTAATAGAGATTCCTCCGCTAAGCAGGGTCACAATGAAAAAATCGTGTTGATATAGCTTAATAAGTATTTTATTTGATATAATTATTCTCTGAGATGAGTTTGGTGAATGTATTAAATAAAACCGCTGTTTTGTTTCCGGGGCAGGGAGTAATTGCTTCTGAAATCTGTACTTATTATCAATTCCTGAAAGATAAAAATTCTCTGTTGACCGCCGAGTATATAACGAAGCTTCAAGCATCACTCGATAAGATCTATCCGGCAGAAAAGTTTGATGTTGAAAATATTTTGGGTGATGAGAAGTCCGAGAGTTTTCTGAAAACTGTTTTTATACAACCTCTTATTTATACGCTAAGCATAATTACCTTCGAGCTCGCAAATATAATGCCGGATTTTGTAACGGGGCATAGTCTGGGGGCCTTTTCGGCTCTCACAGCAGGCGGTGTGATTTCTTTTGAGTCGGGAATTGATCTAGTAGTTTATAGGGGTTTATATATGCAGGACGCGAGCGTGGAGAATCCTTCCGGAATGATTGCCGTGATCGGGCTTAGTGCCGATAAAATAATAGAGTTGGAGCGGAAAACGGGCAGTATTCTTGCGCTTAGCAACGCTCCGACAGCATATGTTCTCGGCTGTAGGCGGGATAATTTTCAGCTAATCCAGGATGAGGCTGTTAAAGCGGGTGCAGCGAAGACAATAGTGCTTCCGAATTCAGGAGCGTTTCACACCGAATTCATGAAATCAGCTTATGAAAAATTTTATGCAATATTGAAGCAATCAAATTTTCAAAATGCTATTATTCCTGTTGTCTGCAATATGACAGGAAAAGCTACAATGGATAAGGAGGAGATCAGAAGAGATATCGCCGACAGTATGATAAATCCTGTAAACTGGATACGAATGATGGATTTTTTGAAAAATCAGGGAACAGGTTCTTTTATTGAGTCAGGTCCGGGAAGTTCACTTTCAATCCTCGCGAGAATGAACGGTGTTGAGAGAGAAAAAATATCGCACGTAAGAGATAGAATAGCTTGAAATTAAATTGACACGAAAAGTTATGTATGCAATAATCTACGAAATATGAAATGGGACGGTAAGGCTGTTGATCTGTCTGACAAATACAAAGCACTGAATGTTGATATCGAGGATAAAACTAATGACGCAGTTGTCATAACGGGATTTGCGGAATATACTCCGCTTGGGAATACTACACAAACCGCAGAGAGAGAAAAAATAGGGAAATCAGGGACTAGAAAAGTCGATGTAAAGAATTTCAGGAGTAATCTCGCGGGGCAAATAGATTTTGATCCGACAAAGTATTTCAGTGAAAAAGAGTTGAGAGGAATGCCGAGGGTCGGCGCGCTTGCGGTAGCACTTGCAAAAGAAGCAGGGGCAATGGCGGGACTACTGGATGAGAGCGGGAAACTGATAAAAACAGTTAATCCGCTCAGGGCAGCGTGTACTGTCTCGAGCGGAATCGGTGCTTCATCAAAAATGGTCGATGTATATGAAAAAATTCATTTCAAGAAAAACGAGGAAACAGGCAAGTTCGAAGAGCGTGATCCGAGAGAAGGATCGGCATTGCTTTCGCCATTTGTTGGATTACAGCTTTTTCCGGAAGAGCCGGGCGGTGACATAGAGGCGACAATCGGTCTTCAGGGTTGGGGGAATAATTCAGCTGAGGCTTGCGCAACCGGACTTTCGAGTTTGGCTGATGCTTATCATCTGATAAAAAGTGGTAAAAATGATATCGTGTTCGCGGGAGGAGTAGAGGATATTACAACTGAGAGGCCGGAGCTGGCGATCGGAGTTTTCGCGGCGATGAGAGGTCCTCTGTCGGGTAATGAAGAGAACGCCGAGCGGGCCAGCAGGCCGTTTGACCGCGACCGTGACGGATTTGTTTTGTCTACAGGCGGAGGAGTTCTGGTCTTGGAGTCATTGGAGAGCGCGAAGCGCAGAGGAGCCAAGATATACGCGACGATACTCTCTGCCGAAAAAGGAAGCGACGGATATAATCCTACAAATTTGAATACCGAAAGAGTGGCCAAGCTGGTTCTAAAAGCAATTGCTTTGAAAGACAAAAAAGGTATGAGCTTCCCGATCGATTCAATTTTTGCGCATGCTACCGCGACCAAAGCAGGAGATCTGGCAGAAATAACGACACTCAGGATGGTATTCGGAGACGAGTTATTGAGACAGATTCCGATTACCGCAATCAAATCTATGCACGGGCATCTGGCGGGCGGATCCGGAGCGATTAACGCGATTTCGGCGGTGCGTGCTATTCAAGAAGGATGGATGCCGCCGATAATTAATCTGGACAATGTCGACGAGCCGTTTAAGGATCTTAATTTAATCCGAGGTAAAGCCTTGAGAGGTGATTTCAATACCGCATTGGTACTGGCTTACGGATTTCATGGTAAAGATGCCGCAGTAGTGTTGGGGAAAGCTAAAGAATAACGCCTAATTTCGCATTTAACATTTCTTCATTTAATTTTTTTTATTTAAATTGCCATTTAATATTTTTGCATTTTAATCCCCGGAGTTGTAATTTATTTTCATTAGTCATTTCGATCCGCCGACCGGCGGTGAGAAATCTAGCAGCAGCGTATAATAAGTATTATGAAAATAAAAAGATGGTATGTTTATATAATTACAAATTTCACAAACTCCGTTTTTTATACAGGGATAACCAATGATTTGGAAAAAAGAATATATGAGCATAAACAAGGTTTTTTCAAAAATTCATTCTCTTCCAGATATAGGCTTTATAAACTGATTTGGTTTGAAGAATTTACTTCACCTACAGAAGCAATTCAAGCGGAGAAAAAGGTTAAAGACTTTAGGCGTGAAAAGAAAATTGCCTTAATAAAAAGCCTTAACCCTGGAATCAAAGATTTGCATGCGCTTCGCCCCGATTAAATCGGGGCTTCGCTAGATTTCTCCCTCCGCTTCGCGGGGTCGAAATGACTAGACGGGTTATGTGTTTGTCATCCTAAAATTAATTGCGATCGCGAGGCTATTTGATAATTGTAGTGATCTCTGAGGGATTGCTTCACTACGCTCGCAATGACAAGACATATTATGAGCGTGAGGCGTTACTTGTTTGGGAAGAAATTGTAATATAGATTTTTTATCGTTTGGTTAACCTGATTGCTTTTGATGCCGATCACAATGTTGTTTCCCCGCGTTGAGTAGTCAATAAATTCAGGACGGATTTTTGCTTGATGCAAAACCGAGAAAATTTGATTGAGGATATACGCAGAATTTTTCTTGATACCCAGACCGACAACGCAAACTATCCCGAAGTTGTTTTTTATTGTAAAACTGTCCGGTTTGATTATTGACCTTATTTTGGATTTGAGGACATTTGCTTTGCCGTCCAGCTCTGTTTTGCTTACAATTATTGATAAATTGTCGAGGCCCGAAGGGTTGTGCTCATAGGATACATTTTCTTCGCGGAATATGTCCATAATTTTGCTTCCGATGCCTACTTTGTCGTTGAGGCCGTATTTTTTGATCTCAAATGACACAAAATCACATTGTCCGGCAATACCGACGATAGTATGTTCGGCGGCTGTATCACGATCCTTGACTATCATCGTGCCTGGATATGAAGGGTTGAAAGTGTTTCTGATGTTGATCGGTATGCCGCTGTCAAATACAGAAAGTATGGTATCTCTCTGAAGCACCTGCGCGCCTCGGCCGCCAAGTTCACGGATCTCTTCATAAGTGATAGTATTTATGACTTTGGAGTGAGGTATTATCCTGGGATCTACGGTAAATAGCCCATTGACGTCTGTCCAGTTCTCGTAGCAATCGGCCATCAGACCGCGGGAAATGATCGCGCCTGTGATGTCAGATCCGCCCCGCGGGAAGGTTTTGACAATATTGTCTATGCCGCTGCCATAAAATCCGGGAATTACAGCGTAAGGTTTCGCGGATAATTGTTTATTGATTATTTCGTATGATCTATTGTCGAAATTGCCGAAGGGGTCAAATTTGATCAGATCCTCCGCGTCAATAAACTCGAAATTCATAAATTGCGCAAATATTTTGGCGCAGAGCCATTCTCCGCGCGACTTGATCCAGTCGATTTTTTGACCGTTTTTTAATCCTGAATTTATTTCTTCAAGCCAGCTGTCCAACTTGCCTGATAAGTTCAGGCCTGAATATATTTCACGATACCTTTTTTTGATCTGGTCGAATTCTACCGAGTAGCTTTCATTTTTGTTGCGGTAGATGGAGCATTTGATAAGCATATCGGTAATTTTGATATCGTTTTTGTCTCTTTTGCCGGGCGCGGATACTACGATGTATTTTCTTTTTTTATCAGATTTTATGATTTGTGCTACCTGCTTGATGCTAACCGCGCTTGCCATTGAACTGCCGCCGAATTTGGCGACATAAATGCCGGAATTGTTTGTTTTTGTTTGGTTGTTAATTTGCTTCATGGTTAGATTGTTAAATTGTTAGATAGTTATATGGTTACATTGTTAATTCATTATTTACCCGCCTGCGTTTACTTTTCGCCTTAGTTCATTTGAACTGCGGCTCAAAGAGCGCTTTTCGGCGGGTTATGTACTATTAATAAATTTTTCTAAGGTACATAAAAACCTCCCTTGCGGGAGGTTTCGTCAGGTGATCAAAAATCCACTTACGAACACTCCCCGTTTGGGCGGGTAGTCTTCATAATGTGCTTGGTTGATGGTTTGTATTTAGCATTTATCATTTGCTCATTTGTCATTTGATTATTTTATCACAGGTCAAGAATGTTGAAAAGCGAAGGATTAGTGTTCCGAGTTGCAGATGTATGCGAGTTCGGCAAGGGCCCGACCTTTTTCCTCTTGCGACAGCGGGAGTTCATTGAGGACAGAGGGATTTTCATGAATATTTTTGCAAAGCACAATATGGTTATTTAAGAGCGTATTTTTGAGGGCGTTGGGAATCGTTGTTAGCATAGTGATCGGATGCAGGCGGGATTTTTCTATGAGTTCTCTAAGGCTTGAGTTATCGGGATAATTCCAGCTCATAATTTTGAGTCCGGCACATTGGCCGTATGTATTGGCATCCAGCGATGTTTTGGTGTTTGTAACCAGCCAGGCGTCGTGGATATTGTTTCTTTCTTTAATATCCTGAAAACGGGCAAATGTATAAAGCGCTACATGGACTTCGGAGCGGGTTCCGGCGTGATTGTGGAATTTGGCTTCGATCATTGTGGTTTGGTTGTCTTTTTTGGCCAAAACGTCAATCTCATGAGTAATGCATCTGCCCATGAGGATTTGCCTGGTTTGAGTCTCGTATCCCTGGCTTTTGAGTATCTCTGCAATAAAATCCTCGAATGGATAGCCGGTCGGGCCGAGATTCATAATTGCTTCTTTGAGGCTATAACGTGATTTACTGAAGGGGGATTCGCTTTCGCCCAGAAATTCAATAATGTGATGATAAATCTCGCTTGTCGGAATTCCATCATAAATTTTGCTTTTGACATGCTGTAATACACTCTCCTCTATTCCCTTGGGGATCCTGGCGCGGCGAATTGAATTCATGACTTTTAGTTCATCAAATTCTTCTTTTTTACCGCTGGCTTTGAGTACATTTATCATACAGGTGTGTAATAATTTTATTAATTTTTTTTCTTAAATACAAGAAAATTGTTTATATCGCGGATTTTTTCGTATCTTTTATCTTTTTCAAGTTTTTTGATTATTTCCAACTCCCTGTTGTCAGACTCGCCTCCGGTCAGAAGAAAGATCACATAATCCGCTTCTTCTACTCCTAACGGAATCGTGAATAGTAGTTCGCGATGTGCCAGGTGGGAGCCGATATTGTTGGATGCGGCGACCGACGCGGTTTGGGGAATTTGCGAGATTATTTGATCAATTGTTTTTTTGTCCGGATGCGGTCTCGTAAACATATCCAGATTTGGAGAGCGCGAGCCGGGGAGAGGGCCGTAATTGTATGCGCCGTAAATTGCGAAAAATAATAAATACGCAATAAAAAATCCTGCACGCAGGCCGGTAAGGCGAGTAATGTATTTTACGGCGTAAATTGCCGAGATGAATATGAATGGATTTATCGCCGCGACATATTGGTAATAAATTTGATGCAACTGTTCGTTGCCGCTGAGTAGATTGATTGCAAGATCGGGTCCTGCAAAAATGAGATACCATGGCGCGAGAAATGAGAGATAGCCAACAGGCGAGAATATTTGGCGGAGATAGTCGAGACGTCCGGGCTCAAGGATCAACTGAATAGTTTTTTGCGGATTAATAATCGTGTTGGTAATAATGCTTGCAGGGGAGTCGCCGAATTCACCATAATAGGACAGGGCAAAGTGGACACCGTTTCCGGCTTGAGGTATGGCGTGCCAGATAAGAAGATAGAACATGAGAATCGATATTGTTGTTATGAAAAATCCAAGTAGCCTTTTTTTATAAAATATAAAAACCGTTAATCCGAAGAGCGCCGTAATCAGCCAGATTTGTTCTTTGGTCATTGCGGCGAAGAACAGAAATAGAATCAGAAGTTTATAATTTTTTTTGATCATAAAATAGAATGCTCCCAGCAGAAAAAAAGTAACCAGAGTAACGGCGTGGAAATCATAAATATTGCCTCTCTGAAGAGCGGGATTCAGCAGGTAGGATAGTGCAAATATAAGTGAGAGGTTTTTGTTTCGTAATACGCGCAATGCGATTAGGTAAATAAATATACTGCCTGCTGCTACGAATAATGTTTGGATAAAAAGAAGTGAATAAGGATGAGGCCAAAGAGCATAAAGCGGCGCGAAAAGAACCAGGATAAAATCCGCATGGAAAGCGAGACGTGAGACTATTTCGGTCCCGTCGGGGTTGGTGAACATAAATATTCTGCCATTTGAAGTATTCCAGACTGTCTGGACCATATTTCCCAAATCAAAGCGTCCCGTGAAGTAGTTGTCGTATCGCAGAAAACTGGTGAGGGAAAAGTAGAGGAGGTAAAGCAGGGTAAGGAATACCATGATAGATTCGTGAATATGAGTTCCGATAAATTTTTCTATTTTGAGAAAATAATGATTATTTAATTTATTCCATATAATTGTGAGAGCGATAAAAATCAGCTCCGATACTATCAGAATAAGACGGCTGAATAACGAGATTAAAGCTGCGCTTGAGGCCGGAATTAGTTTGGCAAGCCCGACTGCTGATGCTCCCTCGCGTATACCGAGGCCTGCAGGGGTGAGAAATGATAAAAAGCCGATCAGGAAGCTGAGGTTGAAAAGTCCGATCAGTTGGAGGATCAGACGGGGTTCGAGGAATCCGAAAGAAAGTGCCGTAAAGTAATTGGCCAGGCCATAGAAAAATAATGAAACAAGACTGATAATGATAAGCATTATGGTTTCTCTCGGGTCACTTTCGGGAAGAATTGTAGATAAAAAGTTTTTTAATTTACCGGGTGCTTTATGAAACAAAGCGCGGTTAAAGATAAATATGGCGGTCCCGGTGAAAAGCAATAAAATAACCGGGTAGGTTAACATCTGATGCTGTATTTGATCGCCGAGAAAATATTTATATAGAAATGGCAAGGAAAGGAGCGATATCAAAGCTGCGCTTATCGCGAAGATCTGTAGTTCTGTAATCATGAGGCGCGTGATAGTGCGTTTTTTGAGTTTGGAGTCCGAAAAAGATACAGCCCTGCCTAAGATAAACCAGAATTTGCCCGGAATATAACGTTTTATCTCGGACATTGCCCAGAGATAAGATGATCTTTTGAAAGTAATATTTTCCGAGTGGTTTTTGATAATTCTAAACCAAATACTGCTTCGCAGGAAATAAAAGATTATAAAACAAAATATTGCAATGAAAAGGAATGTGATGTCGAGTTTTTGTATATCGAATACAGCAGCGGAGCTGTTTTGTCTGAACATTTGCCAGATGAAATAAAGGGAAGCAATTGATAGAGGCCAGCCTATGAGAAATTTGGCAAAATCTATAGTTTTGTTTTTCATATTTATGTAGCGGAGGATGAGCTGATTTCGGGTGAGTTAGTTGTGGGTTGAGGCGTCGAAATGGAAGAATTTCCTATGTAGTAAAAGGTTCGGGAGATTGTTTCTTCATCGCCGTTTACTATGCTTTTGACCCGAAGATCGAGACGGATCCGGCCTTGAGGCGGATTATAGATAGCGATAGATTTGTCGTCGTATTCTGACCATGAGCCGCTATTTATACTGTGTGACCATACGACTGCGCAGTATTTTCGGGAATCGTATTTTATTACAATATTTACCGGGTTTTCAGTCAGGGTTTCGTTTTCGGATGGGGATATTATATTGATTTCTCCTATCCCAGGTAAACAATTTGAGGTTGTTTGGGATATGGAAGGGGAAGGTTGAGGAGAATTTTGGCCGGTGATCGTCAGGGGTACATATATTTTTTCTTTAACTAAGTTCGGCGTGGGAGTGATGTTTTGCTTATTTGTTGATCGGATCGAATTAATGTTCAGAATTATAACCGTGATAAGTACCGGGATGCTGAGGATAGCTACGAAAAATTCGAGGTAGTGTTTGCGGGCTACGAGTTTCTGCGGGGAGATATGAAGTTTTTTGATTTTGGTAAAAAGCGTTTTCATGAGATATTTTATTTTAACAAACTGAGCACGAATTTACAAAAAAGAGGAGCGTGATTTTTTTTGGATTTTCGCATTACTTATAACGCAGTGCTTCAATCCTTCGGTATACTCAGGATCTCGGCGTTATTCGTATCTGAGCGCCTCGATCGGGGAGAGTTTGGAGGCGCGGATGGCAGGCGTCATTCCGAAAATAATTCCTACAGCGACCGAGAATATAAAGGCCAGGAAGATAGACCAGGGTGTAACTTCGGATATAAAAAATATGGAGAGAATATAGGAGCTGAGGAGCCCGAGCAGTATACCAATAATGCCTCCCGAGACACTGAGGATAACCGCTTCGATCAGAAACTGGGTAAGAATATCTTTTCGTTTGGCGCCGAGAGCCTTGCGCAGGCCAATTTCGCGCGTCCTTTCGGTAACGGATACAAGCATGATGTTCATCACGCCGATGCCGCCTACGATCAGTGATATAGCTGCTATGCCACCGAGCGCAGCTGTAAGCGCACCTACTACGCTTGAGACGGTACTTAGCGTCTGTTCTTGTGTTTGAAGCGTGAAGTCTTCCTCGGTGAGTCTTTGTTCAAGCGTGCGTCGGGTTTGTTTTTTAACATAGGTTATGGAATCGGAATTGTTGGCCGCGATATAAATAGTATTGACGTTTGTAAGCCCAAATTGACGTATGGCGGTGTTTATAGGGACAACTGCCATATTATCCTGGTCGATGCCAAAAACCGATCCGCGTTCTTTCATGATACCTATAACAGTATATTTAACTCCTTCAATTGATATTCTTTCTCCGATCGGGTTTTTGCGGAAAAAGAGTTTTTCCACAACTGTTTTTCCTATTACCGCCACTCTCACAGCAGATTTCTCCTGGGGTTTGGTGAAAAATCTGCCTCGGAGTGGAGCGGCGTCGGTTATAATTTGCGGATAATTTGCCGATACGCCGATAATTGATACGCCGCGATTGGTTTTATTTTCATATTTGACTGTCGCGGCTTTTTGAACCACAGGTCCAACTTGCGCGATTCCTTTTAGACGCGCTTCAAGTTTTTGGGCGTCAACCAGAGTGAGTTTGTTCGTTTGCTGTCCGCCAGGTGTTCTGGCGCCTCCTATTTGTCCGGGGATAACAAAGATCAGATTTGAGCCAAGTCCGCTTATTTGTTCTGTTATATATTTTTGGAGGCCCGAGCCGATAGATACTAATATGATGACTGCAAAAACTCCGATTATGACGCCGAGTGTTGTTAAAATCGAGCGCATCTTGTTTGCTTTGAGCGAGTTGAATGCAAGTTTAAAATGTTCTTTGGTATCCATATTTTTAAATTCAAAATACAAAATTTCAAATTTCAAATAAATTCAAATATCAAAATTTTAAATTCAAAAAGTTTCGAATTTTATTATTTGTATTTTAATATTGTTTGGGATTTGTAATTTTGAATTTGTAATTTAAATAATTACTCCGTCTTTTAAGTTTATTATCTTTTTCGCTTGTTCGGCAATGTCTTTTTCGTGTGTGATCATGATTATGGTATTGCCTAGCTTATTCAAATCTTTGAGTATTTTCATTATTTCATCGCCTGATTTGGTGTCGAGGTTGCCGGTCGGTTCGTCCGCCAGAATGATAGCAGGATTGTTCATAAGCGCCCTGGCTATAGCTACTCTTTGCTGTTGTCCGCCGGATAATTGATTTGGTTTTTTGTACATTTGTTCTTTCAGACCGACTTGAGAGAGCAGGCTTTCAGCTTTTTGCTGACGTTTTATTTTATCCATACCGCAGTAAATTGCAGGTAAAATTACATTTTCCAGAACCGATATTCTTTTGAGGAGATTGAAAGATTGAAAAACAAAACCAATCTCTTTGTTTCGTATTCTGGAAAGAGAATCTTCGGATAGCTTGGTAACGTTGTGGCCGTTCAGGATGTATTCGCCTGAAGTCGGCGTGTCGAGCAGTCCCACGATATTCAGGAGTGTAGATTTGCCTGATCCTGAAGCGCCGGTTATGGCAATGAAATCACCCCTGTATATTTTTAAATTGATTCCGTGAAGAACTTGGGTTACTATATCTTCCGTAATATAGTTTTTGACTATGTCGGTAAGCTGGATAATTGGGGCGGCATTCATCTTATGTGATTTAAAAGAAATAGAAATTTTTCTTGTTATCCATCATCAGCTCGACTTCTTCCGGCACCAATACGACTTCGTCGCCTTGCGCGAGTCCGCTGATGACCTCGCGTTCGGTGTCGCTTTGAATTCCTAATACGAGTTTGCGTTTTATGTAGGTATCATTCTTTTTGATATAAACATGATTTTGGTCAAATATACTGCTGAGAGGAATTGTTACTACGCTTTCTCTTTCCGAGAGGATTATTTCTCCGTCTCCGCTCATGCCTATTTTGTAGATATAGCCCGCGTTGTCAGGAAATGCTACTTCGACGTCGAATACATTGCTGCCATTTGATGAAGTGTGGCTGGAGAAATCAATATTGGTGACCCTGAGGTTGAGTACATCATCCGGAAAAGACTCAAGCATGACTTTGACCGGCATACCGAGGCGGATTTTGCCGATATCTGCTTCATCGACCTCGATATTGAAAATAATATTATCCGGATCAGCAATCGTGAAGCCGGATCCGGCAGGCGCGTTGATGCCTGATGCTGTAATGTCTGATCCGATAATTATCCCGTCGATCGGGCTTGAGATATATGATTGTTCTTTGGCCAGGGACTGCATTTCGACTGATATAACCGACTTGTCGAGGTCATACTGATTGTTTTGTAATATTCTTTTCATGTCTTCATTCAGGGCTTGCGCGGGAGTTCGGTTTTGGTAATTTTCAGTAGTGTCCTCGAATGAGTTTCTTTGTTTCATATAGTCGATTAGATCGTCCTGGATATTTTTTTGTACGCTACGGCTATCAAGTGACGCAAGCGTCTGCCATTTTTTTACAAACTCACCTTCACGAGCGCCGACATATACTATTTTCCCGCCTGCCAGGAAGCTGACCTTGAGTTGCTGTTTTGATTTTATTTTGCCGCTTGCCAGAACTGTTTGCGAGATATCTGCTTTGTTTATGATCATGGTTTCTACCTGCGCGCTGTTTGCCGGCGTTATCAGAAAGGGGACTGCGATTAAAGCTATCAGAATTATCGAGCTGATTATTTTGTGGCGCCAGATAAATCTAAGTATTTTTTTCATAAGGCATTATAAAAAGTATAGCACCTTGATCATATGAGGACAATGAGCTTAAGATATTTCTCATTTAACTTTTTTTCATTTACTATTTTTTTATTTCTTGGATTGCCGGGATTTGAATTGGGGAGAGGGGTTTGTTAGAATTGTGGAGACTAACGCGCCCGTAGCTCAACGGATAGAGCACTTCGCTTCGGACGAAGGGGTTGGGGGTTCGATTCCCTCCGGGCGCACCGCGTCAAACGCGGCTGTTCAAAATAAATAGAGTGCCGCGTCAAACGCGGCTGTTCAAATAAATAGAGCGTCACGTAAAAAGCGGCTCCAGTGAAGCGCCGCGTAAAAAGCCCCTCCGCAAGGAGCCGGTTGACGGTTCGGAAACAAAAGATAAAAAGCGCAAAAATGTTTGGAGGGGTTGGTAATTATGCTAGCCTCCTCTTGTAGGGTCCTGAGCTTGATACCATTCGAGAGCAGAGATGAATTCTTCAGGTGTTGCGTCAGGCCACATAGAGGGTATTGATATAAAATCCGCGTACGCGGTCTGGATAGGCAGGAAGCCTGACAGCCTGTTTCTCCCGCCCCATCTGATCACCAGATCAACTCTTGAAACGTATTTGGATTTGAGAGCATCAGTTGCTGTTGAATAGGTAATTGAAGGGTTGTTTCTCGCTTCTTCCAAAGCGGCATATAGATCCCATTGCCAGCTATAGTTTACAAGTAAATTTATTTTCATATCACCGGGGGTCCTTTGATCGACATATTGCTTGAGTTCTTCGGGGAAAAAATTACTTTTGGTGTCACCGACTGCTATAAAAGAAATGCCTAAGTTAATTAAATTATTTGCCAATTTCGCGCATGCCTTACTGAACTGCCTGACCTGAGCGGATGGCCTCCTGGTATTTTCTTTGGTAAAGCCGTAAATAGATATCTCTTTTATGCCCATTTTTCTAAAGACCGAAATGAATTTCATGCCCGGGTCAAGACCTGGAAAATAACCGGACTCCTTGGAAAGCCCTTGTTCCTGTGCCCATCTGCGGTTGCCGTCCGGAATGATGCCGATGTGTTCGGGAATGCGTTTCAAGTTGGCAATCCGTTTATAGAGATCATAATTAGCCCGGGGTGTTTCTTGCGGATATGGGAATTGCAGATTTAACATAATATATTTTGACTCGAATATATGCTACCTGTTTAGCTTATAGCGTTCTGATCGTCATTTTATAAAAATTAAGAAAGAGATGAGTAATAAACACAGAATTTTAATTAACATTTATATGCATTTATAAAACGCGTGGGGAAACGCATATACCTATTTTCCTTGGTCGGTTGTTTGAGGCCTTCGGGGTGATGAGCGGGGGCGTGGGCATTATCAAGCACTCTTTTCCCTAGGTGTCCTACTTAATACACCCCCTAAGTGTACTTATATTGAAATTATTTAAAAATATAAGTACGGGCGTTAAGTAGATTTTTTATTCTTTGGTCGGTTGTTCGAGGCCTTCGGGGTGGTGGGCGGGCGCATAAACAGTATACAATTTCAGGTTTTCGTCTCCGGCATTTTTGACATTATGTTTTTTGCCTGAGGGTACAAGAACCAGCTGATCTTCTTCGACTATTTTATTTTCATCTTCTACTATAAATTCCGCTTTGCCTTCTACTATGAAGAATATCTGGTCATTTTCGTGAACTTCTTCCCCGATTTCTTCTCCGGGTTTGAGACTCATGATAACAACCTGAGAATGATTGCCGTTGAAGAGTACTTTGCGGTAGCTTGTATTTTTTTCCGCTTCATTTTCTATATCGCTGAAATACATATTTAGCAAATTATATTAAATTATATATAAAGTTATGTAAGAGTTCGGATAATGATCAGTAAGTATTACAAAAATTAGCGCGCCGGTAAGCGCGCTAATTAATTACCACTTCAAAAACTAATAAAATTTAGTTTGATGAAGATGAAGATGAAGATGAAGACGAGCTTGAGCTCACTCCTGTTCCGCTTACAGATACACTGCAAGGGTTGGTTGTGCTTGAGCTAGTAACACCATCTACTGTTACGCTACAAAAAGTACTTGTGATGCTTCCAAATGCAGTCGCTCTACTAAATCCGAAGGTAAAGACCGCAACTATAGCAAGCATAGATAAAGATGATAAGATTTTTTTCACGTTCTCACCTCCTTTCATGCATTAAATAAATGCAGACAAAGTTTATAATAATATATTATAAATAGCAATGGCTATTTTGAGGATAGTCTTTTATAAGTCGAGAATAAATCGCCTAATACGGATTGTAAAATAATGGGATAAAGAGTGTGGTCTCTTAATTCGGTGTGAGGCAGTTTCTGATTTAATTCACTCAAGAATAGACTGCTACGATCAGCAAGCTCTTGCTCGAGTGTTGTTTCGCGATCTATATATTCTTTTTGAAATCCGGGTAGTCGCGATATTGTATGTGTCTCTATATATTTTTGAGCGTGCGCAAAGTAGTCGGGCTTATCCTCTTCCATTATGAAAGGGTTAGCGTAGAAAACAAATTTATTATTACAATAATCAGCCTCGTATTTAGATATTAAGCCATATGGGCTTTGTATAGAATCAATTATCTTTAATCGGGGTTTTTCGTATATGGGTTGTTTTTCAGACACTAGTTAATTTTAACTAATTATTATAAATTTGCAAAAGATATTTTTCTTACGAGTTTCTGTTTAAAATATTAATTGTTTATTAAGATTATTTCGGACAATTTAGGGCACGAGGAGGTGAGTTTTTGATGTTTGAATTTTTTGATGATATAACTAATCAGTTGAATCCTATGGGCGATATTGAGGGACAGCTTGACGCGAGTAAAGATTTGGAGAGTCAGGCTGATTTTACAAAGAGTATCGAGAATCAGACAGGGTAATTTTTACATTCTTCTGCGGACGACTTTGGTAAAATTACTTCTGCCTTTGTTTTCAGTGTGCTTGGCGCGAACTACATCAAACTTTTTTGTAGCGAGATGTATTTTTAGTTCTCTTTCTGCGAGGGCGTGTTGTATAGCTTCCTGTTTGGGAAATTCTACTATAATACCGAATTTTTTATCGTCTGAGTTCTCTGTATGATGTTTGCCATCTTCTCCCACTCTGGTTATGGTTTGGACGGCTGGTATTCTAATGCTTGCGTTGAGTCTTGTTTCAGCTAATAATTGCAGTGGATTGATTTTTTCTCCTTTGGGGTTTTTTACTACTAATGCTAATTTTCGTTCTGTCATAAATTTAGTATAACATGTAGCTTATCTTATAGTCAACAGTTAGTATAATGGGGAATTAGTCTACTGTGGTAAGAAAAAATCTATCGTGTAAATTATTTTTGAGCCTGAGCAGTAAGGTATTGTGTATGAATACCTATTAATATGAGGCGGATTTGCAATCTCAAGGTGTGTAAAGGGCAAATGCGAATTTTTATTTGTCAGAGTATGACGAATTATTTTAGGATGCATATTTGTTTATGCCTACACATAATAGATAGAGTATAGATTATTATATTAGGCTTATAGCTGGTAGAAGGCAGATAAGTATAACTTACGCAAAATAATATATTTTGAGGTTATAGATGACTTCCGGACTCGGATGTTCAGCTAAGGTCGAAGAATAAATACGAAACTCATATGAGATAAATAGATGGTCTAGTTTGGAGAATTCTTGTTCTTAGTCTTTAGATAGTAAAAAGAGAAACGAGGACACTGACGGCGATTATTGAGAGTATACTTAGTAAAAATTTGGAAGCAAATTCTTTTTTGCCGTTTACAAATGCATACGCTGATTTGGCGATCAGATTAACCGCGTTTGCGAGAAGAAACGCGTTTACGGCCAAGTTTAGATCTATTTTGTTGCCTGCAAGCTGGGCGGTATTGATCATGACAGCATCTAGTCCGATTAGTGCTCCGATAGCTGTTGTTGTAAGGAGACCGCTGCTGCCGATCAGTTCAAGTGAAATTTTAGATATAATACTAATGATAATAAAAAGCAGAGCGAATTTGAGGGCTGATTTGATATCGATTATATGCTTGGGTTGTTTTTGACTGTAGGTAATCTTGTCTTTTTCTTTTTTGCTTAAGAAATATACGATTATTATTAATGACGCTATTATCATGGCCGATATGACAGGGAGAAGATGCAGGAAAAATATGCTGTTAAAGACAGCGATTATGATGGATATTTGAAAGAAGCTGACCATATTGGCTACGACAGCAGCGGATAACAAGCTGTAATGACTGTTTCTATTGCGGCTTTCCTGAGCGAGAGATTGGGTTGTCGCTGTTGATGAAACGAATCCGCCGACTGCGCTCGCGATAAGCCAGCCTTTTTTGTGACCGATTGTTTTTTCCAGAATATATCCGATGAGATCAACGCCGGTAATAAGTACTACGATCATCCACAGGCCAAAGGGGTTAACCAGATTTATATCAAGAAGGCGTGAGGGGTAGAAGTTAATTTCTTTCAGAAAATTTGATAATCCCGGGATATCGCCTAGCGAATATGACGTATTAGGCAGAAACGGGAGAATTAATAATGCCAGTACCGAAAAGCTGAGGTACGCATTGAATTCTGTTTTTTTGACGTCGTGTATATAATTTTTGATAGCGTCTTTCTGTGACAAAACCAAGGTAACAACTACCGCAAGCGCGATCGTTATTTGGATAGGCATGATGTCAATTGCAATAAGAACACCTATTATAAACGTGGACAATAAACCGAGTTCGGTTGTAAAGCCCTGGTCCTGCGTGTATTTGGAATCGAGGTAGTAGAATAAAATCAGGAGTCCAAAAAATGCGCTTCCGATAAGAATTGATAGTGCAATAAAATCGTTATACAACAGCCCGGTAGTTACACCTATAATCGATGAGATGGAAAAAGTACGAAGACCGATAATTGCCGTCGGTTTTGGGCTTGCGGCTGTGACGTTTTTCTTTTCATTAATTTCTCTCTCAAAACCGATAACCGCTCCAAGCGCGAAGCCGAGTATGAATTTTACAGCTAGAGGTAATATCTCCATGTGAAAATTATAACAAATATTTTTTCGCTATATCAATAACGGTGGCGGATACGCGCCGGTATACCGACAGCCGTTGAGTTGTCCGGGATATTTTTCAGCACCACGGCATTCGCGCCAATTTTGACATTGTTGCCCACACGGATGTTGCCTAGTAATTTGGCGCCTGTACCGATAATTACATCGTTTCCAATTGTCGGATGCCGCTTGGAATTGTGACCGTTATCGATACTTCCTTTCCGGCTGCCCAGCACAACCCCTGAATAGATTAGTACGTTTTCTCCAATAACGGCTGTCGATCCTATAACTACACCCATGCCGTGATCGATGAAAACGCCGCCGTGAATTACGGCAGACGGGTGTATCTCTATACCCGTTAAAAATCTGCCAATTGCCGACAGGAGACGAGATATAATAATTATTTTTAAATTTTCAAATATATGAGCCAGTCTGTAGATCCAAAGCGCGTGCAGTCCCGGGTACGTCAAAATTATGATGATCAACCCGATAGGATTTTTATTAATTGACGGATCGTGTTTGAAAATAATATTTAAATCTTTAATCCCCCTTCGCAGAATACCCCTAACGCATGCTCGAGGATGGATGCGAAGAGGATTTTTGCTTCGGAGGGATTCCTGCCTGCCTTGCCTGCCGGCAGGCAGGGCGGCAAGGCAGGTCGCTCCCGATTGAGCGCAGGATATAATGCTCCGAATGTAAGCTCGCGGGAGCTTCATAAAATTAGCCATAAAAAAACCTCCGCTACGGGAGGCTTGGAAAATTGATAAAAATAAAACTCTACGCGTAAGCCCCCCGTTTTGGAGAATGCTGACAGCAACATGTGATATTTTCGGTAATAAAATAATTTATCATAATTTTAAACTCCGTTTATTAAGCAACGCCTGAGCCGATGGACCGGATTTCTTTGGAAATAATTTTACCTGACTGATCCATTTTGAACACATACGGCTCACCGAGTTTCATTTCAAGGCTGGAAATTTCATCGTCAGAAATATTTTCCAGATATTTGACAAGCGCCCTCAGGCTGTTGCCGTGTGCGACAACTATGACATTTTTGTTTTTTTGTATTTCGGGTAAAATATTATTGAGATAATACGGGATTACGCGGTCATATACGTTTTTTAGAGACTCTCCTCCGGGCGGCGGATTGTCCCAACTGCGTCTCCAAATCAGAAACTGTTCCTCGCCGTATTCTTCTTTGATTTTCCATTTGTTCTTACCTGTAAGGTCGCCATAATCTCTTTCGTTCAGGGCTTTATCGGAAGTTGTGGGAATTTGAAGATTTAGAGATGATCTGATCTCTTCCCAGGTCTGCTGCGCTCTTTTCAGGCCGGAAGTGAAGCAAATATCGAAACTAAGATCTTTGATGATCTCAGCGGCGTCGCGAGCTTGCTTGCGGCCGGTATCGGATAGATCTACATCTGTCCAGCCGGTCCAAAGCGCTTTCGCGTTCCAAACAGATTCGCCGTGACGCACAAGTACAAGATTTGCCATAATTATTGTGAATTCAGCCCGGATTCGATCTCGAGCATTCTATTATAGTTTAGCACATTTTCTCCGCGGGCGAGAGGCCCAAAATTGACATAGTCCGCGTCCAGTGCGATTGCCAGATCTGCTATGAAACTGTCGGTTCCGCTTCCTGCAGGCTGATGAATAATTACTTTTAGGCCGGAGAGTTTGGCAATGTTGACTGCAAGCATACATTCGGTCAATGTGCCATTTTGGATCGGGCTCAAAGAGACAGCGGAGATGAGTTTTTGGTTGACAGCAGACTGGAGACGAGCAGGATTTCCGGAAATCAATGAATCTCCGGTAATTATTGTGTCTTCTCCTACTCTGGAGTTCAGTCCTGCCCAGCCGTCAGTGTCATCGGATGCAAACGGGTCTTCAATATAAAAAACGTGTTTATTTCTGATAATATCGAGATAGTAATTAATGAGATCCCCTGTTGACATAGAGGGAACCGGATTGTTTTTGAAAGAATAGTGAGAGCCGGTATAAAGATTGTCCGCTCCGGCATCAATGCCCCAGAAAAAATCATAACCGAGTTTGAGATTCATAGACCCGAAAGTTTCTTCAAATATGTCAAAGACTTGTCTGTTGTCGAGAAGTGAAAGCGCGAATCCTCCTTTGGCAGAATAAAGTTCCGGTATATTTTCGTTTTTGAGAGCTGTTATCAGCTTGGCGCCGAGAGCATTTGAGATATGCAGTGATTCCGAAATATTTTTGTTGACGGCCGGAACTACGAAAAAATCTTCAAAATCGAGGAGGCCGTCTATATGGGGATTGCCGTTGATCAGGCTGGTTATGATTTTGGGGATTTTGAAACTGCTGTTTTCTGTTTTGGTAACAGATCTGAGGTATTTATAGAGCTCTGTTTTGCGGCTGTGTGACGAAGCTCGTGCCAAGGCAACCGAGATGGCCAGAGTTACGTCTGCGCCGAGACGGCTTTTGTTTGGTGTGCCGTCGAGTTCGAATAGTACAGCGTCCATATCTTCCTGAGTTCCAACTTCGAGACCGATCAGTTTGGGTGCTATCAGATACTCAATTTTGTCAATCGCGGCGGAAGCACCGGATCCGTTTGCGTTTTTGTTGTCTTTGGAGGTGAGGGAGGAATATTTGCCGTTTGCTGTGTTTCCGGAAATTATTGCCTCACCCGTTGAGGAGTCTTCCAGTTCGATGAATGTTTTTATCGCGGTCAGGCCGCGAGAGTCGAGAGCATACGCGCTTTTAATTGTTTTTATTTTTGGCATGATTGAGTTTATTATGCAGTGCGGCGTGTAAAATTTCAAGGTTGTTGAGTTTGAATGGTAAAGGGTATTTGTTGTAATATTTTATTGATCCTAAATATGAAAGTTTTATCAGGTATATTCAAAAATAAAATAGTGCCGAAGGTTTTGGTTTTGCTTTTTGCGGCGTATTGTGTGGTTTCGATTTTGGCACTTGTGCATTTTAATAAACAAAATCAGGATACCAGACAATATGCTGACTCTTTATCAAAATCTCTGAAATTGGCAGAGAGCGAATATAAAGCGCTAAAAGAGCAGGATCAATATCTGATAAATCAGAAACTGATATCCGATATTGCCAAGACAAATAAAAGCTACACCTCTCTCATATCTGCATTTGAGGGGATTCAAGATCTGAAAGCGCAAAAAACAGAGGCTGAAAAATTTGAAAAAGAATATGTGAGTATAGTTAAGGATTTGAGTGATCTAAATTACGCGTCAGCCGAGGGAAAACTGGCATTGCTTAAAGATGAAATTAAAAAAGTTAAGGATAAAATAGCTTCAGAAGCAGCTGAGAAAGCATCTAGATTGGCGGGCGTGCCTCAGAGTCCGGCTGTCGCGAGCAACAATGCTCCGGTTAACGGATTCGCCTATCAGCGGGTCAGCAGTGAAATCGGAGAATTTACAATAGCCCTCATCGGTGCCGATCTAAATACTACAAAAGTAATTATTGATACAGCATCTGACGGGGATTGTCATGATAATTGTCCGGTCATGTCTCTTGGGGATTATGTATCGAGAAACGGAGCTTTCGCCGGGATCAACGGATCATATTTTTGTCCAGCCGTATATCCCAGCTGTGCAGGAAAAACGAACTCATTTGATACTTTGGTCATGAACAAAAATAAACATTATTTTAATTCTGACAACAATGTGTACAGTAATGTACCGATCGCAATTTTTGGTCAAGGCTTTGCCAGATTTATAGGCCAGTCGTCCGGGTGGGGACGCGATACGGGCGTTGACGGAGTAATAGCGAATCAGCCGCTGCTATTGTCGGGCGGAAATATTTCTTTTGGTGGAAGCAGTGACCCGAAGCAGGGAAGCCGGGGGACGAGAAGTTTTGTGAGTAATAAGGGGAATTTTGTTTATATAGGAGTGATTTATAATACGACAGTAGCCGAGATGGCTTATGCGCTGAAGGCTCTGGGGATGGAGAATGCTTTGAATTTGGATAGCGGAGGGTCGACAGCGCTATGGTATGGCGAGTACAAAACAGGGCCCGGGCGGAATATTCCCAACGCCATTTTGTTTGCGAGAAGATAACCTGCGTACATTTTGGACAGAATTAATTGACAAATAGTGTTAAATATAAGTATCATTATAGTTGTTCAAGTTTATGGCACTGTCACAAGAAGATATACAGAAATACAAAGCGCTTTTTCTTCAAACAGCAAGAAGCTATTTGCAAAGTATGCAAACCCATATTTCACTTCTTCTCAAGGGCGACCAAAAACAAGAATCTATAACTCAAATTCACCGCGACGCGCATTCTCTGAAGAGTCAATGCCAAATTATGGGGTACAAGAATCTGGGGGAGCTGAGTGAGATTTTTGAAAATATTTTTGATAAACATGAAAAAGAAAAAACAGATGCGGCGAGAGATGTTTTGATAAAATTGCAATCAGAAATTACCAGAATGCTTGATTCACTTGATGAAATTGAGAAAAATAATAAAGAGCTTGATCTGAGCGACAGGGTTGAGGGGCTTTCGCAATATAGAGGATAATTATGAAAATACTATTGGTTGAGGATGATAAATTTTTCCGGGAGTTTTATGCTTTTAAGCTGAAAGAAAAAGGTATAGAGGTCGGACAGGCCGGCGACGGCGAGGAGGCCTTGAAACTGATCCCTGAATTCAAGCCGGATTTGATCCTTCTGGATCTGATTATGCCGAAGAAAGACGGTTTTGAGCTGCTTCAGGATCTTAAAAACGATCAGATACTCAGTCAAATTCCTGTTCTCGTATTTTCAACTTTGGGACAGCAGAGGGATATTGATAAAGCTACACAGCTTGGCGCGAAGGGATATGTGAACAAAAGCTTTTTCAACTTTGACAATTTACTCAACATGATTCTACAATTAAGTAAGAAGTGATGCAAGCCATCATGCCTCGGGATTTGCCGATCGCAGTAAAATCCGGAGGTTATGATAATTGCGCTTCTTACTGCCCATGCTGATCTCTGATGATAAATTAAAAGACCTGCTTTTAAGCGTTAAGCTTATTGACGAAAAAGTGCTTAGCGAAACACTTGAGTACGCAAAAAATTCCAATGTAAGCCTCACGGACGCTTTGATCGAAAAAGATATTGTAACCGACGAGAATCTCGGGATGCTGATATCCGACGCGTTGAAAATTCCGTTTATTATTTTGAGCAAGATTACGATCCCTGACGATGTGTATAGGATAATTCCCGAGAGGATCGCGCGAAAATACAAAGCAATTCCGTTTATCAGAGATGAGCAGGGGGTTAGGGTGGGTATGGCGGATCCTTATAACAAATTGGTTTTGGAGATGATCACGAAAAAAACCAATCTACCTGCTTATCCTTATTACGCGACAGAGCGGGATGTCTTTAACAAGCTTTGGATCTATAGACGTGACCTGCAAAAAACCTTTGACGATATTTTGAAAGAGCAGGTAATGGTGGGCGGAAAATCAGTATCCAAATCGGCGCCAATCGCGAAGATCGTCGAGATGATCATAAACTACAGTTATCAGGACAGGACTTCGGATATTCATATCGAACCTCATGAAGATAAGACTTTGGTCAGGTTCAGGATCGACGGAATTTTGCACGACGTGCTGACTTTGCCGAAACCGCTTCATGAGCGTATATCGACCAGGCTAAAAGTCATGGCAAGCCTGCGAACAGATGAGCATATGGCTCCTCAGGACGGGAAGATAAGGATCTCGCTTGAAGAAGAACAGCTTGATATTCGTGTGTCTATTCTTCCGGTCGTATATGGTGAAAAAATCGTCATGCGTCTTCTTGCGTCACGATTCAGGCAGTTTTCCCTGGTAGACCTGGGTATGAAAGAGCATGATTTGAAAAAGGTAGAGAACGGATTCAAGAAGTCATACGGTATGGTATTGTCTACCGGCCCTACAGGATCAGGAAAAACAACATCCATATACGCGATTTTGAAAATCATTAATTCAAGGGCGAAAAATATCACAACAATTGAAGATCCGGTCGAATACCGGATGAAAGGGGTTAATCAGATCCAGACGAATTCCAAAGCCGATCTGACTTTTGCCAGCGGACTCAGGTCGATTTTGCGCCAGGATCCGAATATTATTTTCGTCGGAGAAATCAGAGACTCGGAGACGGCAAATATCGCTGTTAATGCCGCACTGACCGGACATTTGGTTTTGTCGACGCTTCATACCAATGACGCGGCGACTTCACTGCCCCGCTTGTCAGATATGGGAGTTGAGCCTTTTTTGGTCGCGTCAACGGTCAATGTGATCGTCGCGCAGAGGTTGCTTCGCAAAATTTGCGAGATGTGCAAGACTTCTATTTCTATCAGTAGGGAGGAAATGCTCCAGAATCTTCCGGTTGAAATTATAAACAAGCATTTTGATTCTAAAGAAGAGATCAGGATCTATAAAGGCGCGGGATGCAATGTGTGTCACGACACGGGTTATTCCGGGCGTATCGGTGTGTTCGAAGTGCTTGAGGTTACAAATAATATCAGGAAGCTGATCGTGCAAAAAGCAGATGCGGATGAGATCCTGGCACAGGCTGTCAAAGATTATGATATGACCACGATGCTTGATGACGGACTGAAAAAGGTAATTGAAGGCGTGACGACTATCGAGGAAGTACTGCGCGTGACGAAGGTAGGAGGAATATAATGGAAGAAAAAAAGGTAGTACAGTTTAAAAAATCAAATATATCTATTTCGACCAGCGACAAAGTCGGGCTGGTCAGCAATTTGCACACAATGCTTTCGGCAGGTATACCGATACTTGAAGTAATAGTGTCTCTTCTCGAGGACGCGAAAGGTAATCAGAAAAAAATTCTGATAGCGATACGGGATGATCTGGGACAGGGACAGCATTTGTATTTTTCATTTTCCAGATTCCCGAGAGTGTTTGATAAAGTGACGATCAGTATTGTAAAGGCTGCCGAAGAAGCCGGGACGCTTGATGAAGCATTGAGCGAAATGAAACATAATATTTTGAAAGACCGTGAATTTAATGACAGGATAAAGGGCGCTATGATATATCCGGTTTTTATTTTTGCAGTGCTTATCGTTGTTATGCTTGTGATTTTGGTTGTCGTCGTACCCAAGATCTCGACGGTATTCGGGCGCATGAATGTACCTCTGCCACTTCCAACTCAAGTCATGATTATCGTGTCGGACTTTTTGCTCGCTTATCCTATGTATATAATGCTTGGGTCGGTGCTTTTCGGGGTGGGATTTTCTTATTTGCTCAAAAGATACAGGATATTTTTTATAAGACTGCTTACTACTTTGCCGGGGATTTCGGGACTTGCGCGAAAAATTGATCTGGCGCGTTTTTCAAAAAGCCTATTTTTGCTTTTAACCGCCGGTATACCAATAACAACTGCTTTGGAGCTATCCCAGGAGGTTGTTATAAAAAAAGAAATATATGACACAATCAAGCAGGCAAAAACAATGGTTGTATCCGGAAAGAAGCTGTCGGAGGGTTTCAGGGCGCACAAGAATGTTTTGCCTCCGATCATGGTCAAGATCATCGAGGCCGGCGAGAGGAGCGGTACGCTGAATAAGAGCATGGCGGATGTGTCGGAGTATCTTGATTATGAGGTGCAGAGTACTCTCAAGACTGTAACCGCGATGATCGAGCCGATCATGCTGATTTTGGTCGGAGTTTTGATCGGGGGGATGATGGTGTCTATTATCGCGCCGATGTACGGACTGATTACGCAGGTCGGAGGGAGGTAACAAATCGCGGATTACAGGGTTATTTTGCGGCCATAATTCGCTTGTTGAGCCGGGTCCAGACAGATGTCCGAAAAAAATATTATGATCCGTTCCGGAGTTCTATTTATTATATGAAGAACTATTTTGATAACCGGGGGTTTTCTTCAATTGTTGAAATAACTCTGGTGATGGGGATTTTGGTTATTATTTTCGGCATCGGACTTATCAGCTTTCCGCGTATTCAGCAGAGCACGAATATTTCGACTGTTGTTGAGACTTTTTTGGCGGATTTCAAGGAACAACAGATCAAAGCTATGACCGGCGATGCGGACGCGGGAGCTTTGCCTGATTATTATGGGATCAAATTTGATACCTCCAGTTATACCCTTTTTAAGGGCGCGACACCTTCAGCGGACCCGGACAGGTTTACTATAAATATTCCATCGTCTATTGAGATAACAACAGGTTTTAAAATAATAATTGATGAATACACTATATATGATAAGCAATTATTATTTTTCTCAGGTAGTGGGCAGGTTGTGCAATGCTGCACAACCGATTCGGTAATAACATTTAAAGATGTTAATTCAAATTTGGAGAAAACAATTTCAGTGAATAAGCTAGGAGCCTATGTGGTTTATTAAAGAGATTTTCTATTGACATGATGTAAATATTTATTTATGTTAAATATGCATCATTTAATTTTGGTTTCTATTAAGAAGATGTTTACAAAAGTATTTTATTATCAATTGTCAAAACAAGCCTTTAATTTATTTATTGTCGTTTTTTTAATTAATATTTTTTGTGTGCATAAGGTTTCAGCGCAGGAAAATATAACGATAGATACATTTGAAATATTTGGCGATCATAGAAGCATTACAAAAGGAGCAGATGGATTTATTTGGTTTTTAGAAACAGATTACAATAATATAGGCAAGATGAGTACAGATGCTATGTCTGTCTACAGATATAGTGTTCCTACATCAGATAGCTATCTTCAAGATATAACACTTGGACTTAATGGTGAAATGTGGTTTTCCGAGGCTAATGCAAATAAAATTGGAAAAATTAATTCGGATGGAAGCATCGTAGAGGAGTATGTATTGCCATATCAAAATAGCATGCCTTGGGGCATTACGCTTGGTCCAGACGACAATATTTGGTTTACTGAATATATGGGAAATAAAGTGGGGAAAATTGACAAAAATGGACAAATAGTTGAATTTATAATTCCTACGGCTAATTCCTTACCAACAAGCATAACGTCAACAGACGACTTAAATATTTGGTTTGCTGAGTCAAATACTAATAAAATCGGCAAACTAAATCTTGCAGATAATTCAATAACTGAATTCATAACTCCATCAGGTGGACGAATAACCAGCGTTGCTCGCGGAGCGGATTCTAAGCTCTGGTATTCAAAAAATGCCGCAATAGGTTTTATAGATGTTAATGGAAGTGTAACTGAATACCCTATTAGCTACTCATTTGGTAATTTAATAAATGATTTAATATTGGGCTCAGACGGAAATATTTGGTATACAAAATCAGGCGAGAGTAATTATTCCGGTTATATTGGAAGGATAAAGCCTGATGGCATTATTAGTGAGTATTTAGTGCCAGTTTACATTAGTAAGCCATTTGGCATAACTTCGGGGCCTGATGGCAACATATGGTTTGGTGATAGTAGAGCCGGGATTATTGGCAGAGTGAATATGCAAAGCATAATTCCTTCTGTTATACCGTCTCCTGTATTTACACCTACACCAACCGTATTTCCAACGCCAACCTTAACGCCTACACCAACCCAAGCTCCCGAAAATATATTAAATGTTCCATATTTTAGCCAAAATGATGATCCTTGGGGGTCCACAGAATATGATCATACAATTTCTAAATTTGGCCTATCAGGAATTTCAACAACTATGAATCGGTGGGGGTGTGCTGTAACTTCTGCAGCAATGATAATGCATTTTCATAATATTAAAGAGTTTCCTGATGGTACACCTATTAATCCGGGTACCTTAAATGATTGGTTAAAAAATAATGAAGGCTATGTGAGCGGTTACAGTTCCGAAGGCTGGTATTCATCTATAAATTTTCCATCTATAGGTGTTCTATCTGAGCAGATTTATGCTGCAGGAAAATCAGATATTAAACTTACACATGAACGTTCGTATTTTAGCGCTGATTCTTCAAGCTTACTTAATGATGATTTAACTGTAGGAAATAGTTTTGGACCATTTCCCGATATTATTCGCGTAAATAATAACGGTCATTTTGTAGTTGCAAAGGGAAAATTGAGCCATACATATGCTATTAATGACCCGGAATGGAATTATAATACTCTATCTTCATTTAATAATACATATTCACAAATAGATCGTTTTATTCCATCTCAAACAAATTTGAGTTACATTATTCTAGTAGTAGGTCCGGATGTAGAAATACTTGTTAGTGATGGTAATGGCAGGAAAACGGGAAAAACAATTCAGGATGGACAAGTGTTGGAGTACAAGGAAATTCCGAACGCAACATATGCATTCTCGCCTCCTATTGAGAATACTGATAGCTCAGGTGATTCGCAGATGCTTGGCACAGGTGTCAATGAATTTTTGTTGCCTGTGCCTGAAGGAGGTAGGTATGTTATAAATCTTTCTGGTAAAGCAAATAACTTTTATACTTTAAATGTATTAACATATCAAAAAAATGGAGAAAATATATCAAAAAAGATAGAGGGTATTATAAATAATAATTATAACAATATAATTAATATTGAATATTCACAAGTAGAACCATCTGTTGTTAATAAAATAATTACATTTTATGATCTCAAAGCAGATTTAAAAAAATATTACAATGATAATCTAATAACTAGTAAGCTGGTATACAAAACGCTACTATTGCAAGTTGAGTTAGCAGAGAAGGCAAGCTTAATGTATAGGCAGCCTTTGGGTAATAGGTTGTCAATTCTTGCGCTAAGATCATTTCAGTTGGAATTAAATAGAACGAAGAACAAATATGTAAAGGAAGAGGCATATAGGGTGCTATATGAAGATGCAGAAATAATAATAAAAAATTTAAAGGGCACGCAAAACGAAGATGATGCTGGAACCGGTGATGGTTCTTAAATCACTTTTGTGAATTATTAATATGCTTTTATCTTGGCGATACTCCAAAATGAACATATGTTTGTAAAATTTGTCTTAAACCCTTTTTTTTATAAAATTGAGTGTTTATATAAGTATAATTTTCGGGGGCAGTTGATGCTTGAATTGCTTTTGGCGATAGGATTGTCAGCCCTGCTGCTGCCGATTTTGTTTGTGAGTCTCATGTCGTCGCGGGACAATAAGTTTAGAGAGGCACAGCAGACACAGGCGACTACCATTCTCAAAGAAACAGAAGAGGCTGTACGCGGGGTTAAAAATGCCGGTTGGGCAATGCTTCCGGAGAGCGGTACTTTTTATCCGGTTGTGCAGGGTTCGCAGTGGGCATTGGTTCCTGGCGCTTCTTCAAGCGGGGGGTTCAGCAGGCAGGTTGTTATAAGCGAGGTCAGGCGGGATCCGGATAGCGGAGCGATCGTTGAGTCGGGGGGTTTTGTTGATCCGTCGACAAAAAAAGTTGATGTTACTGTAAGCTGGACAGAGCCTCACAGTTCGAGTATTGATTCGTCGTTTTATTTGACGCGTAATGATAATATGTCTCGGGTCGGGGGTCTGGATGATTTTTTGGCTGGTTCTCACACTCAGACACAGGCGACCAGTTCGGCAGGCGGGCGGCTGCTGCTTGAGTATAATACCAAGGGTCAGTGGTGTTCTCCGGCATTTGCGAGAGACGGGACAGGGACGGAAATTGCAGTTCCTCTACCTGATGGGCCGCCTGTGGCACTGGCGGC
>CAZLZN010000006.1:0-55393 GCA_964564035.1 uncultured Gammaproteobacteria bacterium | reverse complement strand
TCCGGTTTAACCGGGGGTTGCCGAAAGTGTATACCATGTGCTGACCCCTGCACAAGCTTATCTCAACAGCGTTGTTGACAAAACACGCGGCGTTTGCCAGACTAGTACTGTATTTCGTTAATCTTTGCTAAATCCATTCATAATTGATACTGGTTTATCAAACTAAGATAAATTGCTAACAATAGAACAATGACGAAATACAATACTAGTAAATATATGCAGGAAGCTGTCAAACCGGTTACTTCACACGCCTCTATAATCGGGATATTTATTACCCTGACTATAATTTTGAGCATACCGCTGTTTATATTCGCGTCCAATGAAAAACAGGATATCAGACAGCGCGCCTCAGCGGAGAGCAATAATATCGTGACTGAAGGTGGTTATTTGCGAGGCTATATTTACCTGGATGAAAACCAAAATGGAACCCGGGAATACAATGAATCAGGAGGCGGGAATATAAGTATCGAAATCGCGCAAACGGACAAAAAAAGCGGAGACATGGAAATAAACAACAATATCTTAACGACAGTAATCAGCGATGCAAACGGTTATTTCAGATATGATTTTGCCGGTATCGGTGCCAATGGAGCGCAAAATTTGAACATAGACGTACTGGTCAATTTGCCTGCCGGATATAAGACAATAAATTCCAATCCGGTCAGATTTGAAAACATAAGCTCCGGTTCAGATGAAATTTTAGAAATTGGGATATTCGCTATCCAAAACTGAGACAATTATTTTCCGCCGCCTTTTCCCCGCTTCCATTTGACCGACGTCAGGAGCTCTTTGTATAAATCATTTTTCATATCGATTTTGAGATTTTCAAGCTCGGCGTCTGTCGGATTTCCGCTTTGGAATTCTACAAACGGGATATCTTCGATCAGAGCAATAGGTGTCTGCTCGCTCCCCTCACCCATCACGGCAACGGCGGCAACTGCCAGCGAATCGGCTATATTGGCTTTTTCGAATTTAAATTTGCGACCGAAAATATCCAGTTTTCCGGTATAATCAATCAGCGCGGTAAAACCGCTGTGCGCAAGCGCAGTTCCTGTCACTCCCCAGCGGAGAGGCGTTGTTTTGCTGTCGACTATTATAATTCCTAAGTTATTTAATTTAAATTTCTTCGTGAGGTACTCCTTGATCTCATTGGCGGACTTCTGAGGATCTTCGGGCCATAAAATGTAATAGCCATTGCCGTTTGATTCGTCTATTCCGGCACTTGGGATAAGAATGTTGTTTTTGATAGTCAAGTTTATGTTGTAGGCTTTGTCGACAGGGAGATAGAAATCGGCCTGATCATGTATCAAATCGTCTTTGTCGATGCTTCCGATTTTGACTACATTATTCTCGCAAAGGGAGATAATCTTGGAGGTGATTGCCAGCACAGAATTTTCGGGAAGACGCGCAATTGAGTCATTCAGAACTCCATACAGATCATTCCCCGGAGTTATTTTTTGTGTTTTAACCGGTCTTACTTTCATAGCGCGACGTATTTAAATAACATAGTGCCGTTTTTATTTAGTTTTTTTGCGCTTTTGAGTTTGAAATGTTTTGTGATCTCAAGCGGCGAGATAAGTCCGTTGCCTTTGCCTAAAATTACAGGCTCGACAGTTAGCCAAATCTCATTTATTAAATTTGACGCTAAAAAAAGGCTGTTGATTTCTGCTCCTCCGGCTAAAACGGCCTCTTTGTAGCCTTTTTCAGATAATCTTTGAATGAGTGCGTCGGGATTTTCACTTGTAAATTCCAGCATACCGGGAACTGATATGTTTTTAAATTTTTCGGGACGGGATGTCATAATTATGCGCAATTTGCCCGGTGAGTTTTGAAACTGCGAGTTTGAGTCCGCGTATGTTTTACGGCCCATTATTATCAGTTTGTTTTTTAAAATAACATTCCTGAAGTGCAATTTATCCTCTTTTGATGTCCATTCGGGGACAGAGGGCGCGTGCCAGCTTGTTGTTTTGCCGTCGATTGAGGCGACCATTACCAAAATTACTTTCATCCTTTTTTTGATTTATCTTTTTTTAGCCAGTTGACGCCGAGGTAGACAAACGGCGTTTCAATAACTGACGCGAAACATTTTAAAAGCCAGTAAGGAATTATCAGGCTTAGCAGGAATGACAGGTTCGCGTCAAATGGTTTATCAAGTGCGTAAAAAGCCAGAAACATAAATATTGTTGTGTCAAATAACTGCGCGGTGAAATTGGAAAGGTTATTGCGAAGCCATAGTTTGCTTTTGCCTAATTTCTCGCGGATCTTGACGAAAATCAGTACGTCCATAAATTCTGCAATGGTAAACGCGATAAGGCTTGCCGCAGCAATACGTGCCGAAAGACTGAAAATAGTATCATACGCGCTTTCCGTCGCTGCAAACCTGGCTGACGGAGGGAGAGATGTCGCGAATAAATTGAACAGAAATATAATTAGTATAATTATTAATCCTGACTGGATAATGCTTCTGGTTCTTTCTTTGCCGTATACTTCGGTAATCATGTCGTTGATCGTAAATATGAATGGGAATGTGAATATCGCGACACTGGCGTTGAGCTGGTATCCGAATATTTTGACGAGCGGAAATGTTTTCGCGCCGAGGAGTTCGGATATGGCAATTAGTCCGATATATAGGGAGATCAACAGGTCGAGTTTTTGAATTTTTATCATGGGTTTAATTGTTGCGGGCCAGGTTATATTTTTTTATTTTAATCTCAGCGTGACTGCTGTGGGCATCCGTGGAATCGAACCACGCGCCTCTTTCTTATCAGGAAAGCGTTCTAGCCGATGAACTAGATGCCCGGAATTCACTTAAATATATCAGAGCATAAGTTCAGAATGCGTTCCCCGCCTGCAACGCTTTGCGTAGCAATGCGGGCAGGTAGCCGATGAACTAGATGCCCGGATTATATCTAATCAAAGAGTATTATACAATATTTCCGCGCTCCGTTCATCCCTGAAAAATTATTTGGCTGATTTTTCATTATCATTTACATCATAAACTCTTGCCTCAATACCGTTTGACACTACTCTGACTACTTTTTTATTCATGAATTCATTATAGTTGATATTTACCGGCATCTCTCCCTGATAATCGGAGCGCGATAAATCACCTGGATATATACATATCAAGCCCCGCTCGGCGCATATAGTCTGGATGTGGCCGTTGGCTCCCCATGAGTTTACCAACATAACTACCACTTCTTTGGGCAGTTTGCGCTCATCACCAAACTTTGACCATTCATGGTTTTCTGATAACACTACTAATCCCCTTTTTTTATTATTGAAACTATGAGTATCTAAAATATCGTAGGAAGCGTCTGCAACGCCAATTGCAGCCCCCATATGCAGCGGCTTCTCCTCCGGAAAAATTATTTCCGTGTGCTTTGAACTGAGCACTGTTGGTATATCACGAATTTGCACTAAGTTTATGCTATTATTGAACGCAAACTTATCACCCAGCAAGACGAATTCCAGTTGGATACTATTACCCCATAGCCGTTCTAAAATCATAGCTCTCTGGCCAAGCGCCAACAACGCTTGAGACTGGACCCTGTTCTCATCAGGAGGAAAATGATGTGCATCTTTGAAGCCCTTACTATAAATAACGCTTGCTAAATAAAAATCCAATTCATTATGTTTTACAAAATTCCTGCTTCTGCGGGTTACAATTTCAGTAAGACCGGGGACGCCCGGCAAGTGCGTATTGAGATAACCTTCATTGTCGACGTACAGATAATCCTGCACAATAAGACCCATTTGCTCCTCTTTTATCCCATGTTCCCTGCGATAAGCCCGAGCTTTATCACTATTTGTTGATTTATAAACATCAACTACAGCGTTTTTAAAGCTGTTATAGTTTAGATTATCATCTAAGATCGGAACCGAATCATAAATACCGGCACCTGTAACTTTTTCTCCGTCCTCGGAATGGATAGCACTGCTTCTGACAATTACTCCCGCTGAACGATCCGTATGATTAATTTTTTGTACTTGCTGATAATAATGAGTCAATTGTTTTTCAGTAGGCTTACCAGACTTCCACTCAACGTATAGAGAAGCAGGTACTACCTGAAATTCGGGTATCTTTAATTGGTAATTCTCTGTATCATAAAGCATATTTATTTCCTCAATTACGCCATTTAATAAAAGTAAGTTAGCTCCTTTTGCGCCATATTTTTTTCTTAATATTTTAAAATGCAGGCGGTCCTTTTTGGGCATCTTCTCGAGCCGGTCTTCAAATATTGCCCTCTCCCCAGCTGATCGAGCAATATCTGAAATTTGCATATTGTAGCGCAAAAAATCCTCAGGCAACCCAGGCTCCCTAATCATAACGGCCAAAATTGATCCTAGCTCTGAACGTCTTTGCAGGTCGCTCTCATTTTTAACGGCCTCTGATAATTTAAATATTTCGCTCTTTTTATTCTCTTTCAATAATGAATCGTATTGCCTTGATGCGATTTCGCGCAGTTCCGCGTCGCTGAGTTTTACTTCTTTACTATCAAAGGGATTTTTTCTTCTAATTAAAATGTCATCTATTAACCAGCCAGTATTGCCGGTTCCTTTATTTAATTTTTCTCTTTCAGTAGTATTCTCACCTTCATTTGCAAATATATTTTGCGGACTATGATGCGCATTTAAAGTTTTGCTGCTCAATTTTTTTAATGACTCAAACGGTAGCTTATTTAATAAACGGCATGCTCTAAGCAAATTTTCTTCCGTGGGGTCCGCCATGCCGATGTAAAAGCGCTTTAAACGCGCTGTTTGTTCGCGATGAAATTTGGATTCGGATTGAGGAGGGGCAATGCCGGAGCTCTCAACTGATGGGCGACGTGCTTCCATAACAATAGAGGCTATTATAACAAGAAACTATGCTAAAGACAAAATATATGTTTAGGTTATTTGTCACACGTAAAAAAATTGGGGTTATGCTTTTATTTAAATAATAATCGCGCGAGGGTGCGGAGGGGTTTATTTTTAATGCTATCTGCATAGCCGAGAAGGATTCGGCGGGCGATTGGTGCTGTTTTTCGATCCCGTTGATTACTCTTATTGCTCTCAATATTGTTTTTGATTCTTTCCATAAATTATGCTGAGTGTTTCAAATCAGAAGATCTAAAAATAATTTTTTCGTTATCATTAGCGTGTCTTAATTCTTGTTTCTGAACTGAATTCTTTTTGTTAATTTTATTTATCGCGATAATCTGGGCACCGTCAATTGCCGCAAACCCGAGCGCGGGAACTACGAGGGGAGGCGCTACAAAAGCGGATACCCCTGCCACTCCTAAAGAGCCGACGAACGTCAGTTTATTGAAATTTTTGTATTTTTCAAGCGCTTGGCTTCTTGCCTCAGGACTTCCTGCCATATGTCTCCTCTGCATTTATTTTGACTTGCCGCCGGTACTTCCTATTAGGACTCCTCCAACTGTTACCGCCAAGCCGAGCGCGGCCAGATTTGGATAACCGGCAATAAGCCCGATACCAATTGCGGTCAAACCTAGCGCTGTAGTGTACCAGCCGGCTTTTTCGGCGAATGACCGCTCCCCTCCTGATCCCTGATAATATTCTGCTCTTGATGCCATATGTACCCGCAATATAGTCTAAAAACTATAAATAGTCAAATTAATTCAGTGTAAGTGCTCTTTGGCTTTTATCACAATCTATGACAAATGTCATTCTGGTTAATAAATTAAATTACAAATCCAAAATTACAAATTACAAATAAAACCAAATATATAAATTCAAATATCAAATTCGCATATTACGCAGTCAAAATAAATTGTGGATTTAATTATTTGTATTTTGATATTATTTGTTATTTGGTGCTTTGAATTTGGAATTTCTTCTCATAGGATCAAATCGCGGTATTAATCCTGTACAATGACAATTTTTGAAAGTCCAGTGAGCAGTTACAATTTAGTGAAGATCTGAGAGTCTCGTTTTGAAGTGAAAGGTATGTCAAAAAGTGAGAGCGGAAATACTTAATACTAAGCCCTAAGCCCTAAGCCCTAAGCCCTAAGCCCTAAGCCCTAAGCCCTAAGCCCTAATTATAGAGGCGCGAACCGGATTCGAACCGGTGAATGGCTGTTCTGCAGACAGCTGCGTTACCACTTCGCCACCGCGCCGCGTCAAACGCGGCTGGCACATTCTGTGCCGCCAAATATCAACTATATTAACATATACTACAACCACGAACAAGTTCAAAAGTATATTTAAGCTGTTGACTTTCGATATGACTAAAACTAGAATTGATTTCATAAATGTGCGGAATATTCGGTTATATAGGAAAAAAAGAAAATGCATCCAATATCGTGCTTGAAGGACTTAAGCTTTTGGAATACAGAGGGTATGACTCATGGGGAGTTGCCGCTCAGCTTAAATCAAAGAGGGATGATATCAGAACCAGATTTATTCATGAAAGACACATCGGCAAGATCGGCGGCGCACAGTTAGATCCCAAATTTTCTGCACCGAATTCTATCGCGATTGGACATACCCGCTGGGCAACACACGGCGGAGTAACAGACGAAAATGCACATCCGCAATTTGACTGCGAGAGGCGTGTCGCTGTGATACAAAACGGGATAATTGAGAATTATCAGGAGCTTAAAAATAAATTAATTAAAAAAGGGCACAAATTCAGATCAGATACGGATACGGAAGTAATAGCGCATTTGATCGAAGATTCTCTAAATCAGAACCGGCCATTCCGAGAAGCCGTAAGCAAAGCATTCAATAACCTCAAAGGGCTAAACGCGATTGTCGCGATCAATACTCTAGATAAGGAAATTGTAGCGGCCAAAAACGGCTCGCCTCTTATCGCGGGCATCGGCAATGGTGAGTATCTGATCTCGTCTGACACCAGCGCGATATTGCCATTTACGAAAAAAGTAATTTTTCTGAGGGACAATGAACTTATTTCGCTCAATAAAATTTTTAAGGTATATGACCTCGAAACAGGCGCCGAAAAAATTCCGGGGATCGAAACAATTGAATGGAAAGCCGAACAGGCAGACAAAGGAAAGTTTGAGCATTTTATGCTCAAAGAAATATATGATCAGCCCAGAGTCATAAACAACATCGCAAATACATATGGTGACCAGATAGAACAGATAGCTGAAGCGATTAGAAAAGCGCGGGGCACTTATTTCATAGGATGCGGCACTGCTTTTAATGCTTGTCTCGCCGGTACTTATCTTTTTTCAAAAATTGCCCACCGCCATGTAAATACGGCTCCCGCATCGGAGTTTAATTATTTGGAGGATTTTATTACCAAAGACAGCCTGATCATTCCCCTATCGCAAAGCGGAGAGACGATTGATGTGGTCGAGCCGCTTAGTCACGTCAAAAAGCGGGGCAGTAAAATTGTCGCGATCACAAACGTACTTGGCTCGACAGTGTATAGAATGGGTGATTATAAATTACTACTCGGCGCCGGGCCGGAAATGGCCGTCGCGTCCACAAAAGCGTTTATCGCCAAAATCGCGATACTGATGATGCTGTCGTTTGCTTTGGCAAATAAACCTGGTGAAGCGAAAACTATACTAAATAAAGCAGTAAAGGTTATATTGAAAATGCTTGATAAAAAACAGATTGAGAAAATCAAAGATACTGCGTCATTCTTATCGGACAATGAACATATCTATATTATCGGGCGGGGAATTTCATATGCCGCAGCCCTTGAAGGCGCTTTGAAAATCAAAGAAGTCAGTTATATTCATACGGAGGGGCTTGCCGGAGGAGAACTGAAACATGGAACGATCGCGCTTGTCGCCAAAGGCACACCGGTTATTGTCATTGCGCCCAAGGATGAGACTTATGATGCGACGATATCAAACGCGATTGAGATAAGATCGCGCGGCGGACATATTATCGGGATTTCAAGCGAGAATAATCCTGCTTTTGATACGTGGATCGAGGTCAGCGAGACAGGAGCACCGCTTATTACACATGTTGTCCCCCTTCAGCTTCTGGCGTATTTTATTGCTGTTAAAAAGAAACTTGATCCTGATAAGCCGCGAAATCTGGCCAAGAGCGTTACGGTAAAATAATTCTAATTCAAATTCTGTCTGACTTCTTGCAAATATCCGAGCTTAAGAGTAAAATCCGCTATTATGACTATTGAGAGGGATACAAAAGTGTTCGGGCAAACAATTTGGGTAAAAACTGTTGAGCCTGGCTTAACGCCAAAAAAGTATAAGACTCCGGAGGGAAAGGTGGCCACTGTTTCTGTATATACACCAAATAAAGTTCATATCGAGCTAAATGGGGCGGACCATGTATTTAATAGACTTGAAGTAGATAATCTTGGCGGCTTTAATCTCAGATCCAAATTGCCAGGGGTTAGCTATGAGTTCAGATATGCACGAAAAGGCCAAGGTTTTAAAGATAAGTTAAATAAGTATCTAAATAACAAGGTCAAGCGAAAACTTGGTTTTTAGACGGTTAGTATTAAATTTCTCAATATTGGGGTAATATCTGAAACTCACCGAGGAAATACTCAGCGGTTTCACGCTTTAAAAGTCTATATTCACGAAATTTGTTCCTGCGCTTTGACTTAATCCCTTAGCTTAAAACGATTGCCTGAGTCGACGGACTGTGCCTGCTTCATAGCTTCCATGGCCATAATATATATCCCGCCGCCGTAACCGACCATATTGATGTTCGTATATACAAGAGACCTCGGATCCCGGTAATCAAACCCGACCTGTTCACCTATCATCCCATGATGAGCCCTCGCCCATGAACCAACCCAGTCCATAATTTCCTCGCCTCGCGCGAGCATCGGAATTCCTTCCTTGGGATCGCCGGATTGAATGCGTTCCCGGCTCATCATAAAGAGCGCGGTTGCTTTGCGCAAATCTGCAAAAAACCAGTCGGTCAACCCCATCCATTCCGTGACCGTTGCCCGGCGGGTCCCCGGCGTTCCCGGAAATGTAAGATGTTCATCAGTTGTACGAATAATCCCCTTTGCAAGTTGATATTCTTCCGGGTCTTTCAGGTTGAGAAAGCCAAGAGTGATGGCCTCAAGCGAAAGGGCTTCCATACCTGTAATGAGATTTGTGTCATCAAGTGTCGCGCGAATCGTCAGATCCCCCGCTTCTGAACGCGTCACGAGATGTTTCAATACTCCATCTTTGATGCGTTCGGCGGCATTTGCATATTTCTTCTGCCGGGCTGTGTCGCCAAGCATACCGGCAACTTCTGAGGCCTCACGCAGTCCTACTGCAGCGGTGACAGATGTATATGCATACCATCTGCCGGGATGATGTCTTTCGGAAAATCCCGAATCAGGTTTTATTAGTCCATACCGGGGATCTAATAGTTCATCGGTTAATACATCCGCCGTGTATAAACTTGCTGCATCCCAATGTTCACGCAAAAAAACTTCTACACGACGCATGTCCCAGCCCCGCTCCCTAGCTATCGATACGTATTTGCCTAAGGAGTGTAACGCCAAGCCTAAACCATCAAATTCTACGTTGCGGTTATTATCACCACCATTACCATTTATATCCTCGTTAATCGGATCACAACTCTCCGTCCAGCGCAATTTACCTTGCTTGTCAGCATATCGATCATAACGCACAAGAGAAACTGTACGAGGCATCTGTGTTCCCCTGAAAGCTCCCCTGAACCGGAAATAATCGCTATCCGGGCCGTATGTACGCACTTCCGGACTGAAAAGAAACGCCGCTCCCCTCTCGAACTCATCCTGCAATCCGGCCGAAAGCATAGCCTGCATAGCGTAAGTCATATCTCGAACCCAGGGAATCCGATATGCATCAGCCGGAGGTAAGCTGGCTACTACGGGACCATCCGGATGCTGGCCCATAAGCAGGGTGTTATATGACCTAATATATAGTTCACGTTCACCTTCGTTCATTCCCTCGGGCATTTGGACACGCTCGCGCACCCTGTGCCAAAACGCATGCTCCTTGGCCAGTAATTGCTCAGGATCCGTTCCGGCGTATTGGGTTTGCTTATTATCAACCGAAATGACAGTGCCCCGCCAGAAATTGCCGTTTGAAACCTGTCTATCGGGAAGACGGGTTGAGAAAGCCCGGGGGTTGATACACGGGGCCGCTTCGAGTTCGAGAATGTCGTCTGTACCTGGAGGCGCCTCAACATGTGCCAGCATTACCAATGAGGCTTCGCGGTCTTCAGTCCTTGATGCAGCAAACGGGACAAAATAATAATAATTTACTTTGCCGCCGGTATTTCCCAGAGATTGTTCAACTTGGATGATAGGAGTCTCATCCATATAATTTTTGGTTAATGCGGATTTAAAAGACAGTTCTTTGCCATCCTGTCTCATAACCCAACCCAGGCGATCCGAGACTGTCTCCGACTGAGTACCTAAAAACTCCCGGTGCAATATCGAACTGCGTAACTCCAATCTACCCGTTTCAGGATGAAAAACGGCAGATGCTACTCCGTTTGCCATTGGAAAACCGGCCTCCGAGACCGACATGACTGCTGATTCTTTAGAACCCTGCCGCTCACGCACCAAAAGCCCGGCAAGTCCAACGCGCAAGAATTCCTGGCGATGCGGGTAACGCTTAATCAAACTCATCAATTTGCCGGCATCGCACGTGCTAACGGCTAGGTCCGTTATCTCCCGGTCTATCTGCTCATCCAGATCGAGCGGCCTGACGAGGAGTTCCTCCAGGGTCCCGCCGGACTTTGTATATGCCCGCACCGCCGTGATACGAACATCGGGTTCTGCCGATGGATACTCGTGTGCGTCTTTTGATCCCAAGACACGCAAGAGCACCTCGCTCTCCTGCCGGTAAGCAAGCATATTTACAGAAGCCATGCGCAAATAATGATCAAGATTAAAAACTGCCGCTTCTAATTGTTTGATGTTCGCCTCCGAATGCAATGCAAGGATTTTCCGGGCATTTAGGACATCAATCCTCTTTTGCTCAAGCAATCGCGGAACCCACGCTTTCAGCCAGGCATCTTCGCTGGGGAAGGAAGCCAGTGCCGGGGAGGCATTATCAATTTGAACAGGCTTGTTGTCATGGTTTTTTTCGACTTCTGCGAGTGCCCGAAAAGATACCGGCGGTAAAATATTTGCGCTGATTGATGCCGTAATGCCTGAAAGAAAAGAGCGCCGGGAAAGATCTTTTGGTGCCGAAGAATCTCGGTAAGAATTGATGCCTGACTCTTTCGTGGCGAATCCAGCACGGTAATCCGTAACGGGCTCGACATGAACGCGCGAGCGGACACCTTGCATCTTCGGTTCCTTTACATCTCGCCTATCCACTGTCCTTTGTTGTCGCAAATTTTCGCGTTCATGCATATTATTTATTGCCAATCAAACTAATTATAAGTCCTATAGCAATTATTTAATGCATTATATCACTTCACTTATATTTATCAACACAAATACAGTAATAATTTGTCATTCGCATCAATCCCCTATTTTTGCTAAAATAGCTACGCGCGCAAGAAATGCTAAGATTTTTTTAAGTTTTTCTTTTTTAGTTTTTCGCTCTTGGAAGGGTCGCATTCAGCCTCTACGGCTGATCCGCCGAAGAGGCGGAAGTGAAAATGTATTATTTTTACGTTTTAGAATTCATAAAGAATAAAAAGTTATACAAAGGGTTTTGTTCGGACCTAAAGCGAAGGATTCGAGAGCATGAGCGTGGCGATTCAGATTTTACAAAAAGAAACGGTGAATTTAAATTGGTCTTTTATGAAGCTTATTTAAATAAAAAGGATGCTCAAAATGCGGAAAAATATTTTAAAACCGGGCACGGAAGAGAAATACTAAAGGGAAAGTTAAAAAATTACTTTGGAGAGGTCGCATAGTGGTCTAGTGCGGATGTCTTGTCAGCCCGAGGCTGATCCGCCTTGGGCGGAAAAACCTTATAATGCATTACGTTTATATCTTAAAAAGCAAAATTACTGGCGAGTTATATAAAGGAAGCTCAGATGATTTAAAAGAAAGAATTAAAGATCATAATAAAGGAAAAGTTCGCTCAACCAAATACGGTAAACCTTGGAGGCTAATTTATTATGAAGCTTTTATAAATAAGACTGATGCTTTACGAGAAGAAAATTTTTTAAAAACCGGCAAAGGAAGAGAAAGAATAAAGTATTTGCTGGAAAATGGCGCAAAAGTATAATGGAAGGGTCGCATAGTGGTCTAGTGCGGATGTCTTGAAAACATCTGTGGGTGCAAGCCTACCGCGAGTTCGAATCTCGCCCCTTCCGCAGCGTAAGAAATTGCATAGCAATTTCAACGCTGCTGAGACGTTTAAATTTGCATAGCAAATTTATTACGTCTCGCCTTCACTATGTTCTACTATACATATGTCCTTCAAAGCGTAAATTATAAAAAATTATATATTGGTTACTCGACTAACTTGAGAATTAGACTTGAATCACATAATGCCGGCAAAAACGCCGCTTCCAAACCATACATCCCTTATAAATTAATATGCTACGAAGCCTTTTTAAACGAAACTGATGCAAAAAACCGCGAAGAATACCTTAAATCCGGATATGGCCTGCGCAGTCTAAAAGCTATGTTAAAAACTTATTTCAAAAATGAAGAAAAAATTTCTTTAATATAACGAATCCGGCTTGGGAGGGGCGTTTCTGAAGGGGCGTTTATTAAATAGCTAGATGAGTAATGTAATAAGCTGTTACAATTAATATATGGATATAAGTTTTTCGAGAAACTTAATAAAGGGGAAAATTACAGAGCTAATTTTTGAAGAAATGTTCCGCTCTACTGAGGAATTTACAATTATTCCATTAGGCTATGAACATACAACGCCTATGCTTGCTCAATATCAGCATCATCTGCATGTACAAAAAGTTCTGCAAAATATCCGAAATGCGCCAGATTTTGCATTAGTATCACAAGACAAACAAAGCGTTTATCTCGTAGAAGTAAAATATAGATCACAATTTGATAAACAAGATGTTCTGGATATTGCAAACAAAATAAACGCTACATGGAATCCATGTTTTCTTTTCCTTGCTTCAAAAAACAAATTTTATTTTTCTCCTTGTAGTTCACTTATTGACCGGAATGGTGAAATAGAAGAATTAAAAGAGAGTTGGATAAAAAAAGAGATACAATTAGCTTATTCTTTTCTATTAACAGAATTTATTAAATAGAATTTAGCCCCGTATTACAACAATACAATGAATTATTTTCGTCTTTATGGTAAAATTACCGCTAAAGCTGAGGCAAATATATGAGAATATTATTATTTAGGTATTTTGTTAATAAAACTGCTCAACAAATTCTTTTTGCTCCTGAAACAAGCAAAAAGGAATTAATGCGGAAATTACTGGAAAAGACTTATTATTTCGATTATAGAGGATCAAAATTGGCATATACCTATGAAAGGTCTGAAGGCGATTATATTTTTGCCAAAATAGGTAAAAAATCAAGCATAGTAAAGCATGCATCTCCTGAAAAAAACTTCAAAAAAGAAAAAGAGGAAGATTGGCCAAATTGCATGGTCTTTATAAATATTGGTGAAAATCCTGAAAATGGACAAATGATTGCTTTCGAGTATAAAAGGTCTATTTTTCAACAACCACTCAAGCAATTACAGGAATTCATTAATAAAATAAATAATAAACTACTACAGCATGGCCTCGTAGCTACAATTAATCCAGTAACTAAAGAGTATGATTTTTGGAAAATTGTCGAACAGAATGAAGGAAATATAGAGGAGCTGGATTTATTTTTTGCCGCACCTAATTTATTGAATATAATAAATACATTAAATGAAGACCTGAAAAATTTGCAGGAAGAATTTGGCATTACTAACACTGGGGTATCATTAGTTAATAAAAATGCGAATTTAAAAATTCCCAAGAATAATAGATTAATTAAAGAAGGGGTTGAATATATTACTAAAGGAGGAGGAGAATTCAAATTTAAGATTAAAGGTGGTATAAGGTCAAAAATTATAAGTAGTGAACAAAAAATAAAATCTATAGAACTAGATTTAGATGTTGATTTGGCAACTACCGACCCTCAAACAGTTAAGGATTTTTTTAATAAAATATTTAATGGTTAGATTAATTGGCTTATTATTTCTAATACTCATAGCAGAGATACCAATAATAATAATTGACCTATATATCGGGAATGGATTTTTAATAGATTATATTAAAAACCAGTCACTTCAGATAATGGGGCTATTATTGGGGCTTAATATAGCATCTTCAATATTTCTAGTTGGTTATTTTACTAATATTGAGAGTCAAAAAAATAAATTAATATTTAGTGAAACTAAAAAAGAAATTAGAAAAAATATATATTTAATGATGGTGCTCTTTTTAATACAGTTTGTAATTTTAATTGGAATTCCTAAAGTAGACTCAAATTCATCCATTCTAATAAAAAATACTGCGTACTTTCTAAAATACGCTAGTGTTTATTTGTCTTTATTATATCTTTATGCTTTATATGAGATGACGAATTCTATATTTATGACTGATAAGTTTATTGAGCTTATTTATAAACGGCGTAAGAAGTAAATTGTAAAATTTATAAGGCGGTATTGTGAGCCATAAAAGTTCCAATATCGCCCCCCCTCTCCGCAGTTGTCTCGGTATAGCGCGGTAGGGAGAGAAACAGTCAGCAAATTGAATATAGATATGCGGGCTGATGAATAAGCACTAAACTCCTGCTTTTATGTATATTATTAATTGATTATATTATTATATTTATAGTATAATCTACGTGTGGAGAGATATAATTACGCACAGCAGAACACACCGGCCGACAAGTATCTAAGAAGACCTGATACTCTGCTCGGGCGCGCCGTGAGTCACCTCTCCTCTAGTCCGGGCAAAGAATATCTCAATAGTAAAAGAAAAAGAGTACTGGACTTAGCAGTATCTATACCTGCGTCTATTATTTGTACTCCCGCTATTACTGTTTTGGGAATGGCGAAAAAACTAGAGGACGGTGGGAGTGTTTTTTATAAACAAAAACGTTCCGGTCAATTCGGGCGTTTAGATGTATATAAGATCCGTTCTATGCATGAAGACGCAGATAAACAAAAAGACACCGCGCAGGCAGTTAAGGGGAAAGCAGGCCATGAAGATCCCAGAGCTACCAGACTAGGTAGAGTGCTAAGAAAATACGGATTGGATGAGCTTCCGCAATTATTCCAAATAGCTTCCGGACACATGTCGATATCCGGCATCAGACCGATGAGCACTAATGGTATGCGGTATTTAAAAGAAGTTTGGTCGGAGGAAAGATATAAAAATTATAAAAAGTTATATTCTACCGCATTGCCGGGATTGACAGGCTTGCACCAAGCCAGGGGGAATAATTTAAAGAGGGATGACCTCAGATATCATCATGACAGATTTTATATCAAACACGCCAGCCTTGGTTTTGATTTATATATATTGTGGAAAACCGTGAAGAGGCTTAGACATGGTCACTGATCTACAATTAGAGTCAAAAATTATTTGTAGCCTTTGTTCAATTTGAAGCCCGCGGTGAAGATCCAGATTATGAATGGTACTCCGGCGGCACCGAGAGTCTGTGCAACGGCCGATCTCTCAAGAAAAGGCCCGGCAAGTGTGACCGCGATCAGGAGGGCGGCGACAATAAAACTAAATATTCGGAAAAATCCCCGGTGCTCGAGTCCTACTCCGATAAGCCAGGTTGCCGTCGCCAGATGAATCCCCCACCTCATAGGTATAATAAGTTCTCCTGCTACTCCGAAAAACGACATCATCTCGAGCATATTGTCGATTGCGACCCAGATAATCCCCGAGGTTTTTGCCCAGTCGGGCGCACGGAGCGCAGATATCACCGGGAGCATAGCGAGATGGAAAATAATAAAAAAGCTTACCGATAATATGACAGACAGCGGCGGCTGGCCTGTATATGTTTCAGGCGGAAGCAAAACTGACGATGTGATAATAGCGGCAATGAAAGCTAAAGCGGCGAGGTATGCAAATTTGGATGCGATCGAGTTTTTCATTTTGATATTCCTTTTGTCTAAATTATGACAAACTGGAGACCAAAAATCAATATATAACTAAATTTGTGTTAGTAAGAATTTTTTTATAAAATATCGTTATATGAGAGAGATAGAGAGAGGACAAGAGAAGTCTAAAGAGCAAATTGAGAATGAAATCAAATCGAAGTTAATAAAAATTTATAAATGGAGCTTTCCTCAGCGTCCGGAGATTGCTTTTGCAGTTGTGAGCCTTGATGGCAATTTTTACACTGCCAATGTAAGTTTCGAGGAAAATGACACGATGATTGATATAAAACCGGGAAACATACAGGAGCTATCTGCTAACGCTTATGATCCTCTGCTGAGAAAATTTTCCACTATTCCTGTAATAACCGACCATGAAGGTGGTAAACTTTTGAATAGATCAAGTATAGTAGTCGGCAGAGATGAGCATACCGAATTCCAGACGAGGATATTTAAGAAGCATGTCAGAGCCGGTAATTTCAAGCATTATACTTATCCGGGCAAGTTCTAACCGTCAATGCCGCATGAACCATTTTCTATTTAGGTTATAAATATTTAAGGGAGAATTAGAAGATATAAGACAACGTCAAAGGCAAGGTCAATCCGCAATAAAATATCAGAATTTTAATAATCTTGTCAGGAGCTCGATTAACTGCTTTATGATTTCCAATAGCTGGATGAGTAGTCCTGTGTTTTGACTTCCCGGCTGTCCGGGCCTGACAGTCGGCCCAATCTGATTTCCGGGTGTCAAAATTGCTCCGGCTGTCGGAGAGACGCTACCGCCGGTAGGACTCACTGTCTGAGCTGTGGGAGCGGGAGATGTATATACGGGTTGAGTTATGGTTACTCCCGATGCCGGCATAGTCGGTGTAACTGACGGTGAACAGTTTGATCCTCCGGCGCAGACGAATGTCGGGATTACTGTTGTCGGCTGAGGTGCTTGCGTGGATGTGGGACCAGCGCCCTGCGTATAAACTCTCACATAATCAATCTCCATCTCGCCCGGCCAGTTTGTGTTCTGATCCGTGTTTCCTGACCAGCTACCTCCTACTTCCCAAGAGGCAAGTATATACATCGGCTTGTTGACATAGTTAGGATGCGATCTAACTACTTGTCCGTCAACAGTCCATATCATGGTTGTTGGTGTCCATTCAAATCCGTATGTATGCCAAACATTAAGCATACCCCCTGCAGGTTTGAAAAATGTTATTGGCACATCGGGTGTTTCTCCGTGTGAGTTTGCCGATGATAGTATACCGGCGCTTTTGTTATTTATATCAATAACTGTTTCCAGGAGATCTATTTCCGGAGGCCATGAGCCGTCCTGAGGCATGAGCCATATTGAAAAATGCTTATTTTTAGGCTCAGTGTTTAATTTGGCGCGTACTTCCCAGTAACCATAAGTTTGTGAGTGCGATTTCTCGCTTGTAATCATAGACGCTGCAGAGGGATTGGTAGCTCCATTCCAATTGAACTGATTTTGATATAAGGAAGGAATAGGATATGCCCGAAGCTTAAGCGTTCCGTTTGATGCATCATGAAGAGAAGGAGAAGGCCATCCGGCTTCGGTAAGCACTTCCCGTATTGTTTTGGCGCCTGAGGAAGGGTTTGCTCCTTTCCAGTCGCTGTGCATTTTAATGCCGTCGTCGGAGTTGCCGTCAAGCCTCCTGGTGTTGAATTTACAAAAATAATCAGCCCATGTATTAGAGCCACTGCATGATGTATCAAGAGTAATAGCGTCAAATTCATCGCCCCATGACAGCGCATATCCTGAGGGGGCTGCTTGGGCATTTTTTACGTCTTTTAAATTCTTTTTGGTATTGGTTAAAGGCAGAATTATAAAGAATATTAAAAAAACAATTATTGTAAACGACGTAAATGCAATCCAGACAAGCATGTCTCCGTTTTGTGTTTTAATACGAGCTGATGGGCTTTTTTTATTTATTTTCATTTATATGAAGGATATTCCAAAGCTATTTTAATGATTCTTATTGAAACCTCAAGAGCCTTGTCAGGAGCTCGATTAACTGCTTTATGATTTCCAATAGCTGGATGAGGAGTCCTGTGTTTTGCCCGCCGGGACGACCCGGGCTAGCTGTCGGTCTCTGCCCGCTTCCCGGTGTCAAAATTGCTCCGGCTGTCGGAGAGACGCTACCAATTGTGGGATTATTTGATTGCGTAGTGGGAGCGGGAGAACCATTTGCAGTGGTCGGGCTAATATTTGAGATCGGCAATGTAGGGGTTGGATTAGCGGTTGAAATTGATGGGATCGGAGATGTGCTTGCAGGCTGTGTTATGGTAATGCCGGACGCCGGTACGGTCGGTGTAACGGATGGAGGGCAGTTGGCTCCACCGGCGCAGACAAACGTCGGGATTACTGCTGTCGGCTGAGGCGCTTGAGTGGGATCTGCTTGGGTACCTGCACATAAAGGATCCAGTTTGTTTCCGGATATATCACATTTGACGAATTCAAGCTTTGTATATTTCCAGCAATGCAGATTTTTCAAGTCCGCACATCCCGGAGCCAGCCCGGGATGCTCGTGGACACCGAGACTTCCGCCTGATCTCTGTGCTGCTTCTTCCAGATATTGCTGTTTGGCGTCATTGAATTTTCCCAGCTCCTGCATGATCAGGTCGAACATGACAGAGTCGACAGCGACGGGGTCCTGAGAAACAAAAAGACTGTTCGGGCTGTCATTTTTGAAAAATGACCACTTGTCAGGCGGGTTGTTTTGGCCATGGAAATTGCCGTATAGTGCGTCTCCTATGATGAGTTTTGTTTTTTGAGCCAAGGTTGTAGATGTATTGTCCGCATTGCGAATTCCAGCCGTATAAAGTCCTACCAGAAATTTCATATCCCGGTCAATACATGGGTGGAAGCTAACCGGATCGGTCGCGCTTCCGAAATAATTTTTAAACGTTAGAGTTACTCCTGCATTGGTATGCGCTTTCAGGAGAGGCATATTTATCAGATAATCGGCTTCTTTTACAATTGCCGGGACTTTGTGAGTGCCGGACGGCTGACAATATTTTGAGTCAAATACATAATTGTCGCCGCTTGAAACGATACCGCTTTCGCTAAACAGCTTAACATTGGGGTATGAACCGGTTACCTGCGACGCGAAATAATCCCGGATTTTTCTGGACGCGTCATAAATAGAAATGTCCTGCTGGTTGAAAGCCTGAAATACCCCGGGCTCTGAGGTGGTTAAATATTTTAATAACGATTTGACAGTCTGAGAGTTAGCATCCATCGCGGCGTCGGAGCGGCCCGAGTTGTTGAAATTTACTTTGATGGCAATCTTTTTGCCTGAGCAATTATTTCCACACGGAAAAAGCCTGGCGACTGCCGCGCCGGGAGTTTTCTCACCCGATAATGCTATCAGAGCTGTTTTGATCATGTTATCTACTTTGGTCTGGTCAAGCTGTGTCCAATATTGGGTAAAATTGCCCGTAGTCGCGTTCTCGTCATAAGCCCAAACTACCCTGCCGGGGCTGACACCGGCCGGCGTACCCATCGGCTGATTAGGAACCATCTGCGCCCAGGATGTCTGATTGGTATATTCCCTGCCCACAGCGGCTATAAGAGTAAAGATCAGCAGTAAGACCAGAATTCCCAGAGTCCACGTCTTGTTTAATTTGGCGGCTGTTTTTCCGCTCAAGAGCAATAACGGATAAAGTCCGGGCACAAACGCAACCGAATTAACCAGCGCGGTTTGCTGGCATGGATATAAAAAGCGGGAAGGCTTGGTTCCGGTGCGTACCATAAACCAGACGAGAGAAAGAACGCCCAACAGTATGTAAAAAACAGACTTATTTGTACCCGAATAGTAACATTCATGATCGTGGTGAACGCAGGAGTGTTTTTTATCGGAATGCTTCACTTCTGATATCGGTTTGTTCATGTTAAATCAAAAGAAGTATATAGATATATAATAGTACTATTTTGTAATTCAATACAATAGCCTTTACAATTTTAGGCAGATATTGTAGTTTATAAGTATGGACCAGGAATCCCCTACTGCGGCGTCAGAAAATGTAATTGCAGACGAGATAAAGCTTACTTATCCCAGATTTTTGGAGTTAAGATTGTACTTAATTATTTCACTTCTCTTGATGGCAAGCATTACACTGCCATTTGTGCTTCATTTGTTCGGAATTGCCGGGCAGATTTTTTTACCCCTATACTTATTCAGTTTACTTGCAGGTTTGACATACGGCTCGCGCTGCGGATTTTTAGTCGGATTACTGGCACCTCTCGTAAGCTTTTCGATTACTCAAATGCCCCCGGCCGGAATTTTGCCTTTTGTTATTATCAAAGCAATTGGAATTGGATTTGTAAGCGGTTTATTAACAGAGATGCTGGCGGGGAAAAAATTTTATTTGACAGCATTTATCGCGACAGTTTTCGCACTTTTGAACGGAAACTTTTTGTTATATATTATAAATTCAAATATAAATCTGGCGAAGATGGATTTCGCGGCGGGATATCCGGGAATTTTTTTACTAATCACCGCAGTTCCGTTTATCGCATCCAAAATCACGCATTATGAAAGAAAAATCATTCGAAGATATCACAGGCAAACTAAAACTATTTAAACCCGAAGAGAGCTTTGATCTGGTTGTCGCGATTGCTCATGGCGGGATAGTTCCGGGCTACCTTGCCGCAAATCATCTCAAGCTACCACTCGAGTTTATAAGAATCAATTACCGCGATGATTCAAATGATCCGGTAAGAAAAAACCCCGAACTCCTGAAGCATATTGATTTTAATTATGCAGGTAAAAAAATTCTCCTCGTTGATGACCGCTCAAACACAGGCGCTACGCTTGAATTTGCCAAACAAGTATTGAAAGACGCGGCTCAGATAAAAACTATGGTCATCAACGGCCGTGCGGATTATATAATGTTTGATGAGGACTGTTTTTTTATGCCCTGGAATATTTAGGTCTTCTATTCCCCTTTACACGCATGGATACATTTGATAAAATACATTCTATAGATAAGGCTCCATGAGATGAATTGAAGCGGGAGCTTTTATTTTTTGTATTTGACATGATATCGCCAATTACTTTCCTGAGACAAACTTACGACGAGTTGAAACAAGTAAAATGGCCGACTCGCCAGGAAGTAATCAGGCTCACCATAGTAGTACTGATAATGAGTTTTGCTATCGGTATTTATATAGGCGGACTGGACTATATTTTTACGAATCTAATGAGTATAATACTCTAATAATTTATGGACAAACAAGTTACGCATCCGAGTGAGGAAAAAATTAAGGCAAATCAGGAGCTTGCCAAATGGTACATAATTCATACCTACGCGGGTCATGAGAACAAAGTCGCGAGGTCCCTCAAGCAAAGGACCGAGGCGATGGGTTTTGACGACAGGATTTTCGATACAATTGTTCCGACCAGAAACACAATCAAAGTCTCGCAAGGCAAAAAAGAAACGGTCAAAGAAAAAATCTTTCCTGGTTATGTTCTGGTCAAAATGCTTCTTGATGACGAAACCTGGATCATGGTGAGAAGCACGCCCGGAGTTACATCGTTTATCGGTGCCGGAAATAAGCCTACGCCAATTTCTGAGGATGAAGTGAATGCAATTCAGAAATTCATGAGGATGGAAGAGCCTCTTTACAAAGTTTCATTTACTGTCGGTGAGGCAGTCAAGATCGTAGACGGACCGTTCACTGATTTTCTGGGGACAATCGATTATATCGACGAGAAAGCGGGTAAGCTCAGGATATTGGTTTCGATTTTCGGACGGGAAACGCCCGTAGAATTAGACTTTTTGCAAGTAAAGAAAATTTAATCAGGGCTTGGTATTTAGGGATTAGGGCTTAGTAAATTTGCCTAAAACCTAGAACCTAACCCCTAAAACCTAAAGTATGGCGAAGAAAATTAAAACACTTATAAAATTAAATATAAAAGCCGGAGAAGCAACTCCAGCTCCGCCGGTCGGACCTGCTCTGGGTCAGCACGGACTTCCTATTATGGAGTTTGTGAAAGAATTCAATGCCCGAACCGAGAAAATGAAAGGCAATGTGCTCCCGGTTGTTATATCGGTTTATGTTGACAGGACATTTAGTTTTATAACTAAAAAGCCTCCGGTTGCCGAGATGATCAAAAAAGCTATCAGCAAAGAAAAAGGCTCACAAAAGCCGGGTAAAGAAAAAGCAGGTATTCTGTCTATGGCTCAAGCCGAACAGATTGCCAAAGACAAACTTGAAGACTTGAATACAGATGATATTGCTATGGGCGCGAGAATCGTCGCGGGCACAGCAAGAAGCATGGGAGTGGAGGTTAAATAAGTCATAAAGTTATAAAGTCGTAAAGTTATAAAGTAATGACTTGATGACATGGAGACTTTAGACTTGAAGACAAATAAATTATGGGAAAAATAAGAGTCAGAACACTCGGAGACGAGAAGAAAGAAAAAGAAGATAAAAAAGCGGCTTTTAAAAAGGCCGAGGCAAAAAAATTGTCTGAAAAAGAAGTGAAAGAGCCGGCGCAGGCCGATCAAGAAAGCCCTGCAAAAGAAACCGCGGATAAACCGGAGAACATAGAGAAAGCGGTTGAGAAAGCAAAAGCTAAACCTTCTAAATTTAAATCAGCAAATAAAAAAGCCCGCTCTGATAAATATTTGGCGGCCTTACAAATTGTAGATAAAAATAAAAAGTATGCTCTTAAAGAAGCACTGGGAATTCTTCCGAAAATCAAAATAGCAAAATTTGATGAGACCGTGGAACTTCATATAAATACGCTTGAAAAAAATGTATCAGGCAATGTGACACTCCCACACGGAACCGGTAAGGAGATAAAGATCGAAATAGCTAATCAATCAGAAGACTCCAAGCATGTAGAAGAAATTGTCAAAAAAGTCGAGGGCGGAGATATTTATTTTGACGTCCTGATCGCGACTCCGGATTCTATGCCTAAACTCGCACGAATTGCTAAGTTCCTGGGACCACGCGGCCTCATGCCAAATCCGAAAAACGGGACTGTAACACCTAAACCCGCCGAGATCGCGAAAAAATTCCAGGGCGGGCAGGTAAATTTCAAGACTGAGGCAAAGTTCCCTATTTTACATATGGCTGTCGGCAAGGTTTCGTTCGGAGACCAAAAGCTGGAGGAAAATATCAAAGCAGCGATTGGCGCGATACAGATGAAAAATGTAAAAAATATAACTCTCAAGTCCACTATGTCCCCCGGTATCAAGCTAGAAACCTCAGGATTAGCGTAGGCTTTGGTTAAATTGCGTAAATTTAATAAATGAAAGAAGCTAAAGCCGAACCTTTACTTATTAATAATCTTCAAGAGCAACTGAGGCTTGACTCTAATGCTGTATGGTTATCGCTTAAGTACAGACAAGAAAACTCTGTAGAGTACGAAAAATTTATCACAGGCGACCCGGTAGGCCTAATTCTAATTGCCAACGAAGAAAGTGATATTTCAAAAAAGTATAATCCTCCAATACTTCTAAAAAAATTGAACCTAATCGTACTTAACGAAGCATTGGAAGAAACCTATTCAATGATAAGGAGTAAAGGTATGCCCTGGCTATGGGGCAAAGGAGAATTCTCGAAAAATATGATGGTCGATCATCTGAGAGGCATTGTAGAGGGATCATTTAAAAAACATGAAAATGACGAGTTCCCGGATCAGATATCGGCAGAGCTAAAATTATTGGATAATCTGCTCAAGATCGGAGAATTAAGGCGGTCGGATTATACCGGCGGGAATTATAAGAAATATATTAGCGAAGTAAAAAAGCACGACAGAGGCGAAGATCAATTACCTTTTATTGTGCAGGCGGCTACCATGTTCAATCCTTTTCTTCGAATAGCGACTGATGTCTTTACAACCGCTCAAGCAAAACAGGAAAACGAACAGCTTACTCGCGAATATCTGGTGATCAACAGACGGGCACACCACTGGATAAGCGGAATTAAAAAACATGCTGTGTAAAAGAGCAGAATACTACTAAGTCTCTTCATTACGAAATACAACCAATAAAATTATTTAAAGATAAATATTTATTGACGGTTTTTTAATCGAAATGTTATTATATTCATGTGTTAAAAAAAGGGAGAAAAAAGAAAGGTTATAAGAAGCTTCTTGTTTCATTGGTATTAGTGGTTGTCCTCATACCATTGTTGCTAATCGGTGTGAATCAAAGACAATCCTTAATCGGTTCAGCAGCGGGAACAGCTTTCAGCGACGACTTTGAATCTTACTCAATTGGATCATGGCCTGAAGGAAGTACGAATAGCAATTGGGGAGTAAATTTTACAGGATTTGGCAGTGTTGGCATTGCTTCGGACGCATCTAAAGTTTTATACCAGCAGCCTATGGTGTCGACTACCGAATCCGAAACTCATGCATCACTGGTTACGTCCATAGCGGTATTCAGCGATATAGATTTTTCATTGAAAATGAAAACAGCGCAGCAACTGCGCACCCCGGTGCCTAACCCATGGGAAACCGCATGGGCTCTTTGGCATTATACCGATAATACACATTTCTATTATCTTGCACTCAAGCCTAACGGCTGGGAATTGGGCAAAGCGGATCCCGCGTATCCCGGTGCACAAAGATTTCTCGCAACCGGAACTACACCCGCATTTCCAATTGGCCAATGGAATAGCGTCAGAGTAGCACAGCAATCAAATCAAATTACAATTTATGTAAATGGTAATTTATTGACTACTTTTACCGATACAGAAACGCCTTACACAAGCGGTTCGATAGGTTTATATAATGAAGATTCATTGGTATATTTTGATGACGTAATGGTGTCTCAGACCACATCAACCCCATCAATATCCCCTACCCCGCTTACAGGCATGCGTGATCTTCCCAATATAATTTATGGGGTTACAGTTGATGACGTCGCCAATATATCCAGAATTGTTGATTCCTCTATTCACTTGTCACACATGCCCACTACAAGGATTGTTTTTGACGACGGAGTTTCTGCCAGTTATTATTTAAATGCGGTAAATCAAATACAGCCGGTCAGCTACATCATGGGGGAAATTCTTGACTCAGAAGGATTGGCAAATTCCAGCTTACAGCAATATCACAATCGTACTCAAAGCTATTTATCTTTATTGGGAGATAAAGTAGACATTTGGGAAATCGGCAATGAGGTAAACGGCAACTGGACCGGCCCTTACTCATCAGTTAGTGAAAAAATATATGATGCATATCAACAAGTAAAAACAGCGAACAAAAAAAGTGCTTTAACGCTCTGGTATAATGACGGATGCGGCAACGGTCCGTCCGAACTGGACCCGATTGCTTTTTCCGAACAATATGTTCCTGCAGACATGCGTAACGGATTAGACTATGTTTTTGTCAGCTATTACGAATCGCAATGTAATAATATCCGTCCAAGCGCGTCAGTTTTAGCCAATTTTTTTATAAACCTTAAGGCAATATATCCAAACTCCAAATTAGGCTTTGGTGAAATTGGTTTTCCCAATCCTGTAGGGAGCAATACCGCGCCTGCTGAATCAATGATTAATTATTATTATGGCTTAAGTATTCCGGTTAGAGATTACGTTGGCGGATATTTCTGGTGGTATTATTATGAAGATATGCTGCCGTACACAACAAAACCGCTATGGCAGACACTTACTTCTGCTTTTGAGCTTCAAGCAGCAGCCTTGGGAGCTAATCCGACACCAACCGTTACTACGACACTAACCCCAACCTTGACGCCGACATTAACGCCTCCACCGCCAACTTATACTCCAACACCAACCACCACAAGTACTCCAACGCCCTTACTGTCCCCCACCCCAACACCGATAAGCGCAGTTAAGCTAGGTAATACAACAATTGGATCCAAAACTGATAATAGCAATTCAAATTCAATGTCCGGATTAAAAGTTAGCGTTGGATCCCAGTCGCTTACTGTTTCTTCAATCTCTGTTTACGTAGGTCAAATAGACTCAGCTCCATATAGTCAGTACCAAGTGGCGATATACACCAACAATAGCAGCGGCAAACCCGGGACATTAGTCTCAAAAAGCTCGAACGGCACACTTCAGGCGAACTCATGGAATACAATATCTATTAACGCAGTTTTATCTGCTAACACTTCTTATTGGCTGCTTTATAACACAAACGGCCGCAAAAGCAATCTTAACAATATGAAATATAATGATGTTTCGGCAAAAAGTGCCGTTTATAAATCGCGTACATTTGGCACCTGGCCGTCTACTATAAATTCAGGCACGCTTTGGAAAGGAGCACATTCAATATACGTAACCGGCCAATAAAGCAATATTTACAAAATTTTATATAACTGTTATAATACTTGAAGTCCAGAGACAGCAGGCGCTAAACTAAGACCTGCCGAGGAGCAGAAATAGTTAAAAGTTTAAAGTTGAAAATAAAAAGTTTGTTCTCAATACTTTAAATTTTAATTATATACAGCACTCCTCAGGAGTGTTTTTTTTGAGAAAATTTTTAATATGAGCAGCAAAATCAGTACAAATAAACAGAAAAAAATAGATCTGGTAAACGAGCTTTCCGAGAAGGTCACTAAGTCCAAAGCGATTATTTTTACCAACTATCAGGGACTTACTCATCTTCAGCTTGAGAGGATCAAAAGAGCCGCTAAAAAGCTTGAGGCAGAATATGTAACTACTAAAAACACACTGGTCAAAAGAGCTCTTGGCGACAAGATAGATCCTGAAGCGGATAAAGATAAATTTACAGACCCGACCGCGACTCTCTTTATTTATAACGATATTGTCGCGCCTCTGAAAGAATTGACTAATATAATAAAAGAATTAACGCTTCCAAAAATAAAATTCGGTATTTTTGAGGGAAAGCAAATATCCGAAAAAGAGGTAGAGAAAATAGCGACTCTTCCTCCCCTACCCGTTCTACAGGCACAACTTTTGGGACAGATGAAAGCACCGATTTCCGGACTTCATAGGGCACTGAATTGGAACTTACAAAGCTTAGTAATGACTCTTAACGCGATTAGGGAGAAAAAAGTATAAGTAAATTTTCAGTTTGAAATTTTAAATTTTCAATCAAATATAAATTTTAAAAATTTAAATTTAAAGTATTGAAAATTCATTTCAAATTTAAAATTGTAAATTTAAAATTCAACGGCTGAAAGGAGGTGTATTATGGCAAAAATAACAAAAGATGAATTAATGAAAGCGATTGAAGAGATGACAGTTCTCGAGCTTTCCGATCTGGTAAAGGCACTCGAAGAAAAATTCGGAGTATCAGCGGCGGCAACAATGGTCGCGGCGGCACCGGCAGCGGGAGGAGCGGGAGCGTCAGACGCACCCAAAGAAGAACAGACTATCTTCAATGTCGTCCTGGCATCAGCAGGCGCAAATAAGATCGCTGTCATCAAGGCTCTTCGCGAATTAGTACCTACACTATCTCTTGTTGAAGCTAAAGGCAAGGTTGATACCGCGCCTCAAGAGGTTATGTCCCAGGTCAATAAAAAGACCGCGGATGAAGCAAAAACCAAGCTCACTGCAGCAGGAGCTACAGTTGAACTTAAATAGTTAAATACCCCGTTAGTCAAATACACAAAAAAATTTGCGTATTGGTGAACGGGGTATTTTTGTGACTTTTGCCTATTGACTATCAATAGTAAATATAATTAAATTATAGAATCATAGAATTATTTTCTGTAATTTTACAAAATATATGGTCAAAAAAAGAAAATCCTTAAAGCGCCGCACGAAAAACAAAAATAATATATCAAAGATCTGGATATCAATTTCCGCTTTCAGTATTTTGGCATTTTTAGTTACTTTAATCTCTTTTCCTGTTTTAAATAGCCGGATAAAGAATGCAGACAAGCTAAAAAACGTTCATGCAGCTCCCCCCGGACATACTCTATCATGGAGCGATGAATTTGACGGAGCATCTCTCGACCTTGATCCGACTTGCGGAAGAAATAGCATAACTAATAAGTGGGCTAGTTATTTCTGCAGATGGAATACCAGAAGGATCTATGACAATCTGGATGACGGCGTGAAGATGGATGATACATGGAAAGGCATAAACGCACCTGCGGGTGCCAAAACAATAAAACAGGTGCTTATCGAAGCGGGATGGCCAAACCCATCGCTTCATGAAGTCTCGAATGGAACGCTTAAAATGAGAGCTTATCCTATACCGCCGGCATATCAGCCGCAATTTGACTGGTATGGCGCCTCCCCGCCTGCGGCGGCATCAATGATCACATCCGAACTGTCACATGCACAAACATATGGCTTTTGGGAGATACGCGCTAAACTAAACGCAATTTCAAGCGCACAGCACTTGGCTTTTTGGCTCCTGGCACAAGACGGCTCTTATCCTCCCGAAATTGATATCCTGGAAACTCTTTACGATGGGAATAATCCTTCTGCAGGACTATTGTCTACAGTTAATGCTCACGGAGAGTCGCCAGACTCAGGACTTACATATATGCAACCGGCCGGGGGCATGCTGGGCGTATGGCATACATATGCGTTCGAATGGACTCCCGCAGACATGAAATGGTATCTGGATGGACAAGTAGTTAAATCGATACCAAATTACGTAAATAAGTCCTTATATTTCCTCGCTTCTTGGGAAATAGGGAGCAAATGGCCGGGAGAAGTAAAGCCGGATACTGTTTTCCCACCCGAGATGGAGATAGATTATATTAGAGTATATTCACCGAGTACTGAGCCTACAGCGACCGCTGTGCCGACAATTACGCCCTCAATAGCTCCAACCAGCACTCCGTCTCTCACGCCTACCAACACACCATCTCCTACTCCGACTAACACGCCAACTCCCACCAGCACTCCCCCATCCCCTACTCCCACAAACACACCGACACCTGCTGTGGCTCAGAGCGGATTAACAGGGCAATATTTCAACAATAATAATTTTACCGGTACATCTATTACCAGAATTGATCCAATTATTAATTTTAACTGGGGGTCCAACTCGCCTGTCAGCGGAATTGAACCATCTACATACAGCGTATTGTGGACAGGTTATATTATTCCTAAATACTCACAGCAGTATACTATTTATTTTAGAACGGATGACGGAGCACGCGTTTGGGTAAACGGAGTAAAGTTAATTGATAAATGGATCAATCAGCCCGCAACAGAATACAACGGAAAGATAAGTTTAACAGCGAATAGAAAGTATGCGATCAGAATAGAATATTATCAGAACTATGGAGGATCGGAAGCCCGCCTCAGCTGGAGCAGTAAGTCTCAAGCAAAACAAACAATACCTCAATCGCAACTCTTGAGTAAGTAATCATGAAAAGATTTATTAGTTATTTGAGTCAATTTAAAAACAACAGCAGACAATCCGCCATACTTTTATATTTTTCGCTTTTTGGAATTATACTATCTCTTAGCCTGTTAGCAACAATTCCACTTATAAATTCCAACATAAATAAACATCAAAATATTAGTAAAGGCAGAGCCCAATTAAATACTGATCCAAATAGCCCGGATTTTAAACAAGGTATTACTACGTGGACTGAGGATCCATGGATTTTCACCGATGGCGGAACCAGAATGCCCACCACTCTTGAAATTGAAGAGTCTTCATGGTCGATACCCGTATTGAGAAATGAGGTCGAGCAAAAGATTATCGGCATTATGAATACTTCAGAAAATGAAGTAGATGTGCGAGTGACGCTTACGGCCCCGACGGATTTCAAATACGGCAAAGCAGATTTGCGTGTTCTGGGGGCAATAGAGAGCAGAGCTTCTACCACCTCCGCAAATAAAGCCGCTTTGGTTAATCTATTTACCAAAGAACAGATAGATAGTTTTAACGGCAATTTTCCCGCTTCTTTTGTAGATGAAGAAGCTTGGAAGGATTTTCCCGTACTTCATCTTAAGCCAAACACACCGGTAAGATTGTGGATGCGTTTACAGACGTATAACACTTCACCGGGCAGTGCTCAGACAACTCAGGGTAATTATGTTTTTAATCTCGACGTAGCAAATCCAGACGGATCTTTAGTTAGACAACAGTATATCAATGCGGAGGTGCTTTCTACCTACATCCCAACAAAACCATATAAACAAGTTCTAACATATGGCGGATATGATGAAGATCTAGATAAGTCTTATTACACAACGATAAACGGGTCAATAACAAATCATGGACAGAATAAGTCTTATGTATATAAAAATCTTCTATCTTACTCGAGGTCTGACCTGTGGAGCAAAGATCTTTCCATCACAACTAATCTTTATAAAACGGATCCGGCAGATTTTAGAAATAAGATCAGAGCCGCCGTTGACGCATATTATTCACGCTTGAATGAAGAAGGCTGGAAAGACGAGCAAATAATAATCTCTATTCTGGATGAGCCAAAGCTGGAACATGTTGAAGGAATTGGGATAATTGCCCAGGAGGTAAAAGCATACCGGCCGAATGCTCTCATAGTTGAGAATCCTGCCGGTAACAGGCTTCTTGAGACTCTTGAGGGACTTAATCCTTATGTTGATATTTGGATACCACATGAAACCATGTATCGACTGGAAGATCAAACAGCCTTTCTTAAATCAACAGGTAAGCCGCTATGGTTCTACAGCAATTATTACGGCGAGGGGGCCAGAAACGAAGTTTCGCTGTTGAGATTTTTCAGAAGAGCCGGATGGATCGCCATAAAGCATGATCTTCAAGGCATGGGGATGTGGGGTATAGATTTTGGATACGGAGATATTTGGAATGATTTTGACGGTGATGATCGGGGTGCTTCCAATTTAAATGACGCTGTTCTTGTATTTCCTAGCAGTGCCGGATATATTTTAACGCGGGGTATTGAAGCCTGGAGAGAGAGCGTTGAAGATGTGTCGATTTATGAACGAATAAAACAGGCGAAGAGGCAGGGAAAATATGCAGGAGAATGGGAAAGCCGTGCTGACGCTTGGTTATCGGAGAGCGCGGATGTGGCAGTAAAAACTTTTAAAACCGATCCCGAATCGGTGGTTAGAATCCGCAAGGAGGCATGGGAATTACTGAGGATCGCATTCCCTGCAGTAATCACTAATCCCACTGACACGCCGTCGCCCAGTTTAACCTCCACAAGTACACCATATCCCACTCCAACCAGCACTCCTTCGCCAACGCCTACTCCCACAAATACTCCGACACCATCGCCGACTTTTACCCCTACACCAACTATTACCCCATCCCCCACCCCAACCAGTATCCCTACTCCTACAAAACTACCTACTCCCACTCCTAATCCAAACGGATTGACGGGTAAATACTACAACAATAATAATTTTACCGGTACATCTATTACCAGAATTGATCCAATTATTAATTTTAACTGGGGGTCCAACTCGCCTGTCAGCGGAATTGAACCATCTACATACAGCGTATTGTGGACAGGTTATATTATTCCTAAATACTCACAGCAGTATACTATTTATTTTAGAACGGATGACGGAGCACGCGTTTGGGTAAACGGAGTAAAGTTAATTGATAAATGGATCAATCAGCCCGCAACAGAATACAACGGAAAGATAAGTTTAACAGCGAATAGAAAGTATGCGATCAGAATAGAATATTATCAGAACTATGGAGGATCGGAAGCCCGCCTCAGCTGGAGCAGTAAGTCTCAAGCAAAACAAGTTGTACCGCAGAGCCAGCTCTTTTCAAGATAATATTTTTAACTGACACCCAATATGTACGCCGGGAAAGCGAATTTAAGTTGAGTTTATATTTTAATCTGTAATCAAAGCTCAAATACAAAGGTTTCTGCTCGCAACAAAAGTTAGGGCTTTAGGACAAGCTATTTTCTTTTTTGAGAGATAGGCTAAAGCGTACTGTTTGGCTTGACTGGTCTGCGTTTACTGCGAGCGGGATATTTAACTCCTTTAGTATTTGCGCTGCCAGGTGACCTTCCAAGCCTGTGCCCTGATTTAATTTTGCTTCGTGGATCAAGCTTCCATAATATAGCTCAAATACTTCATTATGATTTCTGATAATATATTCGGAAGCTTTGCAGTTTATTCCGATAATAATTTTTTTGTCTTTATTGCGCTCAACCTGCACCATAACTTCCGAATTATCAGCCGGACTAGACATAAGCAGAGCCAGTTCAATTAATTTTTTTATAGCAATATTAACATATCTTACTTCGCATCTTGCTGTAAAGAATGGCCCTGTGAAATCTTCGGGTTTTACATCAATTAGTGGTGTTACCATCTTGGAGTATTCTTCTTGTGTAAAATCCGGCAATGCGAACTTAAGCGGTACGCCGCAGGCTTTTGCGAAATCCTGCTCAGAATTTACTGCTGCCCTGCACAAAACCGCTATGTCTATCACAATCTTCTTTTCGGGCAGTAAATGATCTTCTAAAGTATGCATTAGCAGGATGTCGTTTTTTAAACGTTCAATAAGTATTAATTGATTTAATGAGTCAATGTCGGTTTTGGCAAATTTGATCTTTAAATCACCTATTTTTGCCCCGAGTCTCGCATCCGCTTCTTCAATATTTTTATAAATTTCGGTATTCACGCGATTTTCGTGCAAAATTATACTTACCTGCTCCAATTCATCTTTTAAATTTAAATTCGGTTTTAATATTACATTAACGCGCTTGACGCTTCCGGCTCCAGGAGGAATAAAGATCAGATCATTTATTTTTTTTGTTTTTTTTGTTTTTTTTAATTCCTCAATACCCAAGTCGCTATTATTTATAAGCTTGCCGGCGGAATCTCTCAAGAATAAAATTGTTAAAACCGGTTGTCCGATAAGTGATTCTCGAGTTCGTCCGAGCATATGCTCTACCCTATCATTAACAGCTAAAATATTTTTTTCATTATCTATTATAAAGATCATTTCTTTAACTTCAGATATGATCGTCTCCTGCAGGGCGATTTGTTTTTTCATCAGTTTTAGAAAATTATCTTTGAGCTTATATTTTGAAGCGAGCAGCTGTGCGATTGGGATTATAGCCAAAAAAGACAAGCTATATAAAATCACGGCTCCGGGGTCATTCTGCCAGAGGTTCTGGCCGGTTTTGTCTAGAAGTACATCTCCGATCAGCACTGCAAAAGATGATATTAAAAAAAACAGCGACGTGTTTACTGTAAAGAATAAACTAATTCCCAACGCAAAAAAATAAAATAATACTAAGTAGGGGCTATAAAAACCACCGGTCGAGATCACAAGCAGCTGTGTAGTAAGCGTTGTTAAAAACAGTAATAAATATCTGAATTTTTTTTTGTAGAGCAAGTGGTTGAAAATTACGACGAGTACTAGGATAAGCAAAACAAGTAACGCAATTATTTTTATGATCAGGTCCGCAGGTATAGCGAACAAACTTAACGAGATAACTATAGAAGACGCTGTTAAAAAAAGAACAAAAGCGACCAGTATCTCTCTCATAATTTATTATACCCATAAAGCGATCTACAAGGCAAAAAAATATGGAACGGGATATTCTTACACAAAACCTCTTGACAGCATTGGTATAGTTTGTTATTGTTTATATACTAAACATATATATTGATATTTTATGACAGTCAGTTCAAAATCCCCTCGATTAACTATTGATAATCTACCTGATCTGCTTACCGTTCGTGAAGTTGCCGAGGTACTCCGAGTGTCCCCTCTTACGATCAAGAGGTGGGGAAAGCGCGGAAAGCTTCCCGCAATCAGAATTAATTCGCGCGGGGACAGGAGATATAAAAAAGAAGCAGTACTTTGGATCCTCGGCATTCAGCAAAAAAGCGAGTAGTAATGCTTTTGATATTTAATTCGATTCCCACATCATCTGAAACCATTTTCTGAAAGCATCTGCTATATTCCGGTTTTTAATGATTGTAATTGTTGCGTCTTTAATCTCGGCAAATTTACCCTTGGTAGTAATAGCCACATAATCTCCAAAAATATCCATTGTTGCATTGCTGCTGAATTTTTTATCCATAAATTTATAAGTTTTACCAAAAAAATTCAGTAGTACTTTGTCTTGCCCTTCAACAGAATGGTCATACAAAACATAAGCTTTTAGTCCCTTTTTGATAAACTCTTCACGAAAATTATTAATGAAATTAACGACTTTTGGGTTTGCCCATAATCCCCCGGCTCCAATCGCATATAGGTCCTCACCGCTCTTTAGTATTTCCGTCATGTAGCTTTTATAGCCTTCTACGCCTTTTAAAACATAAACTTCTTCAGTATGTGGTTTTTCAGACCATAATTTCTGAAGGCCAGGTAATATCGATTCAAGAGTTATCTTCTTCTCTTCTACGATCTCATTTAATTTTTCAGGATTAGCTGCTTTATAACGGTTCTCTTTTTTTTCTAAAATAATTACGGCAAATCCTTTTTCCTGCATCCGATTCAAACAGTCATAAATATTTCTCCTGTGAATTTTTGTAATCTTTGACAACTCGGCGACAGAAAGCACCCCATGCTCAATCAGCGCTTCATATATTTGTGCTTCATTTTTTGGTAGACCTAAATTCATTAATTGCTGTGTAAACATAGTACATTGCGTGGTAGTATTTACCACTCGCGATATTTGTAGTATAAGATATATATATAAATAAGTCAATTTAATATTAAGTTTAAACTTATTAATTGCAGTTGAAATAATTTATGGAAAGAGAAGTTACAAAATATAAACGTGAGCAAATGCTCCCAAGTAGAACGCTAATAAGAACAACCATAATTATTGGCCCAATAGCAGCCTATTCAATCTTCGCGGGCGTTGCCGGGATGATTGGCTGTGAAATGTATAAAGACATTAAAGAAAATACACAGCCTACGGAATCGAGCGAAGTATATGAGTCTAAGTTTAAAAAATAAAATACTTGCATAATACTAATAATTAATTTTTGAGCGGGAATAATGTATCACTCTCACACGCTTCGCCAGAAATCTTCACCTTCGGTAAGTCTGATTTTGTAGAGATCTTGTTCATGGAAGTTTTCTTTGAGGAAATTAAAAGTTTTTTTCGGATCCTGTGTGTTCACGACTATTCCTGTTCCCATTTCAAAGCCACCCAGAATTTTTGATCGCGGAATGATGCGCATATACCAGTTTTTGCCGGGATAAATATAGTGATTAAACGGAAATTCGTGTCCAAGTTTGAGATCAAAAATAGCAATAATTCTTTGGAGACAAAAGGCCAGATCTGAAATCTCCTGTTCGTTGATCTGCCCAAAAGTTTGACCTTTGATTTTTGGCGCGATCCAAACTTCGTCCGGCCACTGAGAATCGGACGGGCAAAAAATCAGAAAATTTTTGGTTTTTATAAAATCAATCTGTGACGAATAAGTATTTTTATTTTGGTCAAAAAGCATTTTGATAAACCCTAAATTATTCATATCGAATTTAGATGCTTTTCTGCTGTTAGTTTCATTTTCAAAATCAGCTAAATTTTTATCGTTAGTTTTCTGTTCTGCTTGTTTATAAAATTCATTATCCAAATGGGGCGTATCAAGTGAAATGTCTTTTTGGACAACAGTTACTTGCGTATGAGGATGAGGAATACTCTCCCCTGCCGCGATTCCTCTATTATGGAAAATATATACTATGCCTTTGTTTTCGTTAGCGATAAATCTATCACGGTATGTTTTTATAATCAATTCTGCCTGGGCAAGCGGCAGTTCTTCGAAATTCTTGTGGTGATCGGGAGAATGGATTATTATTTCATGTATCGGCGCGAAGGGAAATTTGTTTTCAATAACACGAATCTGCCAGTCGGTGTCATATGGCTCTCCGCCGACGCGAAATATTTCCGTTTCGGTTTTTTCGATCCCGACGCAAAACGGACAAACTTTCTCCGTCTTGTGTCCGATATTCGGCCGTTTGGCTCTATTCGGGTCGAGGATTACGTATTTTTTGGCGCTTTGATTGTAGACGAATCTAAAATCGGACATATGAATAAGTATAGTGGAAAAGCGGGTTAAAACAAATACTATTTATTTTATTGCTGTTTACTTTGGGGATTAAGCAACAAGTGAGCGGCAACTCCGTTAACATAGTTACGCAATGCGCTCAGCGCGTCAATCCGTTTGCCGTCTGGCGTTTCCACTGTGCTTTTTAATAATTCCTGCTTAGTTCTGTATGTGAGATTTTCCAAAGAAGAGCCAAGAATAATTTCAGCAACCCTGTCAAATTGTTTTTCAACACACGGTATAACATCCGGGCGCATTATTCCTTTATCAATAAACTTATCGCGAAATTGTCTATATGATTCTTGCTTATAGCTTGTAAAGCCTGTTACTTCTTTCGCAAGTCTTAAAGCCAGGCCGTGCTCACCTCTTATTTTGGAGATTTCTTTTCTTTCGTCGTCGTTAAGAAACGCTTCAACGACCAATTCCGAGCTTTCTTTAAAGGAAATATTTGTTAACGACTGTGTTAACCCTGCTAGTTTTTGAGACCTTCTAACTCGTTCATCATGCCTGGATGAATAAATTTCCTCTTTTGCATCTGTAACCATGTGTGTCTTTAATTCAGCCTCCTTTTCGCTTTCAGATAACGAATCATTCATATTAAATACACCGTTTTTTGTTTGTATTAATTCATTTTTTAAATTATTTTCTGCTCTGAATTGAAGTCTTAAATCAGTCCACGCCTCTAGAGCTTGTTCTTTTGATGATGGCATTTTGCCTGCCTCCTCTCGCAACCCATTTGCGTAAGAGCGCGCGGTAGCCGCCACTGTCTCAGCCTGTTTTTTTAAATAAGCGTAGTTTAAGAAATATCCCAAATTTACCCTGCTCTCTTTATATGCGTTTTTAAAAGATATTTCATCGTCATTTGCCAAATCACGGTCTCCTGTTACCCTGTCTAAATAATTGTAAACCTGTATTTGCGAAGGAGATCTCTCAATAGGCGCGTCCATACAAAAAACATCGAGAATACTGATCACGTTTTGTGACAACGTCTCTCTATTTTTTAGCAGTGCTCTTTTTGTGAATTCGACCGGATCAATAACAGAAGACATACCTGCTTCCAGCCGCTTACTGTTTATACTATCAATTCTCGCCAGTACAGAGGTAAACTTGGGAATAAACGCTTTGGTTGGGTTATATAATTCCAGATTTGCCTGTTCTATATGACGGGGTTGTGTTTCTTTGATCATATTATGAGATATATTCTAGCAGAAATAGAGCCTCAATGCAACCTACTATATGATAATATTTTGTAAGAAATGGGTGTGCTTTTTAGTTTTGGACGATTATAGTCACGGGGCCGTCGAGTACGGGCTCGATCTTCATATATTCACCAAAACGGCCGGTTGAGACTTTTTCTCCGTTTTTTTTCAGTTTTTCAATGAATTTTTCATAAATTGGGCGGGCAACTTCAGGTCTCGCAGCGTTTAAAAAACTTGGCCTGTTGCCTCCGGCCGTATCCGCGTAGAGCGTAAACTGGGAAACTATCAGCATTTCACCCTCGACATCTTTGACCGTGTAGTTCATTTTGAGGGCACTATCCGACATGAGACGTATCTTTGAGAGTTTATCAGCAAGCATTTCCGCTTTTTCGCCGGTATCTTTCACGCCAATTCCCAAGAGTACAAAAAGTCCCTTTCCTATTTCCGAGACAAGTTCTCCTCCGACAGAAAGCCGGGCTTCTGACACTCTTTGGATAATTAATTTCATAAAATTAAGTAATTTTATTTTACAATAGACGCAAAAATTTTTAAACTGACAAAAAGCGTTCTGTGCGTTTTTTATGCTATGTTAATTGGTCTTTTCTATCAATCTATTTCCCTATTTATGTATAAATTAATTATGTATATTTGAATCGTTCATAAACTAGCTTGCCAAGCCTAAATAACTGTATTTATACACCAAATTGAATATTTAAGAGACTTATTTATATTAATTTTGGATATATTTATTATTTATCAGTATATAAATTGTAGATTTCTGATAAAACACTTCATTTCACCGGCGTGAAAAGATTTGATCAAAAAATGTATACTTAGAATAAACTAAATTTAAAATTCCGGTACTTTTTTTGTTAATTATTTCTTCGGGAATAAAGATAATGGGACAGTTTACGGAAAAATTCAAGTTGCCGGAGTCAAATTAATTCCCGAATGATTGATTTGTTTTCACGGAATATATGACATGAGCTGACCGGCTAAAATTATTCGCATGCTATCCCCTGTTTTCAACAAATTATCCTCATGTTTTCCACATTTACCTATAGTTATATAAATTTATTGCTATAGTATGCAAATATGCACTTATGCGGATGTTAATATCCACAATTCTTCTTTATACTTTGGAAAATACTTCTCCCGCTGAGCGGGGTCAATACGATAAAAAGCGCTACAAGCGTATAATCAGGTGCGTTTTATAAGCGGATAACCTGCCGATTAAGAAAAATTAAAAATTAAATTTATTTCCTGGAGGATTCGAGGGCGCCTCGGATATTTCGGTATGCCCATTCGTAGACATTTTTTTCTTCCATACTCGCGACCATCTGTTTTGTGCGCTCTATTTTTTCTTCTTTGTCCATTTCGAGGCCTTTTTTGATCGCGCCGGCTACTTCGTCGATGTTGTAGGGATTGACGATCAGCGCTTGAGTAAGGTCAATTGCAGATCCGGCAAATCTGGAAAGGACAAGCATTCCGGGATTGGCGGACATCGAGGAGGCAACTACGAATTCTTTGGAAACGAGGTTCATACCGTCATCCAGCGGCGTAACTACGCAGACATCGGCCTGACGGTAAAAATTGAGAACGTCTTCTCGCTTGAAGACCTCGTGGATCAAGTTGATCGGCTTCCATTCTTTGGTCGCGTATTTGTCATTGATCATCTTGGCGAGAGTCAATGTTTCTTTTTTGACGCGGATATATGAATTGATAATGTCGCGGGACGGGGCGATTATTCCGAGGTAAACGACTTTGCCGATGTACTGGGGATTTTGTTCGAAAAACCGGTCAAGCGCCAGAAGCCTGTGGCGCAAGCCCTTGGTATAATCCAGGCGGTCGACCCCGATGAGGACTTTGTATTTGGTAAAATACCAGTCCAGCGGATGAGGCTTGGCGCTTTGGATCCCGAGAAGCTCACGGATCGTGCGGCTCAAAACGGTTTCTTCCTCTTCTTTGTGCACCATGGAGCGCACTACATCGAAATCGATTCCGAGAGGTAGGCTTTTGACTATTGTTTCATTGTTCTGGTAGTAAACTTTGTGTCTTTCCGCGTCGATCCTGGCTTCAAGTTCCTGCTCGACAGTATGCAGGAAATTTCTGGCCTGATAGTTACGGTGGAACGCCAGAAAATCACAAGACAAAAGACCCTTGAGGATCTCGTCTTTGTAAGGCAGTATGCGAAACACTTCCCAAGTCGGCCACGGGATGTGCCAGAACATTGATATGATAGTGTCTTTGGGGCGGTTGAGCATGGACGGGACAAGCGACAATTGGTAATCCTGGATCCAAACGAGGGTTTTGCCGTCAATTTCATCACGGATGGCTTTGGCGTATTGCTCGTTTACTTTTTTGTATCCGGCAAACCACTCTTCGCTGAATTTGGGCTCTTCAAAAGCTACGTGACAAAGCGGCCACAGACTTTGGTTGGAGAATCCATAATAATAATCTTCTACATCTTTTTGATCAAAAAAGAGTCTTTTGAGCTGATAAGAGCCGTCTGCATTGCCGATCAGCATTTTACCGTTTTTGTCGAGCGCTTTTTTTTCCTCAATATTTTTTGCGCGGGCGATATATTGCGCGGAGGTTTTGCGAGCGATCGGATCAAGAACGACTGCAACGCCGCCTGCGGGGACACTGGAGACGACTTTGCCGTCCTCGATTTTGGATACGACAGGCTCACCGTCAGCAACGATAATCAACTTGTATTCATTGGAGCGTAATATTTCTTTTATTTCATTCGGGCTTACCATAAGTTAGTTGTAAAGTTATAAAGTTATAAAGTTATAAAGTTTTTATTAGTTTGATTTGGTCAGATCTATATTTGTCCCAATTTTTAATAACTTTCTCGTATACGGCCTCGTAATCTTTGATCATTTTGTCTGTCGTAAAGTTTTCTTCAATCCATTGCCTCGCTTCACTTCTTTCGAGGGCGCTTACTTTTTTAATACGAGCCGCCATCTGATCAATATTATTTACTATAAAACCGGTTCTGTCCTCCAAAATAACCTCCGGCGCCGCTCCCCTGCCGAAAGCAATAACGGGCGTCCCTGTTGCCTGTGCTTCCGTCATCACGAGTCCGAACGGCTCTTCCCACAAGATCGGATTCAAAAGACACATCGCGCCTGACAATATACTGGTTTTCTCGTTGTGAGAAACTTCGCCCAGATAAACAACCGTTTTCTCGTCAAGGAGAGGTTTTACCTCGTTTTCATAGTATGATAACATACTGGGCACTCCCTGATCAATCGGCCCCATCACATAAATCTTGATACCGGCTTTTTTGGCTGCAATAATTGCCTCTTTGGTACCTTTGACCGGATTAATTTTGCCGAGCCATGCCAAATATTTGCCATTGATATCGGAATACGGGTACTTTTTCAGATCTACGCCGTTGTAGACAGTCGCGACATAGTTGAGGTCGTTTGGTTTGCGCTGGGCGTTTGAAATTGAGACGTATGGGAGTTCTCGGTATTTTTTGAGTAAAATATACTGGTCTTCACGCTCAGTGCGGGGGAAGACTTTGAAGTGTAGCGTTGAGACAACGGGCGTTTTGGATAAAACAGCAAGTGGTAAACCGGCCAGATCTGATGATTTGTTAAGATGCATATGTATGATATCGAACTCCCGGGCGCGGTCGAAAACCTCCGTAATATGATAAAGCGGATAACTGCTGTTTTCCCAACTGACGTTGAATGATCTAAGCGGTTTGTCGACTGTCGGGATCAGTCTCGCATTGACCTTGGCGGTTTTGGGGGCAAAAAGCGTCACATCGTGGCCGGCGGCAGATAAGCCCTGAACGAGATTGTAGATCACGTCTTCGGTTCCGCCATATCCTTTTGGAGGCGTGTCAAGCCAGATAGATCCGATAATTGCAATTTTCATATTTGCGTTCAAGGTTTATAGCCTCTAATTATTCTCATCGGTTTGTGCGCTGTATTTTGTATTAAATAAGTTACAGGAGAGTAAGAAGTGATGCTGGCCGGAGTGCTTTATTTTAAAAGCTTCCGGTAAACGGCTTCGTATCCATCTACCATTTTTGAGATAGTATAGTTTTGCTCAACCGACGCGCGGCAATTTTGACGGATTTTTGCGTATTGCGCTTGGGGCATGGTAAATATATTTTTGACTGCCTTCTCCAGACCGGCGAGCCCCGCGTCGAAAATAGAAGTATTTAGGGGGTCTTGCCGATTTTGTTTGATTATAAAACCTGTTTCCGCGTCTTTTACAAGCTCGGGAAGAGCGCCTTTGCCATATACTATAACAGGCGCTCCGCAGGACATGGCTTCAATAACCGACATTCCGAACGGCTCTTCGCGCTCGACAGGAAAAATCAGCGCTTTGGCATTCTGGAGAATCTTTATTTTCTCAGCCCCTTGTACCAAACCGATATGCTCAATGTTGTCTTTTATTTGAGGCTTGATGTCTTTTAGCCAGTATTCATTGACTTCTTCATAATCAGGCTGAGACGGATTCGGATCCGGAAACGCGATCTTCAATGGAATTTTTAGTTTTTGCGCGAGTTCGATAGCGGTATGGACTCCTTTGTAGCGCTTGAGGCGACCCAAATAAAGAAGATAATCTCCTTTGGGGCGGGCGTTGAATGTGTAATCGTTTGTATCGATCCCGTTGTATACGGTGCTAACATAATTTAGCTCAGGCATGATCTTGCGCTGGCTGTCTGAAATGGAAACAAATTTCTGTGATTTGAATTTTTTGTACATATAAATTTCAGAGGTTTTGTAGATCTGATGATGGAGGGTATGGACAACCGGCGTTTTGACCAGATCGGGAAACAGCAGGCCGGATGGTAAAAGGTGGTTGTGAATGATATCAAAATCCCCTGCCCTTTTAAACGCTTCGGACAAATTCATTAGCTCAAAAGTTTCTTTGGTGCGGCTGTCCGCGGGCTGAAGATCGATGACTTGTTTTGGCGCAGTCGGAACTAGTTTGGCTGAGGTTTTGGAGCCTGAGGCGGCAAAAAGGGTCACATCGTGGCCTTTTTTTATGAGGCCTTCGACGAGCTCATACTGGAGATATTCCTGCGATCCGAAGCCGAAGTTCTCGGGAGGAATTGTGATCCAGATTGAGCCGATGAGCGCGATTTTCATAATTTTAAGTTAAAACAAAGTATAGCAGAAATGCGCAGTTGAAGAAAACAGAACTCAGGAGTATAATATGGCTATGTTAGAACGAATTCTCATACCGATGGCAAAAGCGGTTCAGGAAAGCAATAGGATACCCGCCAAGGTAGTTGAATATACAAAAGTGGCCGAGGGAATTGACAGGAAGCATAAGCTAACTGAAAGTCTGGGAGTCAATCAGCATGAAGGCAATTTCGCGAGGACTTATATGGGGTACAAAATTTATGAGCGCGGTTATACTCAAAGAATAGCCGAATTAAATGAAAACGCGGAGCATGCTAAGAAAATGGCAGATACGCACGGGACAGGTTCGGCAAGTAATATTTTAATATTCCAACCAATGCTTGGGGAACGGCGAGGCAAGGCAAGTCAGTTAATTACCGAAAACGCGCTTTATAAGGCAAGCGTTGAGAACGCTCTGGGGCAAATCAGCGAAAAAAGCGGTGATGAGCGCGCCAGACAAATAATGAGTGCTGTAGATGAATTTTTGCCTTTGTATTTTGAGCGCAAGAAAATCCTTTTTAGCAGAGAAAGAGCGCGTATTGCTGATGCTAAGATAGATGATAAGCTATATGAATTGCATAATAGATTAAGCGGCGGTGATCAGAATGTCCACTGAGGTGCTATTGGCATATTCGACTTGACAGGCTTCCGGGCATTTACAATCAGCCCGCTGTCTGTGACACGGACTTCCTCGGCGGTTGAGATAAGAAGACTCTCGTAAATCATTGAAAGGTAACCGTAATCCTTTTTTTCCCTACCCCATTCTATAGCTTCTTTTATCTTCCTTCCATTGACGAAAGGGCATTTGTTTCCCGTGATGATGCGATATGCTGCTTCGTCTTTAAGAAAATAAAGAACATTTTGATTTTCAGTAGCTTTTGAGTATCTCGCTCTCATCATTTCCGGTGTAAAGTGCTCTCCATAATTTTGTGTTATTAAATTGGGGAAAATAATATTTAACTCTGCAAGGATTCTAATATAATCCGCAGGCCGGCTGGACGTGATTTCTTTCTGAACTATTCGTTCCAGTAGGTCTTTATGTTCTTCAAGCCCTGTATTCCGTTTTGGAAAGAAGAATTCCCTGATAAGCATCGCGGACTCGATCGCATCACGAACCGGACTATCACCGATATTATAATGATCATCCAGTCTCTTTGCAGAGTCTTTTACATCGTCCGCTAATTGATCATAATGATCTCGTTTGGGACGATTTTCTTTTTGAATAGCTTGGAAAGTTTCCGGGAATAATCGGCGGAAACTCAAGGCATACGCGATGTATTTCCTATGAGTATTTATTGGAAAGGCCTGGGAACTATTTCGTGAAATCAAAATAGAATTACTTTCCCTTCGTAAATCATCCATTTCATTAAACATACCCAACTGTTCTGAATCAGGGATGTCGCGCTCGGGGTCGAAGACCGGTTCGGAGTCTGATTTGCGGTCGGTTAGTATCGCGGGGGCGGATTTTTTCTCGGGTTTACGCATGTTGATTTCGAGGCCTTTGTCTGTGATTTTTACTTCTTCGGCGGCGAGTATCATTGCCAATTCGCAAAGTCTGGCAAATGTACGATTCCTGCCTTCAGTTCTGGCACTGTTGATTGCTTGTTTTATAATATCCCAATCCAGCCTGTGGTTATTATCACCTGTTAAAATTCTAAAATTCGCTTCATCTTCCATAATTTTTTCTGCGCTTAGAATATAAAAATTCGTATTGATTGAACTTTGTACGTTTTCGCGCTTAGTATTGTGCTCATTGAGAAAATTTTCTGATATCCAATTTGGAAAAAGTATGTTCAAGCGGGCCAACATTCCCAGATCATAGCTGACTTTGCTGTTATTATATTCAACTATGCTCTGATAGGTTTGCTGAAGTTTTTTTTCATCCCAAGGTTGGGTTTTATCGGGAAAAGCTTGGCGCAGCAGCAGAGATGCCTCCGTCATATATTGATGAGCGTAAGTAAATCCTTCAGTGCGCTCCAATGCATAGCCGAGCATCTGTTTTTTATTATAACCGCTAATAAAATCAAAATCTTTTTCTTTGGGCAGCATAGAGGAATCAATCATGCTAAACTTTTTCGGACACAGAACCCTCATCCTGTGTAGTAATTGAAGATATTCACTGTAGCCATATGGGGATATATCCATTTCTTCTCGCACTTTGACGAGGGCTTCTGTCATCCCTTTCCAGTCATTGTCTGTAATATCCCTCTCCGGGTCGAAGGGGAGTTTTTCTTGTTTCAATCTGTATTCAAATAATAGGTTATTGGCAATTTGCCGATCAAAAGAAATAGGTGTTGCGGCATGCTTTATGAGGGCTTGATCTTGAGACGTATTTGATAATTTCGTCTCTTCGGTCTGCGGAGGCGTTGGCAGAGCATCTGCTCCGACTGATAAAACGGCTCCTGTATCAGGATACCTTCTCTTAGGATGAACGGGCAATACGCTTTCTTTTGCAGAGATTGATTTATCAGGCTGAAGGTCAAAATTTCCTATCGTAAATACCTCCGGGTATCTTGTATCGCAACTTAGCGTTGTACTGCGCTCAAATGCCAAGAATCTTCTTTGGTAAACCTCAGATAAGACGTGAGAGGCATAGGAAAGTTCAACTGCTGTTACTCTCGTGAATTTAATAAGATCTAAATCCATTAACAGTCTCGTAGCCTCAACGGGGTCTTTTATCATAACATCTCTAATTTGTCTTTTTTTAGAATAATAATCTTTTACTGCTGACTGAATATCTTCAGGAAGTGTTATATCTTTAAAAGTTTTAGACTTTAGATGATCAATTAACGCGTCTGTCTGGCCCAGGGCGTCTTTATTTTTGCTCTCGGGGACCACGTTAACCGTGAATGATCTCCAGCCCGGTCTGGGAGTTTGAGATTCATAAAACTCATGACCGGCATATCTATTGTCAGGAGTTTGGGTGTAATCAGAATTTATAATCTCTCTACCTTTTGTTATTAGTGACTTAAATATCCTTTTTACCTTAGCGGCTTTAATCTCCTCAAGCCAGCGCATCGTAATCGGCTGGCCTGTTTCTGTTTCATCGGCAAAATACATGACTACGCTATCGCGGCTTAGTCTTTTTAATTGTTCCTCGCTAAAAGGGAAATGGTTGACTAAGCGTCGGTCTATACGTGTACCCAGAGCGGATTCGACGGCGTCGGGCAGGATGAGTCTGCCGCCCATGATCTGGCGGGCTTCCTTGAGCTTGTTTGCGGTTTCGGGGGTTGTTTGTACGGTATCCGGAATTTTCATCTTAAATTCTTCGGGCTTTTCTGCAGGAGCTTTTATACCCAACCACTTAATAGTTTTCATTTTACCTGGCTGTGCCGGCACAAGTGCCCGTGCTTCTGCCTCAACTAATGAAATTCCGCGTTTTAATCTCTCATTCATATATGAAATAGTTCTACAATTTTATCAAATACTATGAGATAAATCAATTTCAGCATCTTAACTTTTTTGAGGCTCAAATATAATATGTGGCTAATTACTATGTTTAAATATGCTTTTAATGAAAAGCCAGATAAATTTGAAGAGCGCGAGCTGTCTCTTCCAGCGCCAGGGTTCTTTGATAAGTCTATATAACCACTCGAAACCCATCGCGCGGATCATAAACGGCGCACGCTTTTTGTAGCCGCTGACATAATCGAACGCCCCGCCGACACCCATAGCGATACGGACCGGGAGTTTGTCCAAATTGTTATAGATCCACTCTTCCTGCTTGGGGTGTCCGAAGGCAACGAAGAGGATATCGATACCAGTATTATGTATCGTGTATTTTGTATTATGTATTTTACTGCCGTTATTTTCTTTATACTTAATACTTGATACCTGATACTTTTCTGCATTTTTAAATCCCTTCTCCCCCCATTCCTCAGCTACGAAGACGATCTTCAGCCATGGGTACCTAGAGATTAAGCAGTCGGCGGTCAACTCTGCTACCCCGTCCATTCCGCCCAAAAAGCCCGCGGCAATAGGCCGATTCTCGCTGAGTTTGCATATGGTTTCCATGAAGTCAACACCTGTGATCCTCTGTTTTATGATCTTTCCGGACAGTCCGGCGGCGATGAAAACACCCACACCGTCGGGTAATGCAATCTCAGCCTCATTTATGATCTTTTTGTAATCCGGGCGATCTACGGCATGCACAATTATCTCAGGGTTTGGTGTAACGATGTAGTACTTTTTATGGTTTTCTTTCAGGCTTGAGTATATATACTCCAGGATATTTGCTTCATTCTCACTCGTGATACCGATATCGAGTAAATTTACCTTATTTAATTTATGCATATATTTTTACAGGATATATTAATTAGATAACATATTTAATTATAGGGTGCCAATTGGATAATTTTGTTTAACATTGTTCATGCCTAATTTAAGATAATATTTATTTTTCGAGGCTGACCCCCTTAAATATACAATAAAGACTTTTACAGGATATATGGCTTTAAGAATTGTAAGTTGTAATGACATGTTATCTTGAAAGATTTTGCTACAGAATATAATTACTTCAGGATCCGATAAAATTTTACAAAATCAGCGCCTGTTGATGCTTCTTTTGTAGAGCTCGATGTTCTCCATCGCGACTCCCGTACCGCGAACTACGCATAGAAGAGCGTCATCCGCGACATGACATGGCACGCCGGTCATCTCGGTCATCAGCTTATCAAAGTTAGTAAGCAGAGAAGTTCCTCCCGACATGACGATGCCTTTGTCGATTATATCGCTTGCCAGCTCGGGGGGACATTGTTCGAGAACTTCTTTGACGCCTTTTATAATTTCGTGAAGGATCGGCTTGATCGCTTCAGCGATCACCAGTTCGTTGAGAACAACGGTTCTTGGTAACCCATTAATGGTATCGCGGCCTCTTACTTCCATTTCTTTGTGCTTAGCGGTTTTGGCAGTATCGGGGACCGCATTGCCAATTTCAATTTTTATTTGCTCTGCTGTTGTTTCGCCGACCAGCAGATTGTGCTTACGCTTGATATAACCCGCAATTGCTTCATCGATTTTGTTGCCTGCGACACGTACAGAACTGTGAACTACAACGCCTCCGAGCGAAATAACAGCGGATTCGGTCGATCCTCCGCCGATGTTGACAATCATGTGGCCGGCGGCTTGGGCAATCGGAATTCTGGCTCCAATTGCGGCCGCTAACGGTTCGTCTATCAGATAAGCGGCTTTGGCTCCGGCCGACATCGACGCGTCAAGCACGGCACGTCTCTCCACCTGTGTGACGCCTGAGGGGATGCATACCATGATTTCAGGTTTGAAAAATCGGGACTGACCGCAGACTTTGTCGATAAAATATGAAAGCATGGCTTCGGTGATAGTGTAATCGGCGATAACTCCGTCCCGGAGCGGGCGAAGCGCGACAACATTGCCCGGAGTTCGTCCGAGCATTTCTTTGGCTTCCCTGCCTACTGCTACCACCCTGTTTTCTTCGGCTGTGACCGCGACGACCGTGGGCTCATTAAGGACAATCCCCTCTCCGACAACGTATACGACTGTGTTCGCAGTACCCAAATCGATGCCGATCCTTTTGGTTGACGGCAGTTTGAAGTTTTGGATGTAATTTGTAAGCTTATTCACTATTTAATATGATTTTGACAAAAAACAGGCATGTAAATTTAACGGATACCGGTTGTGAAACGCTTTTAGTTTATGTTTGGCAAATATATCATAATATATATTAAATGTATCATTTTCTATTTGCCGGCCTTGTATAATTTGATTATAAACACCCCGGGAGAAACTTGCAAGAGTTTGGCTAAGTGACGTATAATTGAGTTCGTATATATGAAGAAAAATTTTCTCATTCCTGCTCTTATCCTGATTTTTTTGATAGCCGGGACAGCGATAGTGGTTTTATTTGGACGCGGTTATCGAATCGCGTTTAACCAGGATCTTCCCCAGCTTTCCAAAACAGGACTTCTTGTAGCTAATAGTGTGCCAAACGGAGCACAGGTATATGTCGACGATCATCTGACTACGGCGACAGATAATACGATCAGCCTGCCGCCCGGTACTTACACGATAAAAATCCAAAAAGACGGATATTTTGCATGGCAAAAGAAGTTGAAGGTCGAAGAAGAGGTCGTGACCAAAGCCGAAGCGCGCCTGTTTCCTCTCGCGCCCAGACTGGAGAGTATCGCAACTACTCCTGTTGAAAACCCGCTGGTAGATCCATCGGGCACAAAAATTGCGTATCAAATTTCATCCGAATCAGCGGCGCGTAAAAACGGGATATATGTTTTGAATATGAACGCCAATACAATACCGGTGCCGGTTTTAACGCTTAAAAGTTCATCCACGCAAATTGCGGATGATACTATAGATATATTCTCAAACGCTAAGCTGGAGTGGTCACCCGACGGTACCGAGCTTTTGGCTGAGGTCATATCGGCCACCGGCTATTCTACCTTATATCTGCTTGACGCTACACGCCTCAATGATGAACCGCAGGATGTCACCGCCATAATTCAAAGTGTCAGGGATGAATGGCAGATCCAGGTCGATGAGAAAAACAGGAACAGGATCAACAGCGTAAGCAGGAATATTAGGTCGCTGATAAATTCATATTTTGAAGTTTTATCATGGTCACCGGATAATACAAAGATCTTATATAAAGCGTCCGCTTCAGCCGAAATTCCGATAATTATAAACCCGAGAAGGCTCGGGAATAATACTTTGGTCGAGCAACGAAAAATCGAAACGGGAAATGTATATATTTATGACACAAAAGAGGATGTAAACGTACAGCTCGCAGTAGAATTACCGGAAAATTGCCCTGTTCAGCCTGAGACGGCGCCGGAGAATAGTTCCGATGAATTAACAGCCGGCGAGGTAAGTCCAGTAATCCAAAATAACGGATGCAAACTGCCTCTAACTTGGCTTACCGACTCTGAGCATTTGCTGTATCTGAATAATAAAAAAATTATTATTATGGATGATGACGGTTCAAATAGATTTACGATGTACGGGGGGCCTTTTATAGATGAATTCGCTATTCCATGGCCGGATTCGTCTAGGATCGTTATCCTGACCGATCTGAATAATCCGGACGTCGCCCCGACGCTTTATACGATAGGACTGAAGTAAGCCGTAAGCCTGCCTGATAGGCAGGTAGGTCATAAAGTCGTAAAGCCAAAAACCTCAAGTTCTAGTTTGTATCCCCGAGAGGAATCGAACCTCCATCTTACCCTTAGGACGGGTCTGCTCTATCCATTGAGCTACAGGGACAAGGATATTTGTATTTTAGCACAACTCACGATACAATTAATTCTATTGTTTAGGTTTTAGGGCTTAGTATCTAGCTATTATCAGTCTTAAGTTTTAAGTTTTCAGTTCTTCGGGGTGTAGGTCATCGGTAGACCGCCCGGTTCGGGACCGGGAGGTAGAGAGTTCAATTCTCTCCACCCCGACTATTTATATTATAATAATCCTTATGAAACCTGCCCTGATTTCAAAATTTTTTCTTAGTTTTTTCGCTATATTACTTCTGTTTCCTCAGTCTGCATATGCCCTTTCTGCGATAAGCCGTTCGGATACAGCGACACTGGGTGTCGCCAGGATGATCGCCGTAAAGGAGAAAAATATCAAAGACGGGACAATTATCTCCAGTACGAGAAACGGCGCGGCGCCGTCAAGTATCCCTTATGATCCGCAAGTTCTGGGAGTTGTCGCGAGAGACGCCGGGATAATCATGAACAACGACAACGTCACAAACGGCGTGCCGGTGATCTCCAACGGCACGGTATATATTCTGGTGTCAATCAAGAACGGCTCGATCAAAACCGGCGATCTTCTGACGACATCGACAATGCCGGGCATCGCGGTGAAAGCCGACAAAGACGGTTATGTGCTGGGGCACGCGCTTGAGGATTATGAAAATTCGGACGCTTCCAAGATCGAGAAGATAGCTATTGAGCTGAATTTGCATTATTTTAATGCCAAGCCTACATTTCTCGGTTCGCTGACGGATATTTTGAAGCTGGCACTTCTTCCTACCAAAGACTCGCCTGCTCCGATTTTTAAATATATAGTTGCGGCACTGGTCGTGCTGGGGTCGATCGCGTTCGGATTCCTGACTTTCGGGCGGACAGCCGCGAAAGGAGTCGAAGCTCTGGGACGCAATCCATCTGCCGGCAAGATAATTCATCTGGGGATTATTTTCAACGTGTCGATAGTTGTGATCATTATTCTCGCCGGAGTCACAGTCGCCTTCCTGATACTCAGGTTGTAAATTCAAATGACTATTGACATTATAACTGACTCATGCATATGATGAGAATGGATAAAAATATTTGTCCAATTCGTTATGCTCAGAAAAGCTGTCCATCATATAACCAATACACGGCCGCAGTGGTATAAAGACTACCACCAAATACCACAGCATTTTGCACTGGGCGACTTTTGTCGTTTCATGCGTCATAATCCTGATGGCTTTTATAAATGTACTGAATGAATTTTCTTCGAGCAGGGAGATTACAAAAGCTAACGCTACGGCCCAAACGCATGTAAGACAGGATATTACGGGCGGAGCTTTGACTATCGCTCAGACAGGAGACGAATATATGTCGACTGTTTCGGCTTCAATCAATCATCAGGATTCGACAGGAGACTTGGGCACAGTAACGGTTACAGATGCGAGAGGAACAGGTGTGGGGTGGTCTGCCACAGCGCAGTCTACGAATTTTTATAAATATAATAATCCAACAACAACATCAGGCGCAAAATCTTTAACACTTGGTAACAGTACGCCTTACTCTACTTCGTCTGCCGGGATTTATACAATTACTATTGATACAGGCGGAGATCCGGGCACTGCAACATTTGATGTAACCGGTCTTGAGACAGTAAATGACGTGGCTACGACAGGCGGGACTGATATTGCAGTCGGGACAAGAGGTCTAAAGGTTAATTTCCCGGATACGGGTTATGCCACAGGCAACCAATGGACAATCAGGGTAGATACCATTGATGTAACCAGATTCAGTCTTACTCCGGGTTCACTGACGACTATTTCAGGAATAAATACAAACGTTACTCCCGGTTCACTGAATTTCTTCGACAGTACGAGCGAGAACGTTAATTTAATTACGGCAACTGCCGGATATGGATTGGGATCATATTCAGTCCCGCCGACGCTTGGGCTGGGAATTCCGGCAAACAGTTATACAAATACCTATACGGCAAGAGTCACATTGACTGCGTCTTAAATATAAAGCAAATATATCTTGGCAACCGTATAAATAAACATATACGATATAATTTGAAGAGTTTAAATATATGATAAAAAAGATTGCCCATCATATTAAACATACAAGACCACAATGGTACACCGAGTATCATGAATGGCAGTACCATGGAGTTCTTCACTGGGCAACGCTGATTGTTTCAACATTGGTTATCGTGATGGGATTTGTCAGTGTCTTGATCGAGCTGACGAGCAAAGAACCGATCAGACTGGCCAATGCCGCACAGACACATGTACGTCAGGATGTTACAGGCGGCAATTTAACAATCTCCCAGACAGGCGATGAATATATGGCTACCGTTTCCGCGTCTGTCAATCATCAGGATACGGCCGGAGACTTGGGCACAGTAACTGTTACAGATAACCGGGGATCAGGTGCGGGTTGGTCAGCAACGGCACAGTCGACTAATTTTTATAAATATAACAATCCAACTACCACATCCGGTTCAAACACAATTTTACTTGGATCATCTACTCCATACGCAACATCTTCAGGAGGCATATATACAATTACAATCGGAGATACAGGCGGTACTTCTGGTGTAGCTACATTTGATGTTTCAGGCTTGGAATCCGCAAACGAAGTGCTTACCGGATCAAATGTTGCAATCGGCACACGCGGTTTGTACGTAAACTTCAATGATACTGACTACGCGACAGGCGACCAGTGGACAGTCCGCGTGGATACTATTGATGTTACAAGGTTCAGCGTAACACCGGGATCGGTGACAACAATCTCCGGATCCAGCACAAACGTGACAGGAGGCTCTTTGAATTTCTTCGACAGCACAGTTGAAAACGTGGCTTTAATTACTGCGCCCGCAAATTACGGGATGGGATCATATTCAGTAGCGCCGGCACTAGGACTGGGAATACCGGGAAACAGCTATGCGAGCGAATACGTTGCGCGAATTACACTCACCGCATCCTAAGTTCTATAAATATAAAATGAAGCCAAATCTGCCTAAATTTATTACGAATAAAAAGCTGCAAGTCAGCGCGGCGGGGTTGACTCTGATTAGTGCTGCGCTTTTTTTTGCACCGGGTGTACTTGCTGTTTCTTCAGGTGCGTTCAGTGCGGCCCCCAGTACCTACAGTGAGCTTGATCCGAGGACGAGGTCGTGGTTTATTTATACTTATTCCGCGGGCGAAACACGAAAAGACAGTGTGACTCTCGAAAACAAAGGCACAGAGCCATTGACTGTGAAGGTCTATCCCGCCGATTCGACAACGACCAGCGACGGGGCTTTTGCACTCGAGAGCGAGACCGACAAGAGAGATACGATCGGCGCCTGGGTCAAAGTAGACCAGGACATGGTGACCATATCACCCAATGAGAAAAAAGAGATTCCGTTTACGATTTCAGTTCCGAAAGACGCACAGAAAGGCGAATATTCGGGAGGAGTGGTATTTGAAAATACCACACCGCAGAATTATCAGTCCAAAAACATGAATCTCGAGGTTGTTTCGAGACTCGGAGTCAGAGTATATCTGACAGTTCCGGGGCCGGAGCAGGTAGCGCTTGAGGTCAAGGATCTCAAATATACCGTGACGGACAATAATCTGAATTTTAGTTTTACAGCAGAAAACACAGGAGAAGTGAGACTAAAACCGACAGGAATGCTTCAGATCAAAGATGCATTCGGCAGAATAGTCGAGTCGATACCGCTTGATGCGTATTTTGATATCTTACTACCGAAGTCCCCTGTAACTATCAATGTGTCATCCAAGACGCTATCTCCGATTCTCGGATGGAATACTGCCAATGTGTCAGTCTACTACTCCCCTACCAAAGCGGCGTCGGCGAATATAGTCGTGACCCCCAACGTTCAGGCTTTGGCGATAACTTTGTTTGTAGGCCTGTCGGCAATAACTCTCGCTCTTTCCAAAAAATTCCTCGCTCACAAGGATAAGAAAACCCACAAGACTGTTCTAGCGCCGCATCTGATGGTGATCGTCGGAGTGATACTGCTGACTGTGCTTCTGATCAGCGGGTTTATCGCGAATTTCCTCAAGGGATTGATATAGCATTACTTCTTAAAATAATCTGTTTTTCAACGCTTTTTGAGCTAAGACATACATCGATCTATAAGAATAGTGCAAAAATCAAAATTCAAAGTTCAAAAATTAACTCAAAAAGTCAAAAGCAATGATAGAATAAGTTGAGAAGAAAAATTTTATTTTGTTTTTTGAGTTTAATGTCGGCGGTTTGGAGTTTTATAATCTCAAATTGAAGCTGACAAGGTACTGAAATACGACAGATTTACTTAGTATCGCAATAGTACAAATATCAACTATGATCGAGAGGGGGTTAGAATATTATGGATGAATTTTGGAAAATTAACGCAAACGCTCAGATTTCTTTTGGGATATTTTTGATCGTGGCATTGCTGACTTATATTGCGTACAAAGTATCCGGCAGAGAGCCTAAGCCTCGTCACCACAAATAGAAATATAAGAGCAAAATCTAAGATCCCGCCAATTCGGCGGGCAGGCAAAGTTCAAAACCCAGATCCAAGCTAAAAGCTAACAATATTTTTTGATGAATTCCTATTGATACTCAAGGCGTTGCCTCCAGGCTTTATTGGATTGTTATGACCTGAGAATAAGCTTGCCTAATGGCAATCAAATTCAACTTAACACGTATCTTTTAATTTTGATCTTAGATTTAAGATTTGATTTTTGCACTTTTAATTTTTCCAGTATTACAGATTTTCCCTTACTATCCCGGCTATCTTTCCCTTCTCATCAGTTTCTGTAATAATGGAATTAGGACTGCCTATGAAGAGGTTTTTGTTTGCGTGGAAGAAAAATAAATCAGATTATCAAAAGATGCTCCCCTACCCTGTTCTTGAAAAGAAGGAGGCTGATAGAGCATTTAATGAATCGGGTGGTTTTATAAAATATCCTTATCCTACCGGAAAAAGACACGGAGGGTTTTATTTTATCAGCAACTTTACTGTTTTGATGATATTATCATCACTTTTATTCTTTTTCGCACTTCCCAATATGTTCAGCCGGGCATATGCTGTTGACGATACTTGTGTAGCAGCGGCAACGGGCGACTGGACAGGAGCCGGTACTTGGACATCTTGCAATGATGCTGGGACGGGTTATCCGGATTCCGATGATACGGTCACTATCGGCGCTTCGTATACTATAACGGTGAGTAATGCTTCTGCTGTGAATGCACAAGCCGGCAGTATAAATTGCACCCTGGCGGCGGCGGGAACTTGCACTATAGTTGTCGAGTCAAATGTATCTCTAACCGTCACAAACGGCATACTGCTGGACAGGGGCAATTTTAATACGGCGTTGAATTTATCAGGCGCGGGTACAGTAAGTGCGGCTTCGATTACGATAGGAAACGCGGCTGTAAATCCTACAGCTGACAGAACGAATATACTTACAACCACGATCGCAAACCTTAATATTTCAGGGAATGTTGATATAAATAGCTATGAAGGGACAGCAAATACGGCTGAGAATCTTGCCAGACTATTTCTATACGGCGGCACGATGGATGTCGACGGAATAATTAATGTAAATAGCGACGGCGCGGCGGCGGCTTATTCTCAATTTCTGCTTTCCGGCGCCACTTCTGCGCCCACTCTTAATATAGCGGGATCAGGAGCGGCAATAGATGTTGATACCGGAAGTACTTTTACGCCGGCGGCGACAAGCTATGTATCGATTGTTAATTATGATGGCGCAGATCAAACCGTACGCGCGGCTACTTATGACAGCCTGACTCTTTCGGGTAGCGGAACGAAGACGATGACGTCTGTCGCGACTATAACAAACAATTTGTCTGTTGAGGGCAGTGCCAGCGCTACATCTGGATCAAATATGACGATCGG
>CAZLZN010000005.1:0-67723 GCA_964564035.1 uncultured Gammaproteobacteria bacterium | reverse complement strand
ATTACTAATTACTAATTACTAATTACTAATTACTAATTACTAATTACTAATTACTAATTACTGTCTGATTCTATCAAAGTGGGGCGGGGTTGACAACTCAATTTCTATTTGTCATGATAAATATTAATGCTGATGAAAAGGGTGATTTTTGGTATCTCTTTTACGGCAATTATTCCATTTGCGTTTATTTGCGCCCTTATTTTTGCACTCTTTTCTTATAGAGGCCATTATAATACCAAGACGGAATACTTGAGCCGGGAAAACAAAGTCGCTTTCGCGGCGTTACCCCCAAGTGAAAACAGCTTCTCCGCAAGAATTGAATCTTCCGACGGCCGGGTTGAAAAAATAAGACAATTTCTCAACCAATACAGCTCTCCGCTCGAACCATTCGCTTCAGATATTGTCGAGGCCGCGGATGAGTACGGACTAGATTACCGGTTAATTCCGGCCATTGCTATGCAGGAATCAAATTTATGTAAAAAGATACCCAGCGAATCATACAACTGCTGGGGGTATGGAATTTACGGAGGCAAGGTACATCGCTTTGCGGACTACAAAGAAGGTATATATGCCGTTACAAAAACTTTGGCAGTTAAATATAAGGACAAAGGACTTGTAACACCCGATGAGATTATGACCAGGTGGACACCGTCAAGCAAAGGCAGTTGGGCCTACAGCGTCAATCATTTCATGGATAAACTACAATAATTCCTCTTGGGCCTAATTTGAAACAGCTCCATATCTGCCTGATTCTGTTGTGATTGTAAGCTAAAGTATAACCAAATAGAAGTTGTCAGCGAGCATCAACAAACTATTGACAAACCTATAGTCAAATGCTATTATTATAGGCAGATCCTCAGGTGTTTGACCAAAACAAACACGTGGGGATTTATTTTTTTAGGGCTTTTTATTTCACTGTGAATCTATTATAATTAACATTGGATCAAGGCTATTTTTTATTAATAAAATAGCTACAGGTTAGAGATTAAAGATTTTCCTGAGTTTATAATGATTCTTTCGGCCATCACAATGGGCCGGTGGTGAAATGGTATACACGTACGGTTTAGGACCGTATCTCGAAAGGGGTGGAGGTTCAAGTCCTCTCCGGCCCACCAATTAGCGGTTCGCAATTAGCTTTGGGCAATCAGATTAAATAGATACAGAGGAATAAAGACTAATTGCAAGCAGTAAAACTATGAATAAAGCACTTATTGAGAAACAGAATGACGGGACAATAAAGATAGTACTTACATTGACTAAAGCTGAAATCGAGAAAGCACGTCAGTCAGCGCTGGAAGTTTTTGCAAAAACAGCCAAAATTGACGGTTTTAGAGAAGGAAAAGCACCGCTGAAAATGGTAGAGGAGAGGGTCGATAAAGACAGGCTAAAAGAAGAGATACTTAAAAAACTGCTTCCAGACGCTTATTCGAAAGCTGTTACCGAAAATAGCCTGAGGCCAATAATGAGTCCAAAAATTCATGTCGACAAGCTTGAAGACAATGCCGATTGGGAAGTACACGCGTTTACATGCGAAGCTCCGGAGCTTGATCTAGGTAAATATAAGGATAAAATCAAGGAGATCACAGCAAAATCCAAAATAGTAGTTCCGGGAAAGGAAGAAAAGAAACCCTCCAGTCAGGAAGTTATGAATGCGCTGGCAACAAGCGTATCGGCCAAATTACCGGCCATCCTGGTCGAGCAGGAAGCAGACAGGCTCTTATCACAGCTCTTGGGAGATATTAAAAAACTTGGTTTGACATTGGATCAATATATGGCCTCGACTAATAGGACACCCGAGGCTCTAAGAGAGGAATATACAAAAAGGGCAGAAGAGGATATGAAACTGGAATTTGCACTCCAGAAAATTGCAGAGACAGAAAATATAACTGTCGAACCCAAGGAAATTGACGAAGCTATCGCGAAAGCAAAAAGCCCGGAAGAAAAACAGAGCCTGGAGGCTAACCGGTATATGCTGGCGGCGATCCTGAGACAACAAAAAACACTTGATTTTCTCCTCAAATTGTGATAGAGTCCGCTTAGACATGAAATCCTATAATAGATCAACATCCAAGGTCAGGAGACCTGAAGTTTCGTATGAAAGCGGAGAAAATTTTGGTAAAAAAATTAAAAAAGAGGTAAAAAGCCAGGTAAAATTGGCAGGGGAGGATTTTTTTGCTCAGCTACTTCAATTTAACGAGTCTCAAATAACGGAAGCTTCCAATACTAACAATCCTGCATCCAAAGAGAAGGCAAAACCTTCTAAAAAAGGAGTTATTTTTGATTTTGCAGCGCAGTTGTTAAGTGAAAAATCCATTCTGCTGAGCGGCGGCGAAAAATCAGGCGAGAGATCCAACAGGAGAAACGCAGAAGCCGGGATCGATTACCGCAGTGAAATTTTGCGATCCAGCGAGAGGCTGTCCAGAAAAGAATCCACAGAGCACAGCAGGAGGGCTGAACAAATTATGTCCGAAATAAGAAAACTTGCCAGTTCAATGAAGGAGCTTCAGAGAGAATTCGGACAAGTCAGCGTCGACCAGACACCTGTCAATCCGGGAACGTACTATGTGAATTTCTTTGAATGGATGCTAATCATGATCAAGCAGGCCAGACAGAAAGTAGAAGATTCCAAGGCCTGGCTTGATACTATCAAGGGAAAATCACAGAAAAAAGGGTATTGGGGCATGGCCAAAAAACAGGGCACATCGTTTACGCAGAATAATGAAAGAAATGTTGCCACTTCTACAGGATAAGCGTTATATTTAGAATCAATAATCTAGAACCTGCTTGCCGGCAAGGCAGGTCATGAATTAAGGAAAATATATTTATATTGGCCTCATTGTAATCCAAACCTCCTTTTGTTAAAATAAAATTCTTAGATCTTCTTTTGTTCTAAGTTTTAGGCTTGCGCTACGCGCGCAATCGGAGCTGTAGCTCAGCTGGCTAGAGCGTTTCATTGACATTGAAAAGGTCACAGGTTCAAGTCCTGTCAGCTCCACAACGTGAAATGTGCGATCTAAATGCCGCGTGAATATAAGAATACTTCAATGAATCTTACTCGAGCCTAAGGTGCGCTTACGCTCACTATCCTGAACATGCCGAAGAACGCTCAGGAATTTCAGCGAATGTGGACAAATTTTTAAGAAATTACTGCGCTGAACATTTTTAATTTGTGATTTTATTTATTGTACTGTTGTCTAGACAACGGAACAATTTGAGTGTAATATATTTAATTTTCTCGTGCATTAGTTTAATTTATGAGAATATGATCAGAGCGGGGGGGTTAAGCTATAATTTGTTATGAATATAAAAGGTTCTTGTAAAGTTTTTTTGGGTACTGTACAATAAAATTTGACATAGAATTTTAAATAGATTCAATAAAAATATATGGCTGAAAATCAACCAAATGGTATAAATCCGGAAGCACCGGCTCCCGTACAGCAGGAAGCCGAAAAAACAAAAGAGCTTTTTAATAAGGAAAAAGCCGGCTTGCAAGCGGCACTGCTGATGGATGGTAAAAAAGACACTTCCGAAAATACAATTAAAGCTCTGACCACGATAAAGGCAAGCAGTGAATCTCCGAATCTCGAAAAAATTACAAAAAGTTCCAAGTTTGAAAGGGATAATTATTGGAAGGATAAAGAAAAAAAAGCCGGCCGTGAAATTGCGTTTGATGACAAAAAAACCGAATGGACTGCAAATGCCGACCAGATTTTTAACGCGTTCAGAGGCAATCCCGAACAAAAAGGCTTACTTGTTAAACTTGGTTATGATCAAGGTAAAAGCGCCAAAGATTTTTATGATGAGTTTTTTGTCGAAGGCAAAGGCAATCTCGGATTCTTTGGCAAGCGGATCGCCGAGTCCTTCAGCGAAGAAGATCTCAGCAGTGCGCAGAAAAAATCACTAACTATTTCCGAGACTAATCCGGACGGCTCAATAAGTACAAAAGAAATTTCGCTTTTGGAAGCTCTCGGCAGTTTCTACGGGAAAAATTCGACAGAAATTGCGCGTCTTGTCACAGAGGGAATGTTTAATCTCAAAAACAATGAGGAGGAATTCAAGAAGGCTGCCGGATTACAGATAAATAATCTCAGCGATGACGATAAGGCATATCTGGAAGCTATTAACAGCAATTATCAAGAATGGGATAAGAGAGAAAAGGCCAGGCTGGACGAGGAAAAACGGAAACGGGAAGAGGCGCGGAAAAAAGCCGAGGAAGAAGCAAAAAACAACTCTGTTGAAGGGTTGACTAAAAGAGCTACAGAAATTTATGACAGACTGGATAATACAGGTACAGAAATTATGAAACATTTTAAGCCAATACTTGAATCGTACAAGACCAAACCAGACGGCATTAGCGATGAAGTATTTGTAAATAATGCCCGGGCTGTTGTCGAGGCATTTACCAAAGCCGAAAGTATGACTTCGAAAAGCGATGAAAGTCAATTATTAACTATCATATCTATTTTGGATACTCTACAAAATACCGACTTCGACAAATTATCAGATCCGGAAAAAGAATTTTATAAAAAAACACAGTCAGATGTGGCGCAAAAGCTAGCGGAAAAGGGCGTAAGACCAATTGATCCTCAAAAATATCTGGAAGAAAAGAAGGAGAAGGCGAAAATAACAGAAGTTGAGGCAAAGGAGAATGAAGAGGAGGGCTATGCATTAGCACTTGGAGGGTATACTAGAAATGGTAATGTCATCCGCGAGCCTGAATATACGCTTAAGAAAAAGAAGACAGACAGAACAGGACAGGTTGAAGTTGAGCCGGTCAATGCGTCAACTGAAGAGATTTCCAGAAATATAAAAGAGCTTAGCGAGAGAATAGGTAACGGCAATAATGAATTTATTAAACATTTTCTGCCTGTTCTTAAATCATATGAACAAAAGCCTGCGGATTTTAGCGATGAACTGTATCGACTTACTACTCAGCATTTATTAACTACTGTTAAATCTGTCGAAATGGCATCAGACAAGTCCGAGAAAGATCAAGCATTGCTATTAATAAATTATTTGGATATGTTAAGCTTGGACAAGGCAACTCGGAAGGATCTAGCTCCTAAAGACAGCGCTTTAATCGAAGAAAAAGAGGCCGAGTTTATAAAACTGCTGGCGGATAAAAATATAAAACCAATAACGGTGAATATTGGCGAAACCTATGATCCGGATAAAATGGATGTTTCTTCCCGAGACGTAGTAGACAATGACGAGGATGTTAATCGGATTACCAAAGTGCACTTTAGAAGGGGTTTTGCTATGGGAGATGAAGTAATCAGAAAACCTCGAGTAAGATATGGGGTAAAAAGGCAGACACAAGCTGAAGCAGTAGAATCAACTCAGGCTGAGGGATCGGAACAAAAGCCAGCCGAACCCGCACAGGCTGAACAGGTAAAACCGGTACATGCCGGGGATAACGTCCAAAAAGATGCCGATAAGAGCGGGAGCGATCAGCCGCAACCCGAACAGGCACAGCCCGCGCAAAAGGAAGCGAATGAGCCAGCAGGCAGTGCTCAGCCCACTGAAGGAGAAACCGGGAGAGACGTGAAAACGGACGAGCCGGAACAGAAAACGAAGCCAAGCCAGGAAGATATCGATAAACAGCTTGGTCAAGCTAAGCTTCTCGCAGGCAGGGAGTTGACTGAAGAAGAAAAAGACAGAATAAGAAACGGCGAACCGGCAGAGAGCGTGATTAAAAACGACGGCCTAACCTCAACTTCCCCCGGTAACGATAATTGAGTGCTAGCACGTTGTGAATAGAATTTTCAGTTCGGAAGTAAACGCCGATTTATTCATTTCAATAGACGATTGAGTAAAAATCTTGTTATTGTGGGTGGAAAGCCGAACGATATGCGCCTTTTTCAATACTAACTTGTTGAATAGGACTGTTCGTGCTAAATTATAGTATAGGGTGAAAGCTGGTAAACTTTTAAATATTAGAAATATTACTAAGGGATTCATAAATTCTATGGCTCAGGATTCACAACCATTTGAAAAAACTGTCAGAAAGCTTTCGAAAAAAGAGATTATTTTCAATAATTTTCTCGGCGGGATTTCCTGGGCGCTTGGCGCTACTGTCGGATTGTCGTTTGTATTTACGATCCTCAACCTGGTGGGCCGGCAAATTGATCTGGTACCTGTAATTGGAGGCTTCGCCTCGGATGTGATTGATTTTGTGCTTACCAATAATCCAAATCTTTGATTAAGTATTAAGTATTAAAATTACACAGTAGGTTCAAAAATTGATAGGTCAGAGATATATTCAACCTCTTTATTAAAATTTGATTATTTGATATAGTAAACGGATGACTCCTGAAGAAAATTTACAAAATCTACGGCATTCCTGCGCTCATCTGCTGGCGGCGGCCGTCTTGGATCTACATCCTAATACGAAATTAACTATCGGTCCTGCGATCGAAAACGGATTCTACTATGATTTTGATTTCAAATCACCCTTAAGCGACGAAGATTTACCGAAAATAGAAAATAAAATGAATGATATCCTAAAATCATGGGATAAATTTACCCGCCGGGAAGTTAGCGAAAAAGAAGCCAGGGAATATTATAATCACAATCCTTATAAATTGGAGCTGATCGATGAAATTACCGCAAAGGGAGAAAAAATTACATTGTATAAATCAGGCAGTTTTGAGGATTTGTGCCGTGGAGGTCATAGCGAAAATCCAATTAAAGAGATCGGCGCGTTTAAACTACTTAGCATTGCAGGTGCTTACTGGAGGGGTAGTGAAAAAAATAAGATGCTGACCAGGATCTACGGGACCGCATTTCACACACAAAAACAACTGGACGAATATCTGCAACAGCAGGAGGAAGCAAAAAAGAGAGATCATAAGAAGTTGGGGCGAGAACTTGGGCTATTTGTATTTTCAGACACCATCGGAAAAGGCCTTCCTCTGCTTACCGAAAGAGGTTCGGTGATAAGGCGCGAACTTGAGCGTTTTATAGTCGATGAAGAAATAAAACGAGGATATAAACATGTCTATACGCCCGACATCGCAAGTCTCGAGCTCTATAAAAAATCGGGTCATTATCCTTATTATAAAGACTCAATGTACTCGCCGATAACAATAGATGAAGAACAATTTATGCTGAGACCAATGTCGTGTCCTCACCATTTTGAGCTGTATCTAGCTTCACAACACAGTTACCGGGACCTGCCGCTTCGTATCGCGGAACTTGCGAAGCTATACCGCTACGAACAATCGGGGGAATTAGCAGGACTCCAAAGAGTGAGAGTATTTACTCTCGCAGACGCGCATATAATCGCCAGGCCTGATCAGGCAGATGCGGAAATAAACGGAGTACTTGATCTAATAGAATTTGTCGCCGGAAAATTTTCCCTCGAAGCAGGCAAAGACTATCATTATCGACTTTCTTTGGGTGATAGGAAAGATGAAAAAAAATATTTCAAAGATGATGCGTCCTGGGATTTTGCAGAAAACGTGCTTAGAAATGTGCTTACAGCCCGCAAGTCTCATTTTGTGGAAGCGGAAGCCGAGGCGGCTTTTTATGGTCCAAAGATCGATGTACAAATGAAAAATGTGAATGGCAAAGAAGACACGGCTTTTACCGTGCAGTATGATTTTGTAATGCCAAAAAGATTTGAACTTAGCTATATCAACGAGCAAGGCCAACCGGAGCAGCCAATCGTAATCCATAGATCTTCCATAGGTGCGATTGAACGGGTTATGGCATTTCTGATTGAACATTATGCCGGAGCGTTTCCGCTGTGGCTCTCTCCCGAGCAGGTATTACTGCTTCCAATAGCCGACAGACACAATGAGTTCGCGGAAAAAGTCAAAAAAAGTATGGTTGACGCTGGCATCAGATGCGAGATCGATATGCGCGCTGAGAGGCTTCAGGCGAAGATACGCAGCGCTACTTTACAAAAGGTGCCTTTTCTGGGTATAATAGGGGACAAAGAAATTGCCGAGGAGGCAATTTCCGTGCGTACAAGAACAGGCGAAGATTTGGGTAAAACCAAAGTTTCAGAGTTTATACGCCAACTTAAAGAAAACATTGATAAGAAGAGGTAGACAAGAACAGCAGAGGCAAAAATTTTATAAGATCAATCAGCGGATCAATGCTGTGGAGCTTAGAGTGCTGGATGCTCAAGGTCAACAGATCGGAGTATTACAAAGACACGAGGCTCTAAAAATGGCTCAAGATCAGGAGATGGATCTTGTTGAGATTGCGCCAATGGCAAAGCCTCCGGTTGCAAAGATCATTAACTTTAAGAAGTTCTTATACCAGCAGGAGAAAAAGAAAAAAGAAGAAAAGAAAAAAGCGAAAGTATCTCAAACAAAAGAGATAAGGCTCGGGCCTTTTATGTCTGACAATGACCTTCAGGTCATGATCAGAAGAGGCCGGGAGTTTATAGAAAACGGTGACAAAATAAGGCTCGTCGTAAAATTCAAGGGGAGACAAATTACTCATCCTGAATTCGGTCACAAAGTAATAGGAAGCGTAATTGAGGCTTTAAGCGACATATCAAAAGTGGACAGGCCGCCTCATTTTGAGGGCAGACAGATGATCTCTATTTTGTCAGTTGAAAAAGGTAAAAAGAATACGAGCGACAAAGAGGATACTGAACAAGCCGAAACAGTAAAGGAAACTGTGTCGGCAGTTCAAAAAAAAGTATAATATGGCAAAAGTAAAAAGAAAAACAAAAAATAGTCTTAAGAAAAGATTCAAGATCACAAAAACCGGCAAGGTGATGTTTGTGCACCAAATGGGACGCCACCATAAGATGAAAAAGTCACAACGAAGGATCAGGAGACAAAGCGAACCGGGGGTCGCGGCAAAACCAATGGCTAAAAAGATAAGGAAAATGTTTGGATACGCGTAAAAACGTAAAACTGAAAACGAAAAACTTAAAATATATAAGTTTTAAATTTTTATATTTTAGTTTTCAATTTAGCGACTGAAAGGAGCGATTATGGCTAGAGTAAAAAGAGGAATTGTATCAAGAAGAAAACACAAGAAGCTTTTGGAAAGAAACAAAGGTTATAGAGGCACAAAAAGCCGCTTGATTAAGGCCGCGAAAGAAGCTTCACTTCATGCCGACCAATATTCTTTCCACGGGCGTAAGCTTAAAAAGCGCGATTTCAGATCACTGTGGATTACCAGGATCGGAGAGGCTGTTAAACAGCAGGATCTTTCTTACAGCGTGTTTATAAATAAACTCAAGAAAGCTAATATCGAAATTGACCGCAAGATGCTTTCAAAGCTTATAGTAGAGGATCCGCAGACCTTCTCCCAAATCGTCCAAACCGCAAAATCAGTATAAAACAGAGCCAAATTAAAACAAGCATCCTTTTATAGTCCTAGCTAAAACTGTTATCAAATGGCTATTCAATAGCTGTGACGATTCATAAAAAATTGCCGTACCGACTATAACGAAATCGCGTTGTGAACGTGAACTGTACAATAACTCATATTACTTGACATAGGCCTATAATAGTGATACAATATGCCTGCAATATGGAATTCAGACCGAGTATAGCAGGAGCGGAAAAATACATCAATAAACACAAATTCGCCTCAGTCCTGGCTCTGGGAATAGGAGCGGTCGCCGCAGGCCAGATCATACCCGAGGGTGGAGAAAAAGTTTTTAGTCGGCAATGTGTATATAGAACAGAACCAAACCAAAATATCAGAACACATTATTATACACGCACAGAAGGACATAATATGATGGCCCGCAGAAACGACTATCTTGGAAACGGTTATTCAGTTCACAGTATAATAAACGGCACAAAGGCGACGCCAGGATATATACACGAATGGATAGAGCATAACGGCAGAGTATTAGGAGCCAATAAAATGCCTGTAGCTTATAACGGTCTTGAAGAATTTTTTAATGTCAGAAGACCCAATCTCAGATGCGAAGAAAAATATATTTCCGAAAAGGATTTTGAAGTACCGGCGAAAATAGGCTTTACAGAAGTTCAAGAAAAACCAATGAACAGGTATTACACTTTTGTAAGGCGCAAATAAAAAACAACACGATTGCCCGGAATAAGCCGCATATAAATGAATTTGCGACGGGTATATAAATCCGTAAATAATAATTTGAACACGCCGGATTTATTTCTGCATCTTTGCCTTCATATAAATCGATCCCAAACAATTTCGGGATAAACTAATATCAAAACCCGGACTGCTATTCTTAACCGCAGAAATCTCCCATCAGTGAGGATACTATGCCTGAAGTGCACATAGTGTTCGTCAGGTATCTATAAATTTTTGACCGGTTACCTGTGCTATAATCTTAGGTGATGAAGGATAAACTTTTGAATATAAAAAATGAGGCTATTTCGCTTATTTTGTCCGCTCAAGACGTGAAAGAACTTGAACAACTCCGCATACAATATCTGGGTAGAAACGGCTCCCTGAGCAACCTGCTTAAAGAAATTGTAAGTCTGCCGAATGAGGAAAAACCTGATGCCGGAAGAGTGATAAATGAAGTAAAAAGCATTGTTGAAAACGCGATAGCAGACAAAGAATCAAGAATCAAAAATCAAGAGGCAAGATCCTCGAGCGAAATTGATGTAACCGAACCGGGAGTTCGACCGGCGCTTGGCCACCTGCATCTCGTTACACAGGCTATCCGGGAAATAACGGCTATATTCGAAAAAATCGGATTCACGAGAGTCGCGCATCCCGAAGTCGAATGGGATTACTATGCGTTTACGGCCTTGAATTTTCCGGATAATCACCCGGCCAGAGACGACTGGGAGACTTTTTTTATCGATCAAAAACCGGACAGTAAATACGGATCTGTTGTTTTAACGCCTCATACTTCGTCGGGACAGGTGAGGGAGATGGAAAGAAAACTAAAAATGCAAAATGAAAAACGAAAAGAAATTGAAATTAAAATGTTAAATATTGCAAAGTGCTACAGACGGCAATCGGATGTGTCTCATACGCAAATGTTCCATCAATTTGAAGGATTGGTTGTGGGGCGTGATATAGCAATAACTCATCTAAAGGGCGTGCTTGATTATTTTGTAAAATCATATTTTGGAGATAAGAGGATATCCAGAATCAGGCCGTATCATTTTCAGTTTACCGAGCCGTCATTTGAGGTTGATGTCAGCTGCGGGATATGTGAGGGCAGTGGAAAGCTCAAGAATAACGAGCCGTGCAGGCTGTGCAAAGAAGGGTGGCTGGAACTTGGCGGCGCAGGCATGGTACATCCGAATGCAATGAGATTCGGAGGGATTGATTCGAAAGAATATACGGGATTTGCGTTCGGATGGGGCATTGAGCGTGTACTGATGATGAAAGAAGGACTTGTGATTGACGATTTACGTTTATTGTATTCGAACAAATTAGATTTCCTTGAACAATTTTAGACTAGTGGTTAGGTTTTAGTGCTTAGGGTTTAGTAACTATAATATGAACATAAAGATTCTTGACAGTTGGCTGAGAGATTATTTGAAAACCAAAGCCCAGCCGAAAATAATTGCCGAAAAATTATCGCTCGCAAGCGTGTCAGTTGAGCGTCTGGAAAAATTTAAAAATGATTTTTCTTATGATATTGAGGTAACAACAAACCGCCCCGACCTGATGTCTGTTACAGGTCTCGCGCGCGAAAGCGCAGCCGTTCTTAGACAGAACAAAATTGACGCGGAATACATCCCGCCAAATACATCCATACCCAAAATCGATAAAATTACCGAAAAAATTGAGATAAAAAGTGATCAGACGCTGGTAAACAGAATTTGCGCTGCTGTTTTAGAAGTAAAAGTAAAACCATCATCCGAAAAAATAAAAGAGCGTCTGGAAGCCGGCGGCATGCGGAGTTTGAATAATCTGATAGATATTACAAATTATATTACAAGGACAATCGGGCATTCATCTCATGTATTTGATTTTGACAGATTAGACACCGAAAAGCTTATTGTGACGCAGTCAAAACCGGGGGACAAAATAGTTACTCTAGATAAAAAAACGTATACGCTCTCAGGCGGGGATATTGTCGCTATCGATGATAGGGGGAGAATAGTTGATCTACTCGGAATAATGGGACTTGAAAATAGCGTTGTGACAAATAATACAAAGAAAATTTTATTCTTTTTGAACAATAACGATCCTGTCAGAATGCGCAGAACATCGATGGAGCTGGGAATCAGGACAGAGGCGGTTATTTTAAACGAAAAAAGTACAGACCCGGAGCTTGCCTGGAGCGCGTTTTTATATGGAATCAAACTTTTTGAAGAAATGGCTGAGGGAAAAGTAGTATCCGAGCTAATTGACATATATCCGAACAAAATTAAAACTAAAGAAATTGAAATTTCCGAGGAAAAAATAAACTCTGTTATCGGAGCCGATATACCGCTAAATGAATCGGCGCAAATATTAGAATCTCTGGGGTTTGAAATTAAAATGGAGCAAAAAGTTTTGAAAGTAATCCCGCCGTCTTTCAGAAACAATGACATTGAAATAGCCGAAGATCTGATCGAGGAGATAGCGAGAATTTACGGATATCATAATTTGCCAAGCATTATGCCTCCTGTGAACAATACAGCAATCAGTGATTTACGAGACGCGTTTTATTGGGAAAATAGGACTAAAGACGCACTGAAATTTTGGGGCTTTACGGAGTGCTATACATACTCAATGGTAAGCGGGCGGTCAGCCGGAGAAAAAGAGACGGACATGGTCAAAATAAAAAACCCGCTTGATGAAGATCATGTTTTTATGAGAACCAGCATTGTGCCTAGCCTGGTTGAGGTGGCCGGCGTAAACACGAGTCGAGAACATGCACGAATATTTGAGATAGCGAATGTATATATCAAAAAGCCGGTCGCGCTGCCGGATGAGATCAAAACTCTTTGCTGTCTTATAAAGGGCAAGGGGTCAGACTTTTTTGATGCCAAGGGAATTGTTGAGCAAATATTTGTTGAGCTTGGAATAACAGACGCGGATTTCAAAAACGGCAAACAGGTCACAGCGGATATTTTTATCGGCAGTAGGATTGCGGGTTTTATAAATATATTGGGGAATGATACAGTCGTGTTTGAGCTGAATTTTGAACTGCTCACAAAGTACGCAACAGATAAAAAAGTATATAAGCCGGCTTCAAAATATCCGGCAGTAGTAGAAGACATTTCGTTGATAATTGATTTTAAGTATAAAACAGGGGACATCATAAAAGAAATCAAAAAACAAAGCAGTCTGATCAGCAGTGTTGCTTTGCTTGATAAATTCGAGAAATCGAGAACATTTCATATTGAATACCAAAGCATGGACAGAAATCTGACAAAAGAAGAAATTTTGCAAATAAATACAAGGCTTATTTCGACATTACGGCAAAAATATGGTGCGCTTCTAAAATCCTAAGGGGCCGGTGACGGCGAGCCGGTCGGGGAAGGCAATGGAAGAGATGTAACCGCGAGGCCCTGCACATTGGTCGGACTATTCTGATCTTTATTTTCAGAGGAAGATGCCGAGTCTTCAGATCTGTTTTCATTCTTGACATCATCTGGAGGGTTATACAATTTATCGTCCTTGTGCGCTGACTGCACCCATTCATCTATGCCTTTTTGCCATCTGTTCTGACCGTCGGTCGAAACCGGGTCTTCTTCCCGAAAAACTAAATAATTCTGGCCGTCTTTGCTTTTGTAAATTGCCGATTCCATAGTAGGCTCTGTACCTTTGATGAAATATTCCGAGCGCGTCGGCTCGCCTCCATGAGGCAAACCGCCGCTTAAGGAGTCTATCTGAAGCGCGATAACACTCTCAGGCTTTTCGAATTGTTCGTCGGATTTGTTTTTTAATACATATTTCATGATCTTATTCCATATCGGGGAAGCTCCTGTTACGCCTGATGCTATAGATTCGTCCATAGGCGAATTGTCACTGTTGCCGACCCATACGCCAGCCACATATGAGGGCGTATAACCGATCGTCCAGTTATCTCTTTTTTCGTCGGTCGTACCTGTTTTGACGGCTACTGTCTTGCCGGCAATATTGAGGAGTGATGAGGAGCCGAAAGCAGCGGACCTGGCGTTATTATCAAGTAAAATATGAGAAATAATAAAGGCAATTTCTTCTGACAGGACTTTTTTACCATCTTTTTTGCGGTATTCGAAGAGTTTTTCTCCCTGGTTGTCGGATACTTCCAGAATTGTGATTGGATCGTTTTTGATGCCCTTGTTGGCCAGGACGCCGTAAGCAGTGATTTCATCCATAAGGGACGCCCCGCGGCCTCCCAATACCAGAGATAATCCAACCTGGGATTTATTCTCAGTTGTCGGCTCCCAATTCCTGATGCCCATATCGTAGGCTTTTTTCATGCCTGCATCTATTCCTATCATTGCCATAAGCTTCACTGCCGGAATATTTAGAGAATTTCCCAGAGCGAACCGGACTTGTACCGGCCCGCGGTATTTGCGATCGTAATTTTCCGGAACATATGGCTTGTTCGGATCATTGCTCGGGAACTCGGTGCGCACATCCATGAGCATAGTTGAGGCGGTATAACCTTTTTCAAGCGCGGCGGCGTAAATGATCGGCTTCAATGAAGAACCGGGGTTGCGATTGTTGGACGTCGCGACATTGAAATTGCCGTCAATATCTTCATCAAAATAATCTTTGCTTCCAACCATCGCGAGTATCTCGCCTGTTTTGGGATCCGCAACCATAGCGGCGGCATTGTTTACATCATAATCTTCCAACTTGTCAATTTCTTCTTGTACTATTTTTTCAGCCTCCTGCTGTATCTTGTAATCCAGAGTGGTTTTGACCTGAAGTCCTCCGCTGATTACGGCCTGCGAACCGAATTGTTCTTCCAGTTTGTCTTTGACGTACATAACGAAATGAGGGGCTTTGATAGAAGAATATTTTTGAGAAAATTTGAAATTTTTAATTTGCTTGAGAGCGCGCTCGGATTCCTGAGGGGTTATATAACTATTGGAGACCATTTGCTTAAGCACAGCTTCGGACCGTCCTATATAATAATTATTTCCGGTAAACGGAGAGTATATACTCGGACTCTGCGGGAGACCGGCCAGAAACGCAGATTCCGCCAGATTCAGCTTGCCGGCTTTTTTGCCAAAATACATTTCGCTTGCCGCCTCAACTCCGACAGCGGTACCGCCATAAGGAATGTTGTTCAAATACATTTCGAGAATTTCATCTTTACTATATTTTTGATTTATCTGGATCGATAAAATCAGTTCTTTGATTTTTCTGGGAAGACTCCTTTCGGACGATAATAGTACATTTTTGACTAACTGCTGGCTTATGGTTGATCCGCCTGCCAATCCCTTGCCTTCGATATAATTCTTGACTACGCGAAGATAGGCAATCGGGGAGAAGCCCTGGTTTTCATAAAAATCCTCGTCTTCAATAGCGATTGTCGCCTGCTGAAGGGTTTTTGGGATTTCAGTGAGCTTGACGTAGGTTCTGTTCTCATCCTGATACACAGAATAAAGAAGTTCACCTTTGCGGTCATAGATCCTGGTCGCGTCTTTGTATTTGGACTCGATGAGCTTACCGGGAGTCGGCAGGTCCCTGCTGAACCAAAGAAATAATAACGGCATACTGACTACGCCAATAATTACAGCGATAAATAAGACGATCATGCCGCGGCTTAGTAAGAAAAGCCACTTGCCGCTTTTGAAAGAACTGCCTCGGCGTCGTGGGGAATTTAAAAAGTTTCTTCTTCTTTTACCGGCAGGTTTGAAGTCCATATGAAGTTTTTGTATTATATACCACTTCGCAATCTTTTTGCAAAGTTTGGTAAATTTATGCGGTTGTTTATAGATAGAATGAAGAGAGCGGGATTGAAATCTTAGAAGATTACTACGAGGTTATTATACAAATTATATTTTGAAAGCAGAAGCGTATATCAAATTTTTAAAAACAATGTGCTATACTCGCTTTATGGATAAGATCGAAGAGATTTTGACGCGCGGAGTAGCAAATATTATACCGGGGAAAGAAGAGCTTGGTAAAGTGATAAGTTCAGATAAAAAGCTAAATATATATCTGGGGATCGATCCGACAAGTACGAAAATTCATCTAGGCCATGCCGTGCCGCTTCGTAAAATGCAAGCTTTTGCTGAAATGGGACATAATGTAACTTTTTTGATTGGCGACTTTACTTCATTGATTGGTGACACGTCCGATAAAGATACCGAACGGCCGAATCTGACTTCTGAGGAAATTGAGAAAAATTTCCAGACTTACAAAAAACAAGCCGAGAAAATTGTGGATTTTTCAAAAGTAACAGTTAAATATAATAGCGAATGGCTTAAGAAACTTTCATTTGAAGATATTGTAAAACTGACAAAACATTTCTCTGTAGGAGATTTTGTAGGACGGGAACTTATACGTAAAAGGCTAAGCGAAAATAAAAGAGTCGGTCTTCATGAGTTTTTGTATCCCGTGATGCAGGGTTATGACAGTTATTTTTTGGACACGGATATTCAGATAGGAGGCACGGATCAGACGTTTAATATGCAGGCCGGGAGGACTTTGCAGAAAGATCTAAGGAATAAACAGTCTTTTGTAATTACAAACGTGATTCTGGAGGGCACCGACGGGCGGAAGATGAGTAAATCATGGGGGAACGCGATATGGCTTGATGATAATCCTAATGATATGTATGCGAAAGTGATGGCGATTACGGATGATCTGATTGTTCAATATTATACGCTGGCAACTAGCGCAGAGCTTTCGGAAATTGAGGAAATTAAGAAAGCTCTTGAAACCGGTGAGCATCCGATGAATGTGAAGAAAAAGCTGGCTTTGAGAATAACTAAGGAGCTTCATGATGCCGAGTCGGCAAAAGAGGCTGCTGACAATTTTGAGAAAACAGTACAGAAAAAGGAAGCTCCGGAGGAGATTTTAGAAGTTAGATATTCACTGAATGATAATCCAAGCGCTTCTGATGTGATTATTGGTTTAAATCTAGCGTCAAGTAAGTCTGAAGTAAAAAGATTAAGCGATCAAGAGGGAATAAAAATAAACGGTGAAATACTCAAGGACCCGCAAAAACCAATCAAAGATTTTCTAAAAAATAATGAATTGCTAATACAAAAGGGTAAACATGTATTCAGAAGAATTGTTGATGAAAATACTTGATACTTAATACTCGATACTTTATACTATTTCAGTTATGGATTTTTTTAGGAAGCATCAGATGTTTGGGAAAATAATAATTATCATAGCCGGCCTCGCGCTGGTCGCGTCCTCTATACTTCCATTCCTGACATTACTATAAATAGTGATATAATTCGTGACACATATGGCCCTCAATATAATATTGGCTAAAGCCGAAAGCAGGATGCTGAGAAATTATGCCAAGAGGCTGGAGAAACTGGGGATTTATACGGTTGAGGATTTTTTGTATCACCTCCCGAGCCGGTATGAAGACTTTTCGGTTATTTCAAAAATAGGAAACATCCAGCCGGGAGAGGTTGTCACGATACAAGGAGAAGTTGTTGAAGCCAAAAATCAATATCTAAGAAGTTCGCGTATAAAAACAATACAAAAAGCGGTCATCTATGATGAGACAGGCAATATTGAGCTTACCTGGTTCAATCAGCCATTTATAATAAAATCGCTGGCCGCCGGGAGCAGAATATCCGCATCCGGACGCGTCGAAGGCGCGGGAACTAAGCTCAAATTACAGTCACCTGTTTTTGAAATACTTCCCGAGGGACAGGAATCTGTTCATACCGGAAGACTGGTGCCGGTCTATCCCGAAACCAAAGGCATTTCATCAAAATGGCTGAGACGGCAGATATTTCGGATTTTACAGGACTATAAAAATGAACTGGTTGAGTTTTTGCCGCACCAGATTATTAGCGCTCATAAACTCCTACCGCTAGCGTATGCCATACAGGAGGCACACTATCCCAAAAATCTGGACGACGCTGAAAAAGCAAGACTAAGGCTTAGTTTTGATGAAATATTCCTATTGCAGTTAGCCAGTCTGAAAAGACGCGCCGAGTGGAGACAGGTAAAAGTTGCTAAGCCGCTAAAAATAAATGCTTACGAGAATGACATAAATAATTTTTATAAGTCTCTGCCTTTTATGCTGACCGGCGCTCAAAAGAAAGCGGTTGGTGAAATTTTGAAAGATCTGGAGAGCGATAAATCTATGAACCGGCTCCTTCAGGGCGATGTCGGGAGCGGCAAAACCGTAGTCGCGGCGGCGGCAATGTATGCAGTATATTTAAACGGTTTTCAATCGATACTGCTAGCGCCGACAGAAATATTGGCACAACAACACTACTCGACGATAAAGAGACTGCTTGAGCCGTTTGGAATTACGGTTGATTTGGTGACGGGAAGCAGGAAGAGTATTAAGTATCCAGTATTAAGTATTAAGAATAAAGATAAAAATAAATTGCTACATAATACAAAATACATTCTACATAATACAGATATAATTGTTGGGACGCATGCGCTTTTGAATGAAAAAATTAAGCTTGATAAGCTTGCTCTGGTTGTGATCGATGAACAGCAAAGGTTCGGCGTCGAGCAGAGATCGCTTATAAGACAAAAAGGGGAGAGTACGCATCTATTGACGATGACCGCGACTCCGATCCCCAGAACTGTTGCCTTAACAATGTATGGGGATCTTGATCTTTCGTACCTCGATGAAATGCCGGTTGGACGGCAGAAGATCAAAACCTGGCTTGTGCCGCCCGAGAAAAGAGAGGCGGGTTATAGATGGATCGAGGAACAGATCAAGCAAACCAATTCTCAGGTTTTTATAATCTGTCCGTTTATTGAACAATCTGAGAGCATGATGACTGTGAAGGCGGCCGCAAAAGAACATGAGAGACTTAGAACGGAAGTGTTTCCTAACCTCAATCTCGGCTTACTGCACGGCAAAATGAAATCGGCCGAGAAAGAAACTGTCATGCAGGATTTTAAAAATAAAAAGTTCGATATCCTGGTCGCTACACCGGTTGTAGAGGTGGGTATTGATGTCACCAATGCCACTATTATAATGATCGAGGCTGCAGACAGGTTCGGGTTGGCACAGCTTCATCAGTTGCGCGGCAGAGTAGGGCGAGGAGATAAGCAATCATACTGCCTGCTATATTCGGATTCACAGACCGATAAAACAACCCAAAGACTAAAGGCTCTGGAAAGAACACATTCCGGCGCGGAGCTTGCCGAGATAGATCTGAAACTACGGGGGCCGGGGGATATTTACGGGACCGCACAACACGGAATCCCGAAGCTGAGAGTTGCGTCTTTTTCCGATAGTCACATAATTCAAATCGCGGGGGAGTCCGCTAAGAAGACCTATCCTGAGCTTAAAAAGTATCCAGCGCTCGAGGAGAAAATTAAATCTGTGAATCTAAAAAATATATCTCCGGATTAAATTTTTAATCAACAATTTAGTTTGTTGCGTAAACTGCCGGAATTTAGTAAAATACATAATTACATATGCCGCACGAACCGAAAAAAAGACATTCCAGAGCGAGGCAAGGCAAAAGAAGGGCAGCCATTAAATTAGCGGCTATCCAGATGGTGCTTTGTAAAAATTGCGGAAACAGACGATATCCTCACAGTATTTGCGCAAAATGCGGATTTTATAGAGGAGTACAGATCAAAGCACCAAAACAAACAAAAGCAGCGCAAGCATGAAGACTCGCGAAGATCCGAGACATAAAAAAAGACAGCGTATAATTTCAGAGTTGTTCAGTCTTCAGTTTCATAACCAGAAAGTATCAGATATTGCCAAAGAAGTCATAACCCGTAAATCCGAAATTGACGAGCTGATTCAAAAAGCCGCACCGGATTTCCCGGTAGACAAAATAAACAGAATTGATCTGGCGATATTGAGACTTGCCGTATATGAAATAATGTATTTTAAAAAAGAACCGCAAAATGTACTGATCGATGAAGCGGTAGAGCTTGCAAAGGAGTACGGGAGTGAAACAAGCGCAGGCTTTGTTAACGGTGTGCTTGGTAAAATCGTTTCATATGGAAAACCTTCCTAAACTTAAAAATCAAAAACTCTTTGTTCAGGCTTTTACACACCGCTCTTATCTCAATGAGTCCAAAAAACCCATCGAATCAAACGAGCGCCTGGAGTTTCTGGGCGACAGCGTACTTTCTTTTGTAATTTCCGATTATATTTACCACACCTATCCGGATTTTAATGAAGGGATATTGACCAATCTCAGGTCACTTGTCGTGAATACCAAAAGCCTTGCAAGGCAGGCCAGAAAACTTGGCTTTGGTCAACATCTACTACTCTCCAAAGGCGAACTGGAATCAAACGGCCGGGAGAATGACTCGATTCTTGCGAATACATTTGAGGCTTATTTGGGAGCGGTATTTATCGATCAAGGTATAGACGCGGCAAAAGATATGTTAAATAAAACAATCATCCCTCTTATTAAAGAATATGTCGATAGAAAAGTTTTTAAAGATCCGAAAAGCCTACTCCAGGAAAATGTACAATCCAAAAAACAAAATTCTCCGCAGTATAAAGTGCTACACGAAGAAGGACCTGCTCACGCTAAAATCTTTACGATCGGAGTATTTATAGAAAATAAACAAATGGGTGAGGGGACAGGCCACTCAAAACAGGAGGCAGAGGAAAAAGCCGCAGAACAAGCGCTTGGAGCTCTTGGCCTGACTAAATAAAGCTACAATACAGCCGTTGCTTGACAATTTTGTACGATTAATGTTTTAATATTTATACTGCCATGAAAAACACCGCAATCGCAGCTGCAATATTATTTTCGTTCTTTTTGGTTCCTTTTAGTGCCTCAGCGGAAACTGCTGTAACGACTTCAGAATCCAATTCAATAACAGGTACGCAAAACACTGAGGAAACCAAAAAGCTTATGATGGAAAAAAAGAAAGATTTTCAGGAACAAACAGAGACTATGAAAAAGAAATTAGAGGCTGAAAAAGAAGCTTATAAGCAAAAAGTAGAGGAACTGCGGAATAAGATACAGGTACAAAAACAGGAATATAGAACAGAAGTAGAGGGGAATAAAGAAGAATTTAAAGCAAAAGTGGAGGCTTTTAAAAGTGAAAGAAAAAAACTGGCCGCACAGAGGGTTGATGAGAGGCTGGAAAAGATAAATGACAGACGGACAGAGCAATTAACTAAATCTCTTGAGAGGCTTAGTGAACTGTTGGATAAATATTCATCCAGGACGGCGGCACTGAAAACGGAAAATGTAAATACTTCAAGTATTGAGACAGCAATTGATAAAGCTCAGACGGCGATATCGGATGCCAGCGACAAGATCGCGGAGCAGGCCGCGCGCGAATATACGGCTCAGATTACTGATGAGGAGACAGCCGGTAAAATAATCTCCGAAACAACCAAGAAACTGCGCGAGGATCTAAAGGCTGTTACCGAAATAGTTAAAGAGGCGAGGGAAAGTGTCAGGGAAGTTGCAAAAACATATGCGGGCGTGAGGAGAGATGCCGCAACTAAAGAATAATTATGGAAAATACTCAACCCAACCAGCCAATTCCAACACCGCAGACAGCAGATAATACCCCTGCAGCTCAACAGGCATCGCAGCAACCGGCGCCCAAAAGCAAACCGCCATTCTTTTTGTTTCTGATTATTGGTTTGATAATTATATTTGGGGCAGCAATATTTGTAATTCAAAATAAGGAACTGCTGGGTCTGCCTCTTAATCAGGCTAACAATCAGGCAAATATCCAGATCAGTCCGACAGCCACCATAAATACCGCGGTTTCGCCGACAACACCGGTCACGTCCTCTCCTGAAGAACAGGAAGTAAACAGCGTAGATATTGATGAATCAATAGACACTGATTTTCAGCCTGTTGAGCAGGATCTCCAGGAGCTTCAGGGAAGTTAAAACTTGACAATAAGCTTCATTCGTTATATTATATTTTAAATTTATATTTATATATTAGCTCATCATTTTTCTGCCCCGGTTTAAATATTTATATGAAAATTTTCTACATTATCGCGTCAGTATTATTTGTATTTTATATATCTGTAGTTCCGGTATCGGGACAGACAGCGACACCAAATCCTACACCGGCCAGATCGGTAACGCCGACAATCTCCTCAGAACAGCGCCAAGTCGACCGCGAACGCCGAAGACTTGAAGACAGACGTCAAAGGGCGCTTTTAAGGATTAACAAAACCCAAACTAATCTAAATAGTCTTATTAATAAAATATCAACCAATCCCGATCTGACGGATGAGCAAAAAAGGAGACTTATTGCAAATATTCAGGCCGAAAGCGCGAGAATCAGAGCTCTGGAGGGAGATATCAGGGGAGCGGGAGATCTGGCGACAATTGAAGAGCTGGAGGACAGAATAGATGATATCGAGGAGAACGCAAAGGATTTGTATAGCGGTGTTGTCAGACAGCTCGAAAATATAAATGAGCTTCGCGAGGAAATCAGGGAACTTGAGACGGGCGCGGAACGCATTGACAGGGCAATAAATGAGGCGCGTGCACGCGGACAGAATGTGACGGGTTTTGAGGCTACGCTTCGGGATATGAGGGCAAAAATAGATGATGCCAGAAACAGGATAAATGCTGTTGAGAACACTTTGCTTAATTTGAGGCCGGTAAATGAGGCGGCGGATGATACTGCGTTAGAGAACGCGCGGGCCGAGGTCAGAAGCGCGGATCAGATGCTGAACGGAGCGAGGCGTGACGGGAGGGCGATTGTGAGAGAGCTTGTGAGGATGTACAGGGATTTTTTTGATCTGTAATTTTTTTCTTCGTTTTTCCTCTTATTGGAATTTGGCTTCAATTTTAGTAAAATAAGGCAGGTGTGATTTCATATTTTCAGGTTTAAAGTTTTTTTCGTTCGGTTACGTATTTTTAATATTTAATTATTGGTTTAATATTTAAGCATTTAAATTGTGCATAGGGCTGGGAAGTCGTCTAATGGTAGGACAACGGACTTTGGATCCGTTTATTCTGGTTCGAATCCAGGCTTCCCAGCCGTATGCATTAGTCGTATAATGGTAGCCAGCGCCGAGGGCGCAGTCTCGCCTCCGGTAATGAGAAAACGGACTTTGCCTGTCCGCCATTGGCGGAGACAAGTTTGTTTGCCGGCAGGCAGGTTCAGACCCGGGACGTTTGACATCCTTCGAATCCAAGCTTCCCAGCCGTAGATACAAAATTCGGCTAATGCCCTGCAAGCGAGGTATAGTAGCACAATTTTTATCCCGTCTTGCGGGACGGGCTTTTTAGCTATAATTAAATAAGTAAGATTCCTCGTAGCGAGCTTTATGTCTTTTTTGAAGTGTAATTAATAGTAACATTTAAATTTATCGAACTCACCATAGCATGCACTCGGGAAGAAAGAAGATCGTAGTTATATTTTCAAAAACAATAAGTATTCTCTAACATGCTCATTAAGATTTAACCCCGGAACGCGCATCAATTAAGCTACTTAAATCTCTAGCAATTGTATTTTGCTAGATTCATGATATAATTTTTCTTTATGAGAGCAAAAGAATTGCATTCAATAAGATTAAACCATGAATATCCAGAAGGAACTTCTTATGATAGCTTCTTAGCTGATGCGAAAAAAATTGGCGCGAAGACCATATCAGTCGGCGTAAGTGAATCTTTTAAACCGGACCGATCTGAAGAAAACCGCACTCATGCAGGACGGCATCAGACTGGGTATCAAGCGATTGAAATAGTTTACCATACTAATAACGGGCATGGAGCGATCAGCTATCGAGAAACTATACTAAAGCTTCCAGGCTATCGCGAGCAGTTTGTTTCCGGATCTTACGGATCATCGCTTTTGCCTACAATGTACGCGTTGCGAACTTATGCGACTATTATTGACAGGGCTAAAGATGCTAGTAAAGCGGGCATAGAAATCAAAGACAACTTACAGGATAATGTTAGAGCGAGATATTTGGAAGAAATTTTACTCCGCAGGACAAAACCTGTTAAAAAAGGGGCAGTAGAAAACTATTAATTTACCCTATAAGCCTAGCTAAATCATCCTTAAATTGTAAGCAGTAAAATACCGATTAATTGGTATAATAGGAGATGTAAGCTATGATAAAACTTGTAATTTTTGATTTTGATGATACGTTGTCGATGACGGAGGAGATTTTTTTCAGGGTTGAAAATCAGATTGCCGAGAAAATGGGATTTGCGCCGATGAGCCGGAGAGCGCACCAGAAAAATTGGGGACAGCCGGTTAAAAAGGCCATCCTGGAGAGAATACCGGGCATTGATCCTGATGAATTTATGAGACTACATCAAGAACTTATGCCTGATTTGGTAAAAGACAAAGTGGTTGACCATATAACTGATGAAAAAATCCAAACTCTCAAGACGCTAAAAAGAGACGGGCTGAGAATGGCGATTTTAACGTCGAGATTACTTCAGGAAGCTGAGCATTTGCTTAATGAGGAGCACCACGTGAATAAGTATATTGAAAAGATTTATCACGCCGACAATTCGGATTTTTTGAAACCTGATCCCCGTGTTTTTGATAAAATCTTAGCAGAATTTAAAACTGATCCGCGGGAATCTGTATATGTGGGGGATTCACTTAGCGATGCGATTAGCGCCAAAGGAGCGGGACTGCATTTTATAGCCTATCTGGAAAACGGGCTAAGAAAAGAATCAGATTTTGAGTCGGTTGAAGTTGATTATTTTACAAAATCTTTCCCCAAAATAATCGAATATATTGAAAAGAATTGAACCGCGTATCTAAGATAATTAGAATTTTTCAAGGCGTGAGGAATAGCGTATTTGTACGAGTTACGCAAAAAGTGTCATGCTGAATTCATTTCAGCATCTCAAAAGATCCTGAAACAAGTTCAGGATGACAAAAAATGCATTAGTCGTATTTGTTATAATCGAGGCATGAATAGATCTTTTTGGGAAGAACTTCCGAAACCATTTACAGCGCTTGCTCCCATGGATGGGGTGACGGATTTTGTTTTCAGACAAATAATTACAAAAATCGGCAAACCGGATGTGCTTTTTACCGAATTTACGTCAGTTGAGGGGTTGCAATCGGCCGGACGTGGGCCTCTCGTGGCAAGCCTGAAATTCAACGTCAATGAACATCCGATTGTCGCGCAAATATGGGGAATTAATCCTGAAAATTATTATAAATCAGCAAAGCTTATCAAAAAATTGGGATTTGCTGGAATAGACATAAATATGGGCTGTCCGGACCGTGCGGTCCTCAAAATTGGCAGTTGCGGGAAACTGATAAAGAATATGAAACTAGCCGGTGAGATAATCAGAGCTGTTAAGTCGGGCTCGGAAGGACTCCCTGTCAGTGTTAAGACAAGAATAGGATTTGAAAAAGAAACGATAGGTGAATGGCTGGGGTTTTTGCTGGAGCAGGATATTGCCGCGCTAAGCATACACCTCCGAACAGTCGCTGAAAAATCGAAAGTTCCGGCGCACTGGGAAGTAATGCCTGAAATAATTAAATTAAGAGACAGTATCGCGCCGCATACTTTTATAGTCGGAAATGGGGATATTTTATCGCGGAGCGAAATTGAGGAAAAATATAATAAATATAAATGTGATGGTTTTATGGTAGGGCGAGGAATTTTTGCTAACCCGTGGATTTTTAATAGAGAACTTAAGGTAGAAATTATCGGTGTCAAAGAACGCATTGATACTTATTTGGAGCAAATAGATCTGTTTGAAAAAACCTGGGGGAAAGATAAGAATTTCGCGAACCTGAAAAAATTTTGCAAAATTTATATCAATAATTTTCCGGATGCGGGGAAATATAGGGAGGTAATTATGGAAGCGAGATCGATAAGTGAGTTAAGAAATTCAGTTATCGATTGTCAAAAGGCTCTGGGCAATCCTGACCAAAATCCTGAATTATAAAAAATAGAAGAGCCGGATAAGGCGGGGGCGCCAGATGATCACCTCATTCGAGCTTATACAAGAATGCCTTGAGCGCTGCATCTAGCAAAAGTATTTAATTATGATATTCATATAGTATGAGAGCGGGGATGCGAGAATGATTTCACGCCCGGGAGGAGAAGTTATACAGGTATTAAATAGTTTATATCTTCCTCGCCAGGGTTAAAAATGTATTCCCCGTCTGGAGTGTATTTTTTGAATTTATATCCCAGGTATTTCCCAGCATTATTGCACGGTCTAAGTCTCTTCTTGATCGAAATATATAACCGGGCCTGAACTGAACCTGTTCAAAACCGGCGCCCGCCAATCGACCTTTAAACCAATCCAGATAATCATTCGTTACTTTTGCAACACCTCTGCTTACTTTATTATGCATAATAGCATCTTCAATTAATTCCATCTCATATTCGAGTAAATATTTATCGGGCATTATCCTGTCAACCATTATTAAAGCTCCCCCAGGCTTTAGTACTCTATTTGCATTTTTAAAATAAGATGAACATATTTCATCATAACTTTTATTTCGAGATGAATCAGATATATAACTTATCAGATGATCAGACTGAACAATATCAAAACTTGAATCTATATATGGCATTTGAAAACAATCTCCTTCTGTCAATCTGGCCGCACCGCTTTTACATACCTGCCTGATACTTCGAGTGTCAATGTCAAGAACATGATGTTCGGAACCGGGAAAAACATGATCTGTAATTGCTGTATATTCATTTATAGTCGCAGTGGTCATGGCTCCTGCCAGGAGAGATTTTTTTGGACTATGATCTTCGCCCAGGCCGGCAGAATATTTGTATAACCCCAGTAAATAACTTGCCCCATGTAATCCGTATGTTAATAATTCTGAGTCCTTGCGGGATAAACCTTCGGACAGCAAACCAAACTGATGTATCATTTGTTCATTTTCCGGTGTATCTTCACCAATATATTTCCTGAACAGATTAGGTTCGGTCGCACTAAAATGCCTATGAGCATGGGCAAGAAAACGTACTTCCCCAGACTCTACGAACGAAGGACTCATATCATTTAAAAATGCAATTCTGCTTCGGTATTGAGAATCAAGAAAATCCTCAGGACACTCTAATCTAAAATTTATTCGACTGCCATTTTCCATTTAATAATTATACTATAAGACGCTATAATATGCAATACCGTGCAAGGCTAATCTTCCAGAGGTGATATAATGTATGTCTTTATAATAATAAATTTGGCATATGAAAGAACTACCAGCGCCTGAGACATATGAAGAGGGGCTTGAATATTGGCCTTATAAAAAATCGCTGCAAACTGTGATCACTCACATCAGCGACAGTGCTGCGCCGGGCGCGAAACTAATTGATGTCATGAGCGGTCCCGGATATCTGCTTGGCAAAATCAAGGAACGGCGGCCGGATCTTAAACTATATGGAGTTGATATTGATGAGCGCTATGTTTCGCATGGACTTCGAAACCAAAGCGGAATAATTTTTGAAAGAGGAGACGTGCTATCTTGGCAGCCTAAGGATAAATTTGATGCTGTAGTTTGCACCGGATCTGTTCACCACATTCCTTATGAACTACAAGAACATGCAATTGCGAATATCGCATCTATGACAAAACCAAATGGACTGGTTATTATTTCCGACAGCTATATTGATAATTACTCCAGTGAAAGAGATAGAAGATTAGCGGCGGCAAAACTCGGATATGAATATATTCGCGCCACCATCGAAAATGGAGGTACCGACCGTGTAACCGAATGGACAGTTGATATTCTTCACAACGACGTTCTTATGCATGAGTTTAAACCATCGTTTGAAAAACGCTTACCGATACTTGAGAAATATCTGGATGAAGTAAAGACTATTAAGACTTGGCCCGATAATACTCCGCCGGGTTATGGTGATTATGTCCACATCGGCAGGGCAAAAATAACATCTATTCAAACATAGTTCGAGTTTGAAATCGAGCTTTTTCTTAAGAATGATGAATTCCTTGAATACATTTATCTTGTTTTTAAGGTATTAAGAGGTTAATAGCCGAGGCAAGTCGCATGCTTAAGATCAAACCAGGTAAAAAGCGCCGTGAGGGCAATTTTATTCTATAGCAAGTCTTTTTTTCTCAGCTTTTATAGTAAATTTTAAAACTGTATATACTGTCAGAAAAAAAATTAGATTAATAAGTGCTACAAATTCGTTTCGTAAAAAAAGGAAAAACTGCGAAAGAAGTATTGAAACAACTGTTGCTTTTAAAAGCGCGTTGTATGATTTGATATATATTTTTTTAAAAAAGTATACTGCTCCGATAAGCGTGAATATTCCAGATATTATCGTCGACGCTATATGCCCATAATCAGTAATTGAGGTTTTTGCGTAAAATGAATAGGGGAGGGCAATTAAGGAAAATATAAATGATATGGCCGTAAAAATTATGAATATGCCTACAATTATTTTGGCAAAAAGTTTTACATTCAATGCTTGAAAATACCATGATAAAAATATTATTTTTACATAACTATATAAGGAAAACTTTTTCTTTTTTGTATCCGCTTTATGTAATGCTTTTCTTAATGCTTTTATTAGTTCGCTTCGTTTATCTGCTTTTTCTAAATAGGAAACAGCTTTCTCTTTTTCATCAAAATTTAAATCATCAATGATGATTTCTTTTATGCTTTCTATAGCGTTTACAGTGTATACTTTTTTAGAATATGTTGTTCTGCTGGAAAAATGCCTAACCACAAAATATAGGAAAATAAAGATAACATAAATTATGGCGATTGTCGGCTGGTAAAAATAATTATTGTCACTTGTAATAAATTTGCCCAATTCGTCAATAAATGCACCGAATCCAATGCCCCCTATAACTGATGCTGTTATTTTTATTTCTGAGTTTATAAAACTTAATAATAGACCAATTGATGTAAGCATTAGCAGTCCTCCCCATAACATATGCGCTATATGCAATCCTCCTGCGCCGATTTGCGGAAAACCGGTAACGGTTAAATAAAATCTTATTATAAGTAATGAGGAAAAAGCGGAAATCAAAAAATACTCCAGCAATACCGGCGCTTCAAGATTTGGTATATATATTTTATTCAGATTTGGCGGGAAAACAATTTTCATAAATCAATTTATTAAAATGTTAATATTTATTAGATCTTTTTATTTGTCGTGCTTAAGAAAACGCCGGTGAGGATGAGTATACCTCCGATAATCAGCTGGGGGGTTAATTGTTCGCTGAGGAGAGGGATGCTGACCGAGGCCGCTATCAGAGGCCCGATGTACTGGAAAATTGATGAAATGAATGCAGTTGTATGTTTGATACCTAAATGAAGCAAATAATACTGCAGAGCAGATCCAACTCCTACTATAATAAAACCCCACATGCCAAAAGCCGGAATAGAGGAGAGCGCTACATATCCTGACAAAAGTCCTGTAGAAAATATGAGTAACATATAAACAGTTACGAAAATAAATGTCCAAAATGTCGTATGGATCGCGCTGGTATTTTCAGTTTTTAATACTTTTCTGGAATAAAAAATATAATAAGCATATGAGACCATAGCAATAAATATCAGAATATTTCCGAGCGGCTGACCGTATGCGTTATCATTTATTCCGGACAATGATCTTCCAATTAATATAAATAAACCAATAAGAGACAAAATTAAACCAAGTATTTTGGATGCATCCAATCGTTCACGCAGAAAAAAATGCCCCGCAATACCAACAAATATCGGCGTGATCGCATATATAAGTGAACCCATGATTATCGTTGTGTAATGTATGCCATATGTAAATAAAAAAATATTTGTACCAACCATAAAACCAAGAAGTGCATATTGTCTGTAATTATTTTTTTTGAAAATTGATGTGCGGGTAGAGACCAAAATAAAATATAAAACTAAAGCGGTGATTAAAAAACGGAAGAACATAAAGGTGATTTCACCTGTCACAGGGGCCGCGATTTTTGTGCCAATCGGGACAACAGTATTGCCGAGCAGTTGAGCAATAAAAAGCACCAGTAAACCGTAGAGCATGATTTGATTATAACAAAGACATAATATATTAATTTAATATTCCAAAATATATAATATTATAGGCTTTACTATTATATGATTAAGGTATATAATAAAGCATATGTTAGGCTTAGAAATACCAAGAATGGATTTTTTTACCGAAGTAGGTGAAGCATCAAGGCGAAAAAAACCGCAAGCCCGAAGCTATATATACGGCATTGCAGAAAAGCACAACATGAAGATAGTAGGGTATGGCGCGGAAAAATATGTGGTAGAACTTCCAAATGACCCATCGAAAATAGCATCGGCTGATTTTAGCCCAAAGACGCCGGAATTAGTTAAAGCAATATATTATACTCATAGGATTTATAGTAAATTATGGCCTTATAATTTTCCTAAGCCCTGCGCGACAGCCGGGTCCATAGACAAAACGATGCCTTCAATGACAATCAAGGATCGGATATTTAAAGATAAGTTTAATTTAAACAACTTATTGGAAAGGAGATTAGTCACATTTCATAAAGGAGTTCATATTTTTCAAGTTAAATACCCATTTAGCGAAGTTGAAAGGGATTGCCGCAAATTCGATATACCACTGGTTATTGATGATTCAATTAAGGCAAATTTTATTGTTGGCAGAGACGGCGGGGAGTATTATATCGATACTATTCATAATTATAACGCCGATATTGATTTACCTGTTGATAATTTTATAGATTACATGGAAAGCCGGAATATAGCTAAGAGCGAACAGAATAAAATTGTTACAGAAATACAAAGATCAAATTATCTCTATGAAGTGTACTCCAGCGGTAGAGGTGAGCAAAAAAACTCTTAATTCAATACATTTTTTGTGAAATTGGCAAAAAAAGCTTAATTGTGCTATAATTGGTGTTAACTTTTGTTACTTCGTTATTCGTATCGAAATACCCAAGTACATCTGCTTACATTTTGAACAAGTTTTTATAAGGATAAAGATACCTCATATATCAAATCAACAGTATCTTCTTGAAACTTTTTGTAATTCATATTTGAGCAGAGTTATTTGAGTATTTAGAGAAAAAAGGAGAAAATTATATGTATAAAAGCAGTTATTCACATAATAATAGATATAAGAGCGGATTTAGGAATTCCGGAGCGACATCAAAACCGCGCGGCGGTTTCGGGCGCAGAATAAAAAAGCTTGACCCGAGAATGTTCATTAATAAAATTAGTGAATATAAAACAGAGCAAAATACAGATCCGGTAAATAATTTAAGTTCTGTGGATTTCTCGCAATATAATATTGTCGAAAAACTGAAACGCAATATAGCTGATCATGGATACATAACCGCGACAGAGATACAATCCAAAGCAATTCCTGAAATACTAGCGGGGCGTGATGTTATTGGACGGGCAAATACGGGAACCGGGAAAACTGCTGCTTTTTTGATATCGCTGATAAACAAGGCGTTTCTGGACCGAAATCAAAGAGTGCTGATCGTAGTTCCGACGAGAGAATTGGCGGTTCAAATAGCCAGTGAGTTCAAGATATTTGCCAGAGGAACGGATCTAAACAGCGCGCTTCTGGTTGGCGGCGCAAATATGAAAAGGCAGATCTATTCACTAAGTCACAATCCGCATTTTGTGATCGGTACGCCGGGCAGGATAAAAGATATGATCGGCCGAAAAGTTTTGAAATTATTTATGTTCCAAAACGTTGTTCTTGATGAAGTAGACAGAATGGTTGATATAGGATTTATAAATGAAATAAAAATGCTGATCTCTCTTCTTCCCAAAATAAGGCAGTCTCTATTTTTTTCGGCAACGGTTGACAGAAAAACAGAGGAGATTCTTCATAGCTTTGTCAGTAACCCTGTATCCATAAGCGTTAAACAGCAATCTCAAGCTGAGAATATTGAACAGAAAGTCATACATATTAACGGACATAAATCTAAAACAGACGTATTATACGAACTGTTGGTTCAGTCAGAATTTCAAAAAGTAATAGTTTTCGGCAGGACCAAGTGGGGGATTAATAAACTTGCATACGCCCTGCAAAACAAAGGGATCCGAAGTGCGGTCCTCCACGGAAATAAATCTCAAAGTCAGCGGGAGAGAGCGCTTCGTGAATTTAAAGAAAATAAATTAAGCGTATTGCTCGCGACCGATGTTGCGTCCAGAGGAATTGATGTCAGTGATGTAACTCATGTTATAAATTATGACGCGCCGGAGACCTATGAAGATTATACTCACCGCATTGGCAGGACAGGCCGCGCCGGAAAGAGGGGAATTGCTTTGACTTTTGTGGAGTAACTAGTCTATAAACTTTGCTCACCGCGATCTTTGCGAAGCTGAGCCTCTATTACCCGCTGACCTACGACGACATCATGCTTGACTTGTTGAGAGGCTTGGATTTTGAGGATTTCTTTGAAGGTAAACCATTGAAACGATTGATCATTTTTTGGGGGATAATCGCTTTTTTCATTGATAATGGCATAGAAAATATGCCTGTCAGTGTTTTCTTTGTCATCAAAATAAGTATAAACGAAATACGGAGTATCGATTTGAATACCTAATAATTCTTTTACGGCTTGAATAAATGCCTCTTCGGGCTTTTCGGATTCTTCATAAAATGCACCAATCATTGTCCATTTGGACGATGTTTCTGATAGTTGAGGTTTTTGCAAGAGAATTTGTCCGGTCGGCTCGTGATAAATAAATCCGCTTGCATAAAATTTTTTATGCATCTTACATATTATATCACAAGGCGGCGGAAATGGGTATAAATATTCGTCAATATTAATGTTATACTATGTCCACAGAAAAATGCGAAATTTATGACATAGATCAAGTATTATCGAGCTATAACCGGCTGATAAATCAATTGTATTATTTTTGCAAAACAATATCGTGAAAAAATTATTAAATATTTACAAACCTGCAGGACTTACTCCTCTTCAGCTAATAAATAAACTTCGAGAAGTTCTTCCCGAATACAAAGATATTAAAATAGGCTACGCCGGGCGGCTTGATCCGATGGCGAGAGGAGTAATGCTGCTCATGATCGGAGATGCAACCCAAGAGCGCGATAAATATCTGGGTCTTGATAAGGAATATGTTTTCGAGGTGTTATTCGGATTCGATACAGATACTTATGATTTACTTGGAGTTGCTGAATATAAAAAAAATGCATCGATTGAAGAGCCGGGCTTTGAAGATAAACTTAAGCGCTTTTGCAAAGAATATCCTAAAATAATCAATCAAGTATATCCTCCGTATTCATCTAAAGCCGTAAACGGGAAGCCGTTATTCGAGTATAGCCGGGAAAATAAATTGGATGAAATAATAATACCGACAAAAAAGGTAGCGATATATGAGTTTGAATTTTTATCCTCTGAAGTGGTAGAAAATAAAACGCTTTTAAATCTAATTAAAAACAAAATTAATTTAGTCAGTGGAGATTTCAGACAGGATTGTATTTTAAATACTTGGATTAAAGTTTTGACTGGAAGTAATACTGATAAATATATGACTGCAAAATTCAGAGTGAAATGTTCAAGCGGTACGTATGTGAGGAGCCTGGCTCATAAAATGGGCCTAGAACTAGGGACAGGAGCGATCGCTATTGATATTTTGCGGACGAAAGTAGGAGAATATGAATTAAGCGATTCAATATACCTTGAATAAAAATTATTAAGTTGTAAGTGTTACAATAAATAAATGAAAATCATCAGCAGTGCTTTTGAGAATAATGGACGGATTCCCTCAAAATATACGTGCAACGGTGAAAATATAAATCCGCCGCTTGAGATAGCTGACGTTCCGGAAAACACGAAGAGCCTGTTGTTAATCGTTGATGATCCGGATGCGCCGATGGGGACGTGGGTGCATTGGGTCGTGATTAATATTAATCCGGACATTACGGAAATAAAAGAAAACAGCGTTCCTGATGGCGGAATGGAGGCAAATACAACATTCGGCAAACCGGGTTATGGCGGTCCATGTCCGCCGGGCGGGACGCATAGGTATTTTTTCAAGCTATATGCGCTAAATAAAATGCTGGAGATTGATAAATCGAGGGATAAAGAGAGTGTTTTGATACAAATGGGAGGATCAATACTCGCGTCAGCGGAGTTAATTGGTTTTTATGGTAAAAATTAATCTTTTTTCTAATTAGTTGCCGGGGTCACAAAACTGCTTTTATTCTATATTTTTAGTTTTCAGTTTTAAAATATTCTACCAGCTTCCGCCGCCTCCTCCGCCAAATCCTCCGCCCGAATATCCGCCTCCTCCAGAGAAGCCGCTGCTTTTGGGCGCTGAAGCTATCGCACCTGACATGGAGGACGAAAAGCTGTTCATATTGGATGCAAACGCGTGAGTATTAAATGTATGCGCTCCGGTATACCAGACGGGCTTTTTGGTTTCCAAACCGATATCCTTCATGGCTTTGGCGAATTTCTCGGTAAGTCCGAAAACTATCGCGTAGGGAAGTACCTCATTAAATAAATTTTGTTTTTCGAAAAATTGCTGTCTGTATTTTTCCGCACTATTTATAAACATTTTATATCCCAGTATCTTGCGGTATGTTTCCCGGCCGTAAGCTGTTCTTCTGGGCATAAATCGTGAGACGCCAGCTAAGATTACGCCGCTTATTATTGCGCCCAGACTCAGGTCCGCCGCGAAAATATTCTCTATGCTCAAACTGAAAAAGCCTGCAAAAAAGCCGAAGATAATAATCATAAAAGCGATTACCAGATATTTAATTCTTACTTGATCAGGATTCGAGGGGAAATATTTTTTGTCTAAAATATCTTCATAAAGGGATTTTTTTATTTCCTTCAATTCTTCATAAAAAGTTGTTTTGAGGTCCGAAATTTTGACCGTGTCACGCTGATAGAATATTTTCTCTAAAAGCATTTTTTCGTAATTTATAAGACCGTTATAAGTTTTTGTTGTTTTTGAAAGTTCGTAATCAACACTTCCGAAAAGCCATTTTTTGGGGATTTCTCTGATCTTCAAAAACCCTCGAGACGCGAGATCAATAATAGTCGATGTGATGTCATTGGTGTGAGCATATTCATCGGCAATTACACCAATCTCAGCAGGGCGGAGATTGTCGGGAGGAGTAAATTCAACGCTAATTGTTTCATGAGCGGCGATGGGCTTTACGACGCCCTGATCGGTTTTGTTCCCGAATAAATTCGCTGCAAACCAATAATCCCTGCCGTATCGATACCATAAAAATAAAACTGTTCCGACACCTGCTAAGACTACTGCTAGCAAAGTCATCTGCGAAGGCCATGAAATAAATTTCTCCCAGAGACTCGGGGGTCTTTCGACTGTCAGGATAGGAACAACACCTTTTTCATACCCAACTGCAACCGTAAACCCTTCATTGGGTCCCAATGCCCGGGTTGACGCGAAGTTTACTTTTTTGCTATCTACCGTAGTAGACATGCAATTTTCATTTGAGCCGGAATACCCCTGGTAGCAAACGCTTTTGAGTAATATTTCCGAGGGGAGCGTGATCTGTGCTTTTGCTGATAAGATGTTTACGTCCCAATTGTTTCCTGTTACGTTCCAGTACAACTCGTCATATTCATCAAAGCCTTTAAGAATGCCCTCTGCCGTGTAATTTATAGTATAGGTATTGGAGCCTGTTATTGTTTTGTCCGGGTCGCCGATTTTGAGATTTATAAAATTGCCGTTTTGGGTTTTTTGGTATTTTACCGGTTGACTATTCTGCAAGACGTTATGTATGGTTATTTTGGTATATACTTCACCGGTATCACCTGCATACACAAAAGGTATATCCCGGAAAATGCCATGTTTGGCGTTATCTAAAAAGTCGACATTTATCGTTTCGGTAAAAGCGACAACACCCGAGGGGAGGATTTCAATTCGTGCATCAAACTCGTCAATTTGCCATTCTGCTTGGGCTGAGGCTTTTTGAGGCAGAAAAAAAACGCTCAATAATGCTATTATGATCAGAAATCTCTTCATAGGTTTATTTTAACACAGTATAAAGTTTTGTTTGAAATTGACATTAATAATTTAGAGGCCTATAATATATTTATGGCAGAGCAATATAATATTTCGCATGAGGATCTTAAGTTCCAACGAAGGGCTAAAAAGATGTTGTTGAACTTTCTGGGACAAGATGACATTGATGAAAATGTGATCGAGGGTTTGCGCGATAAATTAAAAGAAGATATTCTTACATGCAAGCTAATGGAAATGTATGTAAAAATAGAAAGAAGCGACCCTCTGCCGCATATAGATCGAATTCTTGGATCACCGGTTCTATTTGCTGAAAACGGCGAAAGGTTGAAGCTTACTAAAAAAATAATGGATTCTTATCGTACCGGAACTGACCAGTATAGACACGGAGTATTTATGTACGATATTCTGGCAGGACAATATAAGCTGGAGGAAAATCAAAAAGAGAATAAAGATGCGAGCTATAGAAGAGACTTAAAAGCTATTTTGAGAATGCAAGGTGATATGAATAATTACTTGTATAAAAAAAGCGTAAATAAAAAGTAAATCTATATTACTGAAAATTTCATATTCTTTTGTTATAATAGCTTTTTATGTCCAGACAGGAAAATTCCCGGCTAGGAGAGCTTAATCGCCATATAGACTTTCTCCTTGATAGTGGAAATTTGGAATTGAAGAGGCAGTTTCCCGGAACAAAAAGTGAATCCGGACCTAGTCTAATCTATCCCCATTTGGCGAGAACTATTATTGACGGGGAAATAAATTCTTCAAACTTTGCCTCCGAAGGCTATAGGCGAGTGCAAAAGGAAATTGAAGATTATTTGGGAGTTAAAACTATTTTTCAAACGTGTTCTCACAGCGACATTTTACCTGTAAACGTAGCTATCCCGCATGTCACGCTTAGCCACAGAAGACTAGGGGGATTTACTAAAACCAAAGAAAATGTTTACGGAGAAATAAAACTCAGTGATCCCGTATTGGCATATACTGTCGATAAATTTATTAGAAATAATAGAAGGTCAGGCCGTGAATCCAGATTTGTTGAATTCGCGGGTACACATATTAATTCGTTTAATCCTGAACAAAGCTGTAATCAAATGATAACAGCAGCAGTAAAAGACAAAAGAGATAGTGTAAACAAAAAAATCCCTACACACGGTGGTCTTCCCGTGCATTTTGAGGAACTGGATAGAGGATTTAGTGCTTTTAGAGAATACGCAAGAACAGGTAAAGCAGAGGGCAGTACAATTAGTTCTATTTATGATGCCGGAACAGGAATGCTTATTTTTGGCCTAAAAGGCATATATGACTCAAGAAGGGCGGAGATGTTTGACTCTGAAAAAACATTACGGCAAAATCTGACTGATCTTCATATGGACGGCAAAATCCTAATGACCGAATTTTTAGCACCAAGGCTGAAAAAAACAATATTGGCTGTCGGCGAAGCGAATATGTTGACAATGTCGCACGATTATCGCGACTCGAGAACTTTGGCCGCAAATATTATAAATACATCGAGAATCGCAAAAATAGTTACTGAGATTGAGCGGTCTAAAAATAATTATGGCTGGATTCCTAAACAACTGAAGGAAAAAGAAGCAGACTGGGCGATAAAAGCCATAGCTTATGAAGCGGTATATAACATTACCGCTAACACATGGCTCGGAATTAAGCCGCAGAGATCAGCAATAACAGGCGGACCATCTATAGTGAGAGCGGGGCCTGAAGGATATCCATTTAATACGGGTGAGCGAAACGCAGTTGAAGTTACTGCACAAGGCGCGCTGGCAGATCAACAAGTCAGAGACATTATGCACCTATACACTCCGGAAAATACGAGGATTATATTTGTAACCGGACGAGCGGAGCCCGGATCAGATGATGTTGACCCGGGAGAATATTTAGCTGTATCCAGTAAGCAGGTTACCGATAATTCGAAAATCATCAGAGACAGGTTACAGCGTAATTCACATAAAACAGCCGTTATTGGCGCGCTATTTGACGATAATCAACGAATGGTCCGTATAGTTCCGACGGAAAATTAAAAAAGCAAAATACAATTTAGGGTTTTTCAATAAGGTATTCATTTTGAATTTATTTGCTAGCAACTTGACTTTTATATTGACAAAAATACTTTACAATTGAATCGACTAGCCCGACAAAGACATCAAAATCAATTACTATTTTTTATATATTTAGACAAATAGAGATATCTTATGATCATAAAGAGACCCAAATCCAAACAACCCATACCCGATAACGCAAAGATGGTTTTTAGCGGGGATATGTTTTCCGTGTATCAATGGCCGCAAAAACAGTATAACGGCGAATACGCAACATTTGAAAAGCTCAAAAGATCAGATACTGTTGCAGTTTTGCCTGTTATGAATGACGGTAAAATTGCTTTAAGTAAACAAGAACAGCCGGGAACAGCGCCTTTTTACGGATTATTTGGCGGCCGAATCGATGAAGGAGAGGACCCCGTGGAGGCAGTAAAACGAGAGTTAATGGAAGAGGCAGGTATGGAAGCAAGTGAATTAATATTCTGGGAGGCCAACCAGCCGATAGATAAAATTGAATGGATTAATTATTGTTTTATTGCTAAAAACTGCCGCATTGTGCAGGACCAAAATCCCGATCCCGGTGAAAAAATTGAAATCTTACTTGTCAACTTCGAAGAGTTTATCGAAATTTCCGCGCGCCAGGATTTTCGCGACAGCGAAATATCTTTGAAGCTTTTTAGAGCGATACTGGAAAAGAAAAAAATGGCCGAGCTGAAAAAATTATTATTTGATATATAATTTCAAGATTATGAGTTTTAATTATTTTTCAAAAAACGGAAAAGTGTTATCAATGAATAATGCGGTTGTGCCGATCGAAAATATAAATTTTCAGTACGGATTCGGGGTATACGAAACTCTCAAAGTCAGAAACGGAATTTTGTATTTCGTAAAACAGCATATCGACAGACTACTGTTTTCTGCCAAGATTATAAGTCTGGAACATGAATTTGAAAAACCAAAAATTGATAAGTATATTAGAGATTTAATTGAAACGAATAAAATTGAGAGCGCGAATATCAAAATGCTTCTGATGGGCGCGAAAACAGCCCGGGACGCGGAGCTTTTTATTTTGCCACTCGCACCGCTTTATCCGGATAGAAAGCTGTATTCCAAAGGCGCTACAGTCATGACTGTGGAATATGAAAGGTTTTTGCCAAACGCAAAGACGCTAAATATGCTGCCGAGCTATTTGTTTTATACAAAAGCAAAATCCAGCGGATGTTATGATGCGCTTTTTAAAGACAAAGAAAAAAATATACTCGAGGGAACCAGGACAAATTTTTTTGCTATAAAAGATAATAATGTTATTACGCCGCCAACGAATAAAGTCCTTGAGGGAGTAACCCGGATGACTGTAATTGATTGTGCTTCAAAAAATGGATACAAAATAGAGGAGAAAAATATTCCTTATTCTGATTTGAGCAAATATGATGGAGCATTTGTAACAAGCACGAGTTCTAAAATTGTTCCGCTAATTCAAATTGATGATTACAGATATAACGAAATCAGTGATAGTATTAAGAGATTAATAAAATTGTATGATAATTTTTTGGATGAAAGTAAGGGTGTTTTTTAAATAATATGAAAAAGAGGATAGCGATATTCGGAGGAAGGTTCGATCCAGTGCATAACGGACATATTCATCTCGCAAAAGCCGTGCTAAGAGCAAAACAGGCCGATGAGGTTTGGTTCGTGCCGGACAATCAGCATCAATGGAATCCGATCATTGCTTCTCCCGCGCATAGAATAGCGATGATAGAATCAGTACTTGTAAATAATATGAGCGTAAATAACACAGCAATTGAAATCGGGGGCACAACTGAGACGATAACGGTTTTGCGGAAATTGAGATCTGAAAATCCAGATTTTGAATTTGTATTTGTATGCGGGTCGGATCAGATACCGAGCTTTCACAAATGGACACATTGGGAGGAAATTGAAAAAGAGATACCTTTTATAATAGTTTCAAGGGTCGGACATCCTGTTGATAAATTACCTGAAAACTGTACAATTCTAAAAGATCCTGAATATATACCGATCGCCGACAGCGCGACGCGTGTCAGAAACGCTATAAAAAATGGCAAGAGCATAGAAAGATTTGTAGCACCTGAAGTACATGAGTATATAAAGAAATTTCATCTGTATGAATAAAGAATTAAAAATCGACGCGAAAGCAGAGGTAGAAAAAATAAAATCTTTTTTGCGTTCTGTATTTGAAAAAACTAAAAAGGGGAAAGTGGTTCTGGGATTATCCGGGGGGATAGATTCCGCGGTAAGTTTATATTTATTAAAAAGCGTTCTGCCTGCCGAGTCTATAATGGTCACACATTTATATTATTTTGATCAAACTGTAAAGGATGCAGAAATACTTACCCAAAGCGCGGGGATACCGCCTGAGAACTTCTTCAATTTATCGATCAGAGAAAGCGTTGATACGCTCAGTAAAAGTTTAAAAGCCAAAAGCGAAATCAGATTAGGAAATATCATGGCAAGAGTCAGGATGATTTATCTATTTGATATGGCTAAAAAATTTGACGCAATTGTATGCGGGACAGAAAACCGTTCGGAGCATTATCTGGGATATTTCACGAGATTCGGAGACGCGGCATCGGATATCGAGCCAATTGTACATTTGTATAAAACACAAGTTTATCAAATTGCAGAAGAATTGGGCGTGCCGCAGTTTATAATCAACAAGGCGCCGTCTGCTAATCTCTGGGAGAATCAAACAGACGAAGGTGAATTCGGATTTAGTTATAAAGAAGCGGATGAGGTCATGTATTTAAAATTTGATAAGAATACGCCTGATGAGAAAATTGTGAGTAAATATACTAATGCCGCGAAGATACTTGAGAGAATCGAAGGTCAGATTTTCAAACACATATTGCCTTACAAATTAGATGAGTGAAAATATTTTTCTTATTGTTTTTGAAAATAAATAATTGTATACTCTGTTCGAAATGGCTCTAAAAAACAGCCTGCATAATAAAAACCTTTTTGTTACTAAACATCCTGTTAATCCCTACTTATTTGCATTATTCGCGGTCTCTGCGGCTCTCTTTTTTCAATTAATATTTGGATCATTACTTCAGACAAACGCAATTTATATAATTTTTGGAATTGCTGTGCTTGCAGTATCGTGGCATGGCGGATTTAAACCGAGTCTAGTTGCGACAATAGGCAGTATAGCGGTCATATTTATTATATTTGTGCAAAACGGAACACTAAGCAGTCAAGAGCTGATTAGTATAATAAATACTTTCGTTATCTTTTTTACAGAAGGTCTTATTATAAGCATTGTAAGCGAAGCCAAGAAGAACTCGGAAGCCTCAAAGGAAGAACTGCTCATAAAGGAAAAATTGGCCAGAAAACAGGCCGAACAACAGAACAGAATTCTGGAACATTTTTTGTCCGTTGCTTCTCATGAACTAAAGTCGCCTATAACCAGCCAAAAGGCTTATTTACAACTGCTCAAAAAAAATATACTTAATAATAAACATGAAGATGATATAAATTATTTAAATAAAATCGAAAATAAGATAAATGCACTTACGGAATTTATTAACGATCTTATGGATGTGTCCAAGCTGAAATCAAAAAAACTCAGCTATAGCTTCTCAAACACCTCTATAAGAGAGTGCATTCAGGAGGGGATTGATAATATCGCGGATCTGAGGATAAATCATGAAATTATTACTGATATAAAACGAGATATAGATGTTTATTGCGATAAAAACAGAATTATACAGGTGATAACTAATTTATTATCAAATGCTATTAAATATTCACCTTATGGGGAAAAGATAATTATTAGAGCGGAAAGGCGAAGTAATTATGCGCGAATAAGCGTAACCGATTTTGGTATAGGGATCAAATCCGATTTCAAAGATAAGGTATTCAATCGATTTTTTAGAGTAACAGGAAATAACGAGACAAATTTTAAAGGCTTTGGTCTGGGGCTGTATATAAGCAGTCAAATTATTAGTAAACATAAAGGGGCAATATGGGTTGAGAGCGAAGAAGGAAAGGGAGCTTCGTTTTATTTCACACTTCCAATCGGGCACAAAAATTCATCAGACAAAATGGCCAAAAATCTCCACCGACAGAAATACGGCGTAAATTAAAAGGAGTAAAAAGCCTTCGTGGCGGGAGATTTTGTGTTCGGTTTTGGACATAAGATAAAACGCAAAAAGACCACCTGTCAGAAATAACAAGCTAATGAAGTAGCTATTTGTCAATATTATGGTTTTTCCGTAGTAAATAGTTAATATGCCGTAAATAAACGTATTAAATGCCGCCGAGCCTACATAATCGCCAAACGCAGTTTCCGTGTTTTTCATAAAAAAAGATCTGGCGACAATTGACAATTCAGGAATGTTGGTGCCTATTGATATGACTAATAAGCTTATTAAAAAGGGGGAAACATTAAGTACTTGAGCAAAATACATTGTCTGATCAACTACAATACGGCCTGATAAAAATATAATTGTGACACCGGCAATTATTTTTAGTAGATTTTTTACAATTTTTAAAATTTGGGAACGCCCAATGCTTGCGGCGTTTGACAGAACACCTTTTTTTGACTGAATACAAATTAGAAGAAAAATGTATAAAATTAAAGAAATTAATCCGTCAATTCTGTCAACGTGCCCGTCCATCGACAATATTCCCGGCATTGCGATGACGATTATAGATAGCATTAAATTAAATCCCTGGAACTCGCCATTTATCCTGACATCTTTGTTTATCACGGCGAGCAGGGGGATTATCATGAGAAATATTACGATTGAGGCGCCAATCAAATTACCAACATAAATTTCCGGATCGTTCATAAAGACAGAATTCAGTCCGACAGAAAATTCACTTACGCTGGTAAAGAAACCCAGGATCAGAAACGATACTGCAAATGAGGAGGCTTTTAGGGTTTTTGAAATATTTTCAACCGACTTGAGAGCGAAACCTGCCCCTACCCATATGCCGATAAATGCCAGAAGGTATATTATTAGATGCTGGATCATAAGAAAATCGGGTATATTTTATATTAGCAATTTCCAGAGTCTGTTATCAACTTCGGATAAAAAATACGGCGCGGAGATCATCTGCCGGCATCCTGTGAAGTAAGGTTGACGCTCAAAATTTTTAGTCCGCGCAGTACTGTTAGGTCAAAAGTTGTCCCAGGCTTGTGCCGTAGAGAAAGCCTGCTTAATTCGTCCGCGCCTGAAAGCTGAACTCCGTTTACCTTGTAGATCAAATCGCCTTTTTGGAGATCTGATTGCTGAGCCGGGGAATTTTTACTTATTTCGATTACTTCTACGACTGTCGGATTATTTAATTTAAGTATTGTTTGTATCTGAACAGAAATCGACTGGGTCTTCACGCTGATTCCTAAAAATCCGCGGCGGACTCTACCGAAAGAAATTAGGTCGCCGGCTACCCAAACTGCTGTATTGCTTGGGACAGCTAGCCCAATTCCATACGCCTGCCTGATTATGGCGGTATTTATACCTATCACTCTACATCGGCTATCGACCAGCGGACCGCCGGAATTGCCGGGATTTAGCGATACATCTGTTTGAATAATATTTTCGATATATTTACCATCAGGTGCCGCCATGTTTCTATTTAGCGCCGATATGACGCCTGCCGAGACTGTATTCTGGAAACCATAAGGATTGCCGATCGCAATTGCGAGCTGACCTACTTTTAATGCCGACGAGTTACCGAGCTCCGCATACGGCAGGCCATTTTCCTGAATCCTCAACAGCGCCAGATCGGTTGCGGGATCATTGCCTACAATATGGGCTTTGTAATTCTTGTTGTTAGTTAAAACAACATCTACAGCTTTTGCGTTATTTATAACGTGGTGATTTGTTAAAATAAATCCATCAGGTGCTATAATCACACCCGATCCAATGCCTTCGCCGATTGCCGTCCCAGGAGACAAGTTTTTGTTTGTTTGAATCTTTACAACCGCCGGGCCTACGCGATCTACGATCTTGGTTACCGTGCCGGAATAAGCATCAAGCAGTTCATTGTCGTCTATAAAACCTGAAGAAGAATTTACCATATTTTTAGCAATCTATAGACGTAAATGCTAACACCAGTTTCGAATATTGTCAATAAGCCAATACATTTATTTGTTGTATAAATATGACAACGCAAAAAATTCTTACACGTTTTTAATATTCAACTATTATTCTAATATATATACCAAAAATATGAACCAGAAAGACCCCGATGTGCAAGCTATGCTTACAGCCTTGTCCAAATCCGCCATAGTTTCCGAGTCGGATGCTACAGGCAATATTACTTACGTCAACGATAAATTTGTTGAAATTTCGAAGTACTCGAGAGAAGAACTTATAGGCAATAATCACAGAATGCTCAAGTCCGGAGAGCATACCAAATCTTTTTATATGAATATGTGGTCAACTATCAGCAGGGGGAGAGTTTGGAGGGGAGTTATAAAAAATAGAGCTAAAGACGGCTCTATTTATTATGTTGATAGTTCAATAGCTCCTATTATAGATAAGACCGGTAAGCCAATTAAGTATATTTCCGTGCGATTTCTGGTTACCGAACAACAGCAGGCCGAAGAAGCGCTGAGGGAAACCGTGAAGCAGCAAAACACTCTAAATATCATTGGACAGGAAGCGCTCGCCAATACAGATCTTCATATGCTTTTTAAAACGACAGTCAGACTGATTCAGCGCGCGATGAAGGTCGAAAACGTCGCGATACTGAAACTATTACCGGGAGGTAAAGAATTGGTATACGAAGCAGGAGTTGGCTTTAGAAAGGCTACCCCCGGCGAGACCCTCGTGCCGGCAAAAAGATTCTCAAATTTAGCGGGATTTGCCCTGTATTCCGATCAGCCGGTTAATGTGAAGGATCTGACAAACGAATCGAGATTTTCGGGATGCGAGCTCCTATATGACAACAGTGCCAGAAGCGGTATTGCGGTCAGCATAAAAGGGACGGAAATGCCGTTCGGACTTATGTATATTTTTGCTGATGATAAAAGAGAATTTCAGGCTACGGAAATCGGTTTTCTGCAATCGATTGCGACACTCTTGGCAAATGCTGTAAGAAATCACTTAGACAAAAGAAAGGATGAATTCTTGGGGATTGCATCACATGAAATAAAAACCCCGCTGACCAGTATAAAAACGTTTACTCAGCTTCTACATAAAACCGCTCTTGAAAAAGATGACCGGCAGAGTTCAGTTTTTCTGGAAAAAATTGACCAGCAGATAAATAAAATGACAAACATGATTGCAGATCTTCTGGATATCACCAAGATCAATTCGGGGAAAATTAATTACAATGACGAAAAATTCTTGCTGAGTGAACTGATTAGGGAAATTATAGAAGATATGCAGTTGACTACAAGTAAGCATAGGATTCTATACGATAAAACGAATGACACGGAAGTTTACGGGGACCGCGACAGAATAGGCCAGGTACTAACTAACCTCTTGCTTAACGCAATCAAATTTTCGCCCGATAAAGATGAAATTGTTGTACATCAAGAGTTGAAAGAGGGACAGGTAGTTGTGTCTATTAAGGATCACGGCATAGGTATACCAAAAAAAGATCAGGATCTGGTATTTACCAGATTTTATAAAGGGGAAACTACTATAAAAAACCGTGCGCCCGGCGGCTTGGGACTGGGGCTTTATATTTCATCACAAATAGTTAGAAGACATGAAGGTAAAATGTGGCTTGAAAGTACGGAGAATAAAGGTTCAACTTTTTATTTTTCACTTCCTCTTAAGGAAAACATATATGATTAATCCGAAAAGAATCCTCATAGTTGATGACGATCCGGCTATTGTTGAAAGCCTTCATTTTGTGCTGGAGGATAGCGGGTACTCTGTTGACAGTTATGAAAACGGGAAAATGCTTGATAAAGCGTTTAAAAACAGTAAGCCGGATCTGATCTTGATGGACTATTTATTGCCCGGAGATGACGGGTGTACATTAACTAAAAAAATTAAACAAAAAAAAGAGATCAAAAACATACCGGTAATTATCATGTCGGCAAGTTACAATATTCAAGATCAAGTCGCGAAATCCGGAGCTGACGGCTTTTTGGCTAAACCATATGATATTGATCAGCTACTAGAAGCTATTGAAAAGCATGTGGGAAAACAAGCTATTGTATAGTTGAGATGATCTTGTAAATCGGAGTAATTACCGCCATAATTAAAAACCCTACCCCAAGACCCAGAAAGACCATAATAGCCGGCTCGAGGGCTGTAGTCAGGACTTTTACAGTCTGCTCGACTTCGCGTTCAAAATACTGCGCGACGCGAGTCAAGGACTCATCGAGTTTGCCTGTTTGCTCGCCGATCTTTACCATTTCGACCATGATCGGCGGAAAAACGCCGCCGGCTTCTAAAGCATCGCCTACCGAAATTCCTTTTTCGACCCGTTTTGATATGAGTATAATTTCACGCCTATACACGGAATTATCCACAACGTCCGCGCTTTTTAATAGAGAATCAACAACAAGAGAGCCTGTGCCGATGAGAAGCCCCAGGGTCCTCGCAAATTCAACCATAAGCGACTGCGAGACCAGCTTGCCTACGATCGGAATACGCAATATCAAAGCGTCGGACATATATTTGCCCTCGGGCTTCTTGCGCCACTTCCGAAATAAATAAGCTACCAAGAAAACCACAGAAATTACGAGCCACCAAAAATTTATTGTAAAATTGGATAATTCGATAACTACCTGTGTCGATAATGGCAACTCAACTCCCATTGTCTGATAAAAAGTGGTCAGCTGAGGGATGGCAACGACCATCATAATACCTATTACGCCTACCATCATGATCAAAACGATCACCGGATAAATGAGTGCTCCTTTTATACTGGAATTAAGTTTTTGTCTACGCTCCAGATTTTCAGACAAACGCAGAAGAACCTTATCCAACAGACCGGACGACTCCGCGGCACGCATAAGCGCGATATAAATTGCGGAAAAAAGACCGGGATATTTTTCCAGAGCGTTTGAAAATGAAGAGCCGTTTTCCACTCTTGTTATTAACCCCTGAACTGTCTCATTTAGAACCGGATTTTTGATCTGTCCTTTCATAATGCTTAGAGCCTGAATGAGGGTTAGGCCGGAGCTTAACATCGACGCAAGCTGACGCGTGAAAAAGATAAGATCATTTTCGGACGGCCTTTTTAGGAATGAAAATAATTGGGTAAGGCTGAATTTGTTGCCGGTAGAGATGACGATCGGCAAGAGATTATGCTTTCTGAGATAGTAGCCTGCTTCTTTTACATCCCTTGCTTCTATCAGCCCTCTGATAACCTTGCCGTCTTCTCCTACCGCTCGGTAATATAGTTTCATAAATTAACCTATCAGTCTCAAAAACTCGCTCTCGCGCAGAGTATAGGATTTCGCTTCATCAAGTGTAATAACGCCGTTTCTGACCAAATCCGCAAGAGATTCGTCGAGTGTTATCATACCGGAATCTTTGGATGTTTGGAGTATAGTATCTATGAGATGGGTTTTGCCGTCCCTGATATTGTTGGCAACCGCGGAATTTCCGATAAGGATTTCAACGGCCGGGGTCCTGCCTCCGCCGATTTTGGGCAAAAGCCTCTGGGACACAATGCCTCTGAGCGTAGCGGCAAGCTGAAGCCTGATCTGCGGGCGCTGATCGGCAGAAAAAGAATCAACAATTCTATCCACGCTTTGTGCTGCGGAGTTGGTGTGAAGAGTTGAAAATACCAAATGGCCTGTTTCCGCGAGAGTCATGGCCGCTTGCATTGTCTCGGGGTCACGCATTTCTCCGATCAAAACAACATCAGGATCTTCACGAAGCGCAGAACGCAGAGCCATTGACCAATCGTGAGTGTCTGTTCCCATCTCTCGCTGTGAGATTATACTGTTTCCTTTGGGATATACGAACTCGATCGGGTCTTCGATAGTGAGAATATGACAAGCTCTGTCGATATTGATCTCGTTGATAATTGAGGCGAGAGTGCTTGATTTGCCATGTCCTGAAGGACCGGTTACCAATACAAATCCCTGTTTGAGTTTGGAAAAATCATGGACTATCGGGGGCAGACTAAGTTCTTCGACGGTAAAAACTTTGGGCGCGAGAAAACGGAATGCGACTGCGAGATTGCCTTTTTCATAATAAGCATTTATACGGAAACGGCCTTCTTCATTGTTTTTGCCTTTGAATCCGAGAGAGAAATCCAATTCTTTGTTGGCAAGGAGCAGTTCTTTTTGTTCCGGAGTCAGAAGCGAAAAAACCATTTGCTCTATAACGGACGTTTGGAGGACGGGATAATTGGTCGCGAATCTAAGTACTCCATCAAGTCTGAAAGTGGGGGGAACTTCGACCAGTAAATGAAGATCTGATGCTTTGTTACGAATAGCCAAACTCAATAATTCCTGAATTTCCATATATTTAAGTATATATTATTTTATCCCCCTTCGCGAAAAACCCCAAGCGCACGCTCGAGGATGAACGCGAAGAAGATTTCCGCTTCGGAGGGATTTCGCTCCCTACGATGTGCATTATATGAAACCCCGAGCGTAAACTATCGGGTGCTTCATTCCTGCGCGACACGCAGTACCTCTTCTATAGTTGTCTCTCCGCTAAGCGCCTTCATATAGCCGTCCTGCTTCATGGTTATCATACCCTCTGCCATAGCTTGTTTTTCAATAGTCGTTGTATCGGTATGCTCGACTATCATTTTGGAAATTGTATTTGTAGACGGGAGGACTTCATAAATCCCGACTCTCCCCAGATAGCCGGAGTTGCCGCATTCGGGACAGCCTTTGCCTCTGTATAAATTTATCTCCTGTTCGTTTGCGGGAAATAAACCATTCAGCACGTCTCTCATTGCTGACACTAACTGAGGAAGGGGCTTGTAGCTTTCTTTGCAGTTTTCGCAGATTTTGCGTACGATCCTTTGGCCGACTATAGCATTCACCGTCGATGCAAGCAGAAAATTTTCAGCACCCAGATCCAACATACGGGGAAGCGCGCCTGAGGCATTTGAGGTATGCAAAGTTGAAAAGACCAAATGCCCTGTAAGCGCGGCTTGAATAGCCAGATCGGTTGTCTCTTTGTCTCTGATCTCACCGACTAATATGATGTTCGGGTCCTGACGCAAAAAAGAACGAAGTCCGGACGCGAAAGTCAGGCCTACTCCGGGATTGATCTGAACTTGATTAACCCCCGCGAGCTCGTACTCTACGGGATCTTCGAGAGATACTATGTTGACTCTGGTCGTGTTCAGCCTGGAAAGAACAGCATATAGAGTGGTTGTTTTTCCGCTTCCTGTCGGACCGCAAACTAAGATAATTCCATGAGGACGCAGAATGGCCGATTCAAGGCTTTTGAGTGCAGTGCCGCGAAGACCCAGCTCTCCGAGAGAGGGGATACCGCCGGATTTTCGCAAAAGCCTCATGACGACTTTTTCGCCTTTGGTTGTCGGTATTGTTGAAACACGAAGATCTACTTCTTTGTTGTCGGTTTTGAAATTGAATCTTCCATCCTGAGGCGCTCTATGTTCATCAATTTTGAGCTCCGAGAGAATTTTGATCCTGGATATAAGCGAATCAACTACCTTGATGGGGAGACTTAATTTATCGTATAAAATTCCGTCGATCCTGTATCTGACACGAACTCTATCTTCCTGAGGTTCGATATGAACATCCGACGAGCGCGAAGTGACGGCGTATTCCAAAATAGTTGTGACTATTCTGGCGATAGGCGCATCTGTTATGATCTCGGCGATCTGCTTACTATCTACTACTCTTTTTTTGGAGTATTCTTCTGTTTCTTTGATGGCCTCACCCACTTGTCCCACTATTTCTTGTGTATATTGCTGGCCTATAGCTTCGCGTACATCGGCAGGGGAGGCGGCAAAAGTCCTGATAGTAAGTCCTGTTTTCTGTCTGACAAAGGCAATTGCCTCCAAATCCGCCGGATCGGCCATGGCAATTGAAAGCGTCCGGGTCTTATCGTCATATAAAAAGGGGATAAGGGCAAAGCGTTCAACAACAATTCTTGAGAGAAAACTTAGAGCCTGAGGTGAAAATGAAGTGTTTTTGAGATTGATATAAGGTACGCCTATAAGTTTTGCTCTGGCCTGTGAGTACACATCCTCACTTACGAAATTCATGGACTGGAGAATGATATCTGGGTTTTGGCCGGAACTGAGACTTTTTACTTTTATTTCTTCAAACTGGTCTTTGGATAACAGATTCTCACTAAACAGCAGATCCGCGACGGTTTTGATCTCGTTTTCTTCTGTTTCCGGTTTTATTTCCGGTTTGGAAATATTTATTGTACCGTTTGACAGCGGCACGGGCATATCGGGCATATATCTATAGTATGAAAAAGCCGGTTTTAAGTCAAGAAATCAAAGGCTGTGGGGATTATGTCCAATTGTTGAGTTTTCGTCCAATTCCGGTCGGTTTGTTATGTAATTAAGGTCAAGCATTATATCCAATAGTAGAGTTTAATTAACGTACTATATGATAAAAGAATTAAAGACAATACCAATTGAAGAAATGACCAGAAAAGAGTGGAGAAGAAGACGTATGATTGCTTCAGACGCCCTTTTGTTAGGGACGGAATTGGACAGGGCTTTAGAAACAAAAGATAAGGAGCGAAGGGGTTTATATAAAACTATAGGAGCGGGGATGCTATCGCTTACAGCAATTCTTGGATCAGGATACGGCTATGTTGAGGCGAATAGAGAATATCTAGCCGAAAAGAGAATTGAGATGCAGTTGGCAAGCGGTTTTACGCCCGGACCTGAATTGACTACATGTCAAAAGATAAGTAAAGATAATTTTTTCGCTAAGGCAGGCAGACCGATTGCACGAATGGGAGGCTGGTGCGAGGCAGAACTGGCAGATGCGGGAAGAAGCGAGCCGAAAATCATTGTCAGCTTCAATACTCCGGAAAAAAAGTTTGACTGAAAATATTTCCTTCGCTAAACGGGGCCGCAATGACAAAAAGCGCATAAGCCGTATGCAGATAATATTTGAGAATAAACAATGAATGCTTATGTATTATAGTTTTTTTGCGACGTAATGCGTTCCGGGGTTTTCGCCTCGGGCGGCTTTCAAAACGACGTCAGAGACATCCCCTCCGGCAATATATACCGTAATGCCTTTACTCGCCATATCAAAAGAAAAATTATGCTTCGATTCCATCCCGCCTGTACCGTTTAATGTTTTACCGTCAAATACTAACTGCCCGGACAGATCATCCTCCGTATTTACCTCAGGGATAATTTTCCCATATTTATCCTTTAAGCCCCCGGCTGCCGATAAATAGAGTACTTTTTTAGCGGGAAGCCTTAACGCAATTTCTTCGGCAAGATCGTCGTTATCTTTTATAAGAATATCCTCTTCCTCTTTGGGAGAATATGCCGTGTCATCGCCGTTGGCTACTACTATTCCTCTATTAATAGCTCTAAGTACCGGCATATGTCTATCCAAATTTTTTCTTGTAAATAAAAACTGGGCTACCGGTATATCATAATTCCTAAATGCGTCTTTCCACCCTCTCATAAGCCGGGGCTGTCCGAATGCTACTGCTATTTGTTTAGATACGACATCATTCTGATCAAAATTTTCAACAGATGGTATTCCTGCGGCAACTGCCCCCGATGACACAATAACATGTCTCCATGTTGTGTTTTCGGCTACTTGCCGGGCTATTTCGTTCATGAAACCGGTGTTCAGCTGATTTTTTTCATCGGTAATTGTATGACTGCCGATTTTGACTACCATCCATGGTTTTTGCTCTACGCTTCTCATAGGGTTGATATTATAGCACTTTTATATTACCGATGAATATTTTATACTAAGCGCATGTTATCTCAAATAGTGGTATCCAAGGATAAAATTAAGCGCGGCGAATTTATTGAGAAAATATGCGCGGAGTATAATATCGACAAATTTGATCTAACTGTTATCGAAAAAGAAAATTCTATAAAACAAAATGTAAACAGTATCGGGATCGAGGATATTAAAAATATTCAGAAAAAAATATTCCTGATGCCTATTAAGAGCCAGATGAAAGCTGTGATAATTGAGGATGCCCAGATGCTGACTGTTCAGGCGCAAAATTCGCTCTTAAAAGTACTCGAGGAGCCGCCGGACCGGACTGTTATCATTTTGAGCTCGGACAGCAGTGATGTGTTTATACCGACAATAACATCGCGATGTAGCGTGATTTTGTTAGACAAAGAAATTCAAAAATATGATGAGGATATCATGATTGAGGCGCAAAAGTTTTTGGGGCGGATAGACGATATGCCTGTAAGCGGTGTGCTGAAATATGCCGAAAATCTGGCAAAAGACAAGGACAGAGCGACAGTATGGGCCGAATGTGTGATTTTGAAGCTTCGCGACATGCTTCTTCGCGAGAGTATTCCCGGGCAGACCGGGTACGAACTGATTGAAAAAATAAATGTTTTCCAGTCACTTCGAAGCCAGTTGAAGAATACGAATATCAACACGAGATTTGCAATTGAAAATGCTTTGCTTTTAATAAGCTAACTGCATAACTCGTACGAATTTGGTATTTTATTGTTTAGGCTGATTGACATTCACATCGACCTTGTCAGGAATATTTACCTGATTAGCGCTTCCTGCGTTTTGCAAGAGCGGAAGACCATAAATAATTAGTATGGCTGCAAAAATTATAAGTAAAATAACTCCCAGTAAAAAACCATATCCACTATCTCTACTCAAATTACTCACCTCCTTTCATATAGAATTTATAATACCGATTAAGTGTAATGCAGCGAATTCAAAAGCAACAGTCAGCATAATTGCCGAGGGAATGGCGAGGATTCTTAGTGTCTTTGTTAAATAGTTATTTTTTATCATAATGTTATATTTGAATATATATTGATGTGGTTAGGTTAAGATTAAGTATGCGTAAGAATTATGCAAGAGTTTGAATGAAGCTAAGTATACTCCAACCGGGTTGTGTTACAATTGGGCTGATATGAACCTCGCAAGCCGGCTAAGACCGCAAACAATTGATGAGTTTATCGGACAGGAGCATCTGGTGGGGAAGGGGAAGGTTCTGAGACAGATGATCGAGTCCGGCAATATTTTTTCGATCATTTTCTGGGGACCGCCGGGAACGGGCAAAACTACACTCGCGCATATTATAGCCAAAGAGTCCGAGGCCAATTTTTTCCAACTTTCGGGTGTCACAAGCGGCAAAGATGATCTGAGAAACGTAATTAAAGAAGCCGAAAAATATAAACTGCTCAATAATAAGCCACAAGTACAAAAGCCTAAGCCTACAATTCTATTTATTGATGAAATTCACAGATGGAACAAAGCCCAGCAAGATGCTCTACTGCCTTATGTCGAGAGCGGATTAATTACCTTGATCGGCGCAACGACCGAGAATCCGTCGTTTGAGGTGATCGGGGCGCTTTTGTCGAGATGCCGCGTTTTTGTACTGCAGGGATTAAGTATCGAGCATATGAAAAATGTGATCAATATAGCTTTAACTGACAAAAAAAGAGGGCTAGGGTCTTCAAAGAAGACTATCGCACCTGAGGCGGAGGAGATTTTGATCAGGCTTTCCGGAGGAGACGCGCGAGTCATGCTAAACGCGCTAGAAATCGCCGCGCAGCAATCAAGTAAGAAAATAATTCAAGAGACTACGATAATTGATATTTTCCAGACGAAATCTACAAGTCTGTATGATAAAAAAGCAGACGAGCATTACAATATAATCAGTGCGTTTATAAAGTCGATGCGGGCCTCCGACGCGGATGCTGCGTTGTATTATCTCGCAAGGATGGTTGAAGGAGGGGAAGATCCAAAGTTTATCGCGCGGCGGATGGTGATTTTTGCGTCTGAGGATATCGGCATGGCTCAACCGACCGCTTTGGTTGTGGCAAATGAGGTATTCCGGGCAGTGGAGACGATCGGGTATCCTGAGTGCGCTATCAATCTGGCGCATGGGGTTGTGTATTTGTCTAAGGCGAAGAAGGACAGGGGCTCTTACGATGCGTATGCAAGGGCGAGAGAGGATGTATTGAATTTTCCGAACGAGCCGGTACCGATGCATCTAAGAAATGCTCCGACAAAGCTGATGAAAAATTTAGGCTATGCGAAGGGGTATAGTTGGAAAGAGGGTGAAGTCGGAGTCGAAAAAGGACTTTCAAATTTGCCGGAGAAGTTGAATGGGAGGAAGTATTTAAGATAGGTGAAAAAAGTACACCCGGGGGGTGTATTAATCTTAGAGTAAATTCATATCGCTACCTGACTTGTTGCGTACAAATTAATTATGTTCGTATTTTGTCAAGTATAATGAGATGCGGAGTTTATAATTACAACCAGAGAGTATTAATTATGCCGAACCAAGAGCGTATAAAAAATTTTGGATCGAAGGAATTTATTACTAAACTAAACTCAGCTATGCAATATGCTGTGAGGTCAGCAAGAGAAAAACATTTAAAAGAAGGCTTATCGTTACATGAAGAACAAAAAGGTAAAATAGTCGAGGTAAATAGAGAAATAGTCAATAATTAAATTTCACCCTGGGGGGGATTTTATCTTCGCACGCTTGTATCCAAATAATTAGCCCCCTTATTATGAGCATTATCCATTCATATAATGTTGACAGTATTTAATATATGTATATAATATATATTGTTATGAGATCTGTAGAACGTAAAAGGATTGGTGCAGGAAATAATAATGATAATAATTCCGGTGAAAGGGAGGTAGTTATATCACCATATCCCGCGATAACAGTCGGTGTATTAGGTTTAGTCCTGGCCGTGGCAGCAGGTTCATATGGACTTAAAAAAGGGTTGGATATCGGAAATTATGGAACTAATATCAATGGCGAAGTTGGTTATGTTACAAATAAAAAGCTAGATGAGTGCAATGGCGCACCGGTTGTTGTGTTCAGAGAAGAAAGAAATAACAAATTTATCATACATACAGCGTGCTTCAGGCCGAGCGAGCCTTTTATGCCGAGAATGCCTCGTCCGAATGAATATCCTTCAAGAGACTTAAAATCATAAGCCAGTAACCTTTCAAATCTGGGGGGAATTCATCCTCGATTACTTGAGTGTAAATAATAATTAATCTACACTTGTTGCCTAAAATATAGTTGGAGTACACCCGGAGGTGTAATAGATAAAGAGAAAAAAATATTAAAAATATAGTGTTTGGTTTGCTTATATTACAAGTGAGGCGTTTTGGAAAAGCGTACTGTACATCAGTGCGTCTTCTGCTCTGCGATTTAAATCATTTATATTTTTCAATTCCCCGACTTTTTTAAGAAGGGATTTTAAATATGGCTTTAAGTCAAGTGTCATCGCTTCAGATTTTCGTCTTAATGCTTCGTCTAAAAATCTTACCGCCATATTGTTGGAACCACGAGCATACCCTTGCGCAACCCGCTTCAAATCAAGTGCAAGTGAAGATAATATAATTTTTTCGCTATTCATATAGTACTCTAAAAAAATATCTGGTTAAATCTTCATATTTTGCCCTAATAATCGCGTCTTGAATTTCATTACTTGTATTATTATCAATTGGGCGTATATTTATAAATGAATTAAAATCGATAATTTTCGTTTCTAAATCGATTCCACCGCCCCATAAATCTTTTTGCGCAGAATTTTGCTCAAGTAAAATTTTTTCCGATTCAAAATGCCTATCACAGCCTGCAGAACAAATCCTTTTTTCAATATCAATTACTGTTTTGATGTAAACTTCAAACACCTCGGATAACATCGCTATTTCTTCTTTGGTGAACGGGGAAGTTTTTGTAATTATCATTCAAAAAATTATATCATATGAACTTGCTTCAATGATGTGTGTATTTCAAGATTTATTTGAGTTTTTGGAGGTGATCTAAAACTGCGGGGTTGCTCTCCAGATCTGTGATAAAAACTGCATAAGACGGGAATGCATCGAGGAGTTTTGATTGCAGGACTTTGTCGTAATTTAGCGCTATGACTACGGCCGAGAGAGTAAGTACACCCGGGGGGTGTATTAAGTAGGACGCCCGGGGATTAATCTTCAAGAGTCAGGTGTTTAATTTTTCCAATTACTCTTTGGTAATCTGCATTATCAAAAATAAATTTTTTATAGTCATCTTTATTTTTAAAAAATGATAGTATTGGATCTTTTTGACATATTCCAGGATCTTGTATCCCTATATACTCAGGAAACGAAGACCATTGATAGTATTGAAGATCTTCAATTTTTCTAGTTATAAATGCTGTGTACGGATTTAGATGAATATATCTGGATACGTGCAAGAGCTGTTCGTCTGTAATTATTCTTACAGCCTTAAACTGATCAAGAAAGAGCGGGCCCTCCGTTTTATTTAATATATTAAAATACTTAACATAACCATTAAAAAATTGCCCCATAAATTTGGATATTCCATTATCTCGAAGCTGTTTTATCAAAAAATGAACATGATTGGGCATCAAACAATAGGAATAGATATCAATACTCCTATTATCGGATTTTTGCAATTCATTCATAATCTGTTCTCGTAAGTCTTTTGACAATAGTAGGAATTTAGATAACCTAACAGGGGGATTTTGAAAGCGGTAGTAATTAATCAACTGTAAAGCGCGTTTGTATTCTCGGATTTTTATAAATGTTGGCTTGTGATTAATTCCTCTATTACAAACATGATATATTTCTCCTGTTATAAGAGGCTCTAAGCGTGCAGGCATAAATTTAAATTAGTATTTAACTAATATTATCAGGATTTTCCCTATGTGTCTAACCTAATACACCCCCTGGGTGTATTTTTACCCTTCAAGATCAATTTTTAAACAACAAACTTGATATCATCCATGACCCCGTACAGTTTAATAATAATCTGTTAGAATACTTGATATTCTATTTAACGCAGAAGATACACAAGTCTCTCGGGAAAATCACACCGATGGACTATCTTATTTCAAACTATGAAATGTCTAAAATGTCCGTAACGCTTACACATGCTTGTATCTTGAGTAGATAATGCTATAATAATTGTATGGTAGAAAGATTTCATGACAAGGAAAATAAAGCAGAACCCAGGTTAAGAACCCGGGCTGATCGCTTTAATGCTTTGGAGGCCCAAATTCCGGCATTTGCATATGCTGACCCGGAGGGGGATGAACTAAAAGCCCATAAATCTCTATCTCCTAAAAGACGATTAAGAGTAGATCTTGGCCTTATAAGGCAGGGTCTATTAACCGAAATGAAAGATACATCTATAGCTGTTTCCGTAATATACGGAGTTAGAAGTCCTGATTTGGATTTTCAGAATAAAATTGCAAGACAGGTATTTAAAGCTTGCCAGATAACGCGTGAAATTATTTGGAAAGATATTTCAGATCTTAAAACAAGAAGAAGCCTTACCGATTTAGCAAATAATCTCGATGATGAAATTCAAATGAAAATTAAGAATAGAGTTGATGAGTGTAGTACAAGGGTTAGGGAAATAGGCTACGCTCGAGCATTGGAAGAGTTGTTTGCTTATAGTTCATCATTGCCGGCGGGGCGTTTCACACCACCGGCATATCGACCAGGTCCTGAGCCTGTAGCAGGTAGTCCCGGAGAATTCCGTCCAAGATTGCCCTACAATCGCTAATTGACTGCATAGTTAGTCCACACAAAAATATACCTATACTATATATAGAATAGGTATGTTCTTCTCAAAAAGGGAATAAAGTTCAATTGATATTTACTATAAGGCAGTATATAATTAAAAGAATGGAAACTGACAGATTTAGAGTAGCTATGGATAAATGGTATCCGAACAGGAGATCCCCTGAGGACGAGCGATTTCGCGCTTCGATAGGTTTTGATTTTATTTTTTATAAAAATAAACAAGGCAGGAGAAAAATTTCATGCGTCGAAACAAACGGGCACAATTCGGGTATAAGAGGAGCGGCAAGTATAACTGATGCCTATATAGAGAGATCACAAAAAACCTTAGCCAGCATACGCGCAATGATATCGAGCGATAAAATAAAATCAATAGAAGCGCTTAATGAGAGTAGAACGGAGGTAATTAATCATACATCAGACGGCTATGACCCAAACGACCTGGAACTTTTGGCACTGCTTTATAATTTTATAAGAGCTGTAAGTATTGATACCAAAATGCCGCTGATGGCTACAGCAATACCAAATGCTCTGGATTTGGAAGAAGTGATTAATAATAAAGCGTATCATGCTTTTTTGGTTCCAAAAAGCCTAAGACCCGCGGTTAGGGATTATGATAAAACTGACACATTTCCAGCGAGCGGAATCTGGCTTTTAAAACCGGTGTTTGGTAAGCGTGGTGAAAAAATAAAAGCCTTCGGGAGGCCTGATCATTTAGAATCAGAGATTCCTGCTGTTGACCCCAAGTTCGTATGGCAAGAATTTATCCCGCCGCTTCCCGCAGATAATGCACCGGACGCTTATAAGGGCCATCCGGCATCGATGAGGTATTTAGTAGATTTTATAAAATACAAAGACGGCCATACTGAAATGCTTTACGAATTTGCATATCAAAGAGTATCACCTTTTGGCGCAGATTCTAACAAAAGCTTTGAAGATATTTATGTAGTTAATAAAGCGCGCAAGGCTTTAGCTGTGCACGCTTCCAAGAGGGAGGTAGCGCAAGCCCGCGGAGCAGCAGGGGTGATTATAAACAGAATAGATAAATATTTTTTGGATATATTACAACATAACAAAAAGCATAAGGCTAATTTTATTCTAGAAATAGGCACAAATAGTGACGCACTGGTCAATTTTGTAAACACATTCCACGAGAATAATAATAAATAACAAAAGTAATTTTTGGTTACTTCATATGTTTTTCTGCGCAGCAACTCATTACATTTCTCCTGGTGTGTACCGACTTTTTTGATCTATTTAATAAATTAACAATAATTTGTTTTGTTTTTGTTTTTGTCTTGTCATCAATCTGTCATGCGCAACTGCAATGTCCTATGTTAGACTCTTTTATAGTTATATGAGCGAAGCACAACCTATACCAACAACCGAAAAAAAATTAAAAGGTAAAAAAAGGTTCGATATTGATGAATATTTTGAACGAGACGAGAGGGAACTAAAAAAAGCAATTGAATATGCCGGAGACACAAAGCCTCTTAGAGGCAGAGGCGGCAGGCATATACTATTAACAGGTGTATGTAATACGCACAGTATTGGCGCAGCTATTGGTGAATTGGCTTACGCAGCAGGCGCAAAAATTGCTTACACCTATCAACGAGCGAGCGATCTAGAACATGCCGGAGAATTTTTCACAAGAACCGGCGTGCATCATGCTGAACTGGACATCACAGACAATGCAAAAGCTAAAAAAGTAGTAGATGAAATAGGGACAGACATTTTTGATAAACGAATTGATATTGTTATTCACGGTATAGCGGGCGGGGTAAATAAGAGGGGAGAGCTAAAACCTTCTCTAATGGATATGGATGATGAGGTTATGCTTAGAATTTATGATACGAGCGCTTTATCTTTTCCGCGTCTAATTCGTCATACATTGCCTTATTTATTGCCGGAAGAAAAAGAAAAAGAAAAGGCAAGAGACTATAAATTAATAGATAAACCGGATCCTAATGCTCTGACAATAACATATGAAGGAGGAGAAAAACATGTTGATGGATATGGTGTTATGGCGCCAGCTAAAGCTGCCTTGAATGCATTGACCAGAACTCTTGATAATGATGATAAAGTAGGAAGAGCAGGTGTTCGAGTAAATGCCATCTCGCCAGGACCTACTCCAACCAGGGCGGCATCGGGACTACCCGGGTTTGATGAATTGATGTATTTGACAGAAAGAAGACTCCCCGGAGGCAAACTTCCGACACGCGCACAGGTAGCGAGTGTCGCGCTGGGAATTATAAGTCCCAATATGGAGGCTATAAGGGGGACAATTACATACCCGGACAGCGGTCACCATGTAGTCGGGGTCAGAACAGTATACCATCGCCATTAGCAACCTCAAGCATTGTAATTTCTTAAGCAGTTTGTTAAAGCAAAAAATTCTGTTGGGTTAAATTAAATCTTGAATAGAAATTTAATTCTATATGTATTAAAGAATAAAGTAGAATATGGATAAATTGGCCTAAGGTCTTATCAAATTCCCGCATAAATGTATATCGCGCCGGTAAAGCGGTTATTAATAATCTGGTATTACTTTCAATTTATTAAATGCGTATCAGAAACCTCTTCGGGCGATTACTGCCTGAAGCCTAAGCATTCTTCCAGCTTCTTCTAAATTACGAACGCGAAAGAAATCAGACCTTTTGTTTCCGGTTAAGTTTAGCCTTTTTGCGGTATCTACATCAGCTTCATGTGCCGTCTTAGCTCGTGCTTTTTCTGCTTTGATCAACCATGATGTAGGCAAAACAGCATAAAGTCCTTTTGGAGTTTCACTCATAAATATCACCCCGCTTTCTACTTTGGTAAGATAATTGTGATCATACTTGAGTTTGGGGCGTGAAGCTTGACTATAATGCAACAATAATCTGACAAATTTTTGACGATTGTTGTTTTATAAATTACGAAAATAAATTATTTGTAGAAGCAACTGAAGTATTATATAATTGCTATAAGATGTTTTTTGAAAGAGGCGCCAGAGATTACGAGAATAATGGATCCGTTAGCGATAGCGGGATTGAGAGTGGGAAGTTAAAATTAAATTATAGAATTTTTGAACCGAAAAAAGAGGCGTTACGGTTTGAACCAGACAAAAAACCCGGAATATTTTTTCATCCCGGGTGGGCAAATCCTATTTGGGGCGAGGCGGTATCGAGTATTTCCGGTACATTCGCGGATTTCAGCGGAGTCAGAACTACGGCATTTGAAGTACGGGGAAATCCGGTAACGCTCAAACAAAGAGAAGGAGCGGAGGTTGAGAGAAAATTTATTGAATCGAATAGATATAAGGATGTGACGATCGTCGGCAATTCACAAGGAGGCGTACGCGCTATAGAGCTTGTTGACTTACTGCAGGAGAAAAATCCCGATATACGAATAAACGGGTTAATTTTATTGGCATCCAAAGGCTTGGGCGACTCGAACAGACCGGCAGATGCAGATAAGGACGTCAGCGGAGTTAAGCCTAATATTCTTGATAAGATTTTTTATAGCAAAGCACTTGAAGACGGGAAAGACGCGGATCAAAATGAAAATGAATCTAATTTTTTCGCCAGATTATTAACAGATCCGGGGGCGGAGATAATGAAACATCCGATACAAAACCGGGACATATGGCTGAGAGCGCTTCGATTAAACACTGAGCTTTTCACGGATTTTATAAGGCAGGTTTATGAAGCAAAAGGGGATGTAGCAGGCGGTATCAGAAACCTGCGCGAAGAGATGACAACCATGAATCAGGCATTGGGACGCATTAAATGCCCGGTTGTTTTGATACACGGGGAGGCGGATCTGATGGCGAATCCTAATTTTGTAATCAAGCCTGAAATGGGACTCGAGGCGGCGCGTAATTACGCGCGCACAATGCAGGAGACTCATTCCGCAGCTACGTCAAATCGAAATAAAGTAGTTGCTGACAGGGAAGAATTCTTGTATAAAAACTTTTTTCCAGAAAGCGCAGGCGTGAAATTCTTAATTGCAGACTCAAGCAAATTCGGAAACCATCATATCGCGGGATATCGCAATCTGGCAACGGCTTCATTTGCCGCGCTTGAGAGAATTAACCGCACTGAACGAAAAGTAAATGGGGATATTGATATGGGTAAATACCCCAGGGACAGACGCAGATTTACTTCTTAACACTAATTAAAATCCAGATTGACCGGCAGTAAACATGTATGAATATCCTATAGTTGACTTTGGGAGGATTTTGTATATAATAATGAGACTATGGCGAAAAGCGAAACAAATCCTAAAACCCCGGATACTTATGGTGTTCCAAAAGAAGGTGAACTATTTGACACAGGACGCGCTCTGAATAGACTGATACAGGTCATGCATCCTAAAAAGGCAGAAAAAACTGAGAATTCACCTATGCAAATAGGGGAGTTTGGGGGAGTCTCCGAATCAGGTGATGGCGCACTGGGAATTCAGGATAAAGCATTTGATTTTTGGGTAAGAGCAGCAAAGACAATTGCGGATCTTCATAATCCGAATGTCAGAAGCGTAATAATTTGCGAAACAGAGAACGATAACTCCTTGAGAGACAGCACTGTCGATGAATTACGAGATGAGAATATCACTAATATAAGGAATAAAGTAAACTCTCTTAGCCTCAAAGATGCGGAGCAATTAAGAGTTGACTACCGCCTTCTGAGCAGTGATAAAATAATGGGTAATGCTATGAATGACAGCTTGTTGTGGAGAGCGGTTCCTATCGCGGCCAGCGAGGAGGATTCAAGAATAGCCGGACTTGTAAGACTGCAGAATGATAAGTTTTTAAAAGCTTCTGAGCCGGATAAATCATTGCGCCCAATTAACCCCTCCAAATAATATAGCTTAAATATACCAGATAAAGACCGAACATGAATGCGCCTTCGATGCGGCCTATTTGGCGTTTTTTGAATATAAATGCCGAGAGAAAAAGTATAAATGTCGCGACAAAAAGCACTAGGATATCGAAAATATTGCTTCCGACAATCGGGATGGTGCCAAAAAGCGACGCTGTACCTAAAATAAAGAATATATTGAAAATATTTGATCCTACGATGTTTCCGACAGCAATATCCGATTGTTTTTTGTAAGCTGCGACAACGCTTGTCACAAGCTCAGGCATACTGGTACCGGCCGCAACTATCGTAAGTCCTATCAAAGTATCGCTGACGCCCAGGAATTTGGCAATATTGACCGCGCTTCCGATAAAAAAATTGCTTCCGAGTGCTAAAAAGGCCAGGCCGCCGACAATATAGATTACTGCTAATAGATTCGACAAAGGCTTGATCTCTATTTTGTCACTTACATTGACTTTGGCGATGCCGAACGTGTAGTAAATAAATATTATGAAAAATGCCAATAGAGTGAGACCATTGCTGAACGTGATTTCTCCTATGCGGGAATTTCCCTGAAATATTGACTGGTTAATAGCGCCGTTATCTATGATCGTCTGTAATCCCAAAACAACAAGCATAACCGCGCCCAAAAATGACATGGGAATCTCTTTCCAGATTGTATTTTGGTGAAGTTTCAGCGGATTTACAACCGCGGATATACCGAGAATTATGAGGATATTGAAAATATTCGAGCCAACAACGTTGCCAAAAGCCAATCCTGTCGCGTTGTTGAGAACTCCTCCGATAGACGCGACCAGCTCGGGGGCCGATGTGCCGAAAGCGACGATCGTCAGCCCGATAACTATCGGCGCTACTTTCAGTTTGTAAGCAACAGATGAAGCTCCGTCGACCAAAAGCTGAGCTCCTTTTAGTATAACTAATAAACTAATAATAAAAATAAATAACTGGAAAATCATTAGTAAATTTATTTTAACACATCATTTAATAAGATTATTATGATGTTTTGACTTTATACAGCTTTGAATATAGAATCTAATATAATGAGCAAAGAAGAATTAATCGACTCCAGAGACAAACAGATAAGAGAGGCACAGATACAGATAAAAACAGAACAAATGGTAAAGTCTGTTAGCAGTCTGACCGAATTACCGGATGATATTCTGGCATGCGGGATGCTTGCGGATAGCAACGAGATATTTGTGGCGCGTATAAAAATGAATAAAATTACCGATGATAGAAAGCAAATACGTATTACAGAATATGATTTTGTAATTGACGATGTGAAAAATAACGATTTGATGGAGGGTCTTTATGAAACTTATAATTGCCCGATTTTATTTGATGATTCGGTAGCCAGTAAAATTATGGGGAATAAAAGATCGCCTACCAGAATTTCTGAAAAATATAAATTGCTTAACGGCAAACACATTGACATATATATGCCCAAAATGGCAGTTACAATTCACTGAATATGATTAACAAAAAACTAGTTAAAATTGCCGTTTTTGTACCCGAAACACACGCCGGCCTGATCAGAAAAACTATCGGAGATTCGGGCGGCGGTAAAAGCGGGAACTATAGCCATGTTTCTTTCTCGACCAAAGGGACAGGCAGATTCATACCGCTGAAAGGAGCAGATCCGGCTATTGGTGAAATAGGCAATTTTGAAACGGTAAAAGAAGAAAGAATTGAGTTTATTTGTGAAAAAAAGATCGCGAAAAAAGTGATCGGTCAAATAAAAAAAGTGCATCCCTATGAAGAAGCGGCGATCGATGTATTTCCGCTTATTGATATTGAAAGTTTGTAATATATAATATTGCATGAAAAAAGAACACAGTGCTGTAGATCAGGAGATTACGCGATTAGATATTAAAATCAAGGCTGTTAGATTAATTAATGGCGTTGCGAAAAGGACTGATAACCATGATAGGATGTGGGTTTACGGATATATCCCAGGAAGCAGGGAAAGATTTTTTATTGACGCAACTGCCCAAGAAACCTCCAAAGACGGGCGGCCAATTTATGATTTAAATTATTACGGCAAAATAGGCGAGCGCGCCACTGACGTAGAGGCTATTAAGCATATCTGGGGGAGAAAGAAATATATAGTTGTGATCGACGATCAAATAGCGGATACTATACATAAAGATAGAGATCCCAGAATAGGGAAGATTAATTTGAATTTAAAGAACGGAGGCGTAGTTCATTTATTTACACCCCCAAAGGAAATGAAACTACATTAGGAGAGCATCAATCGGAATAGCTGCATTCTCCCCACAAGCCGAGGTTGTTATCGCGGGCGTATTGCTCCCAGGCATTGAATTTGTCCTGTATATCGGTCGGATATTCACGAAAGCTGAATGCATAGCCTTGCTTGACCATTTCGCCGTTTACAAATGTTTTCGTAGAATCCGGCAGATAGACATACCGCAAAAGACGGCCATAGCGATCGCGGTCTCCCTGGGATTCTATTTCATCATCAAGTATAATTTCTTTGTTAAGTACAAATTCTTTCATTTTGAGGCCGGCATTGAGAGCGAAACACTCAACAGGTTTTCGCGGGTCTACGCTCTCGGGAGTGTCGATACCGAGCAGTCTGACTGTTTCTTTTTGGCCGTTTATTTCCACAACAATCGTATCGCCATCAACAACCTTGGTTACTTTGGGTAAATGCGCTGTATTTTTTTCTCCAAGGACTTGCTCTGTATATTGTTTTGTAAATTCGTTCAGGATATTTAGATTTTTAAAATCGGGGGGAAGTTCAGCAATAAGGTTTGAGATTACAAAGGCGATAATGGCAGTAATAATTTCCATTTATTTTTCGATTAAATCAATTTTGGAGGCGAGAATAAAATCATTTTCTGACAACCCGCCTATCGCGTGGGTATACAAAGTTAATTTTACGTGATTCCAGCTAAACAGCAGGATATCGGGGTGGTGTCCTTCTTCTTCGGCGAGTATGCCAACTTTGTTAATGAATTCAAGGCTTTTTTTGAAGTCCTGAAATTTATATTCTTTTTCGAGATATTTTTCATCCCTGGCGCTCCAGCCTGTAAGTTCGCGCTCGAGAAAAGCACTGTACTCTCCCGGGGTCAATGGCTTCACGCCGCCTTCACATGGAACGCATTTTTTTTGTTTTATAGAAGAGTTAAGCTGCATCATAGCTAATTGTAACATAGATCATATATTAAATTGTAAATAATTTGTTATAATACGGCGACAAGTTTATGCTTGATACTTTTTTCAGAAGCAATGGTGTCAAAACCAAATACGCAAAAGGGGCTATAATTGTCGACTGCAATGAGATCCCAAACGGTATCTATTATCTGGAGGACGGGTATGTTAAGGCCTTCTCTCTAACAGAACGCGGACATGAGCATGTCCATATTATTTACAAACCCGGTGAAATTTTCCCCGCGCGCTGGTCATTCAGCAGTATCAAAGGTGATCTGACTTATGTGGCTATGAATGAAGTAAATGCATGGAAGGCTGAAAAATCCAAATTTACAGAATTTCTCCATAAGGACAGCAAGCTTCTTGATCTGGCCTTGGAATATTCTAATACTATCCTCGATGTTTTCGTAAATAGAGTAAATGACCTGGAGCACATGAATGCGTTTTTGAGGGTTGCATCCAGGCTGGTTACTATGTCTAAGAGATTTGGTAAAGATGTTGACGGAGGGGTTTTGATCCAGGCGCCGGTTACACAGCAAGACATAGCAAGCTCACTCGCATTATCCAGAGAGTCGGTATCGCGTGAAATAAGCAAGCTTGAGCAAAAAGGGATTATCGACTACAGAGACCAACTGATATATATAGCTGATTTAAGAAGTCTGGAGAGAGAAATTAAAGAGTACCCCGAATAAAAGCCTACAGCCTTCAAATTAATATATATAGGCCTATAACATATTTAATTAAGCTTGTCAATAAATTCAATCACATCCTTATAACTAAAATGCTGTTATAATCCGTTTGTCTGAAGCTGGACAAATCAAAAAGACTGCTGTGTCAGCTTTTTGTCGAACAAAGGTCAAGCTCAGGCGTGCTAAATTAATTATAATTTTTGCAGTAAGTTATTTAAGCGTTATATTTAGTTGAGAATATTATGTCAGTTGAATTAAATAATCATGGAACTGCGGCCGGAAACAGGACGGAATTGAAGGCGGGCCAAAGGCGCTCGACAGGTGAGAAAGCCGGTATACCTAAGTTAATTACAGAAATTTCACAAAACTCCCCAGCAACAATACATCGCCTCGACACTGCCGACCCCATTAAGCATCCGGAGTTAATTTCAGGATCCTATGATTATGCCTTGCCGGGCGTGATTACGGGTATATTTCCGGAAAGGGCATATAGTGAGATTGCTGAGTTGTCTCAACGCGCCAGTCAGGGGCAGGCTATAAAATGGAGACGTGAAATTGAGAGTAAAAACGGCACCGAAGTTTTTAACATGGTGTTTTATCCAAAGGGTTTCCCCCGTCATCCTGAAAGCATCAAGATCATGCAGAAATATGAGCTGAAAAAGCAGACAATTTATAGAAAGCGGGAAAAATATATCTCAAAAAAAACTTTTAGACAGGATACCGCGGAATACACCAACGACCCGGTTTTTAGAGAGAGTCATTTAATCCCTGAAGTTGAAGCTGTGGTAGCAATAGGCGCTTCTCATTCGGAAGAAGAATTTAGGCGCAGATTTTTTAGCGTTGTTCACGGGGCCTCAGAAAGAGAACTGGCCTACAGACAGTTTGGCCTAAGGCATTGCGGTGAATGGAAGGATGGGGTAATGCTTGTTTATGATGCGAAAAATCGTCCGGTTGCAACAGCCGAATCACTTGATACATTTAATCCAGACTATCCTGATACTGCCATGCGAGGGGCACGACGCGAACTATCGTTTGACGTTCATAGTAAGCAGAGAAGGAAAAGTATTGCCTCGACGCTCGCCAGGGATTTGACCGGAATCGCACAGGCTAATGGCGACAGGGAAGTCTTTGTAGAGTATTTGCCGGACAATCCGGGTATGAGGCAAACTTTTTTTGGCATAAAAAAATTAGCAGATGCCGGCGAATTACCTATAGAGAATGTCAGGATACGAAGAAGCGATGACGTGAGTGAATTCAGCGCACAACTCAGAAAAGCGGAGACAAAAAGCGGTAATTAAAGGTAAAAAACATACTCTGATTAGATTCCGGTTCTGTGCCAGCAGATGGTATCCACTCCAGGAACCTAAATCTACAGATATAT
>CAZLZN010000004.1:0-76859 GCA_964564035.1 uncultured Gammaproteobacteria bacterium | reverse complement strand
CCGTTACAGTAATTGCCCCTTGAGTTCAGGTTCGGGCATGTGTTAAAATATCACACATGAGGAAATATGAACTCGTGCTCGTCTTGAAGTCGTCATTGAAAGAAGCCGATCGCAAAAAGCTTGTCGATTCGGTAAAAACAGAGCTCAAAGACGCAAAAGACATAGCTATAAACGAATGGGGTCAAAAACCCCTGGCGTACAACATCAAAAAAGAATTTTCAGGTTTCTATATCCAATTCAAGTTTGATTTGGAGAACTTACCGTCAGGATTTGAACAAAAACTATTTACCAATGATGATATCTTGAGGCACTTATTATTGAGAACTAAGTAATCGTAAAGCGTAAAAAGAAAAATGTAAAACATATTTTTCATTTTGCATTTTAAGTTTAGAATTTGAGCTAAGCGAACATATGGCAAAAAGCTTAAACAAAGTACAATTGATCGGCAATCTGACCCGCGATCCGGAGCTGAGATATACTCCGAGCGGAGCAGCTGTAGCGAGTTTCGGAATCGCGACCAATAGATCATGGACGACCGATACAGGAGAGAAAAAGGACGAAGTAGAGTTTCACAATGTCGTTGCCTGGAGAAAGCTTGCCGAGATTTGCAGTCAGTACTTGACCAAAGGCAAAAAAGTATTCGTCGAAGGCAGACTGGCGACGAGGCAATGGACCAGCCAGGATGGCCAGCAAAAATCTAGAACCGAAGTAGTTATCGAAGACATGATCATGCTGGATAGCAGGGGCGGAGCCGCACAAGTTGATGACTCGGCGCCAAAACAGCCAAAAGCAGGCTCAAAGAAAAAATCAGAAGATCAGGAAAACGCCAAAGGCTCACCGGCAGACGCGCCGGTACCGGCAGGAAACATGGATGAGGAGATATCGCCCGACGATATTCCTTTTTAAGTTTAATTTTAGGTTTTAGGTTTCAGGTGTTAGGTTTTAGCTACTTAACCCCTAATCCCTAACCCCTAAGAACTAAGTTTATGGCAGAAAAGAAAAAACAAGTCAGAAGAAGAAGAGTACAGGAAGCACCGAAAGGTTGTTTTTACTGCAAAGAAAAAAAGACTCCCGATTATTCGGAGGTTTCAGTACTGCAGAGATTTACATCCGACAGGGGCAAAATTCTGAGCAGAACCAGGACCGGAACATGCGCCAAGCACCAGAGGCGCCTGACATCAGCCATAAAATACGCACGCCACTTGGCTTTATTGCCCTTTGTCGGAGGAGAATAAGCTCTTATGACATCACTGCCTATAACTCTACGCCGCGGTTCGATTCCTGTTGTAAAAGTCAATGACTCGGTAAAAATTGGCCAAACAATCGCTCATGAAGCTTCTGTTTTTGATTATGTAATTGATCTCGTAAGCGATCTATCCATATCACCGGGCCAGGCCAGGAAAATATTACTAAAAAAACCGGGGGAAGACGTATCGGAAGGAGAAGTCATCGCAATAAACAAAAAATTGCTCGGACTCCGGGAGGAAAAATTAGTCAGCAAAGTATCAGGCAAATTTACGCGCTACGATCGTGATTCGGGCAAGGTAGTTATCGAAACATATGCTAAAACTGCGCCTGAAAAGATCGTTTCACCTGTTGAAGGAATTGTCCTAATGTGTAATAATGATACAATTGTTATCGGTACCGGCAACTACGTTTTTCAAGGTGCCAAAGGTACAGGAGGCGACACGGCAGGGGAGATCTTCATATTAAACGATGCCCTTCCGGATGAATCAACTGCGCTGTCAAGTGAAATTACAAAATATTATACTTTAGACTTTAACGCTGTTGGTAAGATAATTGTCGGCCGGGCGTTTTCCCGCGATTTGCTGATTAAAAGCATCGGAATGGGAGCAAAAGGCATCATAGGTGAGTATATAGATGATGAAGAGCTTGATTATATAAAGCGCCGCAAGCTCAAAGTACCTGTCTTAGAGGTGGGATCCGATACAATAAAGGAGATAACAAAATGGAAAACAAAGAAACTATACATGAACGCAGAGGAGAAAACGATAATATTTCTTCACGCATGAACGAACACAAGCCGTCATTTACTTCCAGATTCAGGATTCTCGTTCTGATGCTGATTGCCGGATTACTGGGTTACAGTCTGGGAGTTACCAAGATCGCAATTGACTGGAGAAATTATCAGCCCCGTATTGAAGTTGAAAACCGTCAACCCCCGCCGTCTGTATCCAAGATTGATTTCTCGCCGGTATGGACTGTGCTTGATAAAATAAACCAAAATTACTATGACAAAAATGCTCTCGATAGTCAGGAGTTCCTGAATGGCGCAATAGAGGGTATGGTAAATAGTCTTGATGATCCATATACCGTTTATCTGCCGCCTGCCAAAAATACAGACTTCAAACAGGGACTCGCCGGCAAATTTGAAGGCATTGGAGCAGAGCTCGGTATGAAAGGAAAACAGATCATAGTAGTCGCGCCGCTGGACGGAAGTCCCGCCAAAAAAGCAGGTTTGCGCCCGGGAGACGCGATACTGAAAGTAAATGATGACATTACAAGCGGATGGTCACTAAACAAAGCAGTCGAACACATAAGAGGTGAAAAAGGTACGGAAGTGACCCTGACAATACTACCCAAAGACGAATCCCAGCCCAGGGAGCTAAACATCGTGCGTGATACTATCCAAGTCAAAAGCGTAACATATTGGGTCAAAAGCATCAAAGATATCGACGAGATCAAAAAAGATTCTTCTGTTCTCAAGCCGAACATAAATAACAAAATTATATACATCAGGCTTTCTCAGTTCGGGGACACGGCCAACAAAGAATGGCAGAGTATTACAGCCGAAGCTGACAGGCAGTTAAAAGCCGATAAATCAATAAAAGGAATAGTATTCGATCTGAGAAACAACCCCGGAGGTTATTTAACGGATGCAGTCAGCATCGCGTCGGAATTTATCAAAGAAGGCTATGTGGTTTCACAGGAAGACCGAAACGGAGACCAGACATCATTCAAGGTGACCGGTCAGGGTTTGCTTTATGAAGTGCCCCTGACGATACTCATCAACAAGGGATCAGCCTCAGCGAGCGAAATTGTTGCCGGTGCACTGCGGGATTATAATAGAGCCGTGCTAGTCGGCGAAACCTCATTCGGCAAGGGTACTATCCAGCAGGCGGAAGATCTTGGCGGGGGAGCGGGAATTCATATCACAATTGCCAAATGGCTGACTCCCAATGGCACTTGGGTTCATCAGGAGGGTCTGAAGCCGGATGTCGAAATAGAACCCGACACCAAAGATCAAAGTCACGACATTCAGCTCGAAAAAGCAATTGAAGAGACTTTAAATCAGGCAAACTAGTTCTACAATATGAGAAAACTCTTGTTATTAGCTTTTATTTTGATAGCAATTTTATATCTGCTAAGCTCCGGCCAGAGGTATATACCCGGATTATCCAACTTCATTTCCGAAAATACAGGCGCGCTTATTCCAACAATTACAGAGGATCGTGAAACAGTCAGGGTTTTCTCGGAAGAATCGGTAACTATTGATATAGTCAAAAAAGTCGGGCCATCTGTGGTCACCATCTCGGAAGATCTATCCGGCAGACCCCAGGCAAGAAGTCCGTTTTTTGAATTCGGACCTGATCCGTTCTTTGGATTGCCATTTGGCGAAGAAGACCTGTCTCCGCAGGAACCGCAGGATATCGGAACAGGTTTTATAATTACTGATCAGGGATTGATTGTAACCAACAAACATGTGGTCTCGGATCCGCAGGGCAAGTATCTCGTAGTTACAAGCGATGACAAAAAATATAACGTTTCGCAGATATACCGGGATCCCCTAAATGACGTTGCGCTCCTCAAAATTAATCCCTCTGAAAATCAGGGAACACAACTAAAGCCCGTAGATTTGGGTGATTCCTCGCGATTGCAGGTTGGTCAGTATGTCGCGGCTATAGGAACAGCTCTTGGTGAATTCCGCAATACAGTGACGACTGGTATTATCTCCGGACTTGGCAGAGGTATCACGGCGGGCAGTCCTTTCGAAGGTTCCGTCGAGCGTTTGGACAATGTTATACAAACAGACGCCGCAATAAATCCCGGCAACAGCGGCGGACCGCTCCTGAATTCCAAAGGCCAGGTAATTGGAGTAAATACCGCGGTATCAAGCAGTGGAGAAAATATCGGATTTGCCATTCCCATCAATATAATCAAGGACTCGCTTGACAATTTTAACCAAACCGGGCAGTTCAACCGTCCCTTTTTAGGAATTACATACAGGCTGATTTCCAAAGATCTGGCGATCATAAACGAAATACCGGAAGGAGCTTATATACAAACAGTTGTTGCAGATTCCGCCGCGTCCAAGGCGGGCCTCCGCCGCGGAGATATAATAACCAGGATCGACGGTCAGAGAATTACCGAAGACAATCAGCTCTCAACTATAATCAGCAAGAAAAAAGTAGGCGATACAATTGCTATTGTTGTTTACAGAGGAGACGAAACCCTTGATCTGACGGCAACACTGGAATCAGCATCAGAGCAGTAATTCCCGATTTATCTTAAAATGCTGTCGAAATTCCTATTGCATTTCGGTTAATCGTTAATATATAATAATATATAACAAATTATCAATTCATTACAAAATATGGCGACTAAAACTAAAACAAAAAAAACTCCGGTATCTGCAAAAAACAGCTCGACCGCAAAATCCAGACCTGCTAAAGCCTCTACCGGAAGCAAGTCAATAAAACCTGCTGCGGTAAAAAAAACACCTGAAACCGCCGAAGCCAATAGCGCGCCGCAAGCTGAAAAATCAACAGTCGGACCGAAAGCTTTTAGAATTCACAAAACGACACTTATAATTGCCGTAGCAATAATCGCACTCGGAGCACTGTTATATTTTGGCCGGGGCTTATTGGTTGCCGCGGTTGTAAACGGCCAGCCGATCAGCAGGCTCGAAATAGTTAGCGAAGCAGAAAAGGCAAGCGGCAAGCAGGTCTTGGACTCTGCTGTCAGGACAGTGCTTGTTGAGCAGGAAGCGCGTAAACAAAACATCACCATAAGCGATAAAGAACTAAATGACCAGATCAAAGATATCGAAAAAAATCTTTCCTCTCAGGGTCAAAATATTGATCAGATGCTCAAACTTCAGGGTATGACACGATCTGACTTGCAAAGAATTGTCCGTCTGGATCTATTGGTTACCAAAATGGTAGGCGACGGAATCAAAGTCTCCGAACAGGACGTAGACAAATATATCGAGGAAAATAAAGAATTTTTACCCAAAGACAAAAAAGAAGCTGATCTCAGAAAAGAAGCTCGTGAACAACTCAAAAAATCTCAGCTCCCTCAAAAAGCCCAGGATTGGTTTGCTCAGCTTGAGAAAAAATCCAACATCACCAAATTCGTTAATTATTAATCATATTATTCCCGCCGCAACTCTTATTCACCATACCTAAACTTATAGCCTCTTGACAATTATCGTGCATTTATGAGTATTATTATAATGAGAGGAGGTGATAACGTGAAGAAAAAAACTGCCAAAAAAGCAAAGGCCGTAAGCGCGAAAAAATCAGTAAAAGCTGTCAAAACAAATAGCAAGAACCACGTCTGGGGCGTTGATAAAGAATTTATTTTGATCGTCGGTGGAGCATTTGTGCTTATAGTTTTCGGTCTAATGCTCTTCTATTAATCAGAACCGCAAATAATTCGATTTTCTAATATACGCTGGAATTACCCGTAAGCGCGTTAATCTCGTCACCTTTTAAAAGCCTGATCTTATTCAAATTTTGCTCACGGTATACATACTGCTTTATGATCTTATATGTATCGAGGTCAAAGTATGTATTCGGCAATATTTGAGCGTTACTATTGCCGGCCGTATCTAGCTTGATCCTGCCCAGCAGACACCATTTGTCGACGAGAATCAATTCTTTTACGTTTCCATCAGCTTCTTCGATCGCGATCATGCCGGGGAATGGCCAGGGCTTGATATTAAATCCCGCAAACGCACTCAGAAAACGAATATTATAAGCAGCGGCTTGTTCATGTCCTGTGCATGCCCCGCGGCATCTGCCGAGTCTATATGCAAAACAGGCGCCGTTTGTTTTTTCAAGTCCCAACAGCTTCTCGCACAAACCGTATTCTTTGGCAGCATCGGCAAGAAAACTCTTAGCCTGCTTTCGCGATTTAAAAAAACCAAACAGTCTGGACAATTCGTCCATTTTATCTGTATTGTATTCAAATTGGGGATTCGAAATCGGCATTAATTGAGCCGTTTCATATCCTTCCTTGTTAATTTGCTTCTTCAGCGCAATGAGCTCATGTTTTATCCTGGATTTTTTATTATACAAAGGAAGCATCTTTTTTATAAGCTCTGATTCCAGAAGCAGTGCCCCCAGTTCTCCGGCAGTCGTAATGGTCTCCAGGCTCTCAATCTGTTGCGAAATTTTCATCTCGACAGGGGAGTGGATATCCGCCGAAAAATGTGACATCACCCGCTCGTACAAATTTATACTTTTACCAACATACAATGGCGTGCCGTTATCACCATAAAAAATATACACTCCGGGTTTTTCGGGAATATCTTTGAGATTGGTTTTAAGCTTAATTGGAACATTTGGTTTTTTGAGTCCGATATTGATAGCTTTGGCAATTTTTTCAATAGGAAACTCTCCCAAAATTTTTTCATAAAAAGAAAACAAAATTCTCGCGTCATCAAAAGCTCGGTGACGATTTTCGCACTCAAATTTAAACCGTTCGATCAAACTGTCAAGATTATGATGTTTAAATTGAGGATATAGCGCTCTCGACAGACGTACGGTGCAAAAGTGCTTGGTTTTAAAAGTATATTCAAGTCTCTGAAATTCGCTTTTGATAAAACCATAATCAAATCTGACGTTGTGTGCAGCGAAGACGCATCCGTCCATGATTTCGAGGACATCATCTTTTATTTGCCTGAAAGTCGGCGCGTTTTCCAGATCTCCGGCTGTAATACCTGTTATCATGGTGATTTCTGGCGGCAGATGAGATTGGGGGTTTATAAGTGTATGGAACGATCGTGAGATCTTATTGTTCTCAACGCGGTGTATTGCAATTTCAATTATGCGGTCATAAAAGGCCCGCAACCCCGTCGTTTCGATATCAACAAAAGCAATTTTCTCCGGCAGCATATATTGGCTGTTGGCTATTTGCATTGCGCTACTAGCCGCAGGGGGATATTGTAGATTATTTTTATAATTTTGTAAAATTTGGAGTCTCTAACTGCACGTTACCGGAAATGCACTGTTTGTTTTTGCAACAAATACATCTGTAGTTTTTAACTGTTCATCATTTAGTGGCATCAGATGATCGGGTGAGTTTAGAGCTCTTCTGTGCAACCCAATTGCCAGATATGCCCTATATCCGCTCTTGTCTTTTGCTTTTGCGGAAGGACCCGAAATAACAGTGTCATCGCGTGTCCATTGGTCCGCTCCTCTTGTTCCTGTATTGCCTCTAAAATGCCATCTAAATCTTCGTCCACCAATTAATCCAACATGCCCTACTAAATTATCAGATATGCGGCCCAAATCAGCGCTATAATGCTGTTTATCTTTAAAAGTTTGCTCAATATGTTTATGAATAGTTTCAGGGTCAAAAAGCTGGTCGACTATTCTGCGACCATCAATTAAGTTGTTTCTATGCTGTCCGTCACTTTTATTATCCACCGCATAAATAGTTGTAAGCATGTTACTGACTCCACCTTCATTCAATCGTTTAGCCACTTCTGCGATGTCTAAGTTAAATTTCTGCCCCTCAGGATCCAATGTGATCAAAACGTCTCTCGAAAATAATGCTCTCTCAACAGTTAATTCCTTTGCGAGCTTAATTTCTCTTCGCCTATCATAATCACCATTTTTACTTGGCTTTATTCCCTGAGTTACTTGCAGTAAAAACCCCTCACTATCGTCAATGCGTTGGACAGCAAATCCCGAATTTTGAAAAGATGTCCCTTCAGCCCCGCTTAAAAATAAATTACTATAAAAACCCTTTTGCGTGTCCATGGCACTATTTGCGGACTCTATTATTCCATTAATGAATGTAATATTACTTTCTCTCCTAAGGGTAGTAGTGCGTAAGCCGGAAGCCAGCGTCTTCATGGCTTCCCCGACTTGTTTTATGTCGCCAAATTTTATTCCGCGTCTAAATTCTACTTGTTTAACTCCTAACACTTTAAGATTAGTTGTGTTTTCCAGGTTTCCGGCGCCAGGCTTTAATTCGCTTTTTGACATATTATTATATGTACAAATTATATCATTATGTATCATTCTGGGCAAGATGTCGTCTAATTAAATAAAATGATACAAATTGCAATATTGTAACTGAAAATTATCTTGTTATACTTTTTTTATGTTTAATTTTAGCGCGAAGGAGAAAAAACTAATATTAATTGAATTGGAAAAAATTATTGATAAAACATTTTTGAGATTAGAAAAGAATTTACAAACACATCTAGGCTCATTAAATATCAAAGAAAAATCAGAAAATTAATCTAATTGAAATCTTCATTTGAATAAATTATTGCCGGCTTTAGAACCGTTTACCCTTATCATATTACTTTTTTTTATATTTACTGATCAATAATTGTGCTACAATAAAATTATCTGCCTATGGAAAAAGTTTTTTTTGAAATTACAATTATCATTTGTATAGCCTCTGTACTATCCATTATATTCAAATTTTTCAAACAGCCAGCAATTCTTGCCTATATTATAACAGGCATTATTGTTGGGCCGGTAGGTTTTATCAGGCTGGATAGCGGCGAAGTTATGAGTTCGCTAGGGCAAATAGGCATAACTTTACTGCTTTTCATGCTCGGACTTGAGCTCCGTCTAAAAGAATTGCGCTCCGTAGGACGTGTTGCTGTAATAACGGGCACAGGACAAATATTATTTACAACCGCAGTAGGGTATCTTATCTGTATCTCGCTCGGATTTTCGTCACTCACGTCTCTGTATATGGCCATAGCGCTCACTTTCTCAAGCACGATTATCATTGTGAAATTATTGTCGGACAAAAAAGATCTGAACAGTTTATATGGCAAAATTGCAGTCGGAATTTTATTGGTTCAGGATTTTGTCGCGATTTTTGCGCTTATTATATTGTCCGGTTTCCAAAATGGCGGAGAGCAGGTTAGCGTCGTTAGTTTTGTGCTTCTATTTCTCAAGGCAATTGTTCTATTCGGCTGGGTCATAGTTTTTAGCAATACTCTTCTGCCCAAGCTTGTCGAGAAAATCGCCCGTTCGTCCGAAATACTTTTTCTCTTCAGCTTGGCGTGGGCTTTCGGCATGTCCGCCTTGGTTAGCTCTCCGTACGTAGGTTTCTCGATCGAGATCGGAGGATTTCTGGCTGGACTCGCGCTCGCCAATTCCGCTGAAAATTTTCAGATTGTCTCCAAAGTCAAAGCGCTCAGAGATTTTTTTATAACGATTTTCTTCGTGACGCTTGGAATGAGTTTGCTTATAAACAACATAGGCGCAATATGGCTGCCTGCTGTTATTCTGGCAGCATATGTACTGATTGGAAATCCGATAATTTTAACAAGTATCCTTGGCTTTTTTGGTTATAGAAAAAAACATCTTTTCTCGTGGGTCTGACAGTTGCTCAAATTTCCGAGTTCAGCATAATCGTTGTATTTATGGGTAACAAAATAAACCATGTTCCCGATGAGGTGGTATCTATTATTACTTTAGCGGGAGCAATTACTTTTGTTTTGTCTACTTATATGATCATGAACGGCAAGCGTTTATATAAATTTTTAGAGCCTGCTCTTAATGTTTTTGAAAGGAAAAACATACACGAGATCGAATTAAATAAAGATCAATTAAAAAATCACATTATTTTAGTAGGTGCAAACAGAATGGGGGAGCATATAATGGAAGCACTTCAGACCAATCACCACAAGCTCGTGGTGGTAGATTTTGATCCCGAAGTTATCAAGAGATTAACAGGCAAAGTGGATTGTGTTTACGGCGACATCTCGGATACGGATATTCAAGATATAGCCGGCCTTGAACACGCTCATATTATTGTTTCGACTGTTCCGGACGTTGAAGATAACTTACTGATACTCGAAAGTTTGAAACGCAGAAACAAAAAGGCAATTGTCGTTGTAAGCGCATTGGAAAAAATTGATGCAATGGATTTGTACAAGGCAGGTGCCGATTATGTGGTCATGCCTCATTTGGCAGGCGGCAGGCACGTCGCCAAAATAATTGTAGACAAGAATCATCTGGAGCTTATCGAAAATTACAAAGCCCGCGACCTCAAGGCATTTTAATCTGTCTTTATTATCGCTTCGTCCTGAGGATGCTCGTTCGGTATATCTCCATCCAGTATTTCCGGCAGATTTTTCCATGATCTGTTAATTCTGTGATCGGTCAATCTATCTTGAGGGAAATTGTAAGTTTTTATCTTCTCGGCTCTCATTCCGCGTCCGACCTGTGTTGATCTTAGCGAGGCGAGTTGTGTCTGCTGTTTTTCGACTTCTATCTCCCAAAGTTTTGCGCGAAGCAATTTCATTGCATTTTCCCGGTTTTGTCCCTGAGACCGCTCAGCCGATGCTGTAACGACAATCCCGCTCGGCTTATGTACGATCCTCACAGCCGTCGAAACCTTATTAACATTCTGGCCGCCGTGTCCGCCGCTTCTGAATGCCTCAAAATCAATATCCTCCGGAGCAATATGCAGATCGATATCTTCAAGTTCGGGTAGTATCGAAACAGTCGCCGTCGACGTATGTACTCTTCCTCGTTTTTCAGTCGCAGGAATTCTCTGGACTCTATGAACTCCCGCCTCGTATTTTAGCTCGCCGAACGCGTTTCTGCCGCTAAGTTTGATGACATATTCGTCGAGCCGCTCAACCACAAAGCCTCTTCTTTGTGAAAATCTGGAATACATTCTTACAAGCTCTTCAGCCCAAAGCTTGGCCTCATCTCCTCCGGCCGCTCCCTTGACTTCAAGTATTATATTGCGCTCATCAAAATTATCTTCGTTTTTCTCCTTGGATGCCTGCAGACTCTCTTCGATCGTTTTCTTTTGGGCCTCCAATTCAGCAAGCTCTTGCTGTGTTAGCTCCGCGAGGGTTGGATCGGAGAGAAGTACTTTCGTCTCTTCGATCTTCTGTTCAAGCTCCTGTAATTGTACTAATCTATAATCGGCCATAAAAATTTAAAAGCGTAAAGCGCAAAATGCAAAATAACAGTTTATATATAAAAAAATAAAATTATTTTATCTATTACGTTGTTATTTAGCATTTTGCGTTTTTAATTTTGCATTTTGATTTTTTATTATAAGAGAAAGGTTATTTTTCATAGCAGATCTATAAAGTTCTAGAATAGATTAGAGGTATGCTACTTCAGTCCCATGAGCATTTCGCGGAGTGTTTTGGGGCCTTCTTGTGATTTCTTCTTCTCTTCGATCTTCTTTTTCTTGGTGGTCTGATATTTTTGAGCGTTTTCCTGTTTTGTCTGGAATTTTTTGATCAGGGATCCTGTGTCGACAAATTTTTGGTTTCCTGTATAGAATGGGTGGCATTTATGACACAACTCGACATGGATCTTTTCCTGCGTCGATCCGGTCGTAAACTTATTGCCGCAAACGCATATTACCTGCGCTTCGTCATAAAATTGAGGGTGTATTGCTGTTTTCATGTCACTATTATAACTGAAATAAATCCGATTGACAAGCCTCAAAAAGGCTTATAGTATTGACTTTAATATATTAAATTGTTACAATGAAAAAACTGATATGGAAAAAATTTCAAGAAGAGAATTCTTAAATAAGTCAATTGTTGCAGTTGGCTCAGGTATTCAGGCATCCGGATTGCTTGCTATTGGAACATTTATGTTTAAAGACTTGGATTATGTAACTCATCATTGCGAAAGAGCAATTTCAATGGAGCCTGGGGTAGACAAAGACAACCAAGGCGCTATATGTTTGTCTGCGAATAACACCGCTATGGATAGATATTGGTTAGGTTTACTTAAATATTACACCGGCAGACGTATCGTTAGCTACGGATTAGATCGCAAAGGCGTCAAAGCAAAATAGTTATTCTTTAGTTTTAAAATCCATATTCGAATAATCTTTACGGTTCAGCAAATGTATTGGGTGGTAATGAAGTCGGCCTTCAGCCAAAAAAATCCCAAAAAATATAAGAACCGCTCCAACCAAGAATGTTGAAGTAATCGTTTCGCCAAGCAAAGGCCTCGCGATAAGCATCGCGATAACAGGATCAACATACGCAAAAAGCGCGACTTCGCTTGCCGATATATATTTTATCGCGAATGCATGCAGCGAATACGCGACAACAGAGCATAAAACCGCTCCGAATCCAATCCCGATCATAGATTTCGCGTCCCAACTAAAATTGAGATATAAGCCGCCGGTTTCAAATATTACGAGGGGTATAAAACTTATTGATGAAATTACAAAAATCCAAAACGTCAGCGTCAGCGGGTTGTATTTTGGAGAAATTTCCTTCAGCATTAGAGTATAAAATACCGAAAGCCCCATCGACACTGTAAACAACAAATTTCCGATCAGCGAACTGTCAACACCGGTTTCAAATATAGGCCTCAGGATTATCAGGACGACGCCGGCCAGGCTTACTGTCATTCCGAATATTACTTTTTTCTTGATCTTCTCATGCAGAAACAAAGTGGAACCGATTATCAAAAAAATCGGTGCCGCTGACGAAATGATAGGAACATTTATGCTCGAAGACAGCCTCAGTCCCGTAAAATAATACGCGATATGAAATGTGAGACCTATCACCGACAAAAATACGATATAGGGAATATCCTCACGCTTGAGTTTCATATTTTTGCGTATAAATGGAAGCAGTATCAATGCCGCGATTGAAAATCTCAAAAAAGCGAGAGTAAAAGGAGAAATCTCTTCAAGCGACCATTTGAAAATAGGCGACGCCGCGCCCCAAATCATGTTAGTAATAATTAAGGCGATAACCGCAAGCTGAATTTTGGATAATTTCATAAAAAATGAAGACTAATACCAATATAGCACTTATTTCCGGAGAAATGAAATTAGCTGATCGGCGTTGTACTGCGTCTGCTCGCGTGTTTTCAAATTTTTTAGAGTATACACATTTTTTTCAGCTTCCTCAGGACCTACGATCAAAGCATACGGTATCTTTTTCTGATCTGCGTATTTGAGTTGTTTCTCAAGCGGGTTTTTTTCCTTGATCTCACACATAAATATTTCACAATTAATTTTATTCGCGCGAAGTTGATTGCAAATCTCCAATGACTTATTTCTCAACTCATCGGAAAAAATCGTCACAAGCAATCCAGATGATGACTCTGCTAAATATTCGGGGAAAAGGTTAAGCGCATCCATTGCTTCGATTGTTCTGTCAAACCCGAAAGCAAACCCGATAGCCGGTATCTCATGCCCCGCGAAGATCCCTATCAAATTATTATATCGCCCCCCCCCGCCAATTGATCCGGTAGCAAAACCGTCAATTTCTATCTCAAAAATCATACCTGTATAATAATCAAGCCCCCGGGCAAGAGTAGGGGAGTAAACCAGATTTTTTTCTCCAATACCTGATTTTTTGACTAGCTGAATAATCGAAGACAACCCGTCGCTTATTGTAGAATTCTTTACTTCATCAAATAATTTATGATCAAACCCGGCTTCATTCAGCTGATTTTTGACTCCCTCTTCACCGATTTTTTTCAGCTTATCAATTATCAAAACAGCTTTTAGATCTATCCCTTTAAACACTTTCCTGTCATTTATAAGAATTCTGTATTCTTTAAATCCTAGTTTTTCCAAGCTTTTTGCTGCGGTTGCGATAATCTCCGCGTCGGATAATATGGAATCGGTTCCGACGGTATCAATATCGCACTGCAAAAACTCTCGATACCGCCCCTTCTGCGTATTTTCTGCTCTCCACACCGGAGAAATCTGGTATCTTTTAAAAGGAAAAACAATTTCATTCTGGTGTTGGGAAGCGACCCGTGCAAGCGGCACTGTTTGGTCATATCTCATAGCTACTCTGCGCTTGCCATGATCTTCAAACCGGTACATCAGCTTATCTCCCTCATCGCCATATTTGCCTGTCAGTATCTCTTCATACTCGAGTACGGGCGTCTCGAGCGGCTCGAATCCATATAGCTCAAAAACAGACTTTAAAATACCGATTACATATTGTCTTTTTCGCGCTTCATTTGGCAGAAAATCCCTGAATCCTTTGAGAGTCTTAGGAGTTATCATGAGATTATTATACATGCTATTGCTGTATTTCGTAAATGTTTTTCGGCTTGTAATCTGATATACGTTGAAAATACTTTATTTCTAGCAAATGGCATAGTAAAAATTTGCGAAATACAGTACTACTTGCGAAACTGCATAGTTGTGATATGATCAGGCTGTTGCCAAATATCTAAGAGGAGGCGGCACAATGAGCATCCACGAAACTTTTTATTTAGGAAAACTACCCGTTTGGTCCAGGGAATTACCGGTCGGCAAAAAAAGGGCTTGGTCAGATCACCTCCTCAATGTTACATCTCCGGATACTATAGTTTACAGCCACAAAGGTTCTTTCATAGAGTTGAAAGGCCGTGATGAAATTAATCAGCACGATATCACAGGCCATTATGCAGGAATGCTTTACGCGAAGTATAGCGTTCGAAGAGAAAGAGTGCGTTTTCATCATGAGCTGCCGAGGAAAAAAACGCTCTTACATAAAGCTCATGAGTTCCTTGTCGGACCTCGTCAAGCTTACTAGTTTATCGTCTTGCACCGCGTACAAGTCCTCAATCCTGACTCCATATTTACCGGGAAAATATATCCCCGGCTCGATCGAAAAAACCATCCCGTTCCTCAATTCGTCTTTAGAATTCGGAGACAACGATGGCGATTCATGAACTTCAAGCCCGATACCGTGCCCGAGTGAGTGGGGGATTGTGGAGTAATCATGTTCTATTATATAACTTCTTGCAGCATTATCTAGTTTTGATGCTTTTAGTAATTTATTTTTTTTATTGAAAATTGAAAATTGAAAATTGAAAATTTGAATTGCTTCTTGTTGGGCTTCTAAAACAGTTTGATATACCTTTTTTTGCTCCTCGCTTGCCCGTCCGTAGAACACCGTTCTTGTCATGTCCGAACAATAATTTTTATACTTAACACCAAAATCAATTAGCACAAACTCATTCATTTTCAGCTTCCGGTTGCCTGTTTTGTGATGAGGAACAGCAGAATTTTCACCAAACGCGACAATTGCCGGAAAAGAAAACTCCGCAATATCTTCTTTGATTATTCTTTCCAGACTTATCTCAATTTCTTTCTCTGTAATTCCGGTCTTTAGATGATTTACTATTTTCGAAAAAGCCCTGTCTCCGATTTCGCATGCTTTTTTTATACATTCAATTTCTGCAACATCCTTAATTGCCCTTAAGGAACTTATTGTGAAATGCTGAGTATTTATTCCATTAAGTTTTTTATGCTCAAAAACGCTTAGGCTTTGCTCGTCAATCCCAAGCTTTTCTATTTTATGATCGTCACATAGACGTTTTATTATGTCATTAAATCTATTCTTCGTGCTAATCTCGATCAGTTCAAAGTCTTTTACATTTTCGCGTACTGCATGAGAATACCGCCCGTCGGTCAAAATATACTGCGCGTTTTTTGTAATAAATAAATACCCCTCCCGCTCAGCGTTTGAGAAATAGGAAAAATCAGTCAAATAAATTATGTCGGGAACCGACGAGATTAGCACAGCGCCGGTCGCCTGGGTATTCATTAGTTTTCTAAGCTCAAATATTCTTTGCTTCAAATATCTGTTCATATTTAGAATGACTTTATCAAATTCAAGAATAAATTGTCAAAAAGCCGGTCATGAGATATACTATGAGACATGGAAAAGTTACCTGCATCAGTGCTAGTTGATAAGAAGCGCGATCTAATAAATACGGCAGGCATAGCGAATTTTCAGAAATCTTTAGAAAGTTCAAATGGATCTGCATTAATTATCGTTCATCCTTTTTTCCCTGAAATTACGCATGGTCTCACTAATAATTATGCAGTTTATAGAGAGAGACTAGAAAAATCTGTTTCAAAATACCAAAGTTTAAAAATACCCATCGTATTCATGGAAGGTCATCCCATAAGCGACGGTTTGGGGGTTATATTTAAACGCCTGAAAGTAGAGCCGGCTGATATTTATATGGTGGAAACTAAGCATGCAGATCCTATGCCGCAGGGAACCGATCTATTGGACTTTTCCAGAAAATTAAAAGATGCAGGGCTTAGAAGGGCCACAGTTTCAGGCAGTAATTTGTGGTTAAAAAGAAGAGATATCGCAATGCCTTTGTGTAATAGTCATCCATTAAGAAAAAAATACCACTTATACGGATGTGTAGCTGAAGTTCTAAAAACCTTTAGCACTGCGGGTATATATGCTGTTCCCGGATTTGCAACTTATCCTGGCCGCTTAGACAAAGGCTTCAGGTCTTGGTCTTGATAGTAGAAATAGTATTCAATAAGATCTATAATTAATTCATGCCCTCGTTTAGACGAACAGACAGAAGACACCTCACCGAAGACGAAAAATCACTCAGGCGTCCAAAAAAACCCTTGGTCCACATTGATAGTCCCGAATTTAGAGAACAACTTGATCACGAAATAGATGAACGAGAAAAACTCCTGCATATGGACTTTACCGAGACGGATCCCTGGCGGGTACTGCGTGTCATGAGCGAAATGGTAAGCGGGTATGGGGCTCTGTCAAGCATTCCTCCCTCAGTTACCTTTTTTGGCTCCGCCAGACTTGACCGCGAAGATCCGATGTATGACAAAATTACACGCACTGCCAAACTGGTCGCGCAGGCAGGATTTGGTATCATTACCGGCGGCGGTCCCGGAGCCATGGAGGCCGCGAACAAAGGTGCCCGCGAAGCAGGAGGTGTTTCGATAGGCTGTAATATTGATTTACCCTTTGAGCAATCCGAAAATAAGTATCTCGACATTTCTATAAAATTCCATTATTTTTTTGTCCGCAAAATGATGTTCGTAAAATACGCCGAAGCTTTTGTTATTTTCCCCGGCGGCTTCGGTACGCTGGATGAACTTTTCGAGTCACTGACTCTTATTGAGACAAAAAAAATTCACAATTTCCCGCTTATTTTATTCGGCAAGGATTACTGGTCGGGACTTCTCGATTGGATCAAGCACAAAGTCCTCGCGACCGGGAAAATTAATGAGGATGACTATAATTTGATTAAGTTATCCGATGATCCTGAAGAGATTGCTGAGATTATAAAAACTGCTTATATTAATCACGGATCCTAAATGTTTATCTCCCGGATTTTGTAGCCGCTTTTGTTTTTTCAGCAGTTGTTGGTTGCGCTAGTTTGATTTTTGGATCCTGAGGAGCATCCGGAAGCTGGAGGATCAATGTGCCGGTATAGAGATCTTTATCGTTTTTATTCTCAAATCCGGTCGCTATGATTCTGTCCCCGGCTTGCAGCTTTGAAAAACCGCTTCGCTCTATATCTGATTCCTTTGAATAGGAATTGATCTTTGTTGACGTTTCTATATCTATACGTTTTTCTTTATTATCCATAGTCGAAATAGTGACTACAAAATTCTTTTTATCAACTTCTGTTATAGTTCCCGACAAGAATGCCGGCATGCTAACCTCATCGATAAATCGGGCTAATATTCTTTGTGATTGTTTGTTATAAAGTCCGACTACGCTGACTCTGGTATTTTTTGAGAGATCCGATATTCCAAAATTCTTGTCATCCGGAGATGTAAATTTTGTTATCTCATCTACGTCAATGAATCTGGTTTTCCCATTTAAGTCTGTTAGTTTGACTTGTGTGTCAGATGCTTCTGTTACTGTTCCTATAAACCCTCTCTTCTCAACCAGATTAAGCTCTGCTACGCGTGACGCGATGCGCTCTTTTAACTGATTGATTTGCTGATTCAATTTTTCTCCAACATCCTTTTGTGCCGATGCGGTAGAGACGACAGGTTTTTCCGAGGGTACAGCCGCTTTGGCGCAAGACGCGCTTGTAAATAAAATTAAAACCAAAATCAAATTTATTCCGATTATTTTTTTCATATTTAGAAATTAGATGTAGTATAAGTTACCGTTCTGGTTACTTGTTTTTCTTCACCGTTTGGAAATATTGACGTTATTTTAATTATACTCGTCCCTTCTCCGATAGTCTCATTCAAGCTGAAGTCTCCATTTTGCGCCGGAGTTACTACCTGACTGTTGCTTTCGCTGGAAACTATTACTGTCGAGTTCGGTAAAGTCTTGCCCGATATTTTAATTGTCTTAGTATCATAAACGCTTTCGTCTTTCGGATTGTCTACGGTTAGAAAATTATCATCATTGGGTGTTGGTGTAGGGGTGTTTATTGTATTATTTACGGTTATAGGTTTGTTATCTGATTCAGGAAGCGTCTTGGTCATTTGATACAAATAGAAGGCAATCGCGGCCGCGATAAGACCGACAATAATAGCAATAACAGACAAAATAACTTTCTCGAGTTTCATAGGAAATAACCGGCGGTGCAGAAAAATTAATCTCGAGTTGATGATACGTCAAATGCATCCTATTGTCAATAATGGGGAGTATATGTTAGGATGTAATACATGGAAATTGCGCTCGTAAATGGTAATTCTTTAAAAATAAAAGGCAAAAAAGTATCAATTGCTGTAGACTCTGCCGACAAAATAAATACTCCGGCTGTCATACTGCTGAATCTTCCTCAAGACAAGCTGAGTGCCAAAAATCCCGAAACGCTGTTCATATACGGCCCCGGAGAATATGAAGTAGGCGGAGCGAAAATCAGCGGACTCAGAAGCACAAGCGGTATGGTCTACACCGTTATTATTGACGGCATCGAAATTCTGCTTGGCTCAATAACTTCGCTCGAAAAACTTCAGCACAAATTAAACGAACACAATATTGTCATATCTTATGCTGACGCCATGACCAACTCTTCATTTGTTACGTCCCTTGCCTCCAATACGGTTCTTTTTTATGGCAGTCACTCAAAAGATCTGGCTGCCTCATTCGGCAAAGGCAGCTCTCAAGCAACCGATAAATACGTCATCACTCTTGATAAACTACCGCAAGAAGTGGAGACAATAATACTGGAATAAGTTGCAAATTATACGTTTCAATTTAAGCAAATAGCCTGAACATCCAAAAAACACATTGATCTGAAGCAGTGATGAATAGTTTGAATATGGATTTAGTTTTTAAATTTTGATTTGTAGTTTTGCATTTTGCACTTTGAGTTTTGATTTTTATTTATGGCCATCCGATCCTTACCTCACAATGAAACTGCCGAACAGAACGTTCTGGGCGCGATTTTGATTGACAAAGACGCTATCGTCCCGGTGTCCGAAATTCTTCTTCCCAAGGATTTTTACTCGGAAATGAACTCCGCAATTTATGAAGCAATGCTTGCACTTTATGAAGTAAGACAACCGATCGACTTGCTCACGCTCACCGAAGCTATCAAAAAAAACAAAACTATCAAAAAAGTAGAAACACAATATATTACAGATCTAGCCGATTCCGTCGTAACGGCGGTCAATGTCGAGTCTTATGCCAAAATAGTCAAAGAAAACTCGACCAAAAGAGAACTTATCCATGCCGGTAACGGAGTTATGGAAATGGGATATTCCGAGGAAAAAGATGTCAAAGAAATTTTGGATGTTGCCGAGTCTTCGATTTTTTCCATATCACAAAAACATCTCAAAGGAGGCTTTGTCCCGATCAAGTCAACGCTTACCGAAAGTTTTGATAGAATTGATGAACTTCAAAAACATGGCAGTGGAATGCGCGGAGTCAGAACGGGATTTTATGATTTGGACAATATCTTGTCCGGTATGCAAAAAAGCAATTTACTCATTCTCGCCGCAAGGCCGGGTCAGGGCAAAACCGCTCTTGTACTAAATATCGCACAGCACATAGCACTTCGTGACAAAGTCCCGGTCGGTATATTTTCACTTGAAATGAGCAAGGAAGAGCTTGTCGACAGGTTTTTGATTTCACAATCGGATATCGATGCATGGCGTCTCAAAACAGGCCGCCTGACTGAGGATGACTTTATCAAGCTCTCCAAAGCAATGGGGGAGCTTGCGGACGCGCCTCTTTATATAGATGACACCCCGGGTCTAACAATACTTGAAATGAGAAGCAAAGCCCGTCGTCTGCAAATGGAAAACAAACTGGGGCTTTTGATCGTCGATTACTTACAGCTCGTCGATCCCGGTCGGAAATACGACAATAGGGTGCAGGAGGTTTCAATGGTCTCTCAGGCCCTCAAGAATCTCGCTCGTGAGCTAAACGTCCCCGTACTCGCGGCGTCACAGTTATCGCGTGCCGTCGAGCATAGGGGAGAGCGTCGTCCCCAGCTGGCAGACCTTCGTGAGTCCGGCGCTATCGAGCAGGACGCGGACGTTGTTATGTTTATTTACCGCCCCGACGCGGAAGTCACAACTCCTCAGGTTCCCGTTAAATTATTGATCGCCAAGCACCGCAACGGCCCGACAGGGGAGATAGATCTCATGTTTATGGGTAACAGGATCAGGTTTAGTAATATCGAAAAATCCCGTCCGGCAGAAAATTAATTTTACCGCTTCAAAAATCTTCTGAAAAATGACCCGCCCTTCTTAACTGTAGGCAAAACATCCTTGGCATTATTTAATTCAACAATAGCTTTCGCAATTTTTTGAGATTTGGCTTCGTCTTGATATGTTGCCGCGTAGACTGCCTGCGCAAACGGCAATATACTGTTTATCAGACCCGGTATTCTGCGGCTCTCTTTCTCATCCGCTCGGGCATTTTGGAACTGGGTCATATAAGCATCAAGTAATTTAATAACTTCAATCCCGTTATTTTTTAGCTCTCCATCGGATATTTCAACTTTATTTCGTGCTTTATCAGTAATATCTTTCAATTTTTCTTTTTCAATTTTATCCGCATGTCCCAATGTAAAATTCAAATCTTCAATGCTTGCAGAATCGAGATTATCGGTAATTCTCGAAAGTCTGCCTGTTAGTTCTGATTTGTGCCTTTCCTGCTGGACTTTGTCTTCTAATTCATTGATCCTCTTTATAGCAGGTATTTCAGGGATATCTAGACCCAATTTGTCGGCACCGTGAATTATATTTTCCTTGAGCCGCGTTATATCACAGCCTGATTCAACCTGTAGACCCCAAACTCTGCTCAACGTATCCGATACATCCAGTCTCAGATTATCGTGTTTGCGCTCAGTCGATTTTTCGGCATAAGACTCCATGAAGCTCGTCTGTAATTGGGTCGCCAATGATTCAATTTGTGCGGTATATTTGCCGGCGCTCTTTTCCGCGCTTTCTGTTTTGGATTTGGCTGATAAGTATTCTATCGAAGCAAGAATCAATGACTGCCGGACTTTTTTATCGACTATTTGTTCTGTTTTTTCAACAAAGACATCGGTATTAGAAATATCAAAATCGTTCGGTGCGCCAAGTGCTTCTTTTATTTTTCTGCCCGCCGCTTCCGTATCGGGATTTGCGCGCCCCAAAAAGCTTCTGGCTTCCATAATCTGTAGTGGCCTAATAAGTTCTGGTTGATTAGGATATTTATTTGCAATTTCCCTGGTGTATTTACCAATTCCTTCGCCCCCGATTACAGGTATGACTTCAAGTGCTACGGAGCTTGTCATCGCTTCTCTGATATATTTGGAAGCGTCTTCGGATTTATCTGCCTGCTCTGCCAGAAAAAGATAATTCCTCGTCCTGAGAGCTCTTATTCTGTCATTATTCGCAAGCTTATCCATCAGGCTCTCTGCCTTGTGAAATTCTTTGTTTTGCATAAATTTTTCTGCCAGAGCTGTCCTGTATTCAGTATCTTCACTCAGCGCCTCGCGCATTTCCGGGGTAATATGTTCAAGTGATTTAAGATATGCAGTATGATTTTCATACGATGCTTCGGAAAAACGTTCTTTCATGCTCTCCAAAACCGGCTTATAATCAGGGTTAGGTGATCTCCGCATCTCCGCATCAATTGTTGCCTCAACAGCTTGTGCGTAATAGCTATAAGGCGTACGTGATCCGTCCGGATTCCTGGTAACGATCGGCATAACTTTAATAAACAAATTATTTTCTTTTCCCGTAAACAGATTATGTGTTATAGATCTTATTCTGCCAGTCCAAACAGTGTCAGTTGGTCCATGCGCAAGTTTTCGCAGCTCACACCTGGTTTTTTCGTTTATTTCTATTTGAGGATCTTGATTGTTGGCAAAGTCGCTCAACTTGGAGCGCCAGTCAAAGTTATCTTCAGGCTCCAATGCCTGCTGAAGTGCTGTTTTTGCCTCAATTTCTCGAAGTTCTATTATCTCCGGTTTACTTAATGATTTATCTTTTAGTTTATCGGATATCTTTTCAAGAGCTCGGTCTCTATAGAACCTGCCATCTTTTCCGGTTATATCTTCAATGTTGCTTATCTCAGATAAGCTAATTATGCTGTCAATTCTGGAACCCAGAATCACCGCGTCAGCTGCTTTGGCCCTCAATCTATGATCAAGCGCCGAGTTTCGAACCATCTCCAGACTAAAATCGATTTGCGGCGTCGAAATTTCTCCCTTTTGCCCTTTATCCTGTTCCATAATCTCTATTCAGCTTATTATAATAACTTAGCGCTGTCAATGAACCCTGCCGCATAAATAAAGTAATCTTTTTATCATAAATACGATAAATATATATGATGCTTAGATTATAAATGAATTGGTTCGGTAGTAAGGTATTAGTGGGTCAATGCTCGAACAGTTTTCTAATATTTAAAATTCTCTCTCGATCTACTTTTGCCGGTATCTCTCGTAATTCTTTTATCCCGCTATCAGCAAAAGACGCTCTCAGAGCTTTGATATTCGCCTCTGCAGCAGCATAAGTACTCGGCGAGTCTCCATTAAATCCGCTTCTGGAACGATGTTCGTCGTCGTAGAATATTTTTCTGCGAGCGGCTTTTTTTGTTTTTTCTTCTTGTTCACGGGTGATATTGCACTCAAGCACAATATTTGAACCTATATACCTTGTTATTTGCTTAAATAAATTCTCTGCCATATTATTTCAGCGTGTTAATCGCCTCATATATAGTATGAAGCTTGTGCATTTCATCTATGCCGCCTGGTGTTACAACTTTTGCCTGTTCTAATGCTGCCGCGGCGTTCATAAGATGCACTTTTCTCAACGTAGGGTGTTGCTCGGCCAAAGCTTTGGTCACTTTTCTACTTGCGTATCTGCTATAAACATCTACGCTTCTTACTTTGGTTTCTGTTGGATCTTCTAGTTTCACTGTCGCTGGAGATTCTGATTTCTTTTCTCTTTTTGCAGGTTTTCTGAAATTAAATAATTTACGCTCATCGCCCACTATGGGAGACTCAGTCACCTTAACAACTTTTGCACTTTTGTCTGGTCTTACCAATCTAAGGCCGTTTACATCAGGTCGTATCCCCATTTCTCTCAAGCTTGGCATATGTTGTCATTTTAGCACGACACATTACCAAATGTCAAGCCTATAGTGATTTTATTACATAAACTTAATATTTTCGTGAATTACCAAAAAATTAAGCTTAATAACAAATTATATAGTATAATACCTTATCGCTGAGAATGTACTCTGTCCGGGCTTTTTCCTAAAACAAAAATGATAAACAAACTCAAAAAATCACTCTATTTATTTATCGCAAAATATTTCCGATTCTGGGCGGGGATAAAGCTTCGCAGATGGAGTCCTAGAGTAGTTGTCGTAACCGGTTCTAGCGGAAAAACAACTCTCCTGCATATGCTTGAATCCCAGCTGGGCGACAAGGCTGTTTACTCACATCACGCGAACAGCGCGTACGGAATACCGTTTTTCATCCTGGATCTGCATAGAGAAACCTTCAGCTATGTAGAATGGCTGAAATTGTTCTTAACAGCGCCTATTAACTCATTTAAAAACCCCCCTCATGAAAAAATATTCGTAGCAGAAGCAGATACCGACAGATGGGGAGAAGGTAAATTCCTGGCTGAATTTCTCAAACCCGAAGTCGTGCTTTGGACAAGTGTCGGCAGAACGCACAGCCAGAATTTTGAACAGGCTTTAAAAATCAAGCATTTAGGTTTTAAATCAGTAGATGAAGCGATTGCGCATGACTTCGGACATTTTCTTGAACGCTGTCAAAGTTTGTCTGTGATCAACGCTGATTCGGAGTTCATGAAGAAGCATGTAGTGCGAAGCAGGAATCAAGTCATAGAGGTATCAAAAGAGATTTATTTAAACAAATATAATTTGACCACAAACAGCACGATATTTGAAATAAAAGGTGAAGAATATAAATTTAGTCAGTTATTACCCGAAGAGATATTCTATTCGATCGTCATGTGCCGCGAGGTGTGCGGGTATTTGAAATTACCTTTTGATAAGAAATTTAGCCGGTTAAAAATGCCGCCCGGCAGAAGCAATATTTTACAAGGCATAAAAAACACTCTGCTTATCGACAGCTCCTACAACGCCAATCTGTCTTCCATGAAAGCAGTTCTGGACATGTTCTCCAAAATGCCCGGAGATAAAAAATGGGTAGTACTGGGCGACATGCTCGAGCTTGGAGAGAAGGAGCGTGAAGAGCATGAGAAGCTGGGCAGGTTGTTGAGTGAGATGGATTTGGAGCGGATTATTTTGGTAGGGAAGAGAGTAGGGGAATATACCTTCCAAATATTAGATCAAAGATCAAAGATCAAAGATCAAAATAATAATTCAAAAATTAAAAATGAAAAAGGGTCAAATGATCAAGTGATTAAATTTTCGAATCGCGAAGAAGTATTAGATTTTATAAAAGAAAACATCAGGGGAGGGGAGAGGATTTTATTCAAGGCCTCCGCGTCTATGTATTTGGAAGATATAATTGAAAGTTTATTAAATGAAAAAAAGGATGCGGATTTATTGCCGAGAAGAGGAGATTTTTGGGACAAAAAACGCAGACGGTCATTATAAAACTCCCCAGTTCATCTCGAATATTGCCCTCTGCGATCCGGCAATCTGATCGCTTTTAATAATTACGCCAATTATGTCTTTATTATAGTCCAGAATAGCGACCTTATCGCCGTAAATATATGTTTCCGCGCTGAATACTACGCCATCCGGGAGAATTTTTGTTTTTCTAAGCGATTCACTATCGTTTTTGATAAGCTCCTGTCCTTTTGAATTATTAACAGCCAGTACGCGAACAGGTATATTCTTTTTAAACCTTTCTTTGATAAAAAGATGATGATAATTCTTCGTAAAAAAATTACTCTCGGTATCCTGATTTGTCCAAAGCAGAACCTCCTGGGATTTTGACAAAATATCTTTCCAAATCGCGAGTAAACCGTTATTTCCGTCATAAGTTTTGACCGTCGGTCTGTATTCTGATGTCAAATAAAGGGACTCAAGCGCGCTTAGATTTTCCTTAAGCGTCAGTTCATGTCTCCCGATTTGTCTTTGTTTCGCGGACAGCATTCGAAGAAGTGTTTTCGGCTCAATAGTCACGAGTGATTTTTTATATTGTTTCAAGTCCTCAATAATCAGGCCCTTGCTAATGAGGCTTTGGGCTATCAAATAGGCGGTAGATCTCTCGATCTTTGCTATTTTAGCTATTTCATTGATTGTAAGCGCGCCTGAACGGTAATTTGTGATGAAAAACTTTATCTCTTTATCCGAACACCCCAGATCAGTCAGCGCGTCTCTGATAATTTTGTCCATAGATCTTGGACGTATTATAATCTTATTTCATTACAAAATCTACCACAATTGGACGAATATTTATGTGAGGCTGATTCAAAGCTGGAGCGCTTATAAAATTATAAAATTTTTGAATATATTCAAATACATTTTATAATCAAATTTAGAATTCATAATTCAAAATTCAGATAGAATTTAGAGTTTAAAATTATTCTACATTCTAAATTTACTTCTGAATTCTAAACTCTTAATTCTTAATTCTTAATTCTTAATTCTCAATGAAATTGAATGCTATAAAACAAATGGAAAATTACGCGAGATATAATGAAGGTATAATTTCCTTGAGTCAGGGAATCCCGTATATGAACTCCGAAAATATAATCCGGGAGGATGTTTTTAGCGCGATCTCCTCAAATTTAGTAGATAAATATTCCGACCCCCGAGGAGTGATCGAGCTGAGAAATATCATTAGTAAGTCATTGTCCGAGGAGAAGATGAATTACTCAAGTGACGAAATAATGGTCACAGCCGGCGCGATAGAAGGACTAAGTTCTGTATTCTTAAGTATTTTAAAAAAATCAAAAAACGAAGTGATCATACCGACACCCGCGTATTCTGCATATTTCAGAATCGTCAAAATGGCAGGCGGCAAAGCATTGCCTGTTCCTCTAAATGAAATAAGAAACTGGGAACTGGATTTAAAATTGCTAAAAAAAACAATATCCAAAAGAACAGCCGCAATTTTGCTCTGCAACCCTAATAATCCGACCGGATCCGTATATTCCCGGGAAACCCTGATCGAACTGGCAAAACTCGCCAAGGAATTAAAAATTTTTCTAATAGTTGATGAGGTATATAAAAATATGATATTCGACGACGCGGATTTTTATACCCCGGCTACTGAAAAAGAATTTAAAAAAAATGTTATCAGAGTTGTTAGCTTCTCAAAAGATTTTTCGCTGACAGGCTGGAGGATCGGATATCTGCACTCCGATATTTCGGTTATTGAAAAAATACTTCCCGTTCATGATTCGATTGTCAATTGCGCGCCGGTTGTTTCCCAATATGCCGCGATTTCGGCAATCAAAAATCAGAACGAAATTCTAGCCAACAATTTAGAAATATATAAAAAACACAGACTGCTGGTGGCAGAGTATTTGGACCGCCTCAACGGCATGATTAGTTATACTATGCCCAAAGGGTCATACTATTTTTTCCCCAAACTAAAAGGTATAAACAACACACAAGCTTTCTGCATGGACCTATTAAAAACTGCCAAAGTAGCGGTCGTCCCCGGCAGTGACTTCGGTCCCGGGGGAGAGGGGCATGTTAGGATTTGTTTTGGCAGACGGGAAGAGAACTTGGTCGCGGGAATGGAGAGATTTTCCAATTATTTAAACGGCACCAATACTTACATTTATGGCAGGTAATCAAAAAATAAAAGTTGCGATTCTTTTCGGCGGCAAATCCGCGGAGCACGAAGTATCACTTCAATCGGCGAAAAATGTTATAAATTCGCTAGACAGAAGCAAGTATGAAGCTGTATTAATCGGTATCGATAAAAACGGACGGTGGATGCTGCAAGATGAAGCAAGATATCTTTTAAATTCCGAAAATCCAAAATTAATATCTCTTAATAGCTCTGCAAAGCCAATAGCGATTACCCCCGCCGATAAAAATGGACAATTAGTAACAATTTCCGATCAATACAATATCGGAAAAATAGACGTGATCTTTCCGGTGGTTCATGGCCCGAACATCGAAGACGGGACAATACAGGGATTATTGAAGCTATTGAATATCCCCTTTGTGGGCCCTTCGATATTGGGTTCAGCAATTACAATGGACAAGGATGTCGCCAAAAGATTACTTCGTGATTCAGGCCTGCCCGTTCCTGATTTTTTAGTATTTCAGTATTATGAAAAAGACAATATAAATTTCAACGCAATTGTTAAAAAACTCGGGTTGCCGTTTTTCTGTAAACCTCCAACGCTTGGATCATCAGTAGGTGTAAGCAAAGTAAAAAACAAAGAAGACTTTAAAAAGGCAGTTGATACCGTTTTTCAGTATGATACAAAAATATTATTTGAAGAATTTATAGACGGCCGCGAAATTGAATGCGGGATTCTGGGAAATGATAACCCAAAAGCTTCAGTTCTTGGAGAAGTAATTCCAACACATGAATTTTATGACTATGAGGCAAAGTATATTGATGAACAAGGGGCTTCAATAGAAATACCCGCCAAACTCCCTCAAAAACTTACAAAGCAAATTCAAGAGCTTGCCATAAAGACATTTAAAACACTTTGTTGTGAGGGTTTTTCACGCGTGGATTTTTTTGTTAACAAACAAAACAAACCATTTATTAATGAAATAAACCCCATTCCCGGATTTACTAATATCTCGATGTATCCCAAGCTTTGGGAAGCAAGCGGTTTAAATTATTCAGATTTAATCGACAGGTTAATAGAATTAGCAATTTTAAGGTATGATAAGCAAAATCTTCTAAAAACTTCTTTTAATTAATATTTAAATTAACAAATTTATATTGTGCTGTTCTACCACACCTCGTTGCCCTCGGAACTCGCGCCTGGAATAAGGACTGGTTTATCATCATTGGAAACTGAAGCTCTAAATTTTTTAGGTGTATAACGCGGTTTATTTTCTTCGTTCAGTGCTTGATAAGACTTATTCTCTCCGGTATGTAAGTTATAACTCTCTGTCAAAACCTTCGGTAGATCATGCCAGGGGACAATCTCAACTCCGGGCCACTGCCTTTTCATTTCATCAATTGCGTTTACGTACTCCTCACCTACGCCTACATATTTTATTCCGCCGTCCTTTTCAGTTATTTTCTTACCATAATCCGAAATTAAATATATACCTCTTTCTCTTTTAGGTAATTCTGCGCCAAACGCCTCCATTCCTTCTTCACCGCGTATAAAAGGCATAGTAAATAAAGTTCGGTCAGAATGGATGCCGTCCGTAAGAATTTTATCAAGATCTGATAAATCCGTTTTTGCTCCAAAGCCATGAACATCAAAATGGCTGCCAATTTCATTTGGCGTATGGTCTACAGCCCATTCAAGTCCTAGTCCTCCGGAAGCAGTTATAGGTATATCTGTTTTAGCGGCTAATTCATGCGCTTGCCTTGTATATTCAACTGCTATTGCGTATAGTCCAGGATTTCTATAGTAACTATCCTCTTCGTTATAAGGGGGTTTTATTTGTGAATTAGCATCATATACCGGAACCGGGAGTTTATTATTTTCACCCTGTTCTTTCGTCTCAAAACGTGCTATTGCTACTAGGGAATCATGGGGATTAGCCTCATCCTTACCTGCAATTATCATTTTAGGTAATTCATTGTGTAAACGATTTTGCTCCGGATTATTTCCTTGATTATCAATAGAATCAATTATACCCTCACCCTTAACGCCAATTTCAGACATATTATAAGTATATATAAATTTTTATATTAAATAAATATCTATATATTTATAGTATAATATTTTTTATATGACACAGATAATCCTCGCATCAAAATCTCCCCGCCGTAAATCCTTGCTCAAACAAATCGGATTAAATTTTATTGTATTTCCTAGTTCCGTTAAAGAAACCTTAAACCCGCGGCTAAAACCCAGGGGGCAGGCTGAAAATCTTTCGGAATTGAAAGCAGACGCTGTTTACGAAGTTTATAAACGGAAAAACATTGGCGACTTTATAATAATTGCAGCCGACACGATAATTGCGGTAGGGGACGAAGTCCTGGGTAAACCCAAAAATATTATTGACGCGAAAATAATGCTGAAAAAACTAAGCGGTAGGAAACATCAGGTCATTACAGCTTTTACTGTTATAGATTCAAAATCAAACAAAAAAATTACTAAATCGGAAATTACAAACGTTTATTTTAGAAAAATCCGCGACCGCGAAATAAACAGTTACGCCAGGTCCGAAAAATTATCGGACAAAGCAGGCGCTTATGCGATACAAGGGAAAGCATCGGTTTTTGTAGAAAAAATTGAAGGTGATTATTTCAATATAGTCGGCCTTCCATTATTTGCACTAGCAAAGGAGTTACATAAATTCGGTTTAAAAATACTTTAGTTTTGTTAATAATTTTTCCTGTATACCATTATACTCGGATATACATAGATGATAATAATTAAAAACAATAAAAAATATAAAGCGCTCATGCTGGACATAGACGGTACGACGGTTCCAAATGGAAGAACCGGCAAGCCATCGCCTGCTGTAATTAATGCAGTTACAAAAGCAAACAGCTTAGTACATATCAGCTTGGCAACCGCGAGACGGTATGCGCATACACGGCAAATTGCTCATGCTCTGGATTTAAAAGGCCCGTCAGTTGTTTCCGGAGGAGCTGAAATCCGTGACATGAGTACAGGTCAAATATTGTGGTCCAAATTTATCCCGACAGCAATTGCGAATGAAATAATTGAAAAAATGAATAACAACTTTGAGATTTGGATCGACGACAACGATTATTATCTGGAAAATATCGTCTATGATAAAAATAATTCTCCAATTAATCCGATGCAGATCTCGATTGTGGATGTACCGGTCGACCAAAGCGACTTATTCGTGAAACAACTCAGAAAATACAATGAACTTGCAGTCCATAAAACCGTAAGCTGGACAAATCCGGAAGTTGTGTGGCTATCCATAACTCATAACGAAGCATCCAAACAGCACGGGATTTTTGAAGTAGCAAAATTTTTGGGTATCGAAACTCATGAAATAATCGGAGTAGGGGACGGCTATAACGATTTCCCTCTCCTGATGGCCTGCGGACTTCGCGTGGCTATGGGAAATGCTGTACCGGAACTCAAAGCAATTGCCGATTACATTGCCCCCACAGTCGAAGACGACGGGGTCGCAGATGTTATTGAGAAATATTTACTAAAATAATCATTGTATAATAATTACGTCTGTGATAAAAAAGAGATATGCAAAACGCCCTTCAGGTTACAGATTTAGACAATATTAAACAAGATGCTGTAAATATCGTGTCTGACGCCAAAAAAGCCGCGCATGTAAAATACCTGGATATCAGACTCGAGGCAACAGAAGGAGTCGGAGCTTATGTCGAAGACGAAAGCCCTCGTCAGGCGAGCAAAGACTGGGGGCTATCTCTCGGAGTTCGTGTTATAGCGGGTGATTCGATAACCGCATCAGGTTTTTATGGCAAACCGCTAGGTCTTATTGATTTTAAAAATTTTCAAAATGTACTTATTGATGCTATTCAGATCGCGAGAGAACGTTCGATCTACAATTCCAAATATAAATCCGTATTTAAAAACAGCTATAAATTGTTCGGTAAGCCAATTCATGGCGTAGATCTGGCTCCGATCGAAATCCACAATACAATAGTTGAACCCGAATTCAAGATTGATCCCCGTACGGTAACGCCTGAACAAATAACATCATATGCGATGCGATCGGCTGCTGCTGCCAAAAATTATCATTCTTTTATTAAGCGCGTTGAGGTGGCGATGAGTACATCAATAAGTAGAAATTTATTTATTTCATCCGAAGGTTCAATAATAGATCAGTGGTACTGCTCAAGCGGCGGTACTGTATTTGTCGTGTCTGCCAATGACAAAGGCGATATGCCTGTTGACCTCTACCATCATACCGGCAATCAATTAGGGCTTGAGGCACTGACACAGGGGCAAAATGCTCACGGTCTGCGGTTTGAAGATTTCGCGGCGCAAATCGCCAACGAAACCGTTTTGCTTTGTAATGCCAAACCAGCTCCCGCGACGGAAAAACCTGTTACGGTAGTTTTGGACCCCGACCTTGTCGCTCTGTTTGCTCACGAAATTATCGGGCACCCCTCGGAGCTTGACCGTGCGCTGAAATGGGAAACCGGCTACGCGGGAAGATCCTGGTTTTTCAATGATATGCAGAACAATATGGTCGGCAAAATGGTCGGTTCTCCTATATTGACAGCATTTTCAGACCCGAATCTCAAAGGCGGTTACGGCCATTATATGTTCGACGACGAAGGCACCAAGGCAAAACGCGTATATCATATCAAAGACGGCGTTTATCAGGATTTCATGAATAGCAGGGCAACAGCATCAATTTATGGCGCTGAACCCAATGGCCACTACAAAGCTAACGACGCCTCTGTAGTGCCTGTAATCCGCATGTCGGTGTCAGCAATTGCCCCGGGCAGAAGCAATCCATCCAAAATAATATCCGAAGTTGAAAACGGCTTCTATGCCGTCGGCCACAGGATCCCGTCCATTTCAGAATCCAGAGAAAATTTCCAGATTGCACCCAGACTAATATACGAAATTAAAAATGGAAAATTAGGGCAGGTCTACAGAAACGGAAGGATAACAAACGATTCAAAAAGCTTTTTTATGTCAATTGACGCACTGGGGACTGATTTCAAAATATTCCCGATCCCGAATTGCGGCAAAGGACAGCCCATGCAGTCCAAGCAGGTAGGAAACGGCGGCCCGACCGCTCGTGGTCTTGCCAAAATAGCGCGCGGAAACTAAATTTATGGTAGACATTAATACACTTAAAAAAATTACAAAAGAAGGTCTCGAGATCCTGAAAAAAGAAAAAGGTATTTTGGAAGGCGTTGTTTATGCCTCAGCCAATGAGCGTATAATCGGCAGGATCGTTTACATGACTCATTTGCCCTGCTCGGGGTTGGAAGAGCCCAAGTCGGATTCCGATTTCGGAGTCAGTGTTGAAATTTGGTTCGAGAAAGACGGTAAAAGAATGCTCGGCATGGGCCACGAAGCCAATGAATTATCCAAAGATGCCGTAAAACGGGCTATAGAAAAAGCCAGGCGCGACGCCGTCGAAGACAAAGATTTTAACGGTTTTCTCAAGCCCGATGATATCAAAAGCGAAAAAAATACTCCTTCACCGGAGAGCACCCTTAAAAATCCCAAACGCGACTTAAGCCACCAGGAAGAATCCGAGCTGATAGTAAAACTAGGCTGGGAAACTGTAGAGGGCGCGATCGAACCTCTTGAAGCTTACGCGAAACAAAAAAATCTCGACTTGGGCGATATAGCGTTTATTTTAAATGGCGACAATTTCATTATCAAAGAACGCATGGCTTTGGCAACAACAAGCGGCATTCTTGATTATGATGAAACCCAAATAGTCCTGACTTTTATAACGGCCATGCTAGAAAAAGAAAAATCCAAAGGCTCAGCATGGGGGGCGCAAATACTTCAGGGAGTTGATTATTCGGCTTATGACTATGGTAAGCAGGCTTCGCTGTCGGCAATAAACGGCATAGGCGGGCAAAGAATAAAAGGCGGAAAATACAAAGTAGTGTTCGGGCATCAGGCCGTAACAGAACTATTTGGCAGTTTATACGCACCGCACTTAAATCTGGGAATGCTTGATCTCGGAGCTTCATTATTTACCGGCAAATACGGCAAGCAAGTTGCTTCAAAATTACTTACAATTTATGATGACTCTACATTGCCCGGTGGAGCGGGAAGTAAAAAAATTACCTGCGAAGGCTATCCTGCAGGCAAAACGCTTCTTATAGATAGCGGCAAATTAGTAGGTTACCTCTCGGACAGCAGGACTCTGAATAAATTATTAGGCAAAAATGATCGTGCACATCAAATATTGGGCGCGGACCCGCACGCGATTAGACAAGCTCTCGATCCCCGCAACGGGTTTCGTTTTGCGAGGGGAGGAGGTAGAGTCGCGTCGGCAACAGTCGGAATTCATGCCACTAATTTAGTTATCGACTCTCCCAAACCCGATTCGCCTGAAGAATTACTGAAAAAAGTCGAAGACGGGATTTTTATCGGAAGATTATGGTACACCTATCCGATAGGCGGATACTCTTCAGGGATTATTACAGGTACAGCTATTGCGGAGTGTTACACCATAAAAAATGGCAAATTAGCTGATCCGATCTTGCCGAATACTCTGCGCCTTGAAGACAATATAGGACAAATGGCAAAAAATATTATAGGTATTGCGGACAACCAAAAACCGACTATCAACTGGGCATCAGATGAGATAACCCACGCCCCGTGGGTCGCGATCGACAAAGTTAACTTCCACGAGATAGCAAATACCTGAGTGCCGAGAGGGGGAGTTCCTTCGGCCTGGCTCAGGATAAACTTCTCCTCCCCAATTTGTGCCGAGAGGGGGAGTCGAACCCCCACGAGGTGTAATCCTCAAAGGTTTTTGAGACCTTCGTGTCTGCCATTCCACCACCTCGGCCTAAATCTTTTAAAAAATCAATTTATTATAGCATTTATCTTTATTTTTAGCACCGAAAATGCTAGAATAAAATCCATGAATTTCGAATTAACTTCCCATAAAATCGACAACATTTCCTCAGACGCTCTTCTGCTTTTTGTATTCGAAAGTGCGGACAAAAACGGCACAATTACATATTTTGAAGATTTCAAAAAACTTGATACAGATCTTAATTCTCAGATCTCAAAAATTTGCGAACTGGATAAATACAAAGCAAAAACAGGCGATATTCTGACGATTATTACCTCAAAACAAACCCTATACTCACGTATTGTATTGATCGGTCTTGGAAAAAAATCTAACTTCACAGCAGATGTTCTTAGACGCGCGGCCGGTAAATTTACACAAAATTTTAAAAACAAAATTGATTCCGCTTCATTGAGTATACCCGATGATTTCAAAAAGTTATTCGATTTAAAAACTATCATACATGCGTTCACAGAAGGTTTTATGCTCGGAAAATACGAATTTGCCAAATACAAAAAAACCGAAAATGAACGTGATTTCGCGTCGGTAATTATCTCATATAGCGGGGAGGGTGATAAGAAAGTCATGGAATCCGCTATAAAAGAGGCGAAATTATATTCAAAGGCTGCAGTTTTGGCACGCGATCTGGTAAATGAACAAGCTGCTATAGCGACTCCGGAGTACCTGGCAAATATTGCGCTTGATATAGCAAAAAAAAATCCAAATCATATAATATGCAAAATCATGGACATAGAACAGGTCCGCAAAATGGGGATGGGAGCTTTCTTTTCTATAGCCAAAGCCGCTCATAGCAAGATCCCGCCTAAGTTTATCCACCTTGAATATATTCCGGAAAATAAAAAATCAAAAAAGAAAATCGCGCTGGTAGGCAAGGGGATTACGTTTGATTCCGGAGGCATAAATGTCAAAACAGGAAGCAGTATGATCGATATGAAAATGGACATGGCAGGCGCTGCCGCTGTCTTAGGGGTATTTTCGGTTATCTCGGAGATTGCACCTGATCATGATGTGTTAGGCTTGATTGCGGCCACCCCGAACTTGATCTCTGCAGACTCGACGCTTCCCGGCGACGTAGCAAAAGCCCTCAACGGTAAAACGATTGAAATTCTTGATACCGATGCTGAAGGCAGGGTAACATTGGCTGACAGTCTCAGTTATGCAGTACAGAAAGGTGCAACTGAAATTGTAGACCTCGCAACTCTCACCGGGGCAGTTATGGTTGCGCTGGGGCCGGATATAAGCGCGTTATTTTCAAACAATGCCGATTTGGCACGCAAACTCAAATCCTCAGCATTTGAAGCCGGAGAAAAAATCTGGGAACTGCCGCTCGTTGAAGAATATAAGAAAATGAACAAAAGCGACATCGCGGATATTTGTAATATTCCAAACACCAGATACGGCGGTACGATAACTGCAGCATTATTTTTAGAAGAGTTTGTGTCAGATGTGCCATGGGCTCATTTAGACATCGCCGGATCAGCATTCCAATCCAAAGCAAGCGACATCAGTCCCAAAGGCGCAACAGGCTTCGGGGTACGCATGCTCCTGAACTACCTCAGGAAGTAAAAATCTTCAATTGATGAGGTATTTAAAATTTTTGTCTAAAATGCTAAAATATAACGTACTCATTTTATTTGCCTGAATTACTTCGCCCAATTTAGAACAAATGGCAAATGGCAAATGATAAATTAATCTTATGATTTCAGTTACAGAGCTTAGAGCAGGAACAACATACAAAGAAGACGGCAGTTACTATACGGTAATTTCATACGAACATATTAAAATGGGCCGGGGCAGCGCAAACATCAAAGTCAAAGTCCGCAATGTAAAATCAGGATCCATCATCGATAAAAGCTATATTAACGGTGCTCGCGTTGACGAAGTAATGGTGAACAAAAAAGATATGCAGTATTTGTATCGTGACGAAGATTTTGTATATTTTATGGATCCAAAGACGTATGAGCAAGTAAATATTCCGCTTAAAATAGTTCCCGATTATTTATATCTGAAAGAAGGCGAAACCTTCACTGTTAGCATAATGGAAGGGGAGCCTCTATCCGTTCTACTGCCGCCCAAAATGGTTTTCAAAGTTGCCGAAACCGCGCCGGGTATCAAAGGCAATTCAGCTACCAATGTCTTCAAAGAGGCAATGCTTGAAAACGGCATCAAAACCAAAGTGCCTCTTTTTATTGACACCGGAGAATCAATCCGCGTGGACACAAGGACCGGGGCCTATTGCGAAAAAGCCTGATTTGTAAGTTCCAACATGAAAACCAATAATCTATTCAGCGCCCTTTCTGAAAGGTCCTTTCTATATGCTTGGATAGGCGAGATATTCACTCTCATTGCAACCCACATTTTCAACTTTACCATCATACTTATAGTTTTTGAACTAACTAAATCGAATACTGCCGATGCACTGGTGGTGCTGACCATAACTGTTCCCTCAATAATATTCGGTATTATAGCCGGAGCATTCGTTGACAGATGGAATAAAAAAAAAGTACTCATTACCGTAAATATAGCCCGCTCTTTGTTGCTGATTATATTGGCATTTAATGTTGATAATTTGTTTTTTCTTTATACGGTATCGTTTATATTTTCATTTATTACACAATTTTTCATCCCCGCGGAGCTTCCGATTTTGCCGTTGATTGTCGAGAAAAAAAATCTGTATTCGGCCAATGCGCTGTTTGGCATGGCAATATACGGATCGATTCTCATTTCATATGTTTTAGCCGGCCCGCTTATAATACTTCTCGGCTCAATGGGCGCCGTAATGCTTTTGTCCGTTTTGCTTGTAATTTCTTCAATTTTTATTTTCTTCATAAAACTCAAATACGCCAAAAATATCCATTTGGAAAAAGCATTTGAAGAAGCAAATATCTTTGAGGATCTAAAATACACAATGTCACTGATGTCCAGAACCAAAGATGTCCTCACGTCAATATTTTTTCTCGCCTTGACTCAGACCTTGATCCTTGTTGTAGCGACTATAGCGCCGGGATACGCGGCCTCAGTTCTCAAGATCCCGATTGTGCAGTTTCCTTTGCTTTTCGTCGCCCCTGCTGCGCTTGGTACTGTTGCAGGTGCCGCTGTGTTAATATATTATTTTCAAAATCATCCCAAAAATATACTCATAACAATCGGCATTTTTTTGTCTTCAGCGTCAATGCTTCTTCTTCCATATGGCTCCAAAGTTGCCTCTAGGGACTTTGTTATAACCCTGAATCAATATTTACCGGGAATTCTGGAAATAGATATTTTACATATCGTTGTTTTTGTAGCGTTCATACTCGGTGTTTCCAATTCTTTGGTATTTGTACCTGCAAATACAATTTTACAGGAAAAAACTAATGAAGAATTCAGAGGCAAGGTTTACGGATTTCTCAATGCCTTTGTGGGCGTACTTTCACTCTTGCCCGTAATAATTGTAGGCGGTTTGGCTGATATTATCGGAGTAGGTGCAGTACTTACCGGTATAGGTTTTTTTCTTTTGTCACTTGGTATACTTAGAGTAGTCTTCAGATAAAAATATGCAAATAATTATTGGAATAATTTGTTTTATTATATTTATTTTCACGATTTATTTATTGTGCAAAGATGATTATATTTTGATCAGGAAAAATATTTCCATGGAACAGGTTTTCGATTTTTCTTTTTTAGGAACTTTAATGGGCTTGATACTGACCGGTTTGTTTTCGTTTTTATTAGACAGCATAAAAATACCCTCTCCTTTTAGTTATAATTCGGGATTATCTTTTTCCTTGACGATCTTTTTTATCGGCAGTTTTCTTTCTTTTTATATTATTGGAAAAAACAAAAAATATCCTCTTGGCAGGATGTTTGATTATGTCAGCATTTCGTATCTATCTGCCCTGCCTTTATGGTACCTGTTGAACACGATATTCTTAAAATCTCCGGTTATTTATATTTTCTTAGTACTTGGGATTTTTTATACGGTTACGGGCTTTTTATTTTGGAAATATCTTCTTCCCGGAATTAATAAAAACAAGCTCAGAGAGGGGACTGTCAGTAGTTTTTTCATGACACTATTTTCATCGGCAAGCCTGCTTGCTGTCGTTATACTGCGCATCGTTGACAAAAAATTTATTATATCCCTTGAAGATTTGCTTTTATTGTTAATTCTGATCGCCGGTATAATCATCATTATCCGCATAGACCGCAAATATGCTATTAAGCGAAAAGCAAATTAATATGAATGATATCAAAATTATTTTTGAAGACGATTTTATTTTGATTATCGATAAGCCTGCCGGTATTACGGTTAACAGGGCGGATACGACAAGAAATGAAATTACAGTTCAGGATTGGGCGGAAAAAAAGATAAATTTGAAAATGGATCCAGCGGATGAAAAGCCTTTGCCGGTCGGTGAATACGGCAATGACTTTTTTAAAAGAGGGGGAGTAGTGCATAGGATTGATAAAGAAACCTCAGGCGTTTTAGTTTTGGCCAAAGATCCCGCTTCTTTTTTAGAACTCCAGCGGCAGTTCAAAGAAAGAATAATAGAAAAAACATATATCGCGCTTTCACATGGTGAAATCGCGCCCAGAATAGGGGAGATCAATGTTCCTGTCGGCAGGCTGGAATGGAGCAGAATGCAGTTCGGTGTAGTACCCGGCGGGCGGGAATCCATAACCCACTACGAAGTATTAAAAATATTTAAAGACAAGAAAAACGAAAAATATTCACTAGTTGAGCTGTATCCCAAATCAGGCCGCACGCATCAGATCAGAGTTCATCTCAAATATATAGGCCGGCCGATTTTCTCGGATTTTTTATATGCCGGACGTAAAACAGCGCGAAGTGACCGCAAAATACTGGGAAGAGTATTTCTTCATGCCGCCAAACTTGCGCTGCTTCACCCCCGCAGCGGCATTAAAATGACATTTGAGAGTCCTCTTCCGCCGGAGTTGAGCTCTTTAACTGACCCATGGGAAGCGATATATGAAAAATAAAAAAAATACCCGCGAAGGAACAAGTCTGAAAATGCTTTTGGTCTACTTCGCGCTTGTCTTGTCTTTGATTATTACCGCTTTTATATTTAGGGCAATTTCAGTAATAAATAATAGTAATTTCGACGGCGAAAATCGCTTTACAGTGGCAATGGCTCACGAAGGAAAATTAAAAGGAATAATTTCATTCGAACCTTCAACATCGTCTCTGTCTATATTGAAAATCAGGCCGGATTTTCTTATACAGGTTGATAAGATGAACGCGCGGTTAGGCTTAATTCCCGACGGCTATATAATGTCGGATTCGCTTCCCGATCTGGATGATCCTGTGCCCGCCGTAATTCAGTCTGTATTTTGGCAGTTGCATACAAGCAAAAAAAATATCACAGCATATGACATGTTTCAGATATGGCTATACTCAACTAAAATACCATCAAGCACAATTAACATTCGGGAGATCGGTAAAAATGTCAGCCGTTCGGATATAGATAAAAATATAGCCTTGCTTTTTCCGGATGAGAAGATCGCGAGTGAAAACTTAAGCTTGCAGATAATAAACGCGGCTGGCGTCACAGGCCTCGGCGCGAGGCTTGAAAGAGTTTTAACAAATATGGGCGGCAATATAGTATCAATTCAAACTGCGCCGGAAACATCCGCGGTTTCGAAAATATCATATTATGATCAGGAAGATTCTTATACTCTAAACAAAATAGCTAAATTACTGCAGTTCAAGCTCGAAAAATTGCCTAAACAAGGCATAGCCAATATTGTGATCACAGTAGGCGAGGATAATAAAAAAACAAATATATTTTAAGCGGAACTTTCTACATTGGAGCTTTTACCGTTCTTGCTGTTTGACTGACTTTTTAAGGTATTTATATTGTTGTCCAGAGAAATCTTTGGTTTGTCCGAGTACACAAATGAAGGCTGATTTTCATATCGCTTTACTCTTTTCAGCTCTCTTATAAAAATACTAAGCCTGTTGCTGTCTGTTGTCCTCGCATAAGCTTCGTATTTGTTTCCGCCGTTAATGAATTTAATCAGTCTTTTACAAACGTCATCAGGAAGCATACCGATATAATTATTTTCCTGATCCAAAGCAAATATTTTCATCCTTTTTATACTTAGCAAAAGCTTCTCACCGGGTCTCAGATGTGCTACGATTTTTTTATCCGCAACATTTATAAGCTCAATTACCTTTGTCTTTCCCGGTTCCTCAATGAACAAATTACTAACCAGACAATTTACTTTTTTTACATTAGATTCATTTAATCTCTTGAGGTTCCTAAGCGCTATTGGATTTTTCATGTCAAGAGTCAGTACTCTTTGGTAGATAGTTTTGGATTCCTTGATACATCCTTGGCTGAGATATGCGTAGGCTAAGCGGTTGAGGGTATCTATATCTTCAGGCTCTTCAATAAGAATTTGCTGATTTAATGATATAGCATTTTCCCAATCTCCTGCCAAGGCAGTCTGAATGGCTTGAGATTTCAGATAAGTCATGTCTTAGGGTTGCATGAGATTCTACAACCATTTATTGCAAATGTCAATACGGAAAGTTATAATTGAGAATTATGTCAGGACATTCAAAGTGGTCAACGATCAAGCGCCAAAAAGGTGCGAACGACATGAAGCGCGGACAGGCCTTTACCAAGCTCTCGAACGCTATTACTATGGCCGTTAAACAAGGCGGAAACATCGCGGACCCTGAAAGTAATTTCCGGCTCAGGATCGCGATAGAAGCGGCCAGAAATTCAAATATGCCCAAAGACAATATTGAGCGCGCTATCGCCAGGGCCTCAGGTAAGCAAGACACAAGCTTGGAAGAGGTAGTTTATGAAGGCTTTGGTCCGGGCGGTATTTCAGTGGTCGTTGAAGGCTTGACCGACAATAAACAAAGAACTGTAGCCGAAGTAAAAAATGCGTTCGACAAGAACGGGGGCACTATGGGCGCCCAAGGCTCAGTTATGTACCAGTTCCAGAGAGCGGGGATTTTAATAATAGACAAAGAAAATAAATCATTTGATGATATTTTTTTAACCGCAGTTGACGCAGGAGCGCAGGATGTAGAAGAAGAGGGGAGTGAAGTGGTAATTTATACCAAGCCGGAAGAACTGGATAAGATCAGAACTGCTCTGCAAACAGGCGGTATCAAAATAAAACAAGCTGAGTTAACCTATAAACCGCTGACGTTAATGACTGTAGGCGACAAGTCGATCATAGACAAAACTATAGCATTTATAGAGAAAATGGAAGACTTAAACGATATACAGAAAGTTTATACAAATTTTGATATTGCTGAAAATTGATTTAAAATATAATTAATGAGTCTAAAAAATAGAACTACAGCCGGTAATTTTCTGAATATTGGCAAACTGCTGACAAGAACCAAAAGAGCTAGAAAGTCACTAAGCATAACAATAGGGAAGAGACAGAAGTTCGTTATCGGTGTCCTTATATTAACTATTGGTCTTCTTTTTACAGAATTCCAGTTCAACAGATCGGGAATTATTACATCGTTTATACTCGCTATCCTGACAGATGCTTTCCTCTTTTGGGGCCTATACAAAGACATCAAAGATAAATTCATGTATGAAATTTTTATTTTGCCATTCTTTTATAGTTTATCATTCGGCCTGTTTTGCTTTTTGACGCCGAATTTTATTTATAAAATTATTTTAGCAGTTGTATACGCGTTCGGTCTTTACTCACTTTACCTCAGTCAAAATATTTTGGTTGTCTCTTCAACTCGTACTATTGCTTTACTGTCCGGTGCCAGAATTGTTTCCTTCGTAGTCACCCTGGTATCTTTTTTTCTGTTAACCAACGTACTGTATACTCTGCGCGTCAACATACTTCCGATATTGCTATTATTATTCGCGTATACTTATCTGCTTTTTTATCATTCTTTATGGACCTATGCGCTTCAGAAAATCACTCAACCTTTGGCAATTTGGGTTTTGGCATTAACCCTATGCATTGTAGAGTTAGCCGCAATATTATGGTTTTGGCCCAGCAAGCCGGCTATTATATCGCTCTTCCTGACAGGCTTTTTCTATATAGTCGCCGGACTCTCTCATATATGGTTCGAAAAAAGATTTTTCAAAGGAATTTTATGGGAATATGCATGGGTTGGTTTCATTGTTATTTTTGTTTTAATAGTTTTTTCAGGATGAGCTAAAAGAGCAGGGAAGAGGAGAGAGTATAAGAGAGTAGTATAATCAAAATAGAGTAGATCCTATAACATAAATGATATAGTTTGATATAGTTATGTGGATAACTTTTCACAGCCTATATTACTACTTTTCACAGTGCTAATAGCATAGAAATAGCCTTAAATAAGCCTGTTTGCATTAAAGCCTATATACTATAAGACCACGTGTGCTCTCAGCTCGTACAACACAGATACTGCTCTCCGTAACAAAAAAGCATTAATTTGAAAATATTAGCCTCAAAATAGCATGTTTATATTGATATATCAAGCAAAATTGCACGAGAATTTACTTTTCCTATAGCTTATTGAGGAAGCTTAAAATATATATTCTAATAAATTATCGAAAATTAGCCTCAGAAATATAACTTTATATCGTAATTACAAGCTAAACTATTGATCATTAGTTATTATCTTGTTAAGCTATAAAATGTATTTTACTCTCACTGGTTAACTAGTTTAATATTATCTTGATATATTTTTATACTTAATCTTATAAATAAACATGGTCTTACAATAACAAATATTGATCTCGTTGTACTCTTGATAGCGCGTTTCGAGTCGCTCGAAAAAAATACGAAAGCCCAATTTATAAGATGTATATTATTAATGAAGCTAAAATAACGAGTTTAGATTGATATATCAACCTAAAACTACTTGTCAATATAAAGCCCTACAAGGCCCCTCAAATATTTAGGAGCTACAACGAACCATTTAATAAACAAAACATTTACTCAAAAACAATATATTGACCATTATTGGCAAGCAAATAAATTTCGCATAATATAACGCCTTCTCTATACATGTGTATACAAAATTTTAAATTTAATAAATTTCTGGACAATCGGCAGGCGCTTAAGACTTGCTGTGTTTACCTACATAATAGACCGCTCTTACGTCGGAGGTAAGCCGTAATTTAACAATTGTACTTGAATTAAAAATATACGTTTTTCGGTCATGGCCAGTAGTCATTCGTCATTCGGAAGCAATTCTCCCGTCTTTTATGATTAGAAATACATCGTACTTAAATACGATTAAAATAAGCCCGGTAGGCACCGGAGGACAACAATCTTATCACGTCGCACAATAATACTTTTACGACGTCATGCAGGCACGAAAGCCGGGGGAGCTCTTAAATATTTTTATCATTTATGCCTCAAAATTAAATTAATTATTCGTATGATACCGCGTCGTATATTAATGCTCTCCCGTTATTCATGTACCTTTTTTAATTAACTCGTTACATTCACAATAACATATTATGGGACTATATTTAACATTTTTTTCACAAAGAACAGTTGTCTGCTTTTTTATTAGCTTCGTAATTCCTGCCGTGCTCCTCTCCCCGCTTTGGTTCAGGCAGGGGAGTCGGATTAGTGTAGGATAGCCAGGTTATATGGAGGCTCGGCTTGAAGAGGTTCTTCATAAATAGTTTTTAAGCTCTCTATATCTTCAAGTAGTTTTATATAACGGTAAAATACAGCATTTGTCCAGCCAAAGCCGTCCTGGTCGCGGTACAAAGCCCCTGAGCCGGATTCACCGGTTTCGCCATTTAGCTTTTCAAAAAAAGTTTTGTGCTTTCTATATGCGGCGGCATGAGCATTTATAGAATTAGTCATGATTCTTTTTGCCTCGTTTATATATCCATACCGCAGTAAGCCAATAACAGTCAGATATTCAAGCGGAGACCATATATTCGGATAATCCCACTGTTTGGGCTTAATAATAGATTCAATCGCGGATCTGAACCTTGTTTGAATTTTAGATAGATCTATTTGATGCGCGAGCGACTCCTTAGCTGTTATGGCAAGACCGTATTTGGTTTCAAATTTTGGCAGTTTTTTAACCATGCGCTCGGCTTGCTCGGGTGTTGCTATCCCGGCCCACATTGGCATAAAACCGGCCAGAGATAAGAATTTACTAAGCCTTTTATAATAATAACCGTAATCATAAAAAAACCCTGTATGTTCATCCCACATATATTTATTTATCTCACTTTGTCTCTCTTTTGCTTTTTTAGTCCAATAATCAAAATCTTCTTTGTTTTCCAGAATTTTTGCGGATTCCGCAAAATCCATTTCATATTTATATAGATAAGAGTTCAGATCAACAGGTAAAAACTCATTACATCTACTGTAAAATCTCGATGTCATATCCCATCCTGATTCAAGCTCGGATGAGTGCGCGTAGCCTATGTCCCGGTCGCCGTATCGTGATAGCTTATATCCGGGCACACTGTGATTATATGAGCAGTCTTTATCGATCCAGACAAGTTCATACTCCTGCCTTGCTATATCCATTGATCTATTGAGCCATCTCTTGTAATACAATCTGTATATAAATCCCCGGAGACTGCCTACGTAATTGTAATAGTTATTGCGGTTTATGGGGGCCTTGTATGTCTCAAGTATCATAGAAGACAGGAACGGCGGCTGTGAGCGTCCCAGCGCGGCCCTGGAGCTGAAATTAGGCACTATCTGAAGATAGTTAAATAGATATATAAAATTCTCGACCATTTCCTTCATAAGCCATTCACGTTTAGTTCCGACTAATCCCTTGAACATAAAATAACTATCCCAATAGAAAATATATTTGAACTTTCTGTCATTCGGAACAAAATAATAATGGGGGATTTCAACATACAGCCTGTTAATTTTTTTATTTTTAAAAAGCTTATGATTAACGCTGGATATAAGGATGGGTACATTTTTTAACCCGCTTCTGAGCTTCATTTTGGATGGCCTGAAAATAATCCTTTCCCAATACTTATCTATGTATTTCAGGCAATCCTGATATTGATCGCTAATCATATTTATAAAAGAGGAATAATCCGTTAGATGAGATTATTTGGTTTATTGTAACAGCGTGAGCGTGAAATGGAAAGTACTCCCCTCCCCTTCTCTTGATTTTACCCAAATTTTTCCATTATGCAGATTAATTATTTGTTTTGATATGTAAAGGCCGAGCCCAAATCCGGATTTGCCCTCCTGAATTTGAAAGAAGCGGTCAAATATTTTTTCTTGTTTCCCCGAACTTATCCCTATCCCTTTATCAGAAATAGATACCAGAGCCTTATTGTTGGCTTTTTTAACTTCGGCCAAAATTTCGGAATCATCGGAAGAATATTTGATTGCGTTTGTAAGCAAATTTGTTACTACTTGTCTGATCCTGTCGCTATCCGCGAACACGAGTATGCCGGGTGTGACTTTGCAAATTATTTTTACTTTACCGAATATACTGGAAATTTGATCGACTGTATCTTTGACCAAGACAGACAAATCTATTTTATTTTTTGTAATACTTAACTTTCCGGTTTCAATTCTTTGATCATCTAAAATATCGTTTATTATTCGCGTCAATCGTTCAAGCTCATTATTTATTTTTGCCATCTCTTCAATATTTACAGGTTTATTATTTTTAATTTTTGTTAGTTGTAATTGACTCAGCAGTTTTAATGACGTAATAGGAGTTTTCAGTTCATGTGCCGCTGTTGCCAAAAACTCTTTTTTTAGTTCTTCCAGCTGTTTTCTTTTTGTTATGTCGCTGAACGTAACAACAGATCCGATAATTTTGTTGTTTTCAGGGATTGGTGTTACTACATACTCTACCGGAAAATAAGTTCCGTCTTTCCTCCAAAATATTTCTTTATCAATTTGTATTGGATTTCCTATTTTTTTTCTGACCTTTACATTCGGACACTGATAATATTTTAAAGGCGTTACGGTATCTGATTTTGTGTGATGAATAATATCGTGTATTCGTTTGCCTTTAAGTTCATCGGTGCTCCATCCGAGCATATTTTCGGCAGCTGGGTTAATAAACGTCAGTTTGCCTTTGGTATCTACTCCATATACGCCTTGTCCGATCGCATTAAGAAGCAAGCGCTGTTTCACGGTCATATTAGCCAGTTTTTCTTCCATACGTTTATGCTCAATGAAATGCCCGAGATGATTGCCCAGGATATTCATTGTTTCAAGCAGTTCATTGTCCGGCTTATGAGTTTCTCGTGCAAAAAATGTTAGTACACCTGTAGTTTTTAAATTTATTTGAATTGGAAATGCTAAAGCTGTATTTATTCCGAAAGAAAATGATTTCTCAATATTTTTAAAAAATAAATTATTCGGAGAATTTATATACCATGCAGGTTTTCCCGTTTGCCATACACGACCCGGTAAGCCTTTTCCTTTCATAAAAGTTTTGATAGTAGTTTTATCAATGTATTCTTTTACATTTAAATTGGGACTATGCCACGCACCAACATACTGCATCTCCCGGCTGTCACGTGATAGAAGCCACAGCTCCCCAATTTCCCAACCTGTTCCTTCGCACAAATATTCAAGCGTCTTAGGTACCGCACTCAGAATGTCTTCAGACGCGGCAAGTAAAAGCGCGATATTAATATGCATTGTTTTGAATTTTTCTTTAATTTTTCGCGCAGTTATATCATGCTCTATCTGTACATAAAAAATATTTCTCTCATCCTGTTGGATTGGATAAAAAGTAGATGATAATTGAAATTCGCTTCCGTCTTTGCGTTTATCAAATAACAGTTCTGTTTTATAAATTCTGCCTTCTCTCAGGTGCTTGCGGATTTGGTTATGAATTTCCTTTGGTGTTCGGCCGCTTTTTAGAATATTGGGATTTCTACCCTTTACTTCGTCCAGTGTGTATCCGGTTGCCTGTTCCCATGCACCATTAGCGTATTCAATCTCATTTGTAGCAGCATTCACAATCAATACCGGCAATGGGGATAATTCAACAATTTCTTTAAAAATTATTTTTCTCTCTCCCCTCCTTTGAAAAATAGTTGTCGAACTATCAATTGCCGGGTAAATCATAAAAAAGTATAATTTTGGCATCCTAAGATTAAATTAAATAAAATTAAACTACTTGACAGAAATCAAACAAAATATTGACTTTTTTGTCAGGTATCAGTTAAAGTTATCTAAATCAGCCGTCTTTTAAACTATGAATGATCCGCTAAAAGAACACATACAGAATTTCCTGGAGTATCTGGAGATAGAAAAAAATTGCAGCAAACTTACGATCAGAGACTACAGGCATTATTTGGTGGTTTTTGAGAATTGGTTTAAGCGCGAAATGCCTCAAAAAACACTGGCTGATTTGAATTTACAAAGTATTAGAAAATATAGGGTATATTTATCAAATGTAAAAGACGCCAAAGAAAAAGGTCTCAAAAAGGTTACTCAAAATTATTACGTTATCGCCCTCAGGTCGTTTCTCAGATTTCTTATCAAAAATGATATTAATACGCTTGAGCCCTCCAAGATAGATCTGCCCAAAACAGAAAGCCGCAGTTTGAAGTTTTTAGAGCGTGAACAAATAGACCGCCTGGTTACAATGCCTGATACATCAACGGAAGAAGGCACCCGGGACAGGGCAATAATGGAGCTTCTATTTTCAACCGGACTTCGCGTGAGTGAATTAACCAAACTCAATCATGAACAAATCAATCTAGAAAGACGAGAATTCGGTGTGATTGGCAAAGGCGGCAAATCGAGAATTGTTTTTATTTCCGACAGGGCTGCGGACTGGATCGGCAATTATCTGAAAATCAGACTGGATCCGTATAGGCCATTATTTATCCGCTATTCAGGTAAAAAAAATGAAGAAAACCGCGGAGAGAAGATGAGGCTTACCCCCAGAAGCGTTGAGCGGATAATCAAAAAATATGTTAAACTTGCGCGCTTACCTGTTGATGCGACTGTTCATACTTTGAGACATAGTTTCGCGACTGATCTACTGACCAATGGGGCTGATATTAGATCCGTACAGGAAATGCTCGGTCACAAAAACATCGCGACTACCCAAATATATACACACATTACAAACAAGCAGTTAAGAGAAGTTCACAAAACATTCCATTCCGGAAACAAGTGAATTTTAAATTCTACAATACTCTCCGCGGCTTTGTTAACGATGAATGGTTAAGTCATAGATTATATCCCCCAAATATAATTACCCCCCATCTCTCTAGTTTACTTATTCTAATGTATATAAACGCGCTTAGATTATTCACGAAATAATATATATATTCAGATCAGGCATTAATGCATGATTGTAAGTAAAATATTTCCAATAAATCACAAACAATTTCAGTCGCAGTTTATTAAATAAATTATAAGCAAATGCCGGATGGATCAATGGCAAATGACAAATATTAATAGGTCTCGTAGGAGAGGCTGACGGTCATCATGACCTTGTTCTCGCCGGGATTAAGCTGTGTCTCGGGAGCTTTTTCTGCGTTACCCATTGCAAGATCTCTCATGACCGGCATTGGAGCAAAATTATTGATCGGGTTCACTCTCACATCGACAATTCTACCCAACTTAATTCCCGCTGCATCGGCAATACTTTTTGCTTTGTCTTTGGCGTCCTCGATCGCAAGCTTTCTCGCTTCATTTTCCAGTTCTTTTTGTTTTTTATCGTCAACGACGAACTGGATACCACCTACTTGGTTTGCGCCGTCTGCTGTCGCGATATCGACAGCATCATTTGCTTTGTCAATTGGTTGCAGCTTAACTTGAATATTGGTATCAACAGTGTACCCTGTTATCCTTTGGCCCCCTCTGGAATAGTCATATTGCGGATTAACCGAGTAATTTGTGGTCTTAATATTCTTGACATCCACACCAAGCTTTTTCAAATCCTCTGTAATTTTATTAGATATAGTATTTACATCGTTTTTAGCCTGTTCGACTGTTGAAGCTGTTTTTGTAACACCAAATGAGATAAGCGCTGTGTCCGGAATTATCGTAACTTCACCGGTGCCCTCAGCCATGAAAAGTGACTCTTTAGTCGTAGTTACATTCTGGACAAAAAACGGGATGGGACCGAAAAGCTTAAAAAATAAGGTAAGACATATAAAAACAAATAAAACTGTTACAAGCGAAACGATTATTGGTCGGCTGGCAGTATGCATAATACTATTGAACGATATTTTTTCACTTTTGTCAATTACCTATTTTACCTTCCAGATATTTTTTTCCATGTCCAAGAGTTGTATTTATAGGAATATTCTGTCTACAAAGCGGACAATCTTTTTCATCATAAACCTGCGTGTCATAAGTCGTTAAATAAACATATGGAGCGCCGATATAATCAGGATCAATATGTTCTGGATCTTTATTAACAATTGAACAAACCGCTGTAACTTTACCTCCGGCTCTTAAAATACTCTTAATAACTTTTTTTACAGAACCGCCTGTTGTAACAATATCCTCAACTATAAGTACGTTTTTATTCTTTACCAGCTTATCATATCCCCTCGTTAATATCTGGTCTTTGTCAGTGGTTTTTTCTGTATAGACACTGAGAATTTCTTTGCTCTTTAATTTAGACAGATGATAGGCTGTCCACTGTGACAAAATAATTCCTCCGAGCGATGGCCCTGCAACTACGTCAATTGCAGAGTCCCGGAATTTTTCGGCAATAAGCTCCGCGATTCTCGATGTGTATTTGGTATGAGGAAAAATCGCGTCTTTATTAACGTAAGACTTGGCATGCTTGCCTGATGTATAAACAAAATGACTATTGTCGTTAATCGTATTTGTCTTTTTAAGTATTTCTAAAACCTCGTTATCCATAAGTTAGAATCATTAATTAAGGCTTTCAGATTCGATATTTATTGATCTGATCTCTTAATTTCTTTGCTTCTTCACGCGCTTTAATCGCAAAATCCTCCCCGCTTGATGCGTAAATAATAGCTCTTGAAGAATTAATAATCAAGCCTGAGTTTTTGGAATTTAAACCTGCTGTAACAAATGATTTTATATCCCCTCCTTGCGCGCCTACACCAGGAACGAGCAAAAACATATCCCCCGCCGCCTCTCTTATAGCCTTAAGTTCGGTAGGATAAGTGGCGCCTGCTACAAGTAGGCAATTATTATTCTTGTTCCATTCTGATGAGACTTTTTTGGCAACTCTTAAATATAACGGTTCGCCCTCCACAATCAAATCTTGAAGCTCCCCTGCCCCCGCATTAGACGTCTTACATAAAATAACACATCCTTTCTCCGAAAGATTAAGAAACGGCGCTAGAGCCTCGCGGCCAAGATAAGGATTCAAAGTAATCGCATCCGCAGCCAGATAATCAAATGCATATCTGATATAACCTTTGTTTGTATTTCCAATATCCGCGCGTTTCGCGTCCAGGATTATTGGTATTTCCGAATATTTATGCTTAATATAATCACAAGTCATCTTTAACTCGACCAGACCCTTATTTCCAAATGCTTCATAGAAAGCAGAATTCGGCTTATATGCGCATACAAGGTCATGAGTACTGTCAATAATTCTCTTATTAAATTCAAAAATTGAATAATCACCTTTTTTAATTTGCTGTGGTATTTTATTAGCGTCACTGTCGAGTCCTACGCAAACAAGCGAGTTGTTTTTTATTGAAAGGGCTTGTAGTTTATAGAGAAAATTCATGAACTTATTTTACCTGTTTATAAATCATCACATTTATGATTATAATAAATATCGATGAGGATGTTAAGGCCTGAGTTCTATGCCAACCATCCGGTTTTTATGCGTAAAAAAAATATTTTTCTTTATATACTAACCCTCAGCTTGCTTGCCAATATCGGTTTTATTATATATTATTTCAGCAACCATGATGAAGTTAATCAGGCAAACAATGTATCTGCCGCAGAGCTAAAATATCCATTACTTTCAAAAAGAATACATCAGGAATTTCCCCAGGATCTATTGATAAATTATCTCGAACTCAGAACGCAGCTTCGTGAGCAGGTGAAACCGTATGGTCTCACTTTTGGCTTTTATTTTGAATATCTCCCAACCGGCACATCAATTGGCGTAAATGAGAAAGTCGAGTTTTACGCCGCGTCTCTATTCAAAGTTCCTGTAGTTATGGCATATTATCATTACAAAGAAAGAACCAAAATGCAGGGAGATCCCGAGCTTGTATTGATGGAAGAACACATCGATAAAAACTTTGGTGATTTATGGCAGAGAGGAGTAGGGACGAAATTAAAAACATCGGAGGTTGTTCGGCTAACACTTGAAGAATCCGATAATACCGCAGTAAAAATGCTATCTCCGTATATCAAAGATGAAGACTTCAATGAAGTTTACCAGGCTTTGGATATTGATCTTAGATCAGATAACGCCGGAGCGTTGATATCGGCTAAGAACTACTCATCCATTCTGAAAGCGCTTTATTTCTCGTCAGTTTTGAGCAAAGATTCTTCGAATGAAATTTTGGACTTACTTACAAAAACCAAATTCTCGGATAAGCTTGCCGCTGGCGTCCCCCCTCAAATTCCTGTAGCGCATAAGATTGGTGACTTTGAAGCCAAAGACGGCACTCAGGGCTTCAGGGATTGTGGAATTGTTTATGAACCCAGAAGGCCGTATTTATTGTGCATGTTTTCGGTAAGTGACGAAAATACAGCACGCGAAAGAATGAAACATTTATCCAGGACTATATATAAATATGTATCTACTATAGACCGCTAACTTTCGACAATTTACCGATACACTTGTCTTTTAGAATAAAGTATCAAAAACCATATAAGAATATTAATTATTGAAACAGTGATAAATGGCAAAGTTTTCATCCACCCTAGGCTGAGCCCTAGTGATAGTTCAAATATCAGAGAAGCTGAGAGAAGTATTTCGAAAATAAATCCTGCGAAATTCTTAAATACTCTTTTTAAGTTCTTTACGGCTTTATTTATCGAAATTTTATCATTATAGAATATAATGCTTGGGTGATCATTATCCGGCTTGGCATGCTCCACGTCGTAGAATAACGGTTGATAGCCGTCTTTCATGATTTCAATCAAGTAGTCCCGGTCCCAAATTACTCCTAGCCTGAATTCGCCTTTACTATCCGTTTTAATGTGATTCAACACCTTGTTTTTATTTTTATCAATCAAATAAACATCTGCTCCGCTTATTTCGTGTTTAACAATATTATCATAGAGCTTATACCAAATGATTCCGCGTGAACCGGCATCGCCCGCGGCGGTTTTTGTATGATGCGTAATATAGGCAAAAAATGAGCCTAATGGTATGTTAAATTTTGATAAAAATGAGTACATCGTAAAAACGACAAGAATCCCCAGTGAAATCAAAGCATTAAATTCAAAAAACCTGTTGGAATTTGATAAATTTTGTATATACTGCTTAGTCTCGCTAACTGCATCTATAAAAATCGACCAGAAGTGTATTGATGTAGATAATATATTAAACGGTTCCTCCTTGAGCACAATTTCCGGATAATCCTCGTTTGGATTCATTCCGATAACAAACTCGGTTTTATTATTTTCATACCCGATCGCGCTGACTTCTGCCAGGTATTTACCCTCTGCAAGCGCAATATCTAATTCGCCATTTATGTTTGTATGCATAGGATTTTTAAAGCGAAACAATTGAGAGGGCAGCATCACATAGTTTTTACTTGTTGGATTAAAATAACTCAAATAGATCCTTGCTCCCTCAACCGGTTTTTTAGTACTGGAATTGATTACTTTCATTTTTTTTGACACCCTCAGGTCAGCCAATTTTTGTTCAATAATATTCCCGTCCCGGTCGGATATTCTGGCTATTACCTCATAATTTCCCGGAGCATCAGGGGTGCTTAGGGATCCCGCATAAACACCCTGCGATATTTCTATGGCATCTATAGCGATTATCCCGCCCATATTGTGCATATTTGAATACGTATTTATACCCAGAACATCTTTATTGCGGATAAAAATCTGCACCCTTTTTGTAGAGATTAGACGGTCTAGATTGAATTTAAATTCAAAAATTTGGTTAGACGGCAATACTATTACCGGTAAATTACCTATGCTGCTCGCCTCCAGATTCTTGGGATTTGTAAGTATATTATTTTCGCTGGTTATAATTATCGAGTTCCCCGCAATACTAATGTAGTCAGATGCTTTTGCAGTTCTAAAAGTATATATATCTGATTTAAATACTTCGCCTCTTCGATTTGCCGCTTCAATCATAATAAAGTACTCGGTATCTGGTTCCAAATCTTCAATAATAAATTCATTATTTGTAGTAAAGCGCTGATTATTGATTATCCGATTAAGGCTTCTTTTATCGTGCCCAAAAAATAAATTCATTCTTGAACCAGTATCCGTCTCTATATAAATTTTCAGCATATTAGCCGTAACAGTTCGCAGTAAGATTTGGGTAATTTGCGGCTTAAAACCGGCAGGCGTCCTGATCGGCAGAGTTGGGCTTAGATTATTTATAGCAGGCACCGGAGTATTAGTTGCATTGGTTGAATTCTGAGAAGCCTGATTTGAGGTCGGCGCAAGAGTTGCGGCCGGCTCAAGTGATGAGTTATATAAATATTTTTTTCCTATACTTATTTCGGCAAGCTCCAGGCTTACAGAAGTTAGCTTTGCTTTATTTAAGAAATTTACCAAATTGCTCCCCTTGTAAGAGTTATTAGTCCTAACGCTATATTTTACTATCTCATCATTTGTCTGACCCGGGTAGGACGAAATTGTCCAGGTAATTCTGTTATTTATCAAATCTATAACGGGCTGAGTATTTCCATATGCATTTGTTGCACTGCCATCAACATAATTAACAACCCCAACTGACGTCATTGTATTCTCGATAGTCCCCTCTTCCCAGTTTGCCTCCAGAGTTATTGGTATCGGAGAAAACGCATTGGAGCCGTAAGTTAACTGATATTCAATAGTAGAGTTTTGCGGGAAAACTTCCTGTGCTGTTAAGGCTTCAAAATCAAACTGCAGATCGTTCGCGTCGGGATTGACTGATGCGGTAATATTTATATTTTGTGAGTATGCAAAATTTTTTGAGCCTAGAAAAACAAAAACTAATACCAGGCCCAGAAGAATCTTCAGCTTCATACATACAGCATACAAGATACAAATAGCACATATCAAGACGATAATGGCTAGTCGTTTAGCGGACATCAAGGGTCGAATTTTCTATATCCCACCTGTGGTAGCTTGTGCTGCAGCAAAAAACATGCCGTTTACAGTATGAGTTTTCACAGCTTCCCTCATTTGTTGCTTTTGTTTTGGACAGTGTAGTTTCCGCCTTCCGGAAGATCAATAAATTTAGAACCTCTTAGATAGTCATATGACGAACCGGGGCTACCGACTTCTAATGCACCGTCCTCTTTGGGGCCTGTGTGGTTGTCCTGTTTATCACATAGGCGTTGATTATTACCGGGCAGGTCAAGAGTACGTTCCAGATCTGGATAGCATCATCACTATATATCATAAATATCCCGATAACCGTAAAGTGTATGGTATATAAAAACACAAAAATCCAATTATAGATGCAAGAGCAAGCACTAATACAATACGTTTTTTAGGTGATCTTACATAAAATCTATTCTTTTTGTGAGACAGAATGCACTTCAGTATAAAAAATGAAATAAAGAATCCGACTAGAAAGGGAATTACAAGGACGCTACAATTGAATATATTACTGCTATACCATATCCATATCCTAAAGTCATAATTTTTTAAATTAAGGTTTAATTACCTAATAATTTGCTTCACCTCCTCTCCCCGTATATTACATAATATTAGTATTTTATACTTAAATCTAAGGCAAATTATCAGATGTATAGTAGGTAGTAGTTATCTCGATAATAAATTAATAATATATTTATTTATTTCTTCACCAAAAAATACAATTGATAAGTATCCAAATAATATTGATATAAATATTGAAATTATGATTCGCGCTTGTTTGTCTTTTAAATACTTTTTCTTTTTTTTGTCGATAAAAATTCGTTTCAGTATAAAAAAAGAAAGTAAAGATCCGACAAGAAACGGAGTTAGTATCGCGAAGAGAAACCCAACAATGATTATCAATACAATCCCCTCCTCACCAGGAAAAAACATATGCTATCACCTCTCCTCATTTGATCTATTTATTGATAAACTTAATATCCATACTTCAGTCTTCCTTGCTCCGTAAATAGTTGCAGGATTACTAATTCCTGTTTATCTTCTCAAGCATAATCCATGCTTCCGTGTGTTCCGTGATGCTCGTATGGCGTGGTAATCGCGCTCGGCGAGGTAATTATACGTCAATTATTTTGATGTAAATTCGATAACATAATTACCAATATCTCCGAAATAGTTTCCTAAAAATATTACTGTTAGCCATCCAAATAACCCGGAAACGAGCAAAATAATTAATATGTGAATATTTTTATTTATTGGGTACTTTTTGCTTTTTTTATCTATAAAAACACGCTTCAGAATAAAAAAAGAAATAAAGAATCCGACGAGAAATGGGATTATAAGAGCGACTACTAATGAATAGATTACTATAATTGCGAAACTAGGACTGTCAATTGGTGAGCCACTCATAACGATTTTATTAAGTGTTTACCTTAATAATTTAGTCCACCCCCTCTCTTTGTAAATGTTTATTGTCATAATCTTTTGTCTAGTATGAAAGCTTAACCGAGCCGTTAATGCATTTGAGTTTTATGATACTCATATCCGGCGCGGTTGTTTTTGTAACATTGCTTCCGACGGTTTTCTCAATTGATGTTGTTTTGCTTTTTTCGGCATTGTAAAGAGCAATGATTCCTTCCTGTTTTGAGATAAGATATGTCTGAAGCAGATATTTGATTTCATTTGTGCTACCCGCTGTCCATGCTACAGCGATCGAGCTTTTCGGGATAGTCGTTGTAATATCGTTATATTTGAGCTCTGTAATAGTCATTGTCTGAGTAGTTATTTTCAGAACTGTTGCAGTTTTAGATGTAAAGCTAAATTGTGAGGTGTTTCCTGCTTTGTCTGTTACGGTTAAATCTGTTTGTGTTTGATTTACGTTTTCAATTCCGCTATGTATGTCTTCTCCCGATCCTACAAGTTTTTTTGTTTGAGGATCAAACTGCATGATAAGCTCGGGCGCTGTTTTATCTATTTTGATTGTTATTTCTTTAGACTCTTCCATATTTCCTGCTCTGTCAATTGAGAAGTAACGGAGCTTAGTTATACCTTCGGTATTGATAGTTATTGGCGCGTCTGCATCATGCAGGACTTGATCCGTGTCCTTGTAATAATACGTCTTTAGTATTCCTGCGCCCGAGTCTTCACCTGTAAATGAAAGTGTTACATCTGATGTGTGCCAGTCATTTGCGCCTTGTGATCCGTTTAGCGCAGCTGTTGTGACAGGGGCTTGAGTGTCAGTAAGATCATCGCCTGTGAGAGTGCTTGACGAGGTGAGAGTAAGGTCTACTGTGCCGTTGTTATCCTTATCCACCTGAAGTTCAGGAGTATCTGTATTTAGCACCATGAAAGACGTTGTTTCATCTGTCTGAGGAATAGCTAGGAAGATATGTTCTTTGGTTAGAGCGCTTTCCGAGTATTTCTTGATCTTGAGGTCAAAGCTTCCCTCGTCTGTTGCTTTTGTTTTGATATTATAGTTTTCGCCTTCCGGCAGATAGATAAATTTAGAATCCCTCAGATAGTCATAGGACGAGCCGGGGATACCTAGCTCAATTGTTCCGTCATCTCTGGGGCCGGTATGGCGTCCTTCGCTGTCGTACGCGTGAAGAAGGACAGGGCTATGTACAGATATTATTTGTCCGCTAAATGCGAAAGGTATTGTGCTTACTCCCGGAATATCGGTAGATTGAGCAGTAAGAAGATTGTAGGCCAAACTCATAGCAGTTCCTGTCGGGAGGCTGTTATGGCCCTGATTCACATAAAAGACATTACTAAGTTTTCCAAGGGTAGCGCTCAGAATCGGCACTGTATCATCTCCGTTTATCGCATCTGCATCTAATTTTGGCTCTCCAAAGGGAAGCTCTAACCTGTTATTCCAGAGAGTAAAACCGTAATAATCATGGATCTGTCCAATGGTTGGCTGCCCAGAGCCTGCAATTATATAGGTTTTTACACCATTAGTATTGCCATATGTTGTGTCCAGTGAATCGTGGTACAATTCGGCTTTGTTAATCAGATTCATGTTCTTTCCCAAATTAGATAACAATATATTTGCTTGATCGTAATTTAATGCGTCTTTTACTCCGTTTCCGTCAATATCCCGGCTGTCTTTAAACGGATAATCTTGAGGACGAAAGTATAGTTCATAATATAGTTTACTAGGCATGAGCTGGTGAGCACCGGGAAAGTTCTGTACAAGACTGTTAATCTTCTCTCCATTAATTATGCAAACTCCAAAGTGCTTAATGCATTTATCATATAGTAAATGTGCAAGAAAGGCTGGTGTTCCTGCATGAGGCGTACCGAGTTCAATTATGGCATCTACTTTCTCAGCACGTTCAGGGTCGCGGATAAAGTCACGCGCTATAAGTCCACCCATGCTGTGGGCAACAATTTGTGCTTTGGTTGTTCCGGCGCTGGTTGTGGCGTTATTTATTTTTTCATCGAGCAGAAATATATTATCTGTCAGGTCTTTGCGCCAGTCATAGGGAAAAATGAAGAAGTCTTTGTTAAGCATGTACCCTTTTTCCAAAAAGAAAGGAATGGTATCGTAGTAGCCAATATGCTGTTCAAAAATTTTTGCTGTTACCAAATTATTTTTTAATCCTATTTGTGGATATATCTCGTTGCCATTCTCATCCATTTTTAATATGTCAAGATATTTACCGCATAAAATATTATCTCTGAGTATATTAATATCCTGATTAAGCCACACAGTATCTCCTTGATTATACTCATAATCCTCAAGCGGATTGAGGCACTGTTTTATCCCTGAATTAGCAATTGTTTCTTTCACTTCAAATTCACTTCCCATGATGCCCGGTATCAGGATGACCGGGAGTTTGGGGGTAGGAGTAGGAGTTGCTGTGGGGGTTGGGGTGCTTGTCGGTGTCGGAAGAACAGGCTCGTTTGTGAATAGCTCGGCGGATTTACCCTCAGGATCTCCTCCTATTGCAAGCACATCGCCATTTTGCAGGCTAGCGATGCCATTGTACGCCGGATATTTGGTAGTCTTTGAAAGAGCCCATGTTCCGCGTGCCGGATCATATATATTTGTTTGATTTGATCCTCCACCTATCATCAATACTTTACCGTCGGCGAGAAGCGCACTGCTATGTCCGTTACGGTTTGTACTCATAGAGCCTGTCATGGACCAAGTGTTGTTGGATGGATCGTAAAGCCACGATTTATTTGTAGCTGTAGTATTATTTGTCCAGTAGCCAATTACTCCTCCGGCCAGTAGTACTTTGCCGTTTTCAAGAACAGTCATAGAGCCTCCGCTCCAGCCGCCCTCAACAGGTATTTGTGATGTTGACCAAATTCCGGTAGCCGGATCATATATTTCAGCGATGTTTGTCATTTTATCATTTAGGGTATATCCTCCTGCGAGAAGTACTTTTCCGTTTTTGAGTAAAACAATATCGATTACTCCTTCACGGGCTACATTCAGAGCGCCCGAGGATGACCATGTGTCTGTTGCCGGATCATAAATTTCGGTTGAGGAGAGAAAACGGTCATTATTTGGAATTCCATTGGCGCCCGCCGTAACAAGCACTTTGCCGTTTTCAAGAACTATAGCTGCGTAACGCCTGGGTGTTGCTAGAGGATCAGTAAATGACCAGCTTTCTGTTTGTGGATCATAGATCTCAACCGATCCTATATCTGTAACACCCGGTCCTTCACCGCCTGCAATCATTATATTCCCATCAGGTAGCTTTACAATTGCATTGCCGTATAAATTACGCCCCTCATTAACGTCTCCGGTTGAGGACCATGTGCGTGTCAATGGATCAAACAGCTCGCTTTTGCTTGTAATTCCGTTCTGGCCTGTACCCGTAGTTATAAGTACCTTTCCGCTATTTAAAGTAATTATACCGCTTGCATTGGAATGAGATGATGGCATATCGGAAATCTGTGTCCACGTGCCTGTGCCGTCCGCCGCGTGAACGGAAGGTATTATTGAGGAAGTGATGAGGGTGAAAATAAGAAGATTAAATGGCAGGAGATATAAGAATTTGAGCAAGTGAATCATATATGAGTTAACTCTATTTTAATAATAAGCTCATGTATTGCCGTTTGTCAAGCTGTTGATTCAAATTGACTTTTTATTTTATAGTTATTATGATTATTTAGCTATGCTCAGGCGATTATATTCCAAAATCCAAAAATTCAAACCAAAACTAAATAAGAAAATAACTATTATAATTTCGATATCCGCAGTCGCTATAATAATTTTGGCCTTTATTCCCTCATACTATTTCTATAGTCAGTATCAGAATCTGAAAAAAAACTCACAGGAAGCGGCTCTGGAAGAAGCCAGAATGCTGACTGCCAAAATTTCCCGTCTGATCGAGTTGCCGGTTGGCGAAGAGCCTGTCCTGGCTACTGTGTCCGATAAAGCCAAGCTCAAGGATCAGGAGTTTTTTATCAGAAGCGAAAACGGCGATAAGGTGCTGATTTACGAAAAATCCCGCAAGGCTTACCTTTATCGCCCGTCTACGGGTAAATTGATTGAAGTGACCTCGCTAAGCATGAACATAAATAACGGTATAGATCAGGCAAAAGCAAGCGAAGCGGAGCAAACAAAAATTGTTTTGAGAAACGGAACCGCAGTGTCCGGCTTGACCAATACATATGAGCAGGACGTCAAATTGGCTCTTCCTGACGCTCTGATCCTGAGGCGCGAAAACGCATCGGTAAACACATATTCGTCATCGGTTGTGATCCCGGTTAACCAAAATGCTCGAGCGGATGCTCAGGAATTGGCGGATTCTATGGGAATAGAAATTTCTAATTATCCGGCGGGAGAAATCAGACCTAATGACGCGGACATAGTGATTATTTTCGGCTATGATAAGGCGCCTAGATTTTTGCCCACTTATACACCGGTCCCTACTCAGCCCCTCTGATTGAATTTTTTATTTCTTGCGCGAGATATGGATTCCACATTGCGCCTGTTGCAGACATAACCGAATCTGCCCCGGCCTTTTTGTAATCCACATAATCACTGGGCGTCATAACGCCGCCGATTCCCTCAATAGAAAAGTTATATTTTTCACCCGATCTGATCTTGGTCAACTTTTTAACCATTTCGATCCCGGCCCACTTGATTGCCGCGCCGCAAACGCCCGATCGCAATCTGTTTTTTCCGGGTAGCGCCTGATCACCGTTTTTATCAACAATTGTCCCCTGCAGGGTATTTATGACCGCTATAGAATCCGCGTATTTATGCGCGATTTTAGCAAGTCTGAAAATTTGCTTATCATCCTGATAATACCCGACTTTCAAAATAAGAGGAACATCCTTTTTTATCTTTTTAAGACCTTTAGCGATTTTCTCGGTCACGTCCAGGTTGTAGCATACCAATCCTTCATTGCCGATATTGGGACAGGACAAATTGGCCTCTATTATCTTTACGCCGGTCGCGAGCGCCAATTGACCGGCCAGAATATAGTCGGCGACAAACTCGTCCTGAGTTTGATTGGGTCTAACTGTCCCCATAAAGCTTAGTATCAGCACTTGACCTCGTCCTGCGTACGAAAGCGCTTTTCTGACATCATCCTGCCATACTGCGGCTTTTTTCGACGGAACCCCGAACGAATTTGTGATTGTTAGAGGCTCATCATATTTATCTTTAGTTACTAACGGTTCCTGAAGCTTTTTTAATGACAAATCCCCCTCCACATCCAGAGGGACGATATTTGGAAGCGGGTGGCACGGGAATATATCACTTCTTATTGTTTTGTATACAACCAGATCAAATCCTTTTTCAAACGCGGCTTTTACATATTTGCTATTGAGTATCGGTCCGGCCGGAATCCCAAAAGGCAGATGCACTTTTTGACCCAGAAAATCATACCTTGGCTCTCCTTTTTGCTCAAATACCTCATTATCGGCAAAAGCCCCAAACGGCCCCTTGTCATAATTTTCATCATAAGTTTTCCCCGGATCGTAAAATGGCGTCTTCATACTATAAATGATTTTGACCGGAATAAAGCTTGCTCATCAATGAATAGAGAAGATTTGAGTAGACAGTTCCTTTATGTCGGGTAATTGTAACTTACTTGTATCTTCATCTTCAAGGTAAAGACTAAAAGCTTCTTACAGATTTTTTATTGCCTCCTTCTGCGTTTTACCCTGACTGGCAAGTTCAAGCTCTAATAATTTGGCAATATATATGTTGTCCTCTTTCCACGAAATTATATTTAGACTTTGCTTTTTCATATGAAGATTATTCTAGCATTTAAATTAATTCCTAACAATACTTTTTCTATTTTAAAATTTTTCCAATTCCCTGATCTAGTAGAAACTTCCCGCCTTCAAAAACCATATGGCCTCGTATCGTAACCTCTTTCACTCTCCCCCTCAATTTCATCCCGTTATATGGAGAAGTTTTGCACTTTGTAAAAAACTTACTGCTGTCGACTGTCCATTCCTCGCTTTCATCAACCTGCACGAAAGTATCTTTTTCATTGCGTGTTATCCCGAAAATTTTCGCCGGGCCAAAATAACACAGTCTCAAAATTTCATCAATTGAGATTTTATTATTATTTAACTCTGTAACAAGGAGCGCGAGTGTAGTTTCCAGATTCGCGATTCCAAACGGCGGATTACTGCTTGTCTTTTCCTCCTTTGTATGCGGTGCATGGTCGGATTCAATTATATCGATATATTTCAGATTTTCCCATAAATATTTATTATCCTCCGGGGTTTTCAGAAAAGGCTTTACATTGCCGTAAGAACCAATTCGCGAAAGATCATTTTTATTCAAAAAAAGATGATGCGGGGTTACGCCGCACGTAATTTTGGAATATTTTTCTTTTGCCTTCAAAATAATATCCAGTTCGCTTTTGGAGCTTATATGACAGACGTGAATTCTCTGATTATTTTCCTCGGCAATTTTCAGAATAGATTCCAGAACATCCTGTTCCGCGTGAACCAAAATAGGTTTTTGCGCGGGCCAATTTTGGCATATTTTTTCAAACACATTTTCATCGACCAGAAAATTGCCTGTAGTGACATTCAAATATATTTTCAAACCAAATACTTTATCCTGTACTTTCTTGAACTCATCGAAATTATCTCCCAGCGACCCGAAATGAAAACCCGTATCGCAATAAATCTTTTTTTCGGCAATTTTAATTTTCTCATTTAGCAGACGCCCTGAAGTAATTGGCACGGCATTATTCGGCATATCCAGAATTGTTGTAAAACCCCCCGCGATAGCTGCTTTGCTCCCTGTTTCGAAATCTTCTTTGTTGGTTTGTCCCGGATCCCTGAGGTGCACGTGAGGGTCAATAAGTCCCGGAAGTCTGATCATAAATCAATTATACAATTAAATCACCAATTGACAATGATCAGGAATTGCGGACTTTATTTACGATATATATTACGATTCCCATAATAAATATTATCGTTATTACGAGCACAATTATTGTAATAACTGCGGGGAAAATCCCTCCGCTTCGATTCTCAGGCTCTTTAGTCGGAGTCACCGATAAAGCAGGCGAAATCGATGGTGTAGGCGTCAGTTGTGATTCCTCTTCGTCTTCAAGTCCAGTGCTATCCAAAAAATCAACATTATCAACGAAGCCTTCCATTATCCTGTTATTTGATGGCTCTCTGGGTGATCTTTCGTTCTCGACAGTTATAAAAAGTTCACTAAAAGGTTTTCTCGTCTTGAACATCTCTTTGCCGAATTTTATATCCCCTATTCGTTCCGGCCGTTCTGCGCGTTCGTTTTGTCTATCATTTTCGCGCTTATCCGGATCCGGCTCAGGAACTGACCATAGAATATAATATCTGCCGTTATCCTCGACCGGGTAAATAAGATTCTTGCAAGTTACTAGGAGATTATATGTCCTAGAGCGGTTTACAAGCGTTGACATCACAAAACATCTGGGATTTGTATCTCTGGCACTGTCAAGCTCGATCACTCCCTCATTCGCTTCAGCTTTGAGGCTGAATATAAAAAAGACCGATAAAAAAAGTGCGAATATGGCTAACAGTTTTCTCATTGGCATATTATAGGATATTTTTAGCTAAATTTCAAGTGGCTTTCAAATAATCGTTCCATGATTTGATTTTGAGACCACTCAACCCTTTTTTGACCATGGAGGAAATAAAGAGCTGTGTCGTTTTGATCTTTGTAAATACAAAGATATTATTATCGGCGGCTGTTCGTCTGATCATGTAATCGTCATTAACCTCTTTCTTAACATTTTTATCTGTAATATTTATGCAGAGGTCAATTTTATTCGCCTGGAATTCATCAATTATGTTTGGCGACTTTTGCTCATGGATTTTATAAAGCATCTTTGCTCTAATACCGTTTTCGGTCAAAAATTTATGAGTTTTTTCTGTAGCATAGATTGGCCTTTTGAGTTCAGGTAATAATTTGGCAGTTTTCAAAAATGCCGCCTTTTTATCATCTCCGCCTATACTGACAAAAATCCCCTTTTCAGGAATTTTTGGCGAAACTGAAAGCAGAGCTTTCAAATAAGCTTCTTCTATGTCTTCGCCGAAGCACGCCACTTCTCCTGTCGAGGCCATTTCGATTCCGACCTTTGGCTCCGCGCCGGTAAGCCTGGCGAAAGAAAACTGCGGAACTTTAACAGCGCAAAATTTATAAATAGGCATTGCTACTTTCGGAATATATTTTTCAAACAAAGATTTTGTAAATAAAGTAATCAGGTTAACCCCTGTCACTTTTGCGATAAAAGGAAAAGTTCTCGACGCTCTCAAGTTTGTCTCTATTATATAAATCTCATCATCTTTAAGTAAAAACTGTATATTAAACGGCCCTGTTATTTTGAGGACTTTCGCGATGTTCTCCCCTGCCGCGTGCATTCTATTTTGCATGTCACGCCGGAGAGTTTGAGGCGGAAGCATTATGCTCGCGTCTCCCGAATGAACACCTGCATATTCGATATGTTCGGATATTATTGCGGCTTTTACCTCACCGTTTTGCGCGACAGCATCCAGTTCAATTTCTTTTGCCCGGTCGAAAAACTTTGATACCGTAACAGGATATTCCTGCGATATTTTGGTTGCTTCATTTATATATTTTTCCAAGTCTTTATTGCTGAAGCATAAATTCATGGCCGCCCCGGACAGCACATATGATGGCCTGATGATTACTGGAAATCCGACTTTTTCGGCAAACCTCTCGGCGTCTTCGAGTGTAGAAAACGCTTCCCACGCCGGTTGTTTGATGTTTAGCTGGTCAAGCATTGCCGAGAACTTACTTCTGTTTTCAGCCCTGTCAATGTCATTAGGATTCGTGCCGAGTATCTTAAGTCCAAAATCATGCAAAGCCTTTGCCCTGTTATTCGGGGTTTGACCGCCGACAGATACGATAATTCCCAGAGGCGACTCAAATTCATAAATATCGGTTATCCTCTCAAAAGTTAGCTCTTCAAAATATAATCTGTCCGAAATGTCATAATCCGTTGAAACTGTTTCCGGATTACAATTAATTACTACTGATTTTTTTCCGTATTCCTTAAGTCCGAATATTGTATTGACACTGCACCAATCGAACTCGACCGACGAACCTATTCGGTATGGCCCGGAGCCCAAGACTATTATCCCTCCCTTACCGATATTTTTTATATCGCTATGGTTTGCGTTGTATGTCATATACAAATAATTTGTTTTTGCCGGAAATTCCGCGGCCAGAGTATCGATTTGAAGGATGGACGGAATGACGGTCAGGCTTTTTCTGAATTTTCTTATTTCAAGCCCTGTAGTCCCAGTCAGTTCCCCGATCTTTTTATCCGAGAAACCCAATTGCTTCAAGCTCAGAAGCTGTCCGCGATCTAATATTTTGCTGAGATCTATCGATTTAATTTTTTTGGCGCCTGCATATTTTTCATATCTTTTCCTGAGCGACTCCTCTGCGTCAACTATATTTTTAATTCTATTCAGAAACCATGGATCAACTCCCGAAAGCTTATAAATCTCATCTATAGTTATGCCGCCGCGCAGGGCTTTTGCGAGCAAAAACATTCGCTTTGGAGTGGCATCGCTTAAGTGCGTCCTGATATTATCTTCTTCGTCAAATAGTCTCTCTGACGTAGCTCCTTCAAATTCCAGATCGAGCATTCGTATAGCTTTTTGATAAGCCTCTTCAAATGTCCGCCCGATTCCCATTACTTCGCCTACAGACTTCATACTGCTTCCGAGTTTTTGGCTTGCGCCCTTGAATTTCTCAAAATCCCATCTCGGTATTTTGACTACAATATAATCAAGCGCGGGTTCAAAACAGGCCTGAGTTACTCCCGTGACCTTATTCTGCAGATTTGTTAAGTTATAGCCGAGAGCGAGCTTGGCCGCGATATATGCCAGCGGATAGCCGGTGGCTTTGGAAGCAAGCGCGCTCGAGCGCGACAGGCGGGCGTTTACCTCGATAACATAATAGTCGATTGTGCTTGAAGAATTAGAAGAATTTGTACGTGAGTTGGCCCGCCCGCCACGTAAATCAGCTTGCCGGCGTTGCGGGTGGGGGTTTAGCGCGAATTGCACGTTGCATTCTCCGATTATGCCGAGACTTCTTACAATATCTATCGACGCGGTCCTCAGTGCGTGATATTCATCATTTGTAAGCGTTTGGCTTGGCGCCACTACCACCGACTCTCCGGTATGAATACCAAGCGGATCCATATTTTCCATGTTGCAGACCGTTATGCAGTTATCAAATTTATCCCTCACAACTTCATACTCAATTTCCTTGAAGTGATGAAGATATTTTTCGATCAGCACCTGAGGAGCAAATGCCAGTGCATTTTGTACTATTTTTTCAAGATCGGCATGGTTCCTGGCGACACCGCTGCCCTGTCCTCCCAAAGCAAATCCGGCGCGTATCATGACAGGAAATCCAATCTCCTCCACAATTTTTATCGCTTCTTTTTGGTTTGTAGCTACCTTGGATCCCGGGGTAGGGATGCCTATTTTGCTCAAATGCTTCGCGAATTTTTGTCTGTCCTCCGTTAAGAGTATTGCGGATATAGGCGTGCCCAGAACCTGAATTTTGTACTTTTCCAGAATTTTTTTCTTATACAATTCAATTCCGCAATTTAGCGCTGTTTGTCCTCCAAATGACAAAAGAAGCCCGTCAGGCTTCTCTTTGGCGATTACCTTTTCGACAAAATATGGCTTGACCGGAAGAAAATAGATCTGATCCACGAGATCTTTTGATGTCTGTACTGTCGCTATATTCGGATTTATCAAAATAGTTTTGATACCCTCTTCCTTCAACGCTTTTATAGCTTGCGAGCCGGAATAATCAAACTCCCCGGCCTCCCCGATCTTGAGTGCCCCGGAGCCGAGGATCAGGACTTTTTTTAGTTTATTGTTCATTTTTTTATAAATAAAAATTAAAAACGAAAAACGTAAAACAACAATGCAAAATTTAAAACTTATTTTTCCCCTTAAGAGTTAAGATACTCGATCCCAATATGTTTGCCAATTCTGTTGTTTCTTGAAGTAAAATATTACTTTGTTCTTTATTAGCCTTACCGGAATCTCTTAATAATCCCAGCCAGAACTTGCTTTCATTTGCCGATTTTAGAGCATAACTGAAAAAATTTGTAAAATCTTTTTTATCTGTGCTATCAATAAATTTAATAGCATTGAGAGCAAAATAATATGCTCTTATTTTCAAATCTTTTTTCTGATTTAAGTTATTGTTTTTCATTTTTCGTTTTACGTTTTACATTTTTTCAAGAAGTAATCAAAAATCCACTCCGTATCCTGCGGCCCCGGAGTTGCCTCCGGATGAAACTGCACCGCCATAAAGGGAAGTTTGTTATGGATAATTCCCTCGACCGTGTTATCATTGGCATTCTTAAACCATGGCTTAAATCCTTTTGGTATATCGCCGATGGCGTACCCATGATTTTGTGTTGTTATATAACACCTGTTTGATCCCGCCAAAAGACATGGCTGATTTTGGCTTCGGTGACCGAATTTCAGTTTGTAAGTATCTCCTCCTGCCGCAAGAGCCAGGAGTTGATTTCCAAGGCAAATCCCGAGTGTCGGGATTTTATTTTCCAACGATTTTTTGATTGTCGCGATTGTATCGGTTGCCATTTTCGGATCTCCCGGTCCGTTGGATATAAAAACCGCGTCAAATAATTTGTTACTTTTTGCGCTTATAACTTTTCTCAACTCTTTTATCCCCTTATCGCTAAAAGGATCAAAATCCCAAGGCACGACTATCGCGTTGACTCCCCTTTTTATAAAACACCTGATAATATTGCGTTTTGCCCCGCAGTCTATAATTATTACATTTTTTGAATTTTTCTTTTTATCCCCGTTATTTTCAGATTGAAAATAAGTAATTTTTTCAGTCCCGACTTTTCCCGCCAGATTTTCCTCTCCGGGATTATAAAATTCAATATTCTTATTGGTGATTAGCTTACCAAGCATCGTGCCTTGACTCCGAAGCTTCTGAGCCAGCGCTCTGGTATCCTTGATTTCAACAAGCGGCAAATTTTCATCTTTGAACCATGAAGCAAGCGTCCTTCTGCTCTGGAAGTGCGACGGAGTATCTATATAATTACTGACAATAAGTCCGGATACTTGAATTTTGTCCGACTCCCAAAATGATTTATCCGGTACGCCGTAATTACCGACGATCGGGTAAGTCATCACGAGAATTTGGCCTTTATAAGATGGATCGGTGAGGCTTTCCGGATAACCGACCATGCCCGTTGAAAATACGATCTCCCCCGCGGTGCTTATCGGAGCGCCAAAATTTGTACCTGTATATACTGATCCATCTTTAAAAATTAAGTTAGAATTCATAGAAGATCAAAAATCAAAGATCAAAAATCAATGTCAAGTTCAAAGCTAAAAATTGTGAATGTTTTTAAATTTTTATCCAGGTTTTGCGCTTTGCATTTTGAGCTTTGCGTTAAACTTTACCCAGTACCAGCGCCATAAGCGCCATTCTTACATAGTGTCCGTTTCTGATCTGGGTTTTTAAATATGCGGCTCTCGGGTCCTGATCGATATCCGTATCGATTTCCCCGACTCTCGGAAGCGGATGCATGACAATTGTGTTTTTTCCTGCTTTTTCTTTCATGAGCTTGGATGTTACGACAAACCTGTTTTTAACTTTTTCATAATCATCTATATTTTTAAATCGCTCTTTTTGCACGCGGGTCCAATACCAGAAATCGGCATTTTTCGGCATATCGCGGTCATTATCTATCTCAACCAACTCCAAATTTGCTTTTGTAAACTTTTTAAAATCATCCTTGTCGAGCCTTAGCTCTTTTGGAGACAGCAAATATAGCTTAATTTTTTTGTACAGCGACAGCGCTCTCATAAGCGAATGTACAGTTCTGCCGTTTAATAGATCTCCGGCAATTACACCGGTTAAATTGTCAAGCCTGCCGTGCTTCTCATGAATCGTCGCGATATCGAGTAATGCTTGTGTAGGATGTTCGCCTATCCCGTCTCCGGCATTAATAATTGGTACAAAAAAAGCAGCCTCAGCTGCTTTCTGTGCTGTGCCGGCGGTCGGATGGCGGATAACGATCGCGTCGCTGTACGCCTCAAAGACTCTGATTGTGTCCTCAAGCGTTTCGCCCTTTGCGACTGACGAAAAATGCTGAGGATCCTGGATATCGATTGTCTGACCTCCCAGCTGTTTGATGGCCGCGCCAAACGAACCGAACGTTCTGCTTGAGGGCTCATAAAAAATAAGGGCAACTATGTTGCCCTTGAGGATATCACACGGCTGCGCGCCGCAGGCGATTTTTTTCATTTCCTTAGTAACTTCCAATATTTTTGAAATGTCTTGAGTTGTGAACTGATCTAATGAGAGGATATCTCGTCCTTTGAAGTTTCCGTTGATTTTTAGATGACTTTGTACTGCCATGCGTATAAAAATTATACTTATACGATTCTAATAGATAAACATTGTTGTGTCAATGATTTTGTTGATAAATTTCATCAACTGTTTAATATTTTTAATCCGATTTGCCCATTACGCTTTGCATCGGTTATAATAATTTTTTATGAATGCTGATTTGATAGGAATACCTCTTGATCTCGGAGCCAAAAATTTGGGAGTTGATGTCGGGCCGAATGCCTTCAGGTATCAGGGAATTATCGAAAAGCTCAGCCAGGCTTCAATTGCCGTTAAAGATTTAGGAAATATCTCCTGCACCGACAGGAAAAATTTGGCTCCGGGCAATCCCAAGCTCAAATATATTGATGAAATTATCAGAGTGTCCGAGATTTCCGCAGACTACGCGTATAAATCCGTACAAAATAAATCCAAAATAATTAGTCTCGGCGGAGATCATTCGATTACGATGGGAATATTCTCGGGCGTTTCTACAGCTCTTGATTACGACATCGCCATGATCTATTTCGACGCCCACGGTGATATGAATACCGATCAAACTACGCTTACAGGCAACATTCACGGCATGCCTCTTTCGTCGCTTATGGGTTTCGGAGACCCAAAATTAGTAAATATTTATAAAAAAGGCACGAAATTAAACAAAAAAAACATGCTTCATATCGGCGGCTGTGACTTCGATCAGGGTGAGATCGATTTGGCGCAAAAAGAAAATCTGAACTTGTTTACTATCGAAAATTTGCTCGCCTTTGGCATGAAGCCGCTATTTGACAAAATAGACATCTTAAAAGAGCAAACAAAAAACATTTATATAAGCCTGGATCTTGATTCATTGGATAGTCTCTACGCGCCCGGCACAGGCATGCCCAACAAAGGAGGGCTGACATATAGAGAGATTACAGCGATCGCGAATTACATCGGCCAAAACTGCAATGTAGTCGGAGTCGATGTCGTAGAGTATAATCCTTTGCTTGACGAAAATCACAAAACGGCGGAATTAGGAATAGAACTTATAGCAAGGTTCTTCGGCAAAAATTACAGCTGGTATTCAACCTACCTCAAAGACAACTCCGGATGATTTTAGATTTGATTTTTTACCGCTTTTATAAGGTTGTCCATCAGCATTGCTACGTTTACAGGTCCGACTCCGCCCGGCGTTGGGGTATAAAAAGACGCGGTATCTGAAATTTCTTCCTCATCATAATCTCCCTGCAGTTTACCGTTTTCTCCCCGAAATATCCCCGCGCCGATTAATATGACGCCTTTTTTAATATTTTCCGGCCTGATAATTTTGGGTTTTCCAACGGCTGAAACAATTATATCTGCTTTTTTTGTAACAGTTTCCGGATCAGGAGTTTTTGAATCAACCAGACTCACATCGAGCCCAAGTTTAATCAGATATTTAGAAATAGGACCGCCACCCGTCATTCCTTTGCCAAGTACAGCGATTTTTTGTTTTTTTATCCATTTTTGAAATTCTTTGTGAAAAATCTCTGAATTATTATTTTGCACTTTTCGTTTTTCGTTTAGCGTTTTAAATATTTCTTCCAGTATCTTAACCACCGCAAGCGGCAGTGGCAGCGTAAAATCCGATTCAGGGTGAAATCCGTCAATGTCTTTTTTTGGCGCGACACTTGCGGTAAGTTTTTCTTCATCAATTTGTGATGGGACCGGGCGCTGTATCAGAATACCGTGGACATCTTTATCGTTATTCAACTCCCCTATTCTCGTCAATAATTCCTCTTCCGTGATTGTCGTACCTGGGTTTTCAACTATTATTTTTGCGCCTATAAACTCTCCCCATTTCTTTTTCTGCCTTACATAAGAAACAGACGCTGGATTATCTCCTATTAGTATTACATTTAAACAGGGAATTATCCCTGTCGATTCCAGAGCCGCTGTTTCTTTTTTCAAATCTGCGTATATCCCGTCAGCGATCATCTTCCCGTCAATTCTCATACACAAGAGAATAACACATTTTAACTGCTTTTAAAACAAAAAAATCATTACAAAACCGGCAGCTTCAGCATTCTTCTGGCTCGCTGTATCGCTCTCATATTATTCTTATTCAAAATTACAATTTCTCTATTAGAATTCGCACCTGTAAATGAAAAGATATGTTTTGCCAAGGGTTCTTTGGCAGATGTAGAGACTACCAGTGCTTCAGCCCTTGTACCATTTCTTAATAAAACTTTATAACCAAGCTTGTAAATAGTTGAGCCGTCCTTATTTTCTTTTCTCAGACAAAAATGTTCTTTGATACCCATTTTGTTTCTGGCCTCTGTTTTTGAAGCCTCCATGCCTCTCATGGCAAATAATTTTTCTCTGTTTAACGGATGCTTTCCTGATGCACTTAATTGCTTCTCAATTGATCTCTTAATAGCGTGTGCTATTCTGTAAGCAGTTTTATTATTATATTCAGAATCAGATTTGGATCGCGGAGTTATTTCATTAGGCATATAGCGTCAAGCGGTATAGTTCTAGCGACAATTATAGATCTTATTTAAATAAATTTCCTGACAAAAACACAACAAGAGGATTACTGGCTCTTTTCGATACACGTCGCGGAGGCGACCCTGTCATTCGGGTCCGAGAAGCGCATCAATATAACGCCCTGAGTATCTCTGGATAACTTCGGAATAGAAGTGATCGCCATTTTCACGATCTGTCCTTTTTTGGACGTTATAATAAACGAATCGGAGTTCGCCGGAATCACCTGTGCTACTGCGACATTGCCTGTTCTCGGTGTGACCTTCGCGACTTTTACGCCCTGACCGCCTCTTCCCTGCAGAGGAAATTGATTTACCGGCGTTTTTTTACCAAGTCCATTTTCCATAATTGCCAGAATATCGGGATTATCTCCGCGGCTGATAACATCCATGCCGATAACAGCATCCGACGAGTCTATCTTTATCCCTCTCACACCAGTTGCCGGACGCCCGAGCGGTCTTACATCTTCTTCCGCGAATCTGATAGCTTTTCCGCCTTTAGTTATGATCAGGATTTCGTTCTTGCCGTCTGTTATATTGCTCCATACCAGCTCGTCTTTTGGATCAAGTTTGATAGCTATCATGCCGTTTCTCCTGATATTCTCAAACTCCGACAAATTCGTTTTCTTCACGGTTCCGTTTCTTGTGGTCAAAAATACAAATCCCGACTTCACGTTTTTATTGTGGACTATAAACGACTCTATTTTTTCGCCTGCCTCGATATTAAGTAGATTTACTATAGCCGATCCCTTGCTGGTTCTCGAGCTCTCTGCGATATCATAGGCTTTTAGCTGATACACTTTGCCCTTATTTGTAAAGAACAAAATATTATCATGCGTCTGCGCGAAGCGGATATTTGCGATATTGTCCTCGTCTTTGATCTTCATCCCGGTTATGCCCTTGCCTCCTCTTTGCTGGGTGTGGAAACTGTTCAGCGACTGCCTCTTTATGTAGCCGGTATTTGTAAGAGTTATTACCGTTGGTTCATTAGGTATCAGATCCTCTTCGGAGAACTCTCCCACTTTGCCTTTGAAAACTCTTGTTCTCCTCGGATCCGCGTATTTTTCTTTTAGTTTCAGGATCTCATTTTTAATAACAGACAAAATTTTCTCGGAGTGAGCAAGCAAATCTTCCAGATATGCAATAGTTTCTTTGACCATCAGAAGCTCGTCCTCGATCTTTTGTCTCTCAAGCGCCGCAAGTCTACGAAGCTGCATATCAAGTATTGCTGTCGCCTGGATTTCGGAAAGCTTAAACTTCGCCATCAAATTCTGCTTTGCAGTCTCCTGGTCTTTGGAGGCCCTGATTGTCGCGATAACAGCATCGATATGATCGACCGCGATCTTGAGTCCTTCAAGTATATGAAGTCTTGCCTTGGCTTGCTTTAGCTCAAATTCGCTTCTTTTCCTGATCACGATATATCTGTGTTTTACATACTCATCCAGGATCATCTTCAAATTCAAGGTTTGCGGTGTTCCGTCAACAAGCGCGACCATATTTACCGGAAAAGTAGTCTGAAGATTAGTATATTTGAATAAATTATTAAGCACTTTCTTGGGTGTCGCGTCGCGCTTCAATTCAATATAAATATGAAGTCCCCGTCTGTCGGATTCATCCCGCAGATCCGATATACCCTCGATTTTTTTCTCTTTGGCGAGGTCGGCAATTTTCGCGATTAGAAGAGCCTTGTTGACCTGATAAGGAAGTTCACTTATCATTATCGCCGATTTGCCGTTGCCAATTTCTTCGATTTCCGCTTTGCCCCTGATGACAATTTTGCCGCGGCCTGTATTATATGCGCTCTTAATTTCCGTAATATCGTATATCGCGCCGGCTGTCGGGAAATCCGGGCCTTTAATAAACTCCAAAAGTTCATCAATTGTCGCATCCGACTGTACTTGAAGAACAGGCTCGGTTATTTTGGCTTCAACCTCTGAATTGGTTGCCACTGTTGGCGCTTCATTGTTTTTTGCGTCTTTTATGTTCGTGTTCAGGATCTTTGTTTTGCCGATTGTGTACACTATCGCGTCAATGACTTCTCCCAGATTATGCGGAGGTATCTTGGTGGCCATACCGACCGCGATGCCTTCTGAGCCCATGAGCAGCAAATTCGGAAGCTTGGCCGGCATGTAGATCGGCTCATCAATTGTCCCGTCAAAATTCGGCATGAACGCGACCGTTTCTTTGTCGATATCGGTCAAAAGTTCAGACGTGATAGCCGCCATTCTGGCCTCGGTATAACGCATGGCAGCGGGCGGATCGCCGTCAATAGATCCGAAATTTCCCTGTCCGTCAACCAGCGGATAACGCATTGAGAAACTTTGTGCGAGCCTGACAAGAGCATCATAAATAGGCAAATCACCATGCGGATGAAATTTACCCATGACTTCTCCGACGATCTTCGCGCTTTTGGAATACTTCGCGGTATGCGCGAGGCTCATCTCATGCATTGCGTATAAAATTCTGCGGTGAACAGGCTTTAGCCCGTCGCGGACATCGGGGAGAGCACGCGAGACTATAACAGACATCGCATAGTTCAGATACGACTTCTTCATCTCCTCCGTGATGTTAGTTTGTAATAATTTACCAATGTTCATAAATTAAATGCAAAACGTAAAACGAAAAGTACAAAACAACAATCAAAAATTCAAAAGTGTTATATTTAAACTTTTGAGTTGTTATTTTACGTTTTCCCTTTTGCGCTTTTCGTTATTTGATCGCTCTTTTCAGCGCTTCAAGCGCAGCTTTCTTGTCTTTCCATTCCTTGATCTTGACCCATTTCCCGGGTTCAAGCTTTTTATAATTCTCAAAGAAATGCTTAAGCTTGTTTTTGATGGGATCCGGAACATCAGTTATATTTTTATAAATTCCAAATAAAGGATCTATCTTGACTGTCGGTACCGCAAGTACTTTGGTATCAATTCCTTCCTCATCCTCCATCTCAAGCATCCCGATAATCGTACTTGGCAAGACAGTTCCCGGCGCTACAGCAAATTCGCTGAGTACTATTATATCAAGCGGGTCCCCGTCATCGGCCAATGTGCTTGGCACAAATCCATAATTAAACGGAAATGACATTGCCGTATACAAAAATCTGTCGACAAATATCGCGCCTGATTCTTTATCAAGCTCGTATTTTATGTTGCTATTTTTCGGGATTTCAACCAGAACGTTTACTTCTCCGATTTTCGGATTTTTTCCCGATTTAATTTTATCTATCATCATAAAAACTCACCCCCTCTGTCTAGGGCTTAGGAATTTAAATTTATATTCGCCTAATCACTAAAACCTAAAACCTAATCACTCGCATTATATGTCCAGCGTTGCGTATATAGCGTTCGTCTGGATAAAATGTTTCCTTGGCGGTACCTCATCGCCCATAAGCATTGTAAATACTCCGTCTGCTTCCTCGGCGTCATGAATATTTATTTGTTTAAGCACACGGTTTGTCGGATTCATAGTTGTTTCCCACAATTGTTCAGGGTTCATTTCTCCAAGACCCTTGTACCTCTGTATCGATACATTGCCTGCGCCTTTCATTTCTTTGACCATCGCGTCCTTCTCGGCATCATTATATGCATATCTGATATCTTTGCCTTTTTGTACTTTAAATAGCGGCGGCATGGCTACATACAGATACCCGTTTTTGATAATATCCGGCAAATGCCTGTAGAAAAAAGTCAAAATCAAAGTTTCAATATGCTCTCCGTCAACGTCCGCGTCAGTCATAATTATTACCCTGTGATATCTGAGCTTTTCCAGATTGGTCGTGTCTCCGATCCCCGCGCCAAGTGCTATGATCAGGCTCTTAATTTCCTCGTGTTCGATCATTTTATCTAGTCGAGCGCGCTCTGTATTCAGGATCTTGCCTCTAAGCGGGAGAATCGCCTGGAATTTCCTGTCTCTCCCCTGTTTTGCACTGCCGCCGGCCGAATCTCCCTCGACCAGATAAAGCTCGGATACGGATGGATCTTTCTCCTGGCAATCGGCGAGTTTTCCCGGAAGTGTAGAGCCTTCAAGAGCTCCCTTCCTGATGACAGCTTCTTTTGCAGCTTTAGCTGCGAGTCGCGCTTTGGCGGCCAGATAAACTTTTTCAAGTATTCTTCTTCCCTCGCCCGGATTTTCCTCAAAATGCACTGACAGTGCATCTTTGACAATTGTGAGGACCATAGATTGGATTTCCGAGTTGCCGAGTTTTCCTTTAGTCTGCCCTTCGAACTGTATTCTATCCTGAGGCATCTTTATAAACACAACCGCGGTCAAGCCTTCTCTGGTATCATCCCCTATTATTGAATCTTCTTCATTTTTAAACGCTCCGATTTTTTTGCCGTAATCATTTATCGCGCGGGTCAAAGCCATGCGGAAGCCTGTCAGGTGAGTTCCTCCGTTGACGGTATTTATGACGTTTACATACGACTCTACGTTTTCGGTATATGTATTATTGTATTGAATAGCGACTTCGACTTGTACATCTCCGTCTGTTTTGTTTATATTTATCGTTTTGTGTATAGGTTCTTTATTTAAATTAATTTTTTCAACCAGAGACACTATCCCGCCCTCGAAATAATAATTCACTTCACGTACCTCTTCTTTTCTGAAATCAATCAAATGGAAATACAATTTTGGGACCAGATACGCTCTCTCCCTGATCTGTTTTTTGACTATATCGAAATCAAATTCGGTGACCTGGAAAATTTTACCGTCCGGCTTGAATGTAACAGTTGTTCCCGAGGCGGGATGTTGGATGCTTTTGGTCAGCAGGGTTTCCTTAACAATCGCTACGTCGGACTGAGGTACGCCGACTTTGTAATTTTGCTGAAAGATCTTCCCGTCCCGCCTGACCTCCACCCAAAGCCATTCGGATAAAGCATTCACTACCGAAGATCCTACGCCATGAAGTCCGCCCGAAATTTTATACGCGGATCCTCCGAACTTTCCTCCCGCGTGAAGCTTGGTCATGACGATTTCAAGAGCGGATTTTTTAAATTGAGGCATCATATCTGTTGGAATTCCGCGCCCGTCATCGACGACGGTAGCCGATCCGTCGGCGTTCAGTAGTATCCAGACATTTTTCGCAAAACCCGCCAAAGCTTCGTCTACCGCGTTATCGATTATTTCCCTCAAAGATTCATGAAGACCTATTATGTCGGTAGAGCCGATATACATTCCCGGCCTTTTCCTGACCGGCTCAAGTCCTTCGAGTACTTGTATGTGTTGTGCGGAGTAGTCTGAATTTTTTTTAATATTCTCTGAGGCCATCTGATTATTTATTATACTAAACCTGAAGATAAATGCAAGGTAGGAATCTAATCAGAGT
>CAZLZN010000003.1:0-82632 GCA_964564035.1 uncultured Gammaproteobacteria bacterium | reverse complement strand
CCTATTACATATTTATAATATGCTTAAGTTATGGATAATAAAAAGTCAGCAAATGACAACAAAGTAGGCGTGAATATCAATCTGGATACTACGCCAATTATTTATACGGATAATGTGTTTATGAACGCGAATGAAGATGGAATTGTTCTGGATGTCGGGCAAAAAGTTTTTAATACAAAGCAGATAAGAATTGTATCCAGGATCGGAATGAGCAGGACGCATGCGAAGAAGTTTGTTTCAGAGATGGGCAAGCTACTTGCTATGACAGCCGGGAATCTTCAGTCAGGAGCAAAGAAGAATTAAGCTTTGATATTAGAAATATTATTGTCGGCAAGCTGAGCTTGCCAATACCACGCTAAGCGTGGTCGGGGTGCGGGGAATCGAACCCCAGCCTCACGACCCCCAGCCGCGAATTCTACCGTTAAACTACACCCCGAATTAAGTCATAAAGTCGAAAGTTATAAAGTCATAAAGTCGAAAGCCGTAAAGTCGAAAGCCGGAAAATAATTTTAAAATTGTTTCGCCTTTAGATTATATAATACAATCCTTAACAAATTACTAATGAATTTATAGCAAGCGATCAATGACAAATATTATTGACCCATTTTGATACATTGTATTTTATCACAAAATTGGTATTATTGTTTTATAAATTATGGCGAGAACTTCATCTAATACACCGAAGACTTTAGCGACACCTCAGGCTGAAACCTCAGCAAAAATGGAATCTATCAGGTTGGCGATGGATCAGATCGAGAAGCAATATGGACGCGGAGCGATCATGCGTTTTGGAGAGGCGGCACAGAAGCTGGATATATCAGTTGTATCAACAGGATGTTTGCCTCTGGATTTGGCGCTCGGAGTCGGAGGACTGCCAAGAGGAAGAATTATCGAAATATATGGACCCGAATCATCCGGTAAGACAACTGTTTGTTTGTCGACTATAGCCCAGGCGCAAAAACACGGTGGAGTCGCGGCTTTTATAGACGCGGAGCATGCACTTGATCCATTATGGGCACAGCAATTGGGTGTCAAGCTTGACGAACTGCTTATATCCCAGCCGGATACAGGCGAACAGGCTCTTGAGATAACTGAGAGTCTTATTCGTTCCGGGGGGATTGATGTTCTGGTAATTGATTCGGTCGCCGCTTTGGTACCGCGCGCTGAAATCGAGGGTGAGATGGGAGACTCGGTTATGGGACTTCAGGCGAGGCTTATGTCTCAGGCTCTTCGGAAATTAACCGGAGTAATTTCTAAATCAAAAACCGTTTGCATTTTTACAAATCAGCTTCGTCAGAAAATTGGAGTGATGTTTGGCAATCCCGAAACCACAACAGGCGGTATGGCTTTGAAGTTTTATTCAACTATACGCATGGATATACGCAAAATTGAAACGCTCAAAGACGGAGACAAAGTGGTCGGGAGCAGGCACAGGGTAAAGGTTGTCAAAAATAAAGTGGCGGCGCCGTTCCGGATCGCGGAGTTTGATGTGTCACAAAACGGAATTTCCCGAGAGGGAGGAATAATAGATGTCGGAGTTGAGATGGGGATTTTATCTAAATCCGGGGCTTTCTACAGATACGGCGATCAAATGCTCGGACAGGGGAAGGCGGCAACTGTCGAGAAGCTTAGGGAGAACCCTGATATGTCCAAAAAGATCGTTGCTGAGATACTCGCGAAAAATAAAGACGGACGGGCGCCTCTGGTTGTCGGAGGAGATGAAGAGGAGCAGGGCAAAAACCGCGAAGAATAATTTCAATTTACCTCAGTTAGTACTTCGAAAGACATTAATATAATTAACGCGGTTCAATTTCGTATTTCTTGATCACGTTTTTATTTACGGGGTTATTTTTGACAAGTATTGTAACTGTTCCGTCAGCAAATACAGGTATCCATTCTTTACTTTCAAGGAGGCGCGACAGGAACGGGCGGCTTTTTTGCGGATCTTCGTATAAAACGTTGAATACAACCGCGTTTATATTGTATTGCTCTACCCGGCTCTCAAAAAATTTTTCATCAGACATCATTTTCCAGTAGTCATTAAAAAAGGAAGCAGGATATGATTCGGGGCGCGCATCAACGAAAACTTGTTCCCGCGGATATAGTTCATAAATCAAGTAATTGCCGATAATATAATTGTTAAATATCTTGCCTTTGACGCCGTTATTTTTTATAAAGGCCGCGGCATTTTCGGCCGATGGAACAAAGCCAAAATGTAATATGTCGTAGTCCAACAGTCCCTTGATGTGAATTGTGATTATTATGGAAACACAAATTATAATAATTACTTTGAGGATATTGAGCATCGGCAGTTCAATTTGTTTTTTTAGCTTTTCTTCAATATCGGTAAAGAGGCGCACCAACGGAATAAAGCCCATAACTCCAAAAAGACTGATACAGCGTGTATATTTCAGGCCCAGAAATCCGGCTGTTACAGCGTTGCCCGAGTGATAGGGGTTTCGCCAATTTCTGTTTATGAAGAGCGCTGTTATAAGCAGTATTATCAGGAGTTCGAATGTGATTATTTGGAGTACCAGCGTATAAGCAATATTGCTGTTTGTGCTGGTCGGCTCAAGTATAGTCAGAGGACTGTTGTTTTCTTCGACGTTGAATCCGTAATTTGAGGAGAAAGTGAAGGGGAGAAGGGCTCCTTTTATGAATGAGGGGTTTAGAAGGGTTGCCAAAACTATAAAGGCTCCGATAAGCAAGAGTTTTGTTTGTATTTTTTTGTGTTTAATTGTTTGTTCCAGAAAAAAGAAGCCGTAAATAGTGATCCCGAGGATAAAATAAATATGCATATTGACCCAAAGAATTTCCAAAACCGGCAGGATAAAAAGCAGATATGCTTTTTTGGATTGTTTGTATTTTTCAATAATGAGAATAAAAAGCGCGATAAACAGATAGCTGAATAATTCGGGAAGTACTGAGAAACGCATTGAGAAAATAGTGACCGATAAAAGTGAAAATATGGTGACCCAAAAAATGTTGCCTTTTTTTAAAGCGATGATGTAAAGGATAGACGCAGTAGTTAGAATAATCAGCATTTTGAAAATTAAGAGAGCGTTTAGTCCGAATGTTGAGGAGATCAGATAAAAAATTACTTCGGCAAGCCATTCGTGATTTATGACCGGGAAATCGGGGTTGGTGTATGAGAATAAGTTTGTCTGTGGTACACAGCGGCAGTTAAAAATTATTTCACCCAGTTTCAGGTGCCGGCCCAGATCGGCTAGCATCGCGAGGTCTTTTTGGAAAAGAAGTATTGTCAGGTAGGATAAGGGGGTGAGGGCGAGAAGAATTTTTTTCATATTTATATTTTACCCGCATATGGAGAGTATGTACAATGTTTTAACTGCATTAATATCGCGGGGTTTGATTTATGGGGAATAATTCAATAGAATGCTTCTTGTGGAAGATTTTGAGAAATATTATATAATGGCTGCGAATTTTTTGTCTTACCGCAGCCGGAGCGAGAAAGAAATAAGAGATAAACTAAAATCCAAAAACGCGAAAGAAGATATTATTGAAAAAGTAGTTGCTACTCTGAAAGAGCAGAAGTTTGTCAATGATGAGCAGTTTGCGAGAGAGTGGATAAGGTCGAGAACCACTTATAGAATGAAAAGTAAACGGATCATCAAAATTGAACTTTTAAAAAAGGGAATAGACAAGGATATTATAGACAAAGTAATGGCTGAGGGAGATGAGGAAACCGGGCCGGTAAATGATCTGGAGCAGGCTCGAAAATTGGTCGAGAGCAGGATCGTCCGCTATAAGGGCATGACTAAGTATGAGATTTATCAAAAGCTCGGCGGGTTTCTATCGCGGCGGGGATTTGATTGGGAGACGATTAAAGCCGCGATTGACCAAACTATGTAGTTGGGATATAATAAGACATAAGCAATAGGTTCAGATATATTTCTGATATGAAACAGGAAACAAAATCCAAATTCATCGAATAATTTAAAACAGGTGATAAACCTGTTCCCCTATTGCGCTTTAGACAAATGAATAATTCAACACAACAGGATCTGATAACATTGGAACATAAGCTGATCGAGAGGCAGGAGAAGCTCGAGAAAAAGCAGGAAGAGCTTGCTCGAGAACAGGAGCTTCTTGATAAAAAAAGAGAGGAATATGTTGAAAAGCTTTCAAAAGTTTCCGGACTTACACGAGATGAAGCCAGACGGCAGATATTGGAGGAGGTCGAGAAAACATCCGCGCAATACGCAGCAAAAATAATTAAAGAAAGAGAAGAGGAGGCTAAAAGAACAGCTGACAGACGCTCTCAGGAAATTGTTCTTGATTCCATAAAACACGGAGCTCTCAAATTCGTTCCCGAGTTTACCGTATCCATCGTCAAGGTGCCCGATGAGGAGATGAAGGGGAGAATAATCGGTAAAGAAGGTCGAAATATACGCGCCTTTGAGCAGTCAACAGGAGTAGATGTGGATCTGGATGAAGAAGGGATTATTAGATTGTCATCTTTTGATCAGATAAGACGGGAAGTTGCGAGAAGGTCCTTGGAAAAATTATTGAAAGACACGAGAGTCCAGCCATTCAGAATCGAGGAAGTCGTCAAGGAAACCAGGGCCGAGCTTGAAAAAGTAATGTTTGAGGAAGGTGAAAAAATGGCCAATTCTGTTGATGTGTATAATTTGCCGGCGGATCTTTATTCCATTCTGGGGCGAATGAAATTCCGCACATCATACGGTCAAAATCTTTTGGTGCATACACTTGAGGAGACTAAGATAGGACTGCATATCGCGCATGAAATAGGGGCAAATCCGGATATTATCAGGCTTGGATGTTTGTTCCATGATGTCGGTAAAGTGCTTGAGGGAGAAGGAAGTCATGTTAAGCTCGGAGTGGAGCTTTTGAAGAAGTATAATTTTCCGGAAGAGGTTATAAACTGTGTTGCGGAGCATCATGAAGACAGACCATTTTCTTCAATTGAATCAATAATTGTTCATATTTCGGACGCGATATCTGCTATGAGGCCGCTTGCCAGATATGAAGAGCTTGAGAAGTATACGACCAGGCTTTCGGATATGGAGAAGATCGCGAAGAAATATGAGGGCGTTGAGGATGCGTTTGCGTTCCAAGCAGGACGGGAGCTTCGTGTGATACTAAATCCGGGCAAAATGGATGATTCGCAAACACTTTTGATCGCGCGCAAAATCCAGGAAGAAGTCAGCCGAGCGCTTGCAGTGCCGGGTGAAGTAAAAGTAACAGCAATTCGTGAATTCCGCGCAGTTTATCCCGAGACCACGATATAAATAAATATCATAATTTTGGTGATAGATTATTTGACACACTTCTAAATTTCTTGCATACTGATTACAGTCATGCCAAAAAGAATACTGCCTGTTGTTTTGGTGTTTTTATCCCTGGTACTCTTTGCGGGTCTTGCTATGTCAATGTATTTTGCAAGACAGCAGAAACAGACTATTACTTCGAGAGCTCAAACATATCCCCCCGGTTTTCAGGAATTTCAAGTAGTAACGGGTCTGAGACAGCCGACCACTATGGAATTTACGCCTGACGGGAGAATATTGGTCGCGGAAAAAGGAGGGAATCTGAGAGTGGTCAAGAACGGAGTTCTACTTGCGCAGTCATTTTTGCAGGTTAGCGTAAAAACAGACGGCGAACGAGGACTTCTTGGCATAGCTGTTGATCCGGAGTTTGCCGCAAACAGATTTGTTTATATTTACTATACGGATAGCGGCAGGTCTGTTAATAGAGTTGTGAGATATACTGCCGATGCTTCAAATCCGGATATTGCCGCTACGGGAAGCCAGAGCGTGATACTTGATAATATTCCATCTCAAGCAGGATATCATAACGGCGGAGCGCTTCATTTCGGGACGGATGGTAAATTATATATTGCAGTTGGCGAAGGACATACGCCATCAAATTCTCAATCTCTAAACACAATAGCGGGCAAGCTGCTTAGGATTAATAAAGACGGCACTATTCCGGAGGATAATCCGTTTTATCAAAGTACTACCGGTGTAAATAGGTCGATTTGGGCATATGGGCTTCGCAATCCGTTTACTTTTGCAATTAACAGTACAAACGGTAAAATATTTGTTAATGATGTGGGAGGAGGAAGCTTTGAAGAAATTAATGATATCCAAAAGGGCGGAAATTACGGATGGCCGACCTGTGAAGGCACATGTAACAGAGGGTTTCTAAATCCGATACACGCTTACGGCCGCAGTGTTGGCCGAGCTATAACGGGCGGGGTTTTTTATAACGGCGGAAATTATCCGCCTGAATATAACGGTAATTATTTTTTTGCAGACTATCTGGGTAATTGGATAAAGAGATTAAATCCTTCCAATAATCAGGTTGTAAATTTCGTGACCGGGCTTAGTAGTCCTGTAGATTTGAGAGTTGGCGGTAACGGGCAGATTTATTATCTAAGCTACAGCAAGGGATCTGTATATAGAATTCAATACGGAACAGGGGCCAATCCAACTCAGGCAGTTACTTCTGCGCCTGTAAATACATCTATTCAGGCAGTGATTAATGTTCCGGCTGAGGGCGCGAAATATACTGCGGGAGATACTATTAATTATGAGGGAAGCGCGACAGATGCCCGGGACGGCGCGATTCCTGCAAGCGCTTTTAGATGGAAGGTTGAGACAGTTCATAATGACCACACTCATCCTTTTGCCGACTGGTCATCGGGAAGTAAAACAGGTTTGTTTACAACAGGTGTAACAGGTGAAGCCGAGCCCTCAATAAAGTACAGGATATTTTTATCGGTTACCAATTCCAGAAATGAGACAAAGGAGATAACCCGGGATGTGCTGCCTAATACCGCAATTATGGATTTTGTTAGCGAGCCATCTGGAATTGAGCTGACGATTGACGGCCAGCCAAGAAAAACGCCGTTTTCGGTTGAGGGCGTTGTAGGATTTGAGCGGGAAATCGGAGCCAAATCTACTGTTGAAATTGACGGGCGTACTTTTACATTTGATTCCTGGTCGGACCGGGGACCGGCAGTACATAAAATTAAAACACCCGTAAATAAGACCACTTTTAGAGCAATATATAAAGAGGGGGTGCTCGTGCCGTCGTTTAATTGTCTCGGGCCATGCGTGCCGTCAATTACGCTGACGAGAGCGCCCGCTTCGGGCGGAGTAACGCTTGTGCCGCTTATTAGTTTAAGTCCTACTATGACAGGTAATAATTCAGTTACACCACAGGTGACCACGCCGATAGGTGCCTCTCCGACTATATTTGTACCTGCGGTAAGTTCAGTCCCAATAAATCCGGGGGGTCGAGATAATAGCAGGGGGTTAATTTTGATACTTCTTGAATTAATTACCAAAATTTTGGAACTTATATCGAGACTGTTTAGAATATAAATTTCGTGCAATTTTCTTGACAGCTAAATTATATAGTTTTATGCTAGATGTATGGATTCTTTGATAAATAAACTTCCAATTCATCAGGACGCGTTAATTGTATTATTGTATGTATGTTTAACTATTCTAGCCGCTATTGTTGTTGATAATTTATTCCGCGCGTTTGTTAAAAATCCCAAAAAAATTGCCAACCGGCAGGCGAGGACTTATGCCGAGATCGCTCATAAGACAATAACAGTTATTGTTTATTCAATAGCGGTTTATTTTATTTTTAAAGAAATTGGTATTGATATCACACCTCTTCTTGCATCGGCCGGTATAGTTGGTATCGTGATCGGAATCGGAGCGAGGGCTTTGATCGAGGATTTTATAAACGGATTTTTTCTGCTTACTCAGGACTCCGTCGCGGTTGGAGATTATGTGAAAATTGATGATACCGAGGGTACAGTTGAGAGTCTGGGTTTCAGGTCTTTGACGCTCAGAGGCGACGGCGGAGAGTTGTTTATGATCCCTAACGGAATGGTCAAGAAGGTCATAAATTATTCGCGGCACAGGTCGAATTTGTTTATTGATTTTCCTATTAAATCCGATCAGGATGTTGATCCTGTTGTGAAATCGATGGAGGATGCTTTGGCGGAGTTGAGAAATGACAAAAAATATAAAGATTTTATATTTGAGGATTCCAGATATTTGGGTATTACGGATTTCAAGATAGACGGTAAGTATATTGCCAGGTCCAAGATTACAACTATTTCAACAATGCGCTTTGAGGCCGCGCGTAAGTATAGATACCTGGTGAAAAAGAACTTTGAAAAACAAAAGGTTGTTTTGGTGTAGCTACTTTTTTTTGAGTGCGATCAGGAAATTTATCAGGAGATAGATCAGAAGCGCCTGCCAGAGGAGGATCGATAATAGTGTTGTGCTGAGAAAGACCACGATAATGTCTCTTTTGAAGCCTTGAGGAGATACGAAAAGCGCCGCAATTCTTCCTGCTATAAATAATACCGTGAGTCCTATTACCGGCGAGAATAGAACCGGGAGAAGAATTGGTCTTCTAATTACTCCTTTTACGGATTTGAAAGGGGAGAATGTAAGCCCCAGAAGTGTTTTGGTCCATACGTAGGCTATAAATACAAGAAAGGTGTGTTTTTTCATTTTTATTAATTATTGCGGTCCTCCGAAAATTCTAAGTATCAGGTTGCCGTATGAATTACCAAAACCCGAGTAGAATATGATGGTGAGCAAAAATGCCAGGGGGATCAATATCCTCCAGGGGTGATTGCCGAGCCAGATGCTAACCGTTTTGAGAATCCCGGGGAAAAGGGGCGCGTTCATGATTTTTTCCTGTTCTTTGGCCCGCTGTTGGAGTTTGGTCAAAAATTCACGCTCGTTCATATGCTACTAAAAAGCTTTTGCGTGCTCTGAAAAGAAGCGACTCAGCCGCTTTGAAGGTCAGACCGAAAATTTGGGCGATTTCCCTGACTGGTATTTTTTCTTCGTAATGGAGCTTGAGGACCTTGCGGTATTTTTCCGAAATATTTATAAAAGCGGTTTCAATTTTATCGCGGATTTTGTCTTTTTCGAATTGGAATTCGGGCTGATGAAATTCATGGGCGATTATTTCCAGAAATGGCGCCTGAGATAAAATTACGGATTTTATTTTTTTCTTGCGGTAAAAGTCGACAATTTTGTTGCGGGCGATTTTGGAGAGCCAGGTGCTAATTGAACACTCCCCTCTGAAAAAATGAATATCGTCAATTGCCGCGAGAAACACGTCATTTAGTACCTCTTCGGCATCTTCCGTGTCGGGGAGTTTGTATTTGAGAAGAGTAAGAAGTTTGGGGGAGTATTTATGGTAAAAAAGGGCTACTGCCTCGGGATTTCCTTGTTTAATGCCTTTGAGAATATTTTGCATAAATGTATTATATCAGAATTATATAAAAACGAATGATTTTGGGATTTTTTACGTCTATTATATTGAACGTATGAATTTGCGTGGTTTTGAGGGCGTAAAATCGAGACGGGAAGGCTTGGAAAAGGAGCTTGATATTAAGCTTACTAGTATCGGGCAGTCCATGCCGGACGAGGCGGTAGCTTCCCAAAAAAATTGTGAGAATATGATAGGCGCTGTACAGATACCGGTCGGGGTTGCGGGACCGATAAAGCTGAAAACTAAAAACGAAAAACTAAAAACAGATATTTTTATACCACTGGCGACGACGGAGGGGGCATTAGTTGCTTCTGTGAACAGAGGATGTGCTGCTATCGCACGAACAAATGGAGCAAGCATAGTCAGTGAAAAGGCCGGGATGAGCAGAGCGCTGGTTTTTGAAATAACAGGTATTGAGCATGGAACAGAGATTATCAGTTGGGTTGAGGAGAATTATGGTAAATTGCAGGAAATAACAGAGTCTACTTCGAAGCATTTGGTTTTGAAAAAAATTACTCCGTATATGGCAGGCCGCAGTTTGTGGCTCAGATTTGTATTTGATACGGGTGAGGCAATGGGGATGAATATGGTGACGATTGCCGCCTCAAAGGCTGTTGATTTTATAGAAAGAGAAAAGAATGTAAGATGCAGGGCATTATCTGGTAATATGTGTGCCGATAAAAAGCCGAATTATATGAATTTTTTGGAGGGCAGGGGGTACAAGGTTTGGGCTGAGGCCGAGCTGCCAGAGGGAGTACTTAATGAAGTGCTCAAGACAAATTCGAAGGATTTGTACGAGACAAGCAAGCATAAGCTGACGTATGGATCGATCATGTCCGGGAGTATTGGGGCAAACGCGCATCACGCGAATATACTTGCAGCGATATTTTTGGCAACGGGGCAAGACGCAGCGCATATTGCCGAGTGCTCATCGGGTGTTACGACTGTTGAGAAAACAGAAAGCGGTATCTATATTTCTATTTATTTACCTGATCTCCCGGTCGGGACAATAGGAGGCGGGACGAATTTATCCGCGCAAAAGGAGGCTCTTAGTATAATGGGGATCAGAGACGGAGGCGAGACTGGTGCCGCGCAAAGATTTGCCGAAATGATAGGCGGCGCAGTACTTGCCGGGGAATTGTCTTTATTGGCATCCCTTTCGGAGGGAACGCTGGCCAGCGCACACGAGAAGCTTGGGAGAGGGGTTAAGTAAGAGCAAAATGCAAAGATCAAAGATCAAAGCGAAAATTAAAAAGTGATAAAGGCTTTAAGTTTTGATCTTGTTTTTGATTTTTGATTTTTGAGATTTGATTTTTATTATGAGTGGAATAATAGGTTACGGGGTTTATATACCCGTTTATAGAATAAAGGTTGAGGATATTGCCGCGGTCTGGAAAAAAAATCCTGCGGAGATTACAGACGGGCTCAAGATATATGAAAAATCGGTGCCTAATATTGATGAGGACGCTGTGACGATGGGAGTCGAGGCGGGCATGCGAGCTTTGTCTATGGCCGGGATTTCGGAAAAAGAGATCGGATGCGTGTATGTCGGATCGGAAAGTCATCCGTATGCGGTTAATCCTACATCGACAACGGTTGCTGAATTTTTGGGGATCGGCAATGATTATTTCGCGGCGGATCTGGAATTTGCATGTAAAGCAGCGACGGCGGGCATGCAAGTTTCTTTGGGGCTTATAGACAGCGGGCGTATTAAGTACGGTCTCGCAATAGGCAGTGATACAGCCCAAGGCAGGCCTCATGACGCACTTGAATATTCCGCGGCGAGCGCTTCATGCGCGTATATATTGGGTAAAAAAAATGAAGAAGTTATAGCAGAAATACTGGATACGTCCTCATACTCTTCGGATACAACTGATTTTTGGAGGAGAGACGGTGAGAGATTTCCAAGTCATTTCGGCAGGTTCAGCGGAGAGCCGGCATATTTTAGTCATGTGATATCGGAAAGCAAAAAGCTTATGCAGCAAAATAATATGAAGCCTTCAGATTTTGATTTTTGTGTTTTTCATATGCCAAACGGGAAGTTTCCAAGAGCGGTTGCCAAAAAGCTTGGGTTTACAAATGAACAGCTCTTGCCGTCACTTGTTGTTGATAAGATCGGAAATCCGTATTCGGCGTCCGCGCTTTTGGGACTTGCGGCAGTGCTAGATATCGCGAAGCCGGATCAAAAGATATTTTTTGCATCATACGGTTCGGGTGCCGGGTCGGACGGATTTATATTCAGGACGACCGGGAACATAACTCAGAAGCAAAAGAAGTGCATGCCGGTATCGGGACAGATCGAAAAAAAGATATATATAAGTTATCCGGAGTATTTGAAGAAAATGCATATAATATAAAAAATTAAAAATGAAAAATGCAGAGCGAAAAATAAAAATATATAATTAATAATTTTTTACTTTGAATTTTTTATTTTTAGTTTTTAGCTTTAAATTTTATTATGAATATTTCTGTATTGGGAGGGGCAACATCTAAATTTGGAGAATTGTGGGATATTTCGCCGCGAATGCTCGCGAAGAGCGTGATTTCGCAGGCGCTTGAGATGTCCGGTCTGCAGGCGGCGGATATCGACGCGTTATTTGTCGGCAATATGCTGTCTGGTAATTTGGGAAACCAGGCAAATCTCGGATCGCTTTTTGCCGAGGAGCTTGGGGTTTATGTGCCGGCGTTCAGACTGGAGGGGGCATGCGCTTCCGGCGGTCTGGCACTGCATACGGCTATAAATAGTATAAAAGCCGGGCAATACAGAAACGCTCTTGTTTTGGGTGTTGAGAAAATGACTGATCATACGCAGGACGATATAACTTCAGCGCTTATGTCCGCGGGTTCCGACGAAGAGAGGTCGGCGGGGATAACTTTTCCGGGACTTTACGCGCTGATGGCGCGGGCGTATATGGAGGAATACGGAGTTGATGAGGAGTTGCTTGCCAGCGTATCGGTTAAGAATCATCTTCATGGGAGCTTAAACCCAAAAGCGCAGTTTCAAATGAAGATTACTATTGATTCAGTTATGAAAAGCGGAAGAATCGCGGATCCTTTGAAGCTTCTTGATTGTTCGCCTATTTCAGACGGCGCGGCCGCGATAATAATATCAGGCGATGAAAAAATAAACAGTTCCGCTGTTAAAATTCTGGCAAGCGAGGTTGGTACAGACAGTTTGAGTTTGTGTGACAGAGAGACAATAACTTCATTAAGCAGTGTTGTTTCTGCGTCAAAGAAAGCATATGAGAGCGCCGGGTTGAATCCATCAGACATAGATGTCGCGGAAATACATGATTGTTTTTCAATTGCCGAGGCGATCGCGACCGAAGACTTGGGTTTTTCAAAAAGAGGTGAAGGTGCACGCGATATCGCGCGCGGCAAATATACTCTCGGTCAGGGAAAATTGATCACTAATCCGTCCGGAGGGCTGAAGTCTTGCGGGCATCCTGTCGGAGCAACTGGAATTAAGCAGATAGTTGAGATAGTTGAACAGCTTAATGGTAAAGCCGGTGCCCGACAGGTAAATAACGCAAAAACGGGTTTGACTCACAATGTCGGCGGCAGCGGAGCCGTCTGCGCAATACATATCTTGCAAAAATAAAATTATGACAACGCCAGTAAAAATACACAGGAATCAAAAATTTATATCTTTATTGATCGGTAAAAGGGGAATCATCACGACCTGGACTATTGTCCGGACAGCGTCGCGCAAATTTAATCATCAGGCGCCGTTTCCGGTGGTTATCGCAAAACTTGAGAACGGGGAGCGTGTAATGGGGCAGTTGGTTGACTTTGCTGATGAAAATTTGAAATCCGGTCAGGAGGTTGAAGTTGTACTTAGGAGAACAGGGACCGAGGATAAAGCGGATGTTATTAGTTATTCGATAAAATTCAGACCGGTTATTTAAAAAATGAACGTTAATTTTATCGATAAATTAGGGTATATTTTAGTTAAAGACAGGAAGGTCCTAGCCGCGCGCAGTAAAGGAAGCAGTGCATGGCTTACGCCGGGCGGGAAACGAGACGCGGGAGAAACGGATATCCAAGCGCTTACGCGTGAGGTAAAGGAAGAGCTTTCGATCGATCTGATACCCGACACGATAAAGTATTTAGAGTCTTTTACCGCGCAGGCATTTGGAAAACCCGAGGGGATAATGGTTAGGATTAAGTGTTATTCGGGGGATTTCACTGGTAAGATCAGGCCTTCATCAGAAATTGAGGAGACGGGATGGCTCACGTCAAAAGATGGAGATAAGACATCAGTTACGGGTCGGATGATACTGGAATATCTGAAGCTTAAAGATTTGATCGATTAGATTTTCTGCCGCAGTAGATTAATTAAATAAATGAACACATTCAGAACTTCAGCTCCCGGGAAACTAATTCTTATCGGAGAACATGCTGTAGTTTATGGAAAACCTGCGATTATCGGAGCGATAGACAAGAGGTGTTTTGTTACGATTTCAGAAAGAGAAGATAAGAAAATTAAAATTATTTCGAAAAATTTTAATAAGGAAATAATAACAGATTTTGATGAAACTATATCAAAATTTAATAAAGCGCAGGATGAGTGGAATAAATTTTATCAAAATAATGATGTTGAGATTTTAAAATCAATTACATCAGGCGCTTTGGATTATCCGCAGATAATAATCGGGCAGTTTTTGGAGTATTTTAAATTAATTTCAATTAATGGTTTTGATTTGAAAATTGATTCCGAATTACCTGTAGGCGCAGGGATGGGGTCTTCCGCTGCGCTTGCCGTTTCAATAATTGGCGCGCTATTTTTATTTACAAATAAAAAATTTGATAAGGAGGATATAAATAAAATTGCATTTTTGTGTGAACAAAAAAAACATGGCAGGCCCTCAGGCGGAGATAATTCTGCATCTTGTTTTGGCGGGTTAATTTTGTTTAAAAAAGACGAAGGAGTTAGGCAATTGGATTTAAATATACCCACGGAGATAAAAGAGAATTTTTATGTTATTAATACCGGAGTGCCAGAGGAATCAACGGGTAAAATGGTGAGTATAGTCAAAGATCTATATCGTGTTAAATCAAATTTTGTAGTAGAAATTTTTATAGAACAGGCGGAATTGACGGAGCAGTTTCTTGTTGCTATTCAGAATGTAAATAAAGATGAAGTAATGCGGATAATAAAAGCCGGAGAAAAAAATTTGGAAAAAATCGGTGCTGTATCGGAGTCTACAAAAGATTTAATAAGAAAAATAGAGGAAAACGGAGGATGCGCGAAGGTATGCGGAGCGGGCGGGAGAGCGGATAAATCGGGGATTATACTTATCTATCATGAAAATTTACAAAAATTGATGAGTATATTAAAGCCTCATGGTTTTAAAACTGAGAATTTGGAGTTTGACTATCAAGGGTTAAAAACTGAACATTAAGTTAAGTATGAATAAATTAACAGTATCGGCGCCGGGGAAATTGATGTTACTTGGAGAGCACGCGGTTGTTTATAATCATCCGTGTCTGGTTACGGCTGTCGATCAGAGGATGAGGGTGACAGTTGAAGTATTAGATGATAATATTTTTGAACTGGATGCCCCGGATGTAAAGATCACCGAATACAAAAAATCTATAGATCAGATCGGGATAGGCGATATTCCCACAGGAGCGAAATTTGTAGAAATTGCTGTCAAAAATTTCGCGGATAAGTATCCTTTGTTTGCGAAGATTGAGGGCGGACTGCGAATTTCGACTGTTTCCGAATTTTCTTCGCAGTTTGGTTTCGGTTCTTCATCTGCTTCTACGGTTTGCGTAATTAAAGCGCTTTCTGAGATATCGCAGTTAAATTTAAGCAACAAAGATATTTTTGATATTGCATATAATACTGTTTTGGATATTCAAGGTAAAGGGTCGGGGTTTGATGTCGCGGCAGCTGTTTTCGGCGGGGTATTATATTTTGTAACGGGGGGCGCAAAAATTGAAAAACTTGATATTAAAAATTTGCCATTGGTTGTTGGCTATTCGGGAGTAAAAGCGGATACTGTGACTCTCATGAATCAGGTCAAGGAAAAATTCGCGAATAATCCAGACAGGCTGGCTGAAATTTATTCGTTAATTGACGGATTTGTTGAGAGCGCGAAAAAAGAATTTTTGACAGGCGCTTGGGAAAGAGCGGGGCAGTTGATGAATGAAAACCAGAAATTACTGGTTGAGCTTGGTGTAAGTATCCCAGTGCTTGATGATATGATTTCGGGCTCAATAAAAGCGGGCGCGTTTGGCGCTAAACTATCGGGTGCCGGAGGAGGAGATTGTATGATTGCGCTATCTACAGATGAGAAAAGAGCAGAGGTTGAGAAGGCGATCTATGATGCCGGAGGTGAGGTAATCAAGGTTGTGCCAAACGCGGAAGGTGTTAAAATAGAACTGCATGATTAAGGCTGTTGTTTTGGATATAGACGGTGTGGTTGTCGGGAGTAAGGACGGCTATAATTTTCCGCATCCCAGTAAGAAAGTCATATCGGCTCTTCAACAAATTCACAATAGCGGTATCCCTGTCAGTTTTATAACAGGTAAACCAACAATTACCGCAATACAAAATATAAAAGCTGTAGGTATAGACAATGCACATATCGCCGACGGCGGCGGGACGATAATTAATCCGGTAAAGAATGAAATAATAAGCGTATCGCAGGTGAGATACGAAGTGCTAAAAGAGCTTTTTGAGTTATTGCCTGATGCTTCTTATGTAAATCCATTCAGTCCGGAAAAATATTTTTTACTTAAAGACATAAAAAATGATTTTACCGATTTATATTCGAGATTTTTAGATCATGAGCCTGTGCTTGTTGACAGCTTAATTGACGCCGTAAAAGATGAATGCATTACAAAAATAAATATTTTTTCCTTTGATGAAACTGAGAAGAAAAAAATTACGGAAGCAGTGAAAAAATTGTCGGATAAAATTGATTATAACTGGACGACAAATCCTCATATTACGCCCGTGCAGGTTATGGTCGTTACGTCAAAAGGTGTTTCGAAACAAACGGGTGTAAAAAAGCTGGCCGGTTTTTTGGGTATAAGTACTTCCGATGTTTTGGGCGTCGGCGATACTCTTCATGATTGGGATTTTATACAAATTTGCGGATATAAAGCGGCGATGGGTAACGCTATGCAGGATTTGAAGGATCAAATTAATTTGGAAGATGAGAAGCAGATTATTGGAGGGCATATAGACGATGACGGGCTTATAGATATATTCAGGCATTTTAAGTTAATTTGAACAGATTTTTGTTATACCACTTGCAAATGAATTTGCTACGGGTAGACACAAACGCACGCCCATTTTGGATGAAATAATATGCAAAATGGGCAACGACTTGTATATAATTAATGATAGATATGAAAGCGACGGCTGTAGCACCATCAAATATTGCGTTTATAAAATATTGGGGAAAGAAGGATGAGGTACTCAGGCTTCCTGAGAACGGAAGCATATCGATGTGTTTAAGTAATTTGCTTACAACAACGACTGTTGAGTTTGGCTCCGAATATAAACAAGACACAATTATTATCAACGGTATTCAGGAAGAAAATGAAGGCAACAGGGCTATTGTGCATCTGGATCGAATAAGAAAAACCGTGAATATAATGGACCGCGCGAAGGTCGTAACCAATAATAATTTTCCGAGCGGAACAGGGTTATCTTCGTCCGCGTCCGGATTCGCGGCTTTGACGGTTGCAGCGGCTAGCGCGGCAGGACTAAATTTACCGGAAAAAGAATTGTCGATTCTCGCGAGGCAAGGTTCGGGATCTGCATGCCGTTCGATTCCTGACGGGTTTGTTGAATGGCTGGATGGTGATTCGTCGGATGCGTCTTATGCCGTATCGATATTTAAGCCTGATTATTGGGATATCGCGGATGTGGTCGCTGTTGTCAGTAAAAATAAAAAAGAAGTCAGCACAACTTCCGGCCAGAAACTTGCCGCTTCAAGTCCGTTTTTTGAATTACGGAAAAACCACATGAGGGAAAAAATAGATAAAATAAAGAAGCTTATGAATGATAAAAATTTTACAGGTTTTGGGGAACTTCTGGAGGCTGAGGCTTTGGAACTTCACTCTATAATGCTGACCAGTACGCCTTCTTTGATCTATCTTCTTCCTGCGAGTCTGAAAATAATGCATCTGGTAAAAAAGTGGAGAAGCGAAGGTCTGGAGGTGTATTTCACAGTCAATACAGGGCAAGATATTCATTTGATAGTTCAGAAAAAAGATGTTGATGAGCTAACTTCAAAATTGTCAGAAGTTGAAGAAGTGCAAAAGACTATTATAAATTATCCTTCAAGAGGAGCGCATTTAACAGATAACCATCTTTTTTAATTTTTTATAATGAACAAAACCGCACTGCTGCAAAAAGTTAACGATGAGATTATTAATTGTAAAATATGTCCAATTGGAAAATCAGGAAAGGCTGTAGTTGGTGAGGGTAATTCTGATGCGGAAGTTGTGTTTATAGGTGAGGCACCGGGAAAGCAGGAGGCTTTATCGGGCAGGCCGTTTATAGGGAGATCAGGAAAGTTATTAAGATCATTAATTGTCGATAGCGGGCTTAGGGAGCGGGAAGTTTATATTACAAGTCCGGTTAAGTATCTGCCGGATAGGGGGACGCCCAGTCCTTCCGATATCAAACACGGCAAAATTCATTTGGATCGTCAGCTTGAAGTTATTGATCCAAAAATAATTGTCTTACTGGGCAACGTCGCGGTGCAGGGCGTACTTGGCGAAAAAATTCCGGTCAAGTCGCGGCACGGCGAGATTCTCGAGCGAAACGGACGTAAATATATGGTGACGCTTCATCCCGCGGCGGGCATCAGATTTCCCCCGCTTAAGGAAATTATTATGCAGGATTTTAGAAAACTGTCTAAAATTTTGCCGAAAAGCGATTAGATACGTGAGCGTCTAAGCATTCTGTAAATAAAAATAATTACAGCAATTACCAGAAGTATATGTATCAATCCCCCGGCAAAATTCAAAAAAAATCCTGCCAGCCAAATTATTATCAGCACGGCAATAATAGTTTCAATCATTCCCAAAATAATCACCTCCTTTAAAGAAAGCTTATCAGTTTATGGTAAGCAGTTAATAATAGAATAAGCAGAATTATGTAAAGCCATTTATGTTGACTTTGGTGCCAATCATGAAGTAGGATTATGGCTGTGTATAAAGAAGATGATTTACCGGGATTAGTAAAAGAAATGGAGGAGATTATTTTGACGTCAAGCGGCTGCGATCCGTTTGAGGAGATACTGAAAATAATATCCATAAAACTTTTTTCAGAGAAAATAAATAAGACATTGGATAATCCTCGGGAGGTTTTTGCCGAAGTAAAAAAAGAATGGCCGGGTATTTTTCAGAATGAAAACATTTTGGAGCTTGATGATAAGCCGTTAGATAATATTTTTAACTTGTTGAAAAACACCAAACTAAAATCTTCGAAATTGGAAATAATTGACAGCGCGTTTGAGTATTTATTACCAAAAAAAGCGAAAGGAAACAGGGGACAATATTTTACGCCGAGACACATAATTGATGTGATAATCGAAATTCTTGATCCAAAAAAAGGCGAAACTATTCTTGACCCTGCCTGCGGATCAGGAGGATTTTTACTGCACAGCGCGAATTACATGAAGACCGATAAGAATATTTTTGGAATTGATTTTGATAAACAAATGCGGAGAGTTGCGGAAATCATGATGCTGATGACCGGATTTCGTAATATAAAAATAATAAGCGCAGATGCGTTGAAGAGCATGGAAGACCCGAATTACAAAGAGAATTTTTATGATGTGATTATGACTAATCCGCCATTCGGAGGAGAGGTTAAGGACTGTGAGTTATTAGCGGATTATGAATTAGCTAATAATAAAAACGGTATGAAAAAAAATATAGTTGAGAGACATATATTATTTATCGAAAAGATAATTAAATTATTAAAGCCGGGTGGGAGGGCGTGCATAGTTGTGCCTCAGGGAGTTTTAAATAACACAAATCTTAATTATGTCAGGGAGTGGATTTATAGTAAATGCCGTATTCTTGGTGTTGTCAGTCTGGATACGAATACTTTCAAACCATTTACCAATGTAAAGACCAGCCTTTTATTTATCCATAAATGGAAAGAAAAGCCGCTTAAAGATTATTCTATTTTTATGGCGGTATCAAAAAATAGCGGGAAGAACAGGGCGGGAAAGTTGTTATTTAGAAATTATAATAATCGTAAAATAATCGATACGGATCTTTATGAGATTAAAAATGATTTTAATAATTATATTGAAAAGAATAATTCGGGATTTTAATTATATGTATAGTTTGGTTGATTTTTCATATATAAATTTTTCAGGAAGAATGGATGCCGAATTTTATAGAAATAATGTAAATAAAAATATTATTTTTGTCAAATTAAAAGACCTTTGTGAATTTATAGAGACCGGTCCGTCGGGGTCTGTACTGAGAGCTGATAATTATATATCGGACGGGGTTAGTATAGTAAGGCCATCAAATCTGGACGGATGGAAATGTGATAACGGACGGTTTGTTTTTGCAGATATAAAAAATATTGTAAAAAACAAAATAAAATTTTATAAAAAAGAGGATATATTAATCGGGCGGATCGGTGACTTTAAATGCGGAATAATTGATCGAGGGAAGTGTTTGATCAGCTCCAATTTATTAGTCATTAGAGTCAATAAGAAATTGTGTAATCCCTATTTTTTACTTGCTTACTTAAATTCAGAAAAAGCAAAAAAGCAAATCGAAAACATTGTTAAGAAAGTTTCTTTATCCAGTATTAATATTAATAATTTTTCAGAAATTGAAATTCCGATATTGTCTATTAAGGAACAGAATATAGTTGGTAAAAGGGTGAAAAAGGCGCTGAAATTATTAAGAGAATCTAAAAACGATTATAATCGCGCTGAGCGGATTTTGAGAGGTTTAATCAGTTCCGTAGACGGGGAAGCGGGGATAATTAAAAATTTTTGTGATTTTTCAATTTTAAAAAAAGCGAAACGGATGGATGCCGAGTTTTTTGTTAATGATTCATATAATATTTTACAAAAATTAAAATATTTACTGCTTCATAAAATCAGTGAAATATCCAGGGGAATTGAGCCGGGCAGAGATATGTATACTAAAAACGGAATTTTATTTTTAAGACCAAGCAATATTAGTAAATTTGGAATTGATGATAAGAGCCAGAAGTTTGTCTCTGAAAAATACTATAAAAAAATATCCGATAAATATCAGCCGCGAAGAAACGAAGTTCTATTAGTCAAAGACGGCAAGATTGGGGTTGCATGCAAGATGACAAATTTTGTAAAAGCGATAATATCTTCGGGGGTCGTCAGAATAAATGTGAATGAGGAGTTTGATCCGTCTTATATTGCAATGTGTCTTAATTCCGAATTTTGTATAAGACAGATGGTTAGGCAAAGCGGGGGATCGCTAGTTCCCCATTTAAATATTGATTCTATAAATAATATAAAGATTCCACTTGCCGATGCGAAGACGCAAAAAATAATTTCCCAATTAGCAGGTGATTCTTTTTATAAATTTAATCGGGCAGTTGAAATTTTGAGAAAAAACGCTGAGTCTTTCAGCATTTCCAAGATGTCATCAAGTTAATGCTATACCCCTTTGCTTTCATAATACAGACTTGTATAATGCCGCGAAGCCCCACTTCGCTAAAGCTACGAAGGGGCAGGCAATTTTTGATCTATGTCTACGAAGCTCTATAGAGCGAAATGGCAAAGCTAAGGAGGTATATACCAAATTTTTGTAAACTGATTGCGGTGTAGTATATAATAATTTTTATGCTGAGATATTTTTATACGATTTTAATACTATTTATTTTATTGTTTTTTTCAACAGAAACAATATTCGCGCAGACAAATAAAGTTAAAGATTTATATGTTCTGGGGGAGATTGAAAAAGTATTTGAAGAAAAAACTGTAATTTCTAACGCTTCGGAATATGTTTCGCAGTCAGTCCAGATCAGGATTTTGGAGGGTGAGTATAAAGACAGATTGGTACAAACAGACAGGACAATTAATCCAAAATTAAAAACGTTCGATTTGAAAAAAGGCGAAAAAGTAGTTGTAAATATAAAAGTAAATGATAAAGGCGATGAGTTTTATTCTATTTTTGAGCCTTATAGATTGGATGGATTGATGTATGCCGTAATAGGTTTTTTGATATTGATTTTTCTGGTAGGCGGTAAAAAAGGTATCGGGGCATTTGCGGGACTTGTGATCAGTCTATTGATCATCAGTCAGTGGGTCATTCCGCAAATAGTGAGCGGTTCGGATCCTGTACGGATTGTCGTAATCGGCGCATGTATTATTTTATTTTTTACAACATATATCGCGCACGGGTTTAATCTCAAAACTTCCGTCGCCGTCGCGGGTACTGCATTATCCTTGATAATTACCGGCTGGCTATCTACTGTTTTAACAGGAGCGCTTTCTTTGACAGGTCTTGGTAATGAGGATATTTATCAGCTTCAATCAGGTGCAAATATAATTTATAACACGCAGGGGATTTTGCTTGGGGCTATTCTTATCGGTACGCTTGGCGCTTTAAATGACATAACTACCACTCAGGCGATTACTATTTTTACGATCGTCAAAGAAAATCCGAAACAGAATTTTTTTGAATTATTCAGAAAGGGTATGGATATTGGCAAAGAACATATAGCATCTATGGTCAATACTTTGGTTTTGGCTTACGCGGGATCGTCGATCGGGATATTTATTTTTATTGCTTTAAATCCGGCAAGTCTTCCCTGGTGGGTGATTTTAAATAACGAAACTACAATGGAGGAGATAATTGCTACCATAGCGGGTTCAAGCGCGTTGATACTTGCCGTCCCGATAACTACATTTCTGGCTTCATATATAGCACTTAGGGGCTTGACGTTTAAGAGTTTTTTTAAATCAGCGTAAATATTTAAATAGGTAATGTAAAAATGGGTATTGACTAACGCAAGTTAATTGCATATAATAATCGCAATTAAGTTGCGATTATGAGTGATAAAAATATCTCTTCATTTATTGAATTTTGGAAGGAAAAACTTTCAATCATCGAATATAAAATTGATTTACTTAAGATTAGTACTGAGCAAGTTGTTGATGATGATATGAACATCGGGAATGAGTTTGTGGGGATTCATGCAGATCATTCAAATCTTAAAGCTCACCTTTATCATACAAGGAAGCTGTATATGTCTGATATTATTCATGAATTATTGCATGTTCGTTATCCGAAGTGGACAGAGCTTCAAGTGATATCAGAAACAGATCGATTAATGAATGTAGTTTCTTTGAGAGGAGGTGATCAGATTGAAGTTTTATAATGTAAAAACCAGACAAACAGTTGAAGTCCCGAATAGTGAAGTGACGCTTGTAACTATGAAAAATGGTAAAAAGGCCGCGAAAGCTGAGCTTAATGGAACAAAATTGTTCAAAATTGTCGGCAAAGAGGATGCGGCAAAACTTTCCTCCTAACGGACTTTTTGTATATATTACTAGCCGCTTTATGCTTTTGCCACTTAAGTAATAAATCGGTTGGTAAAATAAAAACTATTATTTTACGCAATGCATTCAAAGAATCCCCTAATTGGGGATTCTTTGCTACTTGCAATTTGATTGCATTTATGGAATAATGTGTTTTATATGACAACGGCTAGTGTAAAACATAATTGTAAAAAAGAATTAAACAGCGCGGAACTCAGGGCTACTCCTGCCAGATTGGCGGTTATGAAGCTTCTGGAAAGCGTGAATGAGCCCATTGACGTAAATGCTGTAATGGACTATCTGGATGCACGCAATATAGATGCCGATCCGGCAACTGTATTCAGGATGATGAATTCTTTTACGCAAAAAGGAATAACAAAGCAGGTTTCATTTAATGAGGGAAAATTCAGGTACGAACTTGCCAGCAAGCCGGAGCATCATCATCTGGTTTGTACATCCTGCGGGAGTGTTGAATCTTTTTCCGATTGCGCGATACCGGCGCTTGAGAAGGATATTAGAAGAAAAAAGAAATTTATTGTGAAGAGCCATGCGCTGGAATTTTTCGGATTATGCAGGAATTGCCAGGAGTAATTAGTCGTAAAGTTATAAAGTTATAAAGTTAAAAAGAGTGTTTGATAAAAATGTAATATGAATAAAAATATTATGAAATATAAATGGATTATTTTAGCCGTGATTGTTGCCGCCGGCGGGTGGTATTTTGTTATGAATAATAATTCATCCGGAGGAAACGGCCAGGCGGAAAATGCTCGAAATGAGAACAAAATTCAAGTCATAACATCATTTTATCCTTTGTATTTTTTTGCAGAGAGGATAGGCGGAGACAAAATAAGTTTGCAAGCGATTATTCCACCGGGGGTTGAGCCGCATGATTATGAGTTAACACCGCGTGACGCAGCGGAAATTGAAAATAGTGATTTGGTTGTCGTAAACGGAGCGGGTTTTGAGCCCTGGTTTGAGAAAATAAGAGGCGATTTAGACGAGAAGAAAATTAATTATGCTGTTCTTTCCGAAGGCATAACGCTCCTCGAAGGCGCAGAGCATGAAGAGGAGGGTGCAGTTGAAGAAGAGGTGCATGCCGGAGAAGAGCTATATGATCCTCATATTTGGCTTAGTCCCGTTATCGCGCAGGATATGGTCCGGAAAATCACAGAAGGGCTCGTAAAAAGCGACTCCATGAATGAGTCCTATTACAAAGAAAATGAGAAAAAACTGCTTAGTGATCTGAGTTTGTTGGATGAAGATTTTCAAAAAGGGTTGTCTTCTTGTAAAAAAAGAGATTTTGTTACATCCCACGCCGCGTTTGCTTATATCGCCAGGCAATATAATTTGAATCAAGTTTCAATTTCCGGTATATCTCCGGAGGAAGAACCGTCCGCGCAAAAGCTTGCCGAAGTGTCGGATTTTGTAAAAAAGAATGATATTGAATATATATTTTTTGAGACTCTGGTTAACCCCAGACTATCAAATACGATAGCAAGCGAAACGGGTGCCCGAACTTTGGTACTTGACCCGCTAGAAGGTTTGTCGGATGATGATATAAGTGCAGGCAAGAATTATCTAACTGTCATGAGAAATAATTTAATTAACCTGCGCACAGCACTCCAATGCAGTCTTTAAAGCACACGCATACTATAATCCAGCTAAAGAATATAAATTTTTATTATTCTAATCACCATGCCATAAAGGATTACTCGCTGCAAATTCATAGAGGGGATTATCTGGGTATTATAGGGCCTAACGGAGGAGGAAAGTCTACTCTGATCAAGCTTATGGTAAATTTATTAAAACCTGAAAGCGGAGAAATAGATCTGTTCGGTCAGGAAATTTCAAAATTCCGTGATTGGTACAAGATCGGTTATGTGCCCCAAAGAGCGACTGTAGAGCAGAGTTTGCCTGTTACGGTTGAGGAGATAGTATCAATGGCACGTTTTGCAAAGAGGGGGTTATTTAAATCGTTGAATAACGTTGACCGCGAAGCAGTAAAAGAGGCGCTTATGAATGTCGATATGTATGAATATAAAAATTTTCAAATACGCAATTTGTCCGGCGGACAACAACAGAGAGTTTTTATAGCAAGAGCGCTTGCGAGCGAGCCCGAAGTAGTATTTTTGGATGAGCCAACTGTCGGCGTGGATGTTAAGACACAGAAACAATTTTACGCGCTACTTCGGAAGTTGAACCGTGAACTTAATTTGACTCTTGTACTAGCTTCGCATGAACTCGACGTTGTAGCGCATGAGGCGACTGAACTTGCTTATGTAAACCGCGAGCTGGTTTATTACGGAGACCCTGAAGAATTTATTAAAGGTAAATATTTTCATGAATTAATCGGCCGGGGCGGATTGCATCATTAATGTAAAGTCGAAAGCTTAATTAATAATTATGTTTGATATATTTCAATACTCTTTCATGATCCGCGCTATGCAGGCGGGAGTAATTATTGCGGTAATTGCTCCGCTGATCGGCGTTTTTTTGGTTTTGCGAAGGTATTCACTTATAGCCGATACGCTGTCTCATGTTTCTTTTGCGGGAGTGGCTCTAGGGTTTTTTTTGAAGATTAATCCTTTAATAACGGCAATTTTGGCTGCTGTTACATCCTCAATAATAATTGAAAAATTGCGCCAGAGTAAAAAAGTGTTTGGTGAATCGGCGCTTTCAATTTTTTTATCCGGAAGCCTGGCGCTTGCTGTGGTTTTGATAGGGTTATCGAGGGGCGTGGGTACTGATCTGTTTAGTTATTTGTTTGGCAGTATTACTACTATCCGGCAGAGTGATGTTTATATAATTTTGGCACTTGGCGTGGTCGTAATAGGCCTAATAAGCGCGTTTTATAAAGAACTTCTTTATGTGACAGTTGATGAGGAGGCGGCACGAGTCAGCGGGATACCGACACAATTTATTAATTTGTTGATTATAATACTTTCGGCTTTGACAATTGCATTGTCGATCCCGGCGATCGGAGTGCTGTTGGTTTCCGCGCTTATAGTTATCCCGGTTACATCAGCGCTGCAGCTTGGGAAGAGTCTGAGAGATACGATTATAGTTGCGGAAGTAATATCAGTATTCTCTGTTATATCAGGAATTATTGTTTCTTTTTATAGTAATCTGCCAACAGGCGGAGCTATAGTGCTCATCACTATTGTTATTTTTATATTTTCTCTTATATATAATAAAAGAAATTCTTGAGATTTTTATTCTTCATTTCTTGGGGTATAGGCAAAATGCTCAGATAAGTATTATAATAAAAGTTGTGGAGGAAAAATCTAATAACCGGTTTGATTTTCAGTTATTAACACAGGCGGGGCTTACGATTTCAGAAGATGCATTCAATCTGATGAAAAACAATTTGCTTGCGGGCGTGGAAGAAGCTAAGTTGTATTTAAACGCCGTAGAAGACGAGTGGCCTAAGTTTAATTTTTCAAATGATGCAGGCGCGCTTGGCTATTCGGGCAAGGACGATGCAATCTGCATAAGCATAAATCACCTAAATCAGGCCGCAAGCCGCAATACTTCTCTTGAATATAAGGATCAATTACTGCTATTTGTGCCGGATGTATTTTATCTGATTGTGAAGTATCTTCATTGGCTTAAGCTGTTAGGCCGGGAGTCGACAATACATAGATACCAAAAGCACGGCAATACAAAGCTTAACGCGAAGTATCCGGAAGCTCTGCCGGGGTATTTGTCTAATAAGTTGCTATTATTTAGTGATTTTGAGGTCGAAGCCAGAGGCGCTGTCGACGCAATCGCCGAGCAGTCGGGAGAAGGTCCGATATGGAAGAATGTAGATGAGTATCTGGAGAAGACGTTTGCGCAATATTACCGAAAAAATATTGATGATCTTTTAAAATTTCCGAAGCCTGAGTTTCATATGTCGTTTGAAATGGAGTTCAACGGGTATGGTAATTAATTTTTGTGGGTTCTTCTAAAGAACAAGCGCTTGGCAGGCTTATCTTCTTTGCCGTTTTTTGAACTTGAGCTTTTGGTTTCTGTTTTTGATGCTGATTGAACAGGTTTTTCGAGCTCTTCGGATGTTTGGGATATTATTTGGCGAATTTCGTCGTTAATATTTTGAGTGTTTGTTTTGATGTAGTCGCTGTTTTCTTCGTCGCGTAATTCTTCTTTGATCTTATCTAATGATTCGTCAATTTTTGAGAGTTTGTGAATAATCTTGTCCATTAGGTCACGCAGGATCTCTCTGCCTTTTTTGGTGGTTATAAGCAGAGTAATAAGAACGCCGATCAGGAGCCCAAGCATGAATCCGCCGCCCAATCCGCCTGAGTTGTTAGATTTGTTTTCCATTGTATTGTTTGTCGCCTGCCGTGTCATTGTCGCGGCTTATCAAATTTTTTATAAACTTGGCAATAGATAGTATGGAGGTTGCTTTCAGGCCAAGGGACAGTGTAGAGAGAGCGCTTAGCGGGGTTTTGACGCTTTCGGTTATGGAATCGGCTTTGTCCAATATTCCGTTGGTTTTGGATACTGTTTTGCGGACTTCGCCTAAGATGAAGAAAACCTGAATGCCTAAAAATACTAAAAGCAAAGTGAGGATGATAATTACGGTCAACAAAACTAATTGCACTAAGTCAATCATAATACTAAGTTACCTTAAAAACGCATCTTTTGTCAATATATTTATTTTTTTACGACGATTTGGCGCTCGAGAACTGTTTCTTTACCGAAGCGGTTTTTGGATTTGACGGTTATAGTGTTTTTGCCCGGAAAAAGAGTTAGCGCTTTGGAGAATTTGCCGTCCGGGTTTATTGAGACTGATTCGTTATTGACATAAATTGTCGCGTTGGGATCCGTAGTGCCTGTGACAAGCAAATTGCTTTGAGTTTGCGCGTTATCCGGCGGTGATTCGATAAGAAGGGGAGGCGGAATAAACATAGTTCTGAGCTGGTAGCCCAGGTATCCGACAAGGATTGTCAGTCCGAGAATAAACGCGACTACCGCCTGATGAAAATATACTCTGGGAATAAATGAGCTTTTCGGGACCGCCAAAGTATCCGGTAAAACTTTGATGTGTTTTTTTTCGTCAACTTCCCGGCGGAATAAGGCCAAGACCTCGTCGCGAGGCAAGCTCAGGAAATCGGCGTAATTACAAACAAATCCTTGGGCGTAAGTAAAAGAGGGAAGTTTGTCATATTCTCCTTTTTCGATAGCTGTTAAGAAATTCGGCCGGATCTTTGTTGCTTTCGCAACCTGGTCGATAGATAAGTTTTTATTGAGACGGGTTTCGTATAGTCTTTGGCCAACTCTAATCATAGCTGAAAAATAAATTATTGCTGTTCCTGTGTCTGGTTGTAGTTATTCAGAAATTCTGCTGCGTTTTTGACAAGAACTTCTCTGGGCTTGGCGCCTTCTCCCGGTCCTACAATTCCCATTTCTTCAAGTGTATCCAGTATCCTTGCGGCTTTGGCGTATCCGATAGACATTTTTCTCTGCAAAAATGATGCGGACGCGGTATTGAACTGACATACCAGCTGGATCGCGTCTTCGATTTCGTTTTCTCCGCTTGAAGCGGATCCTCCTCCGGATTTGCCGTTTTTGGAGGCTGCGGGCTGAGTCAATACTTCTTCGGTATATTCGACCGGGTAATTTTTGGATTTGAGATAATCGACAAGTTTGTTTATTTCTTTTTCGGATACGAAAGTGCCCTGAATGCGTGAGGGCTTAGCTTGGTCCGGGGGTATATAAAGCATATCTCCGCGGCCAAGTAATTTTTCGGCGCCGGGGCTGTCTATGATAACGCGTGAGTCGATCATGGATGATACGTTGAAGGCGATACGGCACGGGATGTTGGCTTTGATCAAACCTGTTATGACATTGACGGATGGGCGTTGGGTAGCAATAACGAGGTGAATACCGGTCGCGCGGGCCATTTGGGCGATTCTCGCTATGGCGTCTTCTACTTCGACAGGCGCAAACATCATAAGATCCGCCAATTCATCAATGAATATTACAATATAAGGAATTACCTGGAATCCTGCCTGTTCGTTATATGAATCAATATTTCTGACGCCGCGTTCGGCAAATAATTTGTATCTTTTGTCCATTTCGTGCATAGCCCATTTGAGAGCGGATAAAATCTTGTCGGGTTCGACAATGACAGGTGTCAGAAGATGAGGAATCCCGTTGTAGCCTGTGAATTCAACGCGTTTTGGATCGATCAGGATCAGGCGTACTTCTTGCGGGGAGGCTCTGAACAGGAGAGAAGTAATAAATGAGTTAATAAGTACAGATTTTCCGGAGCCGGTGGTTCCGGCGACCAAAACGTGAGGCATTTTGGCTATGTTCACAGCGACTGCCGCTCCGGATACGTCTAGCCCGAGCGCAACATTAAGTTTGGATTTGGCTTTCTGCATTATGTCCGAGCTAAGCATTGTACGCAGATTGACAACCTGTAGAGACCTGTTTGGTATTTCGATCCCGACGAGATTTCGTCCGGGGATCGGTGCTTCAATTCTGATTTGGCCGGTCGGAGCTTCGGTTGCCAGTGCCAGGTCATTGGCCAGCGACGTAATTTTGGCGACTTTGGTGCCTTGGGCAAGCTCTATAGCATACTGAGTAACAGCCGGGCCGAGGTTTATTTCGCGTATTTTGGCATCAATATTGAAGCTGTCAAGCGCGTTTTCGATAGTATTTGATATTTTTTTCGTGTCTCCTCTTTCGGCCTTGCCGCCAGGGGCATCGGATAACAAGGATAAGGGAGGATACTCCCAAACGCCGTGTGTTGTCTGCGTCAGCATGTTGCTGATAAGCTGATCCGGCAAAAAGTCCGGTTCTTTTTTGCGAGCAGGGGACTGAGGTATTGGCGGCGCGGCGGGAACTGCTTGTTTAACAGGTATTGGCATTTGTTTTTCGATCGCCTGTGAGTCTTTAATTATAACGGGTTTGTTTTTGTTGAGAAGAGGTTTTGGTTTGTTGGTGAGAAATTTGAAGGAGGGAATCAGTCTCTTGAATGAGCCAAGTATAGCCGCCAGGCTTTCCATGATATCCGTCAGAGATGTTTCAAAAAATACGAATAAGCCTATCAGTATGCCTCCGATAAAAACAAGATCAGCTCCTCTTATAGAGAGGATTTCGGCAAAAATGTTGAATAATTCTTTGCCTACCGCGCCGTTTCTGGTAAGGCTAATAAGGGAAATAAAGAAAAGAGAAAAGCCAAGAGTTTTTTCAAGTCTTGAGAAGATTATTTTTTTAGAATTTATAAACAGAAAACCCACAAAGAAAAACGTAAAGGGAAATAATACACCCAGAGGTCCAAAAAATTCATTTATGACTCTATTGAGTCCGATGAGCACGGTGCCTTCGGGTTTTATGAGCGCCAGGATGAAAAGCGCGAACGCAATAAAGCTGAATATGGAAAACAGCGAATAGACAGTCTTTTTTTTCAGTTTGAGCTTGAAGAGTTTGGACCTGCTTCTTCTGGGCATAAGACATATTATAGACCTTTAGGTCAGCGATGACAAATTAAGCCCTGCGCAATTAAACTTCGATGATGACGGGCAAAACCAGGGGCTGACTGCGGAATTTTTTGAGTATGAGACGCTCCGCGATATTTCCTATAAGTTTGCGGATGTGTGACCAGTTGGTGACCTTGCCGCCTCTGGATAGTAATTCTTTCTTAATTTGGTCAGTCAGAGATCCTGTCAGGCTGTCTTTTATATCCATTAGAGTAGAGCCCCTCGTGATCACTTCGGGCGCGCCGACGAGCTGTCCGGTTGACGCACTGACTTCTGCCATTAGAATTACTATACCCTCGCGGGCCAGTTTTTCTCTATCACGGATGAGATAGTTCTCAACCTCTTCACCAGATACTTCATCGACATAAACATTTTTGACATCGATTTTTTTGCCTAAGCGCGCTCCATGAGGCCCAAAAATAACTTCCTGGCCGTTTTCGACCAGAAAAATGTCTTTGTGGCTGTATCCCATCTTGAGCGCAAGATCTTTGTAGGCTACCATTTGGCGGTACGTGCCGCTTATGGGGAGCAGGAATTTGGGCTGGGTGAGCGATATAAGAAGCTGTAAATCCTGCGCGGATCCATGGCCGGAAACGTGGAAATCGTCACTTACCTCGGAATAAAATACTCTGACGCCTTTTTTGGCGAGCGTATCAATAAGTGAGTTGACTGCCACTTCGTTGCCGGGGATTGTATCGGATGAAAAAACTACAACGTCATTTGGTGTGAGTTTGATGTCTTTGTGTACGCCGTCGGCTATTCGGGTGAGGGCGGAGTTTTCCTGTCCCTGGCTTCCGGCAACGAGCATGACGAGCTGTTTGTCCTGATATTTTTTGAGCTGATCGATCGGTACTTCCATGCCTTTGGGAATAGACATGTAACCCAGGCGCGTTGCTATGTTTTTGACTTTTAGTATTGATCTGCCGACGAAGCAGATTTTTCTGTTGAATTTTTTCGCGGCACTTATGACCTGATTTATTCGTGATACATTTGAGGAATATGTAGTAACAAGGTATTTACCGCTTGTAGTGCGGAGTTCGCGCTCAAAATTTTGAGTGAGGCCTATTTCCGAGTCGGAAAAGCCGGGCCTTTGGGAGCCGAGAGAGTCGGACATGAGACAGAGTATCCCATCTTCACCTGCTCCGGCTATTTTTTGGAACTGGGTGCGTTTGCCGTCGGCCGGGGTGAAGTCAAATTTGAAATCGCTTCCGTGGTAGAATGCACCCGCCGGTGTCTTGATGATAATGTTTGCGGTATCGGGAACGGAGTGCGTGATGCGGAGGAAGTTTATTTTGAAATGGCCGAGCTTTATCTCGTTTTTGTCAAATTGTACTGTCTGTATAGAGGGTTTTAATCCGAATTCGGATAATTTGTCATTGGCAAGTGCGGCTGTGAGGGGGGATGCATAAATGGGGAACTCGGGAAGCTGAGGGAGTAGGAAGGGAAGTCCTCCGATGTGGTCTTCGTGGCCGTGGCTCAGGACGAGGCCGACAATTTTTTTGCCTGAGGGTATGCGGTCATTTAATAGATATGTGATGTCGGGAAGCAGGAGGTCGACTCCCAGCATGGTTTCATCGGGGAATCCGAGTCCGCAGTCGACGAGCAGGATTTCGTTTTTGTATTCGTAAACATACATGTTGCGAGTTACGTCTTCGAGTCCGCCAAGGGAGACGAATGAGACTGAATCAGGAAGCGATGCGGGTTTTAGATTTTTCTGGTCTGTCATGTTGGTCTTAAGTGTAATTATAACATAAGGGGAATAGTTAATTTTATATCGTTATGCCTGATGTGAAATTAAAGTTTTGTTTATGCGCTTTTAGGCGTTAAGTGGTGGGAAAATGGGTGCGGGTTTGGTAAAATGTAGGGCCTAAATGGATAGCATAAAGAATTTATTTAAAATTATTTTGGAGGGGGATAAAAATGGTAGCAGGAGCGCTTCGCGAGGGGTGCGGAAGTTTTTGTACAGCTCAAGAGGGGATAATCAGAAATACAAAGATATCGTAAATGAGTTGTCAAAAGTTCAGGAGAATTATGAAAAAATAAAAGGGACTTGGCGGCTTGAGAATTATGTTGTCGCGATCTCGGTGATATATTATCTGCGGGATAAAAAGTCGAGGCCTGATTTTTTGTTTTCGTGGTTTTATAAATTGCTGCTTCATGAAAACGGTACCATAAGATATGCTGCGGTCAGGATGTTTGATACTGAATTTGGTCCGCTTACCGTACACGTGCGGTTTCCCGACAGGAAAGAATTTGCGGGTGATTATAAAGACATAATCCGAAATGACAGCATAATACTTGAAGTTTATAATAGATTATTTGATCTATCGGAATCGCTTTTAAAACCTGCTTATAAAAGGCATAAATATTTAGATTCTTTGCCGGTTGGTGCATATAAATCTGTGCAAATGGTAATTGCTAATCTATTGGATTTGTGCGGCGAGGATTATATTATCAATCTGGAAAACAGGTACAACACGATGAATTAATTTTTTATTCGGTTTTACCACTGGGGCATGAATTGTTTGATGTTGTCGTTTGTTATCCGGACAGTCTCCGCTTCACCCGAAACGATCAGCATGGCTGCTTTGCGGCACATATTGGTGATCAGGCGGTCGAGACCGCGTACACCCGGGTCATAGCCGAGAGGCCTCACTAGCGGCGGCCAGACATCTTCGTCGATAATCAGCTGTTCGGGCAGTAGGCCTGTGAGCTTCATGGTTTTGGGCAGTACGAAGTTGCGGCCGATAACTATTTTTTCATCGTCGTTGTACGAGGGCATTTTGATAATTTCGAGACGGTCAAGAACGGCTGTTGCCACGCTTGCTACGTTGTTGGCGGTCGCGATAAAGATAACATTTTGGAGACTGAACGGATAATCTATGTAGTGATCGGTAAAATGCGCGTTCTGTTCGGGGTCCAGAATTTCGATAAGAACGCCCATGATATCGGCTCTTGCAGTGTCCGTAACGCGGTCCAGTTCATCGAGCAGGATAACCGGATTTTTGGTTTTGCCGTGGATCATGCTTTTGATGATCGCGCCGGGTTCGGCGTCGGGAAAATATCTGGATTGGCCTCTGAGAACACGTGAGTCCGCCATGCCTCCGAACGGAATGCGCTCGAAAGATCTGCCAAGAGACTCCGCAAGAGTTTTGGCAAATGTTGTTTTACCGGTACCGGCCAATCCTACAACGCAGATGATCGGCGCTTTGATCACGTTGTCCGATCCTTTGTTGTTTTTGATATTGAGCATGAGTGACGCGATGTATTCAAGGACTCTTTCCTTCAAAGGCTCCAGGCCGTAATGACTTCTATCCATTATTTCTTTCGCGCGGGCCAGATCCAGAAGATCCTCACTTTGTTTGTCCCAAGGCATATCGACCACCCAGTTTACATATTTGGCAGTCTGCTCATATTCGATAACGAATGTCGAGCTCATAAAACCGGCGCTTTGTCTGATGAGTGCTAGGCGTGAAATTCTTTCTGTGAGAATTGCTTTAAGCTCAGACGGAAGGGGAGCTTTTTCGATTTTTTCTCCGAGTACCCGGATTTGGTCGCTGGATTTACCATGATCTGAAACTATGTTCGATGTTTTTTTGGAGTCTTGCGGGACTGCATTGTCGATAGTGTTTTGTATATTGTGTATTTCGGCTTTGGCGACTGTGTCCATCTTGGCCATTTCCTCGCTATCCGAGGCCTGGGCGGAGGCAATGCTGCTGCTGTCAGGATTCATGGGTAAGTCTCCGCGTGCCATGGCTTCCTGTTCTTCGGGATTGGGAGCCGGCTGAGGAGCCGGGATAGCTTGGGTGTCCGCGGGTTGAATGTCGTTTTGATCTGATGGTTGGGCAGAGGGATCCATATATTAATAATACATTATTTTATGAATTGAGCGCAACGATTACCAATTGAAATTATGAGTTTAATGAAGGCTTTTTAGATCAAAAGTCAAAGATCAAAGATTAAAGACAAGCTAAAAGATAAAAAAATTGAATTTTAAGCGAAATATAAATTTGCAGGTTATAAACAGGATACTTTATCTCCCGAAGCGTTTTTTGGGGCGTGAGCCGAATTTTTCGCGCTGAAACTGTCTGCTGAGCGGATGATCCCGGCGGGCCGGGGCAACAGGGCCTCTTGCATGATCCCGGTCTCTTGGTGCGCCTCTATCAAATGATGTCCCTCTATCAAAGCTTTGTGTTCTAGGTTTTTCGGGTCTTTGTTCCGGTTTGGAAGTATCGTCCAGGTTCATAGTCAGGTTAACGCGTCCCTGCTGATCGATCTCGATAACTTTGACTGTTACACCTTGTCCGATAGTCACAACTTCTTCCGGATGATTTACAAATTCATGACTCATCTTGGAGACATGAACCATGCCTTCTTTGCCGGGCAAGTATTCGACAAACGCTCCAAACGGCAAGATTCGTTTGACTGTTCCCTCAAATTGTTCACCGGGTGTTACTTCGCGGGTCATACCGGATATCCATGTGACTGCTTTTTGGACCGCGGCATCATCGGTTCCGGAAATTGCGACAGTACCGTCATCTTCTACCTCAACCTGAGCTCCGGTCTGGGTAATGATGTTCCTGATGTTTTTACCTCCCGGCCCGATTACTTCTCCGATCTTTTCAACAGGGATTTTAACGATTTCGATCTTGGGCGCGAATTCGGACAGGCGTTCGCGATGCTGGGGGATGGTTGCCAGGATCTTTTCAAGAATTGTCATGCGAGCTGTTTTAGCTCTCTCAAGAGTTTCTGAGATTTGTTTGACAGTCAGTCCGGGAATTTTGACATCGAGCTGTATTGCGGTAATGCCGTCTGTCGTCCCCGCGACTTTGAAGTCCATATCTCCGGAGAAGTCTTCGAGTCCGATAATGTCCGTCAATAGAACATAATCTTTGTCATCCGACATCATACCTATTGAAATGCCGCCAACAGGCTTGATAATCGGTACTCCGGCGTCCATAAGAGCCAAGGTCGATCCGCAGGTGGCTGCCATAGATGTAGAGCCGTTGGATGATGTAATTTCCGAAACTACTCTGATAGTGTACGGGAATACGTCTTTGCCCGGTATAACAGGTATTAGTGCTCTCTCAGCCAGCGCGCCGTGACCTATTTCGCGTCTGGAAGGTGAGATCATTCTACCTGTCTCGCCGACCGAGTATGGCGGCATGGAGTAGTGATGAATGTAGCGTTTGGTTTCTTCTCCTTCGGCGGATTCGATAATTTGTTCAAGCCTGGGTGACCCCAATGTAGCTACTGTAAGTGATTGACTGAGGCCTCTCTGGAATATTGCCGAACCATGCGTTCTGGGAAGAATGCCGACAGATGCATCAAGCTGTCTAAGCTCGTCGATCTTGCGGCCGTCGACTCTTTTCTTTTTCTCTACAACATCTTTGCGGATATATTTGAACATGATTTTTTCAAATGCTGCGGCAATAATTTTTTTCTCGAATTCGAGATCGGGGTTTGCTGTTTTCTCTCTTTCGTAGATGGTCTCGATTAGTTTATCTTGTTCTTCGTGGCCTGTTTCTTTGTCCGCACGGCGCTTGGAGATATCCATGATTTCGGTCTTGTAGGATTTTTCGAGTAAAATAGCTGCCTCGTTTAATTTGGTGTTTGGTGTAACCGTAGTTTTTTTCTGTCCGATTTTTTTGACCATGCCCTCGATAAAATCGATAAGCTTGCCTGTTTCGATGTGCGCCCTTTTGACACCTTCCTCGAAATGTTCTTCGGCTACCTGGTTAGCCCCCGCTTCGATCATGACTGTCTTGTCTCTGAGCTGGGAAACTACGAGGTCAAGTTGTGACAGGTTAAGCTCGCTTGTTGAAGGGTTCATAATATATTCGGCATTGCCGGCCTCGTCTTTTACGAGTCCGACTCTGATGGCGCCGATCGGGCCGTTCCAGGGTATAGGAGATATTGCGAGAGTTGCCGATACGGCGATGAGAGACAGAATGTCGGGCTCGTTTTCCCCGTCAACAGACAGTACGGTTATAACCACTTGTACATCGTTTTTGAATTCCTTTGGAAAAAGGGGACGGATCGAGCGGTCAATCAGACGTCCGGTCAGGACTGCTTCGTCAGAGGGGCGGCCTTCTCTTTTTACCCAGCGGCTGCCTTTGATTTTGCCTCCGGCATAAAGTCTCTCTACATATTCTACACTTAGCGGGAACCAGTCAATATCAGGTCTCGGATTTCCGGCAACTACAGTGGCCAGAACCATGGTGTCACCAAGTCTGGCAAGCACGGATGAAGTTGCTTGCGGAGCGAGATTCCCTGTTTCGAGAGTTAATTTTTTTCCGGCAAATTCCAGTTCAAATGAGGTTTTTTGCATTAGTCTTTTAATCCAATCTTTTTTAATATAGTTGAAACACGGACGTCGTCGACTTTTTTGAGAAAGTTAATAAGCCTGCGTCTTTTGGCGATCATTGAGAGAAGTCCTCGTCTGCTGTGTACGTCGTGCGCGTGTTCTTTGAGGTGATCAGCTAAGCGCTGAATTCTTTTGGATAATAATGCTATTTGCACTTCGGGACTGCCAGTGTCTCCTTTGGCTGTTTGAAATTCTTCGATAATTACTTTTTTTTGTGTAGTGCTTAACGGCATGTTGATCATTATACCATTATATAAGTGTTCATACAAGGGTCATTAATGATGAGGTTATAGTAATCGTAGTATTAATTTTCTTTGCGTTTGCCCCAAACGAATTTTAGTTCGGGAAGTGCCAAGCCTTGCCCGCGAGGCAGTTGAAGTAAGTGCGGTCTTTCGCTATTTTGTTCCAACTGGAATCCGCTGACTGCATATGGCCTGTGCGGAATTACTTTCAAATACCAATCAGTTAATTGGTGGACAGTTGGTCCGGGGACCTCTGCTGTTTCCGCTACACATCTAAGCATATCTTGCCGCGTAAAAGTAAGTGAACCGTCTTCGGCTTCGGAGCCGGGCATAAAATTTATTTTTGCATCATAAGGGAGATTTTGATAGTAAATGCGAAGTCTAAGTTTTTTTCCCGCAGAATGACTAATTTTCGCGAAATCCGCGGGTGTTAGGCCATATTCTGCTAAGGAATATCCGACGGATCCGGCGCTGATGACGTCAAGCCTTCGCATAAGATTGTCCTTATGATAATCTTGTGCTTTTAGACTAAAAATTTTTGAAAAATCCGAGAGTTCTGCCGGTAAGCCGGGGATCAGGTTTTCTGTAAACGCTTTTCCAATATTGCGTGCTTCATTCTCTCTCATTCTTTTAAGCAGATCAGCGCTTTTCTTTTCAGCCGGAGAATAAAATAAGGGCTCAAGCTTTTCGCCTATTCCATGAATTACGCTATAAGCTGCGTAAAATAAATTTTCTCTTAACATATGGCGGGATTATATATAAGTATATTTAAAATTGCAATGAGATATAGCATATGCGCAGTGTATTGTTTTTGATTTTTTGATATGTTACAGTTTAAATATGGCGGCTTGCGCACTAAACGAAATACAGACTGATTTCGGCTGCTGGCCCAATGATCCGGTCGGATTTGTAGAAAAGTTCTACGGATACGGGATCGGATTTGTGGGCGGGCTTGCTCTGCTTATGCTTATCTGGGGCGGTTATACTATATTAACATCCAGAGGTCAGCCGCATCAGTTAAATGTAGGCAAGAGTTATATTGTTTATGCTCTGGCAGGATTGTTACTGGCAATTTTCGGATACGTATTCTTTACTTATATAGCTGTTGATATTTTGAATTTGCCCGGTTTTAGTAATTGAAAATGAAAAGAATTCTGCCCGTTCTTTTAGCAATATTATTTTGCGGATTCAGCTTGGTATTTCCGATTTCGGTAGTCAATGCTCAGCCTCCGCCCCAAGCCGCTCCGACGGGAGGTTTGTGGGTTGTGGATCCTGAGGTTACTTTTATAGGCAAGAACGCCGCTCGTTCAGGACTCACACTGGACTGGACTCTCGAAAATTATCAGTGGGTTTGTGTTACCAAGGTAGCAGACAGAAATTGCGACAACTCCAATAATCCTCTTGCCGCTTTTTGGTGGACAATCGTTCAATGGATCGTACTGCCTCTTTTATTACTCGTTATTTTGGCAACATCGATGATAATTATAGTCACCCGCGGCAGGAGTTTGACCATAATGAGGTTTATTCCTAGGTTTACGGCAGTATTGATACTCATATCCCTATCCTACGCGATACTACAGTTTTTATATCAGTTTACAGATTTGATTCAGGGATTTTTCCTGCGATCAGGTACTAATTCCTGTCCGCCGGATTGTATTTCCCAGGTTGATCTATTATATGTGGGCTGGCAATATCAAAACTTCGTAGGACTGAGGCTTCTCGGAGATTATAACGCGGAGTCGGCTTTTATATCTTTGCTTCTCACAAAGCTCACAGCGCTGACTTATTATGTGATGGTTGGCATTTTACTTATCAGAAAGATCATTTTGTGGTTTTTTATAATAATTTCTCCTATTTTCCCGCTTTTACTTTTATTTTATCCTGTCAGGAACACGGGTAAAATCTGGATCGGAGAGTTTTTCAGATGGCTTTTGTATGGGCCGCTGTTCGCAATTTTTCTACAGGGGCTGGTCTTTATGTGGCGCCAGGCTATTCCTTTGCAGTTTGGCAATCCGGCGATTCAAGATCCTACCAGGATCATTTTTCCGACAGCGGTTAATATATTGCTTGGAGGACCAAAACAGTTTGTTACTCCGACTAACAGCGTGAATTTGACAGAGACGTTCATGCTGTACGTTGTGGCGCTCATAATGTTGTGGATGGTTATACTTTTGCCGTGGATTCTTCTGCAAATATTTTTAGAATATTCCGCGCAGTTTGCCGGTGAGAACGCGATGATGAAAAATATGCTTGCTGTTGTGAGTAATAAAATGGTGCCTCCAACCGCGCCAGGCGGCGGTCCTGCGGCTCCTGCCGGCACTGCTCTTACTTTGCCGTTTACGAAAAGGTCGGTTACTTTGCCTTCGTTTAAGCCAATACTGCAGTCGCCCGGCGGCGCTGCGAAAGAGATAGCAGCGGAGCTTAAAGGTACATCTGTTGCCGGCCAGGTGCAAACGCAGTCGCAAAGCGTCGGAAATGCAATGGTAAGTATGCCTATGGCACAGATAAATGCCGAGGTCATCAGTTTTGCAAATATCCCGCTACCTACAATGAGAGATATTGCCAGATATGATTCTTCAATGGTGTCGAATAACGCAAGTCAAAGGCAGGAGATAATGCAAATGAGGGAAATGCTTGAAAAGATCGGCAATCCGGCTTCGATCATGTCTGCTGCCGACCGTGAGAGATATGTCAGCATGAATGAAAGATTGGTCAGGGAAAGTCAGCAGGGGAATTTGATCGCGACGACGATTTTGAGCGCAGTCAGCAACGCAGTCAGAAATCAATCTCAGAGAAGCGTGCAAGTGTCCGATTCTCAGTTCAGAAGCATTCTACAGCAAATCGCAAATCCAGCGTCAACCACAAATGTAATAGACAGAGAGCGCATGTCACAGCTAAACGAAATGCTTTCAAGGGAAAGCAAGGAAAATAATAACCAGCTTGCGAGTACAATTTTGTCAGTCAATGATAAAACAACGGCAACCGAGCTTGATAAGATCAGGGATCAAATGGTTAGGGAAAAGGCGTCAGGTAATCCTGTGGCGTCCACAGTTTCAAATACCGTAAAAGCAACTCAGATCAAGAGCGTTCTACAGCAGATCGCAAATCCCGCTTCTGTTTCCGGCTCTGTCGAGCGCGAGAAAATGTCTAAGATCCACGATATGCTCGCGCGCGAGAGCAAGGAAAACAATAATCAGCTGGCGTCTCAAATTTTGCAGGTAAAAGATACGACCACGATGGCAGAACTTGAAAAGATAAGCGAAAAGCTTGAGCAAACGAAAGACACGGCTATGTCTTCACAGGTCTTGTCATCAATAAACAGCAGTCTGCAAAGAGCCGAGACAATAAATAAAACAAAGAGCGTTCTACAGCAAATCGCAAATCCTGCATCTATTAACAACGCGGTAGAGCGTGAGAAGATGTCTAAGATCCACGATATGCTCGCGCGCGAGAGCAAGGAAAACAATAATCAGCTGGCGTCTCAAATTTTATCTGTAAAAGATACTACGACTCAAGCTGAGCTTGAGAAAATAAGCGAAAAGCTTCAGCAGACAAAAGAGTCATCAATGTCATCGCAAGTCATTTCGACTATTAACAGCAGTTTACAGCAGGCTCAAAACGTAACGCGGGTCAAAAGCGTTCTGCAGCAGATCGCCAATCCATCGACTGCTTCTGCTATTGACAAGGAGAAGATGACAAAACTTCATGAAGCACTTAAGAGCGAGAGTCAAAAAGGAAATGAGCTTGCCACTTCATTGTTGTCTGTCAGTAAATCTACTTCGTCAGCCGATATTCAGAAGCTCAGCGAGAAGCTTAGTGAAGCACGCAGTAAGGGCGTCGGGGTCGCGGCCGATGTTCTGGATATCGCATCTAAGCAGGTGGAGGTTCCCCAAACCAACCGTATCCAGACAGTTACACCGGAAGAACTTGCCGAAGTCAAAAAGATGTGGAAAGAAAACTATCAGAATATGGAAGTGCCGGAGGGAATGTCCGGGACACGAGCGGAATGGATGAAAGACGATGTTGATAAGATCGGAAACCTTATCGGCCTTCTCACATCGGCAGATCAGGAGCAGGTCAATCAAGGTCTTTCGGAAGTATCCAATATACTCCCCTTCCTGTTAGTCGGAGGATTCTCTCAAGCTGAAATTGTTTCATATCTTCAAACAAAACAAGAGGCCGCAAAAGAAGTTCTTGAATCTCTAAAAGCCGAGGAAGAAACAAAAGTTACAGTCGAAACCAAACAAGCGTCGGCACAGCAGGCTATGGCTGTCTCAGTTGAGGCCCCATCAGTAGAAGTCTCTGTGCCTCAGGCCGCAACTTCAACTATTGTTACGCCTCAAGTATCAAATGAGATACTCGCAATGGTCAATTTGAAGGTGCCGAGAATGAGGGATATTGCCAGATTTGATTCGATGTCGTTGTCGAGAGATAAATCAAAGGCAGTTGAAGTGCAAAAAGTCAAAGAAACTCTTGAGAATATCGCTAATCCCGCAAGCGTTGCTGTTTCAACAGAGCGCGTTAAGTTTGATAAACTGCGGGAGAAGCTTCTTGAGGAGGGGCAGAAAGGAAATGCGACAGCAAGTATAGTCCTGGCGGCTGCCGGCGCGTCCGCGGCGCATGTGTCATTTGCGTCGATTCAGGCAAGTGAAATTAAAAATATACTGACTCAGATCGCGAATCCTGCGACCGTAACGTCCGAATCGGAAAAAGAATCGTTTAATAAGCTTCATGAGGCATTACTGTCTGAGAGTCATGATAAGAAAAATGAACTTGCTACAACGATACTTTCAGTTAATGACAACACATCTGTTGATGAGCTGAAAAAGATAAAAGAACAGCTTGAGAAAGCGCAAGTCCAGGGTAATGTATTGGCAACCACCGTTATATCGACAGTCAACAAATCGGTGCAATCCCAAAAAGTACGGCAGGTACTTGCTCAAATCGCGAATCCGGCAACAGCTGCATCAACGGCAGACCGTGAGAGGCTGACCAAGCTGCATGATTCAATAACTAAAGCAAGTCAGGAGGGCAATGAGCTTGCTACGTCGATACTTAGTGTAAATAAATCAACATCAACAGCAGATATTCAGAAACTCAGTGAAAAATTGAAAGAAGCCCAGTTAAAGGGAGAATCTGTGGCGTCTACTGTCATGGGAGAAGTTCCGCAGCCTATTACACTTCCCCAAACCAACCGTATCCAGACAGTTACACCGGAAGAACTTGCCGAAGTCAAAAAGATGTGGAAAGAAAACTATCAGAATATGGAAGTGCCGGAGGGAATGTCCGGGACACGAGCGGAATGGATGAAAGACGATGTTGATAAGATCGGAAACCTTATCGGCCTTCTCACATCGGCAGATCAGGAGCAGGTCAATCAAGGTCTTTCGGAAGTATCCAATATACTCCCCTTCCTGTTAGTCGGAGGATTCTCTCAAGCTGAAATTGTTTCATATCTTCAAACAAAACAAGAGGCCGCAAAAGAAGTTCTTGAATCTCTAAAAGCCGAGGAAGAAACAAAAGTTACAGTCGAAACCAAACAAGCGTCGGCACAGCAGGCTATGGCTGTCTCAGTTGAGGCCCCATCAGTAGAAGTCTCTGTGCCTCAGGCCGCAACTTCAACTATTGTTACGCCTCAAGTATCAAATGAGATACTCGCAATGGTCAATTTGAAGGTGCCGAGCCTCAAAGACATAGCGAGGTATGAGTCTATAGCACTGTCCAAAGATAATAACAAGAAAGCTGAAATCCAAAAAATGAGACAAGTGCTTGAGAAGATCGCGGAGCCGGGGAGAGCTGCCGATCCTGCGGAAAAACAGTCCATTGAGAAGCTCAGAATAAAACTTGAGGAAGAAACACAAAAGGGCAACGCAACCGCTGAATCCGTATTGTCTGCATCACGAAACAGCGTACCGGATAAAGCTCAGACTGCAGTTCCTATGGCTTTGGTGAAGAGCGAGCTTATGAATATAGTGAAACTTGAACTTGTATCAGAATCCGAAAAAATGCAATACAAAGAATTGCATGATATTTTACAGAGGGAGACCGAGCAAAATAAAAATGAAACCGCGCAAAAAATACTTGCTATAAAAGAAGACATTTCCCTGTTGGGCGTACAGAGCATTTATGACGAATTAATTAATGAGGCTAATAAGGGGGTTCCTTTTGCACAAAATGTTGTAAATACAATAAATAATAAAGCGGAGATCAATAACTTCAAGAAAATTATTCAGCAAATAGCTAACCCGAGCCCGATTGTCTCTCAGGCTAGTAAAGAAAGATTCAGCAAGCTTCATAGTGAGCTTTCAGAATCAGCAAGGGCAGGCAATAAGCTTGCGCAATCAATTCTTGATGTAAAACCGACAACAGGAGCTAAAGAGATTGCGCAGTTGAAGAAAGATCTAAACGACGCAAGTAAAAAAGATGACAAACTGGCCAAATCTGTTATGTCCAGCGTAAGTCCGGCTGTAGCTCCGTCCGACAACAGACTTCAGTCCGTGTCAGACAAGGATTATTCGGAGATTGAAAAGATGTGGGAGGAAAATTATCGAACTTTGCCTGTGCCTTTCGGGTTTAGTGATGACAAAAAGGGAAGAATAGAGTGGATCGAGAAAGATATCGAGAATATAAGCGGCACAATAGCCCTCCTGCTTTCCGATGAAGTTGAGCGGAAAAATGAGGGTATGCAAAAAGTCGGAGCTATTCTGCCTTTCCTTTTACTCGGCGGATTCTCATATTCTGAAATCGTTAATTATCTAAGGATAAAACTAAAAGCAGCAAATACAGTGCTGTCTGAACTCAAGACTAGTGAGGCTCAAGAAGAGAAAGTTGATGTTGAAGTCAAAAATTCAACAGAAGAAAACAACCTGGAAAAAGAAGAGGAAATAAAGAGTTAAAGTGGTAAATACTTGCTGTTTTATTTAAAATAGTATTTAATTAAAACAGGAGCCAGATATTATATGTTCGGGAAATTATTTAATCAAAAAAAAGAAGACGGCACACAAGATACTCAAACTACCGAGGTTGCGGTACAGACACAATCCGGTCCAGTGTCCGGCCAGGGTGCACAAAGTGATCCAAATAATATTCAAAGCGCACAAGTAGGCGTTTCGCAAAATCAGTCAGGCGTCACAAGTGCAGGTGCCAGTTATTCACAAACAACACAGCCGGTACCGGCGGCGACAGGCGCAAATCCGAATACAGCAGTACAAAGCGCCGGAGTGCAGGCGGGAGACGGTTCAAGTCAGGTAAGCATAAACGCTCAGACTACGGATCAGCAGCATCCGGGTGCCGGTTTACCCAAGGGTCAGCAGGCTGCTGTGCAAGTGCAAGCCGGTGCCAAAGTGGATATGTCACCGCTAGCGCATTTGGATCCCAGAGCAAGCCTGGTTCTTAATCATTCACAAGAAGAAGCAAGAAGAATACATCAGCAGTATATAGAGCCTGAACAGCTTCTTTTGGGGCTTCTTTATGACGAACAGGTCAGTAAGCTACTAGGGGAATTTTCTGTTGATGTAGGCAAGCTTTCAAAAGAGATTCAGGCTAAAGAAAGAATGGGCTCTTATCAGGGTCAGCCGGTATTGAGCCAGGTATCCCAGCAGGTTTTTGAACAGGCATACAGAGACGCAAAGATGAGGGGTTCTGCTTTTATTGCGCCTGAGGATATATTAATTGTTTTGTTTACCCCAAATTATAATACGGAGCCAATGCTTAAGGCTCAGGGATTAAAAAAAGATGTAGTTGTAGAAAAGCTGTCAAAATCTTCTACGGGGGGTTTTGGGAGAAAATCTACTCTTGAGAAGTATGCAATTGATTTGACGCAGGAAGCCAGAGAAGGGAAACTGGATCCCGTTGCAGGGAGAGAAAAAGAGGTTGACAGGATAGTGCATATACTTCTTCGCAGAACCAAAAATAACCCCATTATTATCGGTGAAACCGGAGTCGGCAAAACAGCAATTGTTGAAGGTCTTGCGCAGAAAATTGTAGCAAACGGCGTGCCGAAAGACCTTTTGAATAAAAGATTGTTTCAGCTTGATGTAGCAAGTCTGGTTGCAGGAGCAAGTCATAGAGGTGAATTTGAAGAAAGACTTAAGGCTGTTGTCTCTGAAGTATTAGGCTCGAACGGAACGATTATTCTGTTCATAGACGAGATACACTCACTAATGGGGGCGGGCGAGAGCGAGGGTATGAACGCTGCGAATATTATCAAGCCTTATTTGGCGCGCGGTCAGTTACAAATTATAGGAGCTACCACAACCACCGAATACAGGAAGCATTTTGAAAAAGACAAGGCATTTGAGCGCAGATTTCAACCCGTAACAGCGGAGGAGCCAAGCGATGAGAACGCGCTTGAGATGATGAAGGTCTTGCGCCCGAAATATGAAAAATTCCACAAGGTCAAAATACCTGATGATGCATTAAAGCAATCCATAAAACTCGCGAAAAAATATATAGGCGAAAGATATCTGCCAGATAAGGCTGTAGACCTATTGGACGAAGGCTGTTCGGAGGTCAAATTACAAGTAGACGGCGGAAAAAGAGGGGATTCCGAGGTCAAAAAGAGTGATATTGAGAAAGTTGTAAGTGCGTGGACCGGAATTCCTATAACCAAGCTTACTGAAGATGAAAGTGAAAAGCTGCTTAAGCTTGAAGACAGAATCCATCAAAGACTTATTGATCAGGAAGAGGCAGTTGTTGCTGTATCCGAGGCTGTCAGAAGAGGAAGAATTGGTCTCGCATCAGGACAAAGACCAACTGCTTCGTTTATATTTTTGGGCCCGACGGGCGTTGGTAAAACAGAGCTCGCAAAAACTTTGGCTGAGCTTTTATTCGGGCGCGATGACGCGATGGCGCGTTTGGATATGTCGGAATTCATGGAGAAACATGAAGTGGCGAAGCTTATAGGTGCGCCTCCCGGTTATGTAGGCTATGAGGAGGGCGGAGTTTTAACAGAGGCTGTCAGGAAAAAACCTTATTCAATAGTGCTTATGGACGAAATTGAAAAAGCGCATCCTGATGTGTTTAATGTACTGCTTCAGCTTCTCGAAGACGGACGTTTGACCGATAACAAAGGCAATGTAATTTCATTTAAAAATACTATAGTGATCTGTACGTCAAACATCGGAAGCGCGATGATTCAGCAATATTTGAGCAAACAAGATAAAAATGTAAAACTTACAGGGGAACAGGCGACAAAGCAGTTCGGCGAACTTCAGAAAATAGTAAAAGAAGAGCTTATAAAATTCCTGCGTCCCGAGGTGCTTAACCGTTTTGATGAGGTTGTGATTTTCAAGCCTTTGCGCCCGGAGCATATGGCGGGAATAGTGAGGCTGGAAATGGCGAAAATTGCCAAACTTTTGAAAGAGCAGGGTTATATGATGCAGATAACCGAAAAGGCTGTCGCCAAGCTTGCCAAGGACGGGTATGATCCGGTGTACGGGGCGAGGCCTTTGCGCAGACTTATTCAGACGGCTGTTGAAAATCCGATAGCGCTTGCGATCATTGCAAAGAAATTTTCAGTCGGAGATACAATAGTTATAGACTACAACGAGGATGTTAATGAGTTTATATTCAGCAAAGGCGGCCAGAAAGCCGATTCGGCAGATCTAAGCGATGCGGAATTTAAAGTGATTTTGCAAAAAATTGCCGATCCGGTAAGTATCAAGTCCGATTATGACAAAGAAATATTCGGTAAACTGCATGAGAAAGTGGTCACAGCCAGCAATGGCCTGAACCCGGTTTATACCGTGATTTTGGCTGTTAATAGCGGGACGACCGATAAAGAAGCGGGCGATATTCGCGAGAAATTAATAAAAGCGAAAACGGACGGTGACGCTCTTGCCGGAGAAATACTTGATATAGCGGCCGGTGTAGTACAGCAATTGAAGGCGCTTGAAAAACAGAAAAAAATTCTCATACAGCTTGTTAACCCCGAGCTTGTTACGTCTGCGCTGAAACGCAGCAGTTATAAAGAGCTTCATGACAGGATAGTTGTCGAAAGCCAGAATAATAATAAGCTTGCGGCATCAATACTGAGTGTTAAACAGGAGTCTACAATTGATGAAGTCGGCAGTATTTTTGATGAGTTGAATAAAGGCAAGCTAAACGAGAACGAATTCGCGACTGAAATACTGTCATTTATAAATAATGAGATTACGCAGGAGGCTCAAAAACAAACAGAAGCGCAGCCGGCTACCAAATTCAAGAAATTCATGAGGCAGATCGGTAATCCGCTGTATCTGGCAGAGCCGGAGAATAAGAAAAAGTTTTCGGACATCCATGACAAAATTAATGAAGCAGGACGACAAAATCATCCGCTTGCCGAGCGGATTATGTCAATCACAGATATAACGTCTGATGAGGATATTGCTCAACTGCAGATGCAGCTTGAGGACGCTCGGAAGCAGGGGGATCCGCTGGCAGCCGAAATATTGGCAGTTATACAGGATGCTGTCGCGCAAAATGATGTGATCCAGATAAAAACACCGCTATTGTATATAGTAAATCCGCTAGTTTGTAAAACACCGGAAGAAAAGGAGTTGTTTACATCAATACATACCAAAGTTGACGATGCGGCTCAAAAAGGCAATAAGGTAGCATCGTCCGTTTTGAGCGTAAATGATGCTTCAACTCCTGAGGATATAAAAGCATTATCAGAGCAATTATTCCAGGCGAAACAGCAAAATGACGAGATAGCATCTCTCATAATAGACGCGATAGAAGCGTCAACCGGAGCAGTGGTTGGTTCAATAAGCAAAGCCCAACCTGAAGTTCAGGCGCAAGGCATGGTAAATGCTCAGCAACCGACCACCGGACCGGATGTCCAAGCGCAGGATGCTGTAATTGATCAACTTGCTCAGCCCGGTATAAATCCAGCGGATCCTGCGCAAAATTTCCCGTTCGGTACGGCACAGCAGGCACCGGTGTCCCCTATGCCGTCTGTAGATCCGGCGTCTGTGATGCCGGCACCGGCAGGCGCAGTTAACGTGATGCCAAATCAGCAAAGTATGCCGTCTCAGACCAATCCTTTGCCTGCAGACCAGGCGCAATTTGCTAATCCGCAAATTCAAAATCCTCTGTTAAACAGTCAGCCGGGTTTTGCCGGTGATCCGGTATTAGTGACGCCCGATAATAAGCCGCAATAGAATTTGCAGATCTAATTATGCAAGACGAAATTTTTCCACCACAAAAGGATCCGGAAAAAATTCAATCTAAGCAAGGATTCGGACGCAAGAAGATAACTTTTTTTATACTACTTTTTTTAATTTTTGTTTTGGCGGCCGGGTACATATTATTAGGCCGAGAAGATCAGCAAGATACAGTTATTTTGCCTGCGCCTACCAGGGTTCCGAGTCCTACTGTTTCGTTAAGTGACCTTAGATATGTTGAGGATCAGTTAATAGTCAGATATAAAGATAATGCAACCGACGAGCAAATTCAGGGAATACTTAAAAAATATGAAGCTGAGGTTGTAAAAAGACTGGATGCGATTAGCAGGCTAGTTATAAAAGTTCCCGATGGGCGGGGAGAAGCGGTATTGCAAGAGCTGCTTAGAGATGATCTTGTTGAGTCTGCGGAGCGTGATTATATCAATGAGATCAATTTCGTACCGAATGATACTTCAATCGGTATGCAGTGGGCATTAATTAATACGGGGCAAACGGTTGAAGGAAGAACGGGAACGGCTAACGCGGATATAAATGCCGATTTGGCGTGGGATGTATCAAGAGGGCAAGGCATAAGAGTTGCGATCATAGATACCGGTATTGATGAGGGGCATCCTGATCTGGCATCAAAAATAGCTGTTAAAAAGATTTTTAACGGAACCAGTATGAATGATGTATATGGTCATGGTACGCATGTGGCAGGAATAATAGGTGCAGTTACAAATAATTCCCAGGGGGTCGCGGGAGTTTGTCCAGATTGCCAGCTGGTAATTGCCAAAGCCCTTGATGATAGCGGAAAGGGTCCGGATTCTGTGTGGATCGAGGCATTGCTGTGGGCTGCCGATCAAAATATAAAAGTAGTAAATATAAGCTTCGGATCAAGTACTAATTCTACAGCTAAACAGGACGCGATAAATTACGCGTGGAATAAGGGGATAGTAGTTGTGTCGTCATCCGGAAACAATGGGAATACTCAGCAAATGTATCCCTGCGCGAACACAAATGTGCTTTGTGTTTCCTCAACAGATAATAAAGACCAAAAATCTTCTTTTTCGAATTACGGCACGTGGGTTGATATAGCGGCGCCGGGCAGTAAGATTCTATCGACTTTTCCGAGAACAACATCTACGCTGCAGCAGCAAAAGAATCAACAGACAACTTACGGGTATCTGGACGGTACTTCAATGGCTACACCTGTTACTGCAGGTGTTGCGGGTCTGATTTGGGCGAGTCAATACGGCAGTTCGGCAAGCGAGGTGGTTAAAAGGATCACGGATACTGCCGATAAAATTCAGGGTACTGGTCAGTATTGGGCATACGGCAGAGTCAATGCTGCCGGAGCTTTGGGCGCGGGCACAGGCGTTAGCCCTACTGCTTCCGCGACAGTTGTGCCTACGAATACTGTTTCCCCGACGCTGTCACCAACTATTATTCAAAATCCGACTTCGTATTATGTAACTCCTACAATTTATTGTCTTGGCGCGCAGGAATGTATATCCAAGACTCCAACGGCCGTGCCGAGTGCTACTCCCGTAATTAATACAACTGCTACATCGACGCCCGCAGTTGTACCCACGCAGGGCGGCGGCACGCAATCAACTGTTACTCCGAATGTGTCGCGAAGCATCTCAAAGACGCCAACAGGCGGAGATAGTAGTTCCGGCGGGAAAGACATTATGTCGTCCCTTATAGAACTGATTATGAAAATGATTGCGGTGATTTTGCTGTTTTTTCAGAATCTGTTTAAATCCTGATGCCGCCGCGTTGTAATTTGGTCTCGTAATTTTTATACTTATACTAATAACTGATAAAACTCATGAAATTGATCTGGGAATTTTTAAAATTTTGGTTTTATGAAGCTCCGGCTGAAATGCTTGCCGTATTCAGGTCCTTTAACGGATATTTTGTCGAATTATTTGCATACAGGCTGAGTTTAGTGACTTTTTTTAAACCGCTCAAAAATGAATACAGGTCCGGGTTGGTCGGTTTTTCGAGAGCTATCGGAATTTTGACGAAAATTTGTATTTTAACAGTGGATACAGTTATTTTTTCTTTAATACTTACTGTTGAGGCGGCTGTGCTGGTGTTTTTTGTTTTTTATCCTGTATTGACCGTAATATTTTTATTTATATAACTATGAAATTATTTGCTAAGCTTTGTTTAAATTTTCGGCGGCCATTGGTCAGGCTGATGCGACTGGTTTTGTTTTGTGTATTATTTTTGCTTATTGTTTATCAAGCAGAGAGCGGGAATATACCCAGGATCGAGATTTTTTTGGTCAATTTATTTATTATTTTTGAGATATTTTTTAGATTCAAGATCTGTAAATCCGTGCCCAAAATTACCGTAGATAAAAACAGCGGAAAAGATCCATTTGAGTCTTTTTCTCTGGAAGCACTGATGATATGTTTTAGTTCGATAAACACTCGGGAAATTTTATTAAAGCTATTTAAATATCCGCAAATTAAATATTTTATGAATAAGACAGCAATGACCAAAGATGATTTTAAAAATATTGATCTGCCAAGCGACGCAGTTTATGCAAGCTGTCTTGAAGTGGCAAAAACTTTTCATGGGAAATTTGTTACAGTGCTGGATTTGTTTGTCGCCATTTTGATGTTGTCCGAAAATGATACCAAATTGATGTTTGCTAAGCAGTTAAAATTTGAAGATTTGGCGAATTTGGTGCCTAAAATCCGGGGGGAGTTTGACAGCGAAGAAAATCCCCAGAAGATACGTTTTCATATTAGTGGAGGCGGCGTCGGAGAGTTTCTTATAACGGGATGGACGCCTGAGACAAAAAAATATACCAGAAATTACACGAATGTTGCTTTGCAGAATAAAGGGTTAGTTACTGGACGTGAAAAAGAATTTAAAACCCTTCTTGAGGGTTTGATTAGAGCCGAGAACAATAATGTTCTGATTGTCGGCAATCCCGGCAGCGGGCGGGAAAATCTGGTCAAGGCCTTCGCGTGGCACAGTTTTTCGGATAATATAGGACCCGTCCTTAACGGCCGAGAGGTATTGGAGCTGATGCCCGGGGCATTTATGGCGGGAGCAATTAGCAGAAATGAGCTTGAGTCGAGACTTTTAACAATTATTGAAGAGGTATCGCATTCGGGGAATGTAATACTTTATATACCTGAATTTCAAAACCTGATGGGTGCATCTTCTTACGGCATGGATATATCCGGTGCTTTAATACCTCATCTTCAATCGGGTAAGCTTCCAATAATAGCGACCATATCCAAAGGCAGTTATAAAATGTTTTTAGAGCGTAATCCGATCAAGGAAGTGTTTACTTTGGTTGAAATGACAGAAACCGACTTAAATACAGCAATTAAGATGGTAATGGATAAAGTTAGAGAAATTGAGCGGAAAAACAAGGTAATTATCAGTTACAGGGCAATAGTAAGCGCGGTCGAGCTTGCCGAGAAGTATATTCATGACTTGTCGCTTCCGGGAAGCGCGGTTTCGCTTTTGATGAGTGTTTCAAATAAAGTAGCCCTCTCAAATGAGCCATTTTTTGAAGGCACCAAGCATAAGCTGGTAAAGGCTGAGCATATTGTAAAATATGTCGAGGAAATAGCCCATGTGGTTATTTCCATGCCGGATAAGAAAGAGATTGAATTACTGCTTCACCTAGAAGGCAAATTGCATGAGAGGGTAATTGCCCAGCATGACGCAGTAGTGTCTCTTGCCGAAGCTTTGAGGCGTGTCAGGTCGGGAATATCCATGTCTTCCAAACCGGTTTCGTTCTTGTTTTTGGGGCCGACCGGTGTCGGCAAAACCGAGACTGCCAGAGCGCTTTGTGATCTTTATTATGGAGGAGAAAGTAAGATGCTCAGATATGATATGAGTGAATACAATGATGAGGTGGGGTTATTGAGGTTGCTGGGGGCACCTCCCGGTAAGGGTGATGAGCGCGGTGAGATTACAGATAAAATCCGCGAAAACCCTTCATCGCTCGTACTGCTTGATGAGTTTGAAAAAGCGCATCCGAAGGTACATGATTTGTTTCTTCAAGTTCTTGATGACGGCAGGCTGACCGATAATAAGGGTGAGGCTGTTTCGTTTAGAAATGCGCTGATAATTGCTACATCAAATGCCGGATCGGAATTTATCCGCGAAGAAATCGAGAAGGGCGGTTCTGTGGATAAGAAATTTAAGGCGAGGCTTCTTGCCCATTTACAAGAAAACAGGATATTCAAGCCGGAGCTGATGAATAGATTTGATGATATTATTGTTTTCAAACCGCTCGGAGCCGCCGAAATAAAGCTTGTAATTGATCTGATGCTTAAAAATCTAATAAGCGAGATGGCAAAACAGGATATTCATGTGAGGTTTGATGAAGCGGTGGTAAATAAGATCGCTACAGACGGTTATGATGCGCAGTTCGGGGCGAGGCCGCTTCGCAGGTATATACAGTCAAATATAGAAGATTTGCTGGCTCGCGGAAAGCTGAATTCGGAAATTATTCGAGGCAAAACTGTGAGTTTTGTTGTAGACGGAACCGGCAGTATAAGTTACACATTAGACTGAAAGGTTGCTCTGCCCCGAATGATAATTTTATCCCCCTATCGCTGTAAACTTCGAGTATAAACTTGCGGGGGATTCATATAAGCTTTGCGGGCAATAACTTGAAAACCCGGGTGTTGATGATACGCTGGGTATTTGGTATACTACCTGCATGCCTGCGATACAAAGGAGCGAATTTGCTTTAGCTTTAAATCAAGTAGCCTCAGAGAGGGGTGTTGATATCGGCGTTGTGCTTGATACGGTACAGAACGCAATTCTCGCCGCGTATAGAAAAGATCATCCCGGAGTTGAGCTTGAGGAATACAGGGCAGAGCTTAATCCTTCAACTGGTGAGGCAAAAATATTTCAGGGAGAGAAAGACGTTACGCCTCCAGGTTTTGGAAGGATAGCAGCGCAAACGGCAAAACAAGTGATTCTCCAAAAAATCAGAGAAAAGGAAAAAGAAGCAATTCTTTCGGATTATAAGGTCAAAATCGGATCAATTGTGAACGGACTGGTGCTTAGATTTGCGGGTCCGAATATTATAGTCGACATCGGCAAAGCTGAGGCTATTATGCCGCCTCAGGAACAGATCTCCAGTGAAAAATACCATATTAATCAGAGGCTGATATTTTATTTGTCAGATATTAAGCAGGGCCTAAAGGGTGAGGAGATTGTTGTGTCCAGAAGTCATAACGGGCTTATTGAAGGATTATTTAAGCGGGAAGTTCCGGAGATTTCTCAGGGAAGCGTTGAGATAAAGGCTATCGCGAGGGAGCCGGGAAACAGGTCCAAAGTAGCTGTATTTTCGTCGCAGGCGGGAATTGATCCGGTCGGTTCATGTGTCGGGCAAAAAGGAGTAAGAGTACAAGCAATAATTCAGGAGCTAGGAGGTCTTGAAAAAATTGATATAGTACAGTGGTCTGACGATATTAAGACATATATCGCTCAATCATTGTCTCCTGCCAAGAATTTGACTGTGGCTATCAATGAGGAAGAAAAACTGGCTCGGGTAACTGTGTCCAAAGATGAGTTATCGCTTGCAATCGGTAAAGACGGCCAAAACGTCAGGCTTGCATACAAGCTTACCAAGTACAGGATCGAGATTGAGAGCAAGGAAACGCCGGAAGTTATGGAAGAAGAAGTAATTGAAGAGAAAACTGAAATTAAAGCAACTAAGAAAGAAAAGCAGAAGAAACCGGATTAATTCAAAGATCAAAGTTCAAAATGCAAAATTACAATTCAAAATTCAAAATTATAAACTTTGCACTACAACTTTTAACTTTTAACTTTGAGTTTTTAACTATAAAAGTATGGCCAAAAATGCAAATGTACAAACAAAGTCAAATCACCCATTAAATAATTATCCTCCCGTTGTAGCTGTTCTCGGGCACGTTGATCATGGTAAAACCACTCTGTTAGATTCTATACGCAATACTTCAATCGCGGCACGGGAATCGGGCGGAATCACTCAAAAAATCGGAGCGTCAAAAGTTGAGATTATTCATGAAGGACAAAAGCGGGCTATCACTTTTATTGATACGCCGGGACATGAGGCTTTCTCTCAGATGAGGGGAAGGGGAGCTCAGGCGGCCGATCTGGCTTTGCTTGTAGTAGCGTCCACAGAAGGATTGAAGCCGCAGACAAAAGAGAGCATAGAGATACTGAAGGGGACAAATACAAAATTTATAGTAGTTTTGACCAAAATTGATCTCCCAAATAAGAATTCACAAAAAGTAAAACAGGAACTTCTAAAAGAGCAAGTTACTCTTGAAGAGTTCGGAGGGGATGTTCCCTCGATAGAAGTATCCGCCAAAACAAACACCAATATCAAAGAACTTCTTGATTTAATTGTACTGCTTTATGATATGAATGAGGCTAGTTTGAGGCATGAGAGCGTGAAGCCGGAGGCGCCGCTTAAAGCTATTGTTATTGAGAGCAGGCTTGATCCGAGAGCCGGGCCCAAAGCGACTATTGTTGTTAAAAACGGCAGTATCAAGCCTCGCGATGAGGTGCAGGCCGGTGAGATCAAGGGAAAAGTCAGAACTATACTTGATGAGAACAAAAAACAATTGACACATGCTACTATCGGAGATGCTGTTGAGGTACTTGGCCTCGAAAAGGTGCCTAGTGTCGGCAGTATTTTGCTGCATAAAAATTCCGACTTAATAGTTCCGGAGGCACAGGTGCCGGCAGTTGCATTGAAAAGGGAGCTGGTCTATCAGCAGCAACAGGAGGAGATTGGTATTTCGGTAATTTTGGCAGCAGATACACAAGGCTCGCTTGAGGCAATAAGTACCGCACTGCCTGAAGAAGTAAAGGTGGTCATGCAGAAAACAGGAGACGTAACTGAGGCTGATGTGCTTCTGGCCAAGTCGACATCCAGTATTATGCTCAGTTTTAATATAAAAATAAGGCCGGAGATCACGAAATTCGCGCTTTTGGAAAAAGTGCTTTTGAGGAATTATACGATCATCTACGAAATGCTTGATGAGATAAAAGACGCGCTTGAGGGAAAGCTTCAGTCCCAAATGGAGCAAATTTTCGGCAGGGCAAAGGTTCTCGCGAAATTTCCATTTGAAAAAACCGAGGCGTTTGGAATAAAGGTAACTGAAGGCAGGATCGCGAGAAGTGATCATATCAGAGTGACCCGTAATGATGAGGAAGTCGGAGAAACTACACTGGCTTCACTGCGTGTGGGCAAAAATCCTACGTCTAAAGTTGAGAAAGGGCATGAGGCCGGTATACTCATAGCTACACCTATTGACATACAGGTAGGAGATGTTATAATATCCCATAGTTAATAGCTATGGATAATAATTTAGTCCAAAAAATCAGGGAAGAGTTGTCTAAGAGCGAAAGTATTGCTATAGCAGTCGGTCAAAATCCTTCGGTCGACAGCATGGCTGCGGCTCTTTCACTTTATTTGATCCTCAAAGAAGCGAATAAGAAAGTTGCGGTTATCAGTCCTACAGAGCCTCTGGTTGAGCATTCTAGCTTAGTCGGAATAGACAAGGTAACAACCTCAGTAAATTCAGGGGGAGGCCCGGAGGGTGATTTTGTGGTTTCGTTTCCTTATGTAGAGGGTGAGATAGAAAAGGTGTCTTATACGCTCGAAAACGGATTTCTGAATATTATTGTAAAATCTGCCGGACAGCCTCTTTCTTTTGACGAAAAAGATGTCAGATATACCAAGGCGTCAAGCGGAGGCGCTTCATTTAATCTGCTAATTACAGTTGGTATGCCTGTTCTGTCGGAACTTGGCAGTTTGATCGATAAGGATAAAATGAGAGACGTTAAAATCATAAATATGGATAATAAGCAGGAGAATCAGGGCTATGGCGATATAGTCGCGGTTTCACCATCTTTTTCATCAGTCAGCGAGCAGGTTGCGGATATGGTGTTAACGCTTGGAATCAGGATAGATAAAGATATTGCTCAAAATTTATTAAACGGAATTACTTATTCGACCAGAAATTTTCAGGCCGATTATACCAGTCCATTAGCTTTTGAGATCGCTTCTTTTTTGATGAGGAGCGGAGCGCAGAGGGCAGAGGCAATCAAGGCTATTTCGGGAAATTACCATGAACCAAAAGGTCCGGATAGACAGGTTGAGAGAGCAAAGCAGAGACCTTTTTCGAACGAACCGCAGGATGAGCCTGAAGAGCAGGATGAGAAAAAAGCGCCTGTTGATTGGCTTTCACCCAAGGTATATAAAGGATCTTCTAATTTTTAATTTATTTATCTCTTTCCCCTCTTGACATCACATTGTTTTCATTGTATTGTTAATCTAAGTTAACGTATTAGAGATTAATCCAGCTTTTATTCAGTCCGACATACAACACGTGTTCAATTAACGAAGGGAGGTGATTCCATGACAAAAAAAGACCTAATTGAAATAGTAGCCAAGAAGGCAAATCTGACCAATAAAGCTGCTCGCGACGCTGTCCAGACTACATTGAATACCGTTCGTGATTCTTTAAAGAGAGGCGAGAAGGTTGTTCTTACAGGTTTTGGGACTTTCAGCATTAGAAGCAGACAACAGAGAGTCGGCAGAAATCCTAAGACAGGCGAGAAAATTACTCTAGCCGCCAGGAAAGCGCCAGGATTTACTCCCGGTAAGACTTTGAAAAAAGCAGTCCGGTAAATGTTTGTTCAAGGGAAGTGAGTAAGCCGGATTCTGTTTTTTTAACCCGAAATGAACCCCGATAAATTCGGGAATTTCGGGTTTAATTCCCCGCTGAGCGGGGATACCGCAATTTATCTATGAACCGATTTATTTCCCGTCTGATTGATGGGAATCGATTCATCCCCGATTAGATCGGGGTGCCCTCTACTTTGGTGCTCCTCTCGTGTTGAGTAGGCTCTTCTTCGCATATAGCTATGAAAGAGCGTTTCGCACAGTTCGGAAGTTGCAGCAGGCGGGATTGCCTTTACCCCTCCGTAGTCCCACTAAGCGAGACTAACGGGGGGCGTTTCACACATCAACCATAGTTTTTCAACGTTAGGTTTATGCTCGTCTCTGTGGCTCTCTCTTCGGGTCAATTCCCAAAAAGTCCCCGGTTCCTTTCGGATCCGGGACACCAGCGCTTTCCCTTCAATTAAGAAAGGTATACGTCGGAACTTTCATTCCGAACCTGACACGAATACTGTCCGGACTTTCCTTCCGCCGTCGTTTCCCATTCGGCTTTTGCGTACTATTCGTACACGCCTCATGGAGCACTCCTGGCGGATAGCGGTCCTACTTCCCTAGAACACACTGATTTTAGCTAAAAAGAGGGATTAAAGCAAATTTAGACGGGTGTTTTATTTGGCGTGGGTTTGGCAGATCATTTTGTATTCGCAGTTTTTGCAGAAGATACCGCCTGAGCAGTGAAAATCGCTTGAAGCAATTTCATCCGTCAATTTGAGGATCGCCTGTTTTGCGCCCTCCAGATCTTCGATCGTGCGGGTTGTCGAGATTTTTTTGTTTGCTTCCAGATACTCCAGGGTAAGTACTACTTCTTCAGGTTTTTTGTTGAAGATCCTGTCTCTGACCTCGGTTGCTGCAAGTGCATAAAATGAGAGCTGGAGGTCTTCTTTGACTTTTTTGTCCGTCGGCACATTCGGGCCGGTTTTGTAGTCGATTATTTCGATTATTCCCTGGCCGATTTCGTCAATTCTGTCAATCCTTCCGCCTACTTTTAGAGATTTCGAACGGTTTTCACCGGTAGTTCTGTTCAGCCAAAAATTGAAGGGTTGTTCAATCGCGATAATACGCGGTTTGTCACTGAGTGCTTTTTTTGCGTATTCAACAAGCATCTTTTCGGCCTGAATATATGTTTGACGTTCATGAGTTTTGTTTTCGAAACCAAGTCCTATCCAGTTTGTTTTTAGAATTGCGATAATATCATCCGGGCTCAAATTTTGGCCGGTTTTGTATAGCTGGAAAAAATCCCGAAGTGAGCTGTGTACACTCACGCCATAGCTTAACGCGGGAGACGGGGCGGACGGGACATTTAGAATATAGCGTAATTTGTAATGAAGGGGGCACATGAGGTATGTCTGGATTTGGGAATAAGAGATATAGGTTATTGGAATGGGGGCTGATGAGGTGTTTTGCTCGTGTTCGCCGGCCGGTTTGATATTGGCATTGAAGATATCCAGCAGATTGAGTTGTTGGGATACAGGCTCTTGAATTTTTTTTTGGGTTACGGATTCTACATATTCTTCGCCTAATGTTTCTGCAATAAATGGCGAGAGTTTGCGTTCTCTCTTTGCTTCGCCGTAGAATTTGGAAGCCGACAGGTATAGTTTTTCTTTGGCGCGGGTAATCGCGACGTAAAACAGGCGGCGTTCTTCCTGCATGTTTTCATCGCCGGTCGGGAGTATTTCACGGATAATATCGGTCGGTACAGGGATCTGTTCTTTTCTGTCGCGGCTCGGAAAGCGCTGGCTAACGAGGTTTACCACGAAAACACAAGGAAACTCGAGGCCTTTGCTAGAGTGAACAGTCAGGATATTTACGGCATTATTTTTTGTCCAGTCTATTTCGGCCGAAAGAGGACTCTCCCCCAGCTCCATAGAAAGATCTATCCAGTCGACTACAGCAAACACCGATGCGTCAGAATGAGACGAGGCGTAGGATTGAAGCTTGTCGAAAAATTTGGCGACGTTTTGCGCTTCGCGTTCTGTTTTGGCAGAGCGCGGATCCAAGTAGTAGCCAAGCAAGCCGCTGTCTTCAAAAAAATAAAACAGAATCTGCCCGGCTGTTTCACGCGGCACTTTTGCCAAATGCCTTTTCATCATAGCTGTTATGTTTTTTATTTTGTCTTTGCCTTCATCCGTTAGAGATGTCTCCCCCGCGGCTTCCATTGATTCAAATAAAGACCTGTTGTTTTTTTTGGAGTAGTTAAGCAGGGAGGCAACATCACGGGGCGCTATATCAAAGATCGGCAGTGTAATTACGCGGTATAGTGACGATGTGTCTTCGAAATTGGCAAGAGCATGCAGGTAGGCGATCAGATCCTTGATCTCTTCCTGTTGAAAGAGGTGGCCGGGGCCCAAAAACTGGTAAGGGATTTTGGCGCGTTCAAGAGCTCTTTGGAAAGGAACAGCATGATCGTTGGCGCGAACAAGTATAGCGAAATCATTATAGTTGAGTTTTTTAGAATCGGTTGATGATTTTTCTGATTTTTTTATTTCTTCTTTTATGGCATTGGTTACCTCCTCGGCTTCATCTTCACCGCGGTTTGTATAAATTAATTCTATTTCTTCTCCTTTTAACTCGCGCATGCTGACCAGTTTTTTATTAATGTTTTCCTTGATCTCAAGTCTATCGGGGTTATTGGCCTGGATCAGCTGGTAGGCTCCGTCGAGTATGATCTGTGTACTTCTGTAGTTTTTGGTCAGCGTAACAATCTTTGTTTTCGGAAAATGAGCACGGAATTGCATGACGTTGGAGATTGCGGCTCCGCGCCAGCGGTAAATACTCTGGTCATCGTCGGCAACAACCGTAATATTTTGATTTTCGCCTGCCAGAAGCGTCGACATTTCATTTTGGGCGTAGTTGGTGTCCTGGAATTCGTCGACTAAGATGTATTGAAATGTCCGCCGGTAATGCTCAAGTATATTTTTTCTTTGACGGAAAAGCTTCAAAGAATTACTTATCAGATCGGCGAAGTCCATGACGCCTTCTTTGGCTTTGAGCTCTTCATATTTTTGGAAAGCGAGTGCAAGCTCTGTTGTTTTTTTGGATTCTTCAAGAAGGGCTTTGTCGTCCCCGTTTGCTTTGGAAGCAAGCTGTTTCGCATATTCCATATATTGTCCCGGGTTGATATCGTCGTCTTTGAGTCTCGCGAAATGCTGGAGCATTCCCTGGAGGAATTTCATGGGGTTGCCAAGCGGCCTGAAGTAGTTGAGGTCAAATTCAAACAGGTGTTTTCGGAGAAAGAGCAGGCTTTCGGCTTCTTTGAGGAGGTCGAAGTTGGGAGTCAGGCCGATGTGGACTGCTTCCTGGCGAAGTATTCGATCGCAAAAAGCATGAAAGGTCTCGATCCACATCTGCGTGTATCCATATGGCAAGATCTTATCAATTCTATTTTCCATCTCAGCCGCGGCTTTCTCGGTAAACGTAAGCGCCAGAATATTGTTTGGAGCAATTTTTTTATCGATTATTAAATGCTCGATTCTTTTGGTAATCACAGTTGTTTTGCCTGTGCCTGCGCCTGCTATGATCAAGAGAGGGCCATTGCCGTGACACACGGCGCTTTTTTGTTCTTCATTCAGATCTTTTACACTATTCATAAAGGGTAAATGTTATTCTATACCACTACACAATCATTTTGCAAAGATTTTTCAAACTATTTAAAAAGAAAAATTTATTGTAGAATATATTAATGCAGGGAAAAATTTTTGGATATTCCGCTGTATATTTTTTTGCATTTTGTTTTTTTAGTATAATTTTTCATGCGCTTGCGAATGCGTATGGCGGGCCTATCAAGAAGGAGCCGGAGGCGATAGTTAATGAAGTGCCTACTGCAACCGCAGCGCCCTCACCAATACCGACAGCAACCCCAATGCCTACACAAGAGCCAACAGTGCTCCCTTCTCCCACACAAATAATTGTACAAATTGCACCGGGGGATTTGGAGGGTTTGTTTCAGAAATATTCGGATGAATATAGTGTGGACAGGGAGCTTTTGAAAAGTATAGCCGCGTGTGAATCAGGATTCAACGCGGTTTCTGATACGGGGCTCTATGCCGGGATGTTTCAATTTGCTGAGCAAACCTGGGTTTCGACACGTACTCAAATGGGATTCGATAGTAATCCTGATCTTCGCAAGAGCGCGGAGGAATCGATCAGAACAGCGGCTTATATGGTGAGCCGGGGCCGGCAGGGCGCTTGGGCGAATTGCCTCCCGTAAACCTGCGCTTTTTTGCCCGGGTAGTTAATTGGGCCTGTTCTAGGCTTGGTCGTGATCTTCCCATAAAACCTTCACTATGCTGTTCAATCCATTTTATATTTTTCCAGTGTTCGGATCTAGCCGCATGTCCGTTCTGGTTTGAATAGTGCCCGTTCAGTTTCTCGGTCATAGTATTTTTGTCTATTCGGATTATATCACCCTAGTACTGTATTTCGTTAATTTTTTTTGCGGGTTCGATTTTAAAAGCAAAAACAGACAACTAATTGTGATTGGCATTGATTAAGAATTACGATATACAGCATTAGTCAATTTTTAGCTGTTCTGTTTCGCTCGCGCTTAGCTGTTTTACGGATTCGAGTTTTTGGCCGAAGCTGGTGAAGCCTTTGTGGACGTTTGAATATTGATTGGACGCGTTGCCCAGGTGTCTGCCGAGCAGATCAAGCTGGTCGTTTACTTTGGCGTAATCAATTTGGATCGATCTCAAGAGTCTGATTATCTGTTTTGATTCCAGCTCGATCTTTTTACCCTCAAAAGACAAGAGGATAGTCTGCAAATGCGCGTAGAGGGTACTCGGGGATACCATGTAAACACGATGGCTCCGGGAGTAATCGATGAGTTCTTCCATATTTATTATTTCATAAAAAACAGCTTCACTTGGTATATACATGAGCGCAAAATCCATGGTGCCTTCGTCAGGCAAAATATATTTTTGAGCTATGGCGTCAATGTGTTTTTTTATGTCGCTAATAAAAGTTTTTTTGAGTAATTTGAATTCATTATCCTGTGTTTGATGTTTTAGGAGGCGCTGGAAGTTCTCGAGCGGAAATTTGGAGTCGATGGGGATAATTCCGGCGTCTGTTTTGATGGCGGCGTCGACTTTTTCGCCGGACTTGAATCTGTACTGCAGGTGAAAGCTGTTTTTAGGAAAAATTTGGGAGATCAAGTCTTTGAGGATCTGTTCGCCGATATTGCCGCGCATTTTGGGACTTTTGAGAAAATCCTGGAGCTCTTTCATACTGCGGCCTATCTCGCTTACAACGCTTACTTCTTTGCCTACACCCGCGATAACCTGAGCGGCGCGATCAAGGCGCTCGTTGAGCTGTTTGGTATTTTCCTGAAGCGTTTTGACCATGTTTGTGGAATTTGAGGACAATGATTCATGCAGGGTTTTGTTTGTTGAGTCGAGGGAGGACTGCATTTGTTTCAGCCATTCAAGGAGCGCTGTATTGTCGGATGGTTTGTTTATTTCGGAAATTTTTTTGTAAAGAAGGAATAAAAAAATAAAAAGTGCTATTATGGAGATGATGAGAATAGTATCGAGAGTCACAAGCGTATTTTATACTACCCAGTAGCAATGTGCAATTTTTGAAAAAGTGATACAATGATTAGTATGCAGGACAAGATACTTTTGATAGAGGATGATCCGTTTTTACATAAATTGTATGAAGATACTTTGTCGAGCGCGGGATACAATGTTCTTGCGGCATCGGACGGTGAAGAGGGATTGAATTTGATAAAAAATAATACCGATGCAAGCCTTATCTTGCTTGACCTCATGCTTCCCAAGATGAACGGTATTGAAGTGCTGAAGGCGATCAAGAAAGAAGACGCCACAAAGGACCTTTCGGTAATTGTCCTTACAAACTTGAGCGAGGGGGATATTATTAAAGAAGCTCTCAGTCTAGGAGCTAATGCGTTTTTGGTGAAAGTTGATTATACTCCCCAACAAGTGATAGATACCGTAAAGCAGTATATTGACCTCAACGCGCAATTGAAAAAGCAAAATTAATACTATTCCTCACAGGTTATTCAGAAGAAGATAAAGAGCTATATTTTAAGTAGATCAAAGCTCAAAATGCAAAATTCAAAAACTAACTTAAAGCTAAAAAAACTCGGCTTTGAGTTTTGATTTAGGATCTTAATAGAATATTTAATTGGTAAATATGATGTTTTTGTCGGGAAAAGGCGCGTTTGTGTTAAAATAGGCATATGTTAATTGATGATATTGTGATTACGGTCAAGGCCGGAGACGGGGGCAACGGGGCTGTGACTTTTCATCCTATGAGAGGGGGGCCATCCGGCGGTAACGGAGGAAACGGGGGCGATGTATACCTGATCGGCGTTGATGATATCGGCGCGCTGACGCAGTTTAAATTCAAAAATAGAATTGAAGCGGAAAGCGGCCAGCCCGGGGGCAGACAGGATAAAGACGGGCGCAATGCGGAGGATATTTATGTGAAAGTACCGATCGGCACCAGAGTTTCTGTCAATCAATCGGATTGGATCCATGAGGTAATCGATACTACAACTCCATTTTTGATAGCCAGAGGCGGCCGCGGAGGGCTGGGTAATGATGAGTTTAAGTCGTCAACGAACCAGACACCGAGGTATGCCGAGAAGGGGCAAAAGGGACAAGAGAAGACTGTGCATCTGGAACTGCGGCTGATTGCTCAGGTGGGACTCGCGGGACTTCCCAATGCAGGCAAAAGCAGTTTGCTTAAGGCTTTGACTAATGCACAGCCACGTATCGGAGATTATCCTTTTACTACGGTTGAGCCGAATTTGGGAGTAATGTATGGCGCAAATGGTAACAAAATAATTTTGGCGGATATACCCGGTCTGATTGAGGGCGCGAGTTCGGGAAAGGGACTCGGTATCAAGTTTTTGAAGCATATTGAGAAAACGGGTCTTATCGCGCATTGTATTGATATAACTCAGGATAATTTGATTGAAGTATATAAAACAGTCAGGCGTGAGTTTGAGAAATTTAATCCGGAACTTTTGGAGAAAGATGAAATAATTATTTTGACTAAAACAGATATGGTCGATGATAAGACTATAGATAAAAAAATGAAAGAGATCAAAAAGTTGAAAAAGCCGGCAGCGGCGGTGTCAATTATTGATGATGTCAGGGTTAAGAATTTGAGAAAGGTTTTACTTGAAAATATTGCTTCATCAAAAAAACTTGTCAGGGAAGAGTAAAATTATGAATATTTTAAAAACATCGGGATGGGGGGATTATGAGCTTCTGGATAGCGGGGAGGGATGCAGGCTGGAGAGGTTCGGGAAATATAAAATAGCGCGTCCTGATCCGCAGTGTTTGTGGAAGCGCAAGCTTGATGCTGAGGAGTGGGAAAGGGCTGACGCGTTATTTGCCAAAGATAAAGACGGACGCGAGAGATGGATCACCAAGCATGCGATGCCTGAAAAATGGCTGATGAAATATAGAGATCTGTCGTTTCAAGCGAAGCTTACTTCGTTTAAACATACAGGCGTGTTTGCGGAACAGCATTTGATGTGGGAGTGGATTGTAGATAAGATCAAAGATAAAAAATCAAAGATCAAAAACACAGATCAAAACTTAAAGATATTAAACCTTTTTGCTTATACTGGAGTTGCCTCGTTGATCGCTGCGAATGAAGGATGCGAAGTTACTCATGTGGATGCTTCGGCGCCTTCTATCGGGTGGGCTAGAGAGAATCAGCAGTTGTCCGGTCTTTCGGATAAGCCGATCAGATGGATACGCGAGGATGTAATTAAGTATTGTCAAAGAGAGCTGAGGCGGGGGCACAGGTATGACGGGATAATTATGGATCCGCCTGTTTACGGACACGGTCCGAATGGAGAGGTGTGGGATTTTAATAAAAGTTTTCCGGAACTTCTTAAGGTTTGCGCCGATTTATTATCCGAAAAACCTGTTTTTGTTCTGATCAATGCCTACGCGGTTTCGGCATCGAGTTTCATGCTTAATAATATGCTTGGCGACTATATGCTAAAGCATGGCGGACAAATCGAGAGCGGAGAGCTTTGTATTGAGGAGAAGAGCTCAGCCAGGCTTTTGTCTACGGGAATTTTCGGGCGCTGGAGTGCTTAGTAATACAGTTCCGGATTGGGGGCGAGTTTTTTCCAGGGAACAGGATTGTAATTGAAAAAGCCGGCGGCTGCAATCATAGCAGCATTATCCGTACACAGATTTTTGGGCGGAAAATATAATTTTGAGTTGATTTTACGCTTGAGGATTTCCGATTGGAAAATTTCCCTGAGCGTTTGGTTTGCCGCGACTCCTCCCGACAAGAGAATCGATTTCGCATTGTATTCCTCTGCGGCGCGCAGTGTTTTTTTGATAAGCACGTCAATAATAGCTTTTTGGGTGCCTGCCGCGATATCGTTGACAATATTTTCTTCCATTTTTTCAATTTTTTTGACAACATTCAGGACTGCAGTTTTTAGACCAGAAAACGAGAAGTCGTAAGATTTGTCGTGTATCAAAGGGCTCGGCAGGTTGAAAGCTTCGGCATTGCCTGAGGCCGCGCGTTTTTCGATAACGGGTCCGGCGGGATAAGGGAGTCCGAGCAGTCTTCCTATTTTGTCGAATGCTTCTCCGGCCGCGTCATCTCTGGTACCGCCGAGAACCTGGTAGTGTCCGTGTTTTTTCATATAGATCAAGTCGGTATGGCCGCCTGATACCACGAGGGCGATAAGGGGAAAATTAATTATTTTTTCATTTATCATTTGATCATTTTTCATTTTTCCATTTGATATATTTGTCGGGCTTATGAAATTCGCGTATATGTGGCCGAGCATGTGATTGACAGGGATCAGAGGTTTGTGCCAAACGTATGAGAGCGTGCGGGCGGTTTCGGTGCCGACCAGGAGAGGTCCGATAAGTCCGGGGCCGAATGTGACGGCGATCGCGTCAATGGGCGGCGGGGTTTTGGTAATTTGTTGCGGAGTTAATCCGAAGGCTTCGAGGAGGGCTTCCTGCAGTACGGGGAGCATGTATGTGAGTTGGGCTCGGGCGGCGTTTTCGGGAATCACGCCGCCTGTTTTGGAGTGAATCTCAAGAGATGAGGCGACGATGTTTGATTTGATCGTTAGTGAATTTTCACTGCATTCAAGGATGGCGACAGATGTTTCGTCGCAGGATGTTTCGATGCCGAGTATAGTCATAGAGTTAAATATTGTTTGATATTATACACTAAAATAATAGAATTCATTTTTTTATTTTTGAAAGGAGGCCGTCTTGGAGCCAGATGACGCGGTCGACGTATTTTTTGTCATCGGGTTCATGTGTGATCATGAGGATAGTCTGCTTGAAGTCGTCATTTAGTTTTTGGAAAAGCTCCAGTACTATTTCAGCTGATGCAAAATCCAAATTCGCGGTCGGTTCGTCAGCAAATAGAACTTTGGGGTTGTTGATTAGAGACCTTGCTATCGCGACCCTCTGTTGTTCGCCGCCAGATAATTCATTCGGGTAATGATGATGGCGATTTGATAATCCAACCAGATTTAGTAAATTGGCGGCATCGGTTTTGTCTAGCGCTTTACCTAGAGCCATGGCGGGTAAAAATACATTTTCTATAGCAGTAAATTCAGCAATCAATGCGTATTCCTGAAAAATATATCCCATTTTGGAAAGCCTGAATTTTGTCTTTTGATCTTCATCAAGATCCAGTATGTTTTGTCCATCTATAAAGATTTTGCCTTCAGAAGGTGTGTCCAAAAGCCCAAGCTGATGCAGGAGAGTTGATTTGCCGGAACCGCTTCGTCCCATGAGGGCGATGAACTCGCCATCTTTGACTTCAAAAGTTACACCTTTTAAAGCCGGCGTCGGGATTTTTCCCGGATATATTTTTTTGAGATTTTCTACCTTGATCATAAATTTATCTCCAGATAGATTTAAGTATTTCCTGCTTGACTACAATTCTTGCCGGGATATAACCGGCTACTAAGCCGGCGACTAATAAGCTAACGACGCCAATGATTATTACGGACGGTGTAAACATTAACGAGAGATCCGCAAAAGTGATGTTTATTGGATATTTGGCAAGAAGGGGTGTCAGAATACCGAATACAAGTATTGCTCCTATAATCACACCGCAAATAGAGTAAAAAATAGATTGCAGTACATAAGACACTATTATTATATTTTGTTTAATACCAATTGCTTTGAGGATGCCGATTTGTCTACGTTTGTTAGTCGCGTTTACATAAATTAAGACGAAAATAGTAATCGCGGCAACTATAACACTAATTGCGCCTACGATAAAGGATATCAGGTTAAGAGCGTTTATGAATGCTCCGGCGGTGCCCAAAATTACAGTGTAGTTTTGAACGGATAGCTTTGGAAATAATTGTTTAATGTTTTTTTCAAAATAAGCAATCGGCTTTCGTGACAGATCTGTTTTTACAAGGATTTGGGATGCATTATTGTAGGTTGAAAGCACCGATTCGGCTTCGCGCGCGGTTATGTATGTAAAAAATATTCCGATCGAATCGTCATAAATACCTTTAACATTGTATGTTCTGATAATTCCATTTGAAAAAGTTAATTGTACCTTGTCCCCAACTTTGACGCCGCCAAGGTCATTTGGAGCAGGAAGGCCGTAGCCGCCGGCTAAAGCCGAGCTTAACAGGATTTGATCGGTATCCTGATCAGATAAGTATTCGCCTTCGAGCATAAAACTATCGAGTGTTAGAACTCCTTTTTCCTGAGACGGATCAATACCTAATATTGCTCCTGAAATACTTTTGGATACACCGTTTTTTTCCTTATCGAATGAAACCGATCCGGCGAGCTGGTAATGTCTGGCCGTTGCAATCACTCCGGGTATTGTTTCAATTTGACTGCGAACTTCATTCTGATTTTGTATAAATTGTTTTTGCTGAGGCTCCTGCTCGGGCGCGATTATAATATGAGAACTCCAAACATCAATAATTACTTTGGTAAAAGTATTTTCCAGGCCGGATAGTATACCTGATATAAACATCATGTTCAGGAAAGAAAGTGAGAGCACGAAAATCAAAAGAGCATGAGTTGATTTGTTACCCTTAAGTATGGATTTATAAGCGATGAATGAGGCGGTTTTGAAATCGTTCATACCTATTTAGTCGGGAATAATAATTTTATCGCCCGGCACCAGGCCTTTTATTACTTCGGATTTGATTAATCCTTTTTCGCCGATAATTACTTCAGTCATATTTTTATTTCTGTCCCGCATTTGTACGTAATTACGATTATTTTTAGTTATAATAGCGCGATTTGGTATGGTAATTACGCTCGGCTTATTGATGGTTTCTATTATAATTTGCGCTGTCATGCCGGGTTTTATGAAGCTATCAGAATTGTTCAGTATGATTTTGGCATCATAATTGACAGAGCCTTGTGTTTTGACGCCGATTGAATCTATTCTATCGACAACGCCGTTATATTTTCTGTTTGGGAGCGCATCAAAAACAATACGGGTTTTTTGTCCAGTTTTTATTCTGGGTATATTGATTTCATTTACAGAAGCAAGTACCGACGGATTATTAAAGTTCGCAATTATCAGTACGGGATCTGCGCCAGTCATTCGTGAGTCCACCTGGTCGCCTGCTTTTTTTAATAAATTTACAACTTCTCCATCCGCAGTCGCGGTAACTGTTATGTCCCGCGTTGATTGGTATTCCAGCCACGCTGTATTCAGAGCTGCTTGAGCCTGTGCGAGTACGGTATTCTGGTTTTTGTATGCGGACTCGGCGGCGAGCCATTCTTTTTCAGGTATGTGGAACTCCGGAAGAGCACGGTTTTCGGTTTTGGGGGTTCCGTCTTCTTTTTCGTAATCGTCGCCTTCGGCTAGCTCTTTGAATTTATCCCATTTGGAGAACATTTCCGCCTGCAGTGCGAGTTGTGTTGAGCGCGCCTGATCTAAGCTGGTTTTGGCAAGCAAATAGTCCGCGTAGGCTTTTGATTTTTCTTCCGGAGTAGCAGTGCTTTTTATATGAAATAAATTGTCGCCGGTCCGGACAAAGGAGTTATTTTCGACAAAAAGCTGTGTAATAATCCCTTTGGATGGCGATAGCACATCAATTTGTGAAGCTATTTGGTAGCTGCCATTTACGCTTACGGTGTTTACGAGAGTTTCTGTTTGTACGGTATATTCGGTTATCTGTTCGGGTTTATTTAATGAATATACTATAAGAGATGCAACCGAAATGATTAAAAAAACTATAATAAAAAGTTTTTTATGTCTCTTCAATATTGAAAAGTTGAGCTTCACAAGTATATTATACTACTGTTTAAACTAATTTTTAATTTTTATTTTTACCTCGTCGCCTTTTTTGATATTGTATTTTTTGGCCAGGCCGGCGTTTATTTCGAGTACTTTGTCTGATAAAATATCACTGCCGTAGATCCGGGGGTTTGATTTTGTATCAGTAATAATGGGGACATTCTCATAAACACCGATTACTTTATTGTCCAATATGAAAATCATGTCCAGCGGGAACTTCATCCCCTGCATCCAAAAACTGTGATTTCCGGGCTTGTCGAATATAAAAAGCATGCCGCTGTCTAAGGCTAAACTGTCTCTATTTCCGAGACCGAGATTTTGTTCTTCCGGGCTTACCGCAAGCTCTATCGCAAATGATTTTTCATTGATAATAATTTGGGATTTTTGCTTGTCCAAATATAAGTTATAAAAGTAAAAAACAGAAAGAAGTCCTATGAGAAGAGCCAGCAAGAGCGTAGTTTTTTTCATGTTTTACAGATCTTTGCCCAAAAGTCCGATAAGCCGGGATGTAGATTTATCGTTTATCGCAGGAGTAACTTCTATAACGGATCCATTGATTTTTTTTGCCTGGAGTTCTTTTTGTTTTTTGTGCGGGTCGCCTGTGGTAATTGCTATAAAGTCCGGCTTGATATCTGTTACTATTTTTTCGTAATCTTTGTCTTTCATGTCCGGATTGAGAGGGATCACGTAATCAACGGGGATCAGGGATGATAATAGCCTGGCCCTATCGGATTGAATATTTAACGGACGGTTCGGGCCTTTGAGTTTGGTAATTTGTTCATCGGATTCAAGGAGAATTATCAGAACGTCGCCTTGTTTTTTGGCGGTTTCCAGAAATATCAGATGTCCAATATGAAGAATGTCGAAACAACCGCCGGCCAGGACGATTTTTTCCCTTACTGCTCTTAAATCAGAACATATTCTAATTGCTTCTTTTAACGTTGTAATTTTTCCCATAAATTTAGAATTCAGATTTTAGAATTCAGAATGAATTTAAAGTTCAGAATTATAAAATATTCAAAAATAAATACAAATTCTGAATTCTGAATTATAAATTCTAAATTAATATTATTCCTTTGTTCCTCTTAGATATACTGCCTGCCATGGGCGGTAGTTGGAATTGAAAGTTTCGTCGATCATGGTTTTGCCGTCTTTTTTGACAGTGCGCTTAAAGAAAACTTTGGCTCCGGAGGCAGCGAAGTCAATTTGCTTGATTACACCTTTGGGGAGTTCGGGATCATCCTGATAAAGCGGTTCCGGGGCGGGTGATTGTGATACGATGACCGGTTTGGTAATCTCAACTTCGCGTCCGTCTCTGGCACCGTAAAGATCAAATGTCAGCGAGAGGTTTTGGAGATCAACATAGGTTTGAATTAGAATATGGTTCCGGGTGTCATTTTTGAATTTGAGATCTACACTTGGCACATAGACAGCGGCGTCAATTCCGGGTCCTGAATCAAGTTCGTAATAACTAACACGATAAGCGTGAGGATTGCGCTCAATAATCGGTAGTCCGGCATTGAGTGCCGCGCGAAAAAGAGTTGTTGACACCTGGCACACGCCGCCGCCATCGCCGAGCACCGTGCGGCCATTTTCTATAACATACGCCTGTTTGTATCCGGTAAAGCTTGAGACGTCGCCTATTGCTTTGGCGAATGAAAATATTTCACCGGGAGCTATCAGCAGGCCGTTGAGTTTGCTTGCGGCAAGATTTATGTTGTATATCCTGTTTGCAATGGAATGATAAAATAGCGATGTTCCTTCCCCGATTACTTCTTTAATGCCCAAATTATTTACATTCTCATTATTTATTTCGGGTTTGAGAATTTTTATTGGAGCTTTGATTTCAATATTTCCGCCTTGTGGGTTTTCAGACTTTTTGATGAGTTGGCCGTGGACATCTTTCTTGAGTTTTTGCATGTCGAGTACTTGTCCGTCTGATGCAAGGGTAAATGCTGAAACGCGGTTATTTTCAAATGTAAACAATGCGTTAACAGGGTCTTTTTTTATTTCTTTTTTCATAGGCGCAAGTAATTTTTCAAGCTTATCTATTTCATGATGATACGCTATGGGCAGATTAATGCCCGAGAAGTATGTCCTGATAGTCATTCCTATATCTGTAATTTGATTGCCGGACCGGCCTATGCTAAATGCCTGTTCAGCCAGGAGCTCTTCATCTATTCCAAAACCAATTTGTTTCGCGGAGATCGTTGCCCGAGAAACCGGACTCTGAATATTTATTTTTAAGTTTTCAATCCGGTTATTTTTTACCGCGAAATATTTTTTGACGTCCTCTTTTTTTTTGCCGCTGAAATCTTTGTTATCTACGGATACACCTATGTAGATCAGGTCGGTGTAGGTTTTTTGGTAGAAAATTATGAGGAAGCTTAAAAAGAAAAACAGACCTAGAAAAGCTCCGAGAATAAACCAAAACAAATTGATTATGACAGGAGGTTTATTTGTGTTTTTGTTTTTGTGATTTTTCTTGGGTTTTATGAATATATTTGGCGGCTTTTTAAATAAGCTTAATAATTTTTCCATAATCAGAACATAATTTGTTATCGGGACTACAAGGTATTATACTATAAAATAAAGGATTAAATGTATGCCAGACAATGTTGTTTATGATCCTAACAGTGATCAACAGGATAATCAAGCTAATCAGCAGGATGCGTCAGCAGATCAGGGTGTGCCTCAAGATCCGCAGGCCCAAGCGGGAGAGGGTGAGGCTCCGCCCGACGGAGGTGATCCGAACACATCAGGCGAAGAATATTATGAAGAAGCTCCTCCTCCCGGCGGCATAGCCGGACTTGTTAAAAGCCGTAAATTTATATTTATAATAATCGGCATAATTGTATTTCTGGTAATTATTTTTTTAGTATTTTTATTACTGCCTAAAGGTGAAAAAGGGAAGGATGTTACGCTAGTCTGGTGGGGACTGTGGGAGGATAACGCTACCATGCAGCCTCTGATCGATAATTTTGAGAAAGAAAATCCGGGAATCAAGATCGAATACACCAAGCAGGATCCAGAAAAATACAGAGATACACTTATTACGAGAATTAATAACGGGACAGGACCGGATATTTTCAGATTCCATAATACCTGGACGCCCACTCTAAACAAAGTAATCGCCCCACTGTCGAAAGATGTCATTAGTGTTGAGAATTTTAATAAACAGTATTATCCGGTAATTCAAAAAGATCTATTACTAAAAGGTGCGATATACGGCGTGCCGCTCGGGGTTGATTCCATCGCTTTGTTTATAAATCAAAAAATGCTTGATGAGGCGGCCTTGGCTGTTCCGACAGACTGGTATACGTTTATAAACGCGGCTAAAAAAATGACCGTCAAGGAGGAGGGTACAAATAAGATTATTAAATCAGGCGCGGCTCTCGGAACGTACGGCAATATAAAACACGCGCCCGATATTATTTCTGTTATGCTGCTTCAGCAAGGGGTGGATGTAGCAAAAATTTCCCAACAGGAGGAAGAGGTGCTAGCGGCTTTGACTTTTTATACATCATTCAGCCGCGGCAAGGAAAATGTCTGGGACAGTTCGCTTGATAATTCGATGCTTGCTTTCGCGAAGGGCGATCTGGCTATGTATTTTGGGTTTTCCTGGGATGTATTCGCGATAGAGCAGGTCAGGGAAAATAGCAACAGCAGTTTTGAATATGGAATTTATCCCGTGCCGAGGATCGGGAGCGATAAGGGATTAACGGTTGCGAGTTATTGGGTTGAGGGTGTTTCCGCTAAGAGTAAATATCAGAAAGAGGCTATGGTTTTTATGAATTACTTAACCCAAATTGAAACGCTTCAGCGTTTATTTACGGAAGCATCCAAGACGCGTGAATTCGGCGCGCCATATCCCAGAAGTGATATGGCTGAGGAGCTGAACGGAAATCCGCGAATATATCCTTTTATAAGCAATATAGAAGTTGCAGGTTCGTCTTATTTCGCGAGCGATACTCATGACGGGGAGACCGGAATTAACAGCAGGTTAAATAAGTATCTTGAGAATTTTGTGAATGCGGTTATAATAAAAGGAAGTTCATCCGATTCTGAATATACTATATTTCAGACAGGTGTCAGTAAAGTATTGAATGAAAACGGAATTAAATAATAATCAGAAAGCTATCCTGAAAACCCTATTATATAGTGATATTTTTGATTTTCCGCTTACGATTGATGAGATTACGAAAAATTTGATATCAAAAATTCCGTACAGCAAAGCTGCAATCAGTGAAACTTTGAACACTATGGAAGGAATCGTTAGCAGCAGAAAAGGTTTTTATTGTATAAAAGGGAGGACGCGTATTATTGATGAGCGGCTTAGCCGGATGAAAAATGTCTCAAAGAAAATGAAAATTGCAGTTTGGGTGTCAAAAATTTTATCTTTTATACCCACCATAAATTTTATCGGTGTATCCGGCAGATTAAGTCATTTGGATGCATATCCGGATGATGATATCGATTTGATAATAATTACAAGGAAAAATACACTTTGGGTAACGAGAGTAATATTATTGATGACTCTTGAGGTATTAAATCTTAGAAGAAAAAAGGCAGAGAAAACCGCGAAAAATAAAATTTGCCCTAATTTATTATTTGATGAAACAGCGCTGTCCTGGCCGCGGGCCAAAAGAGATGTTTATACAGCTCATGAAATTCTAAATATATTTCCTTTGTATAATAAAAATAATACCTATGAGCGGTTTTTAAACGCGAATAAGTGGGTGAAGAGTTTATACGCCAATCATCTGCCGGACAGCACAACCTTTTTTCCCGTTGCCGGACCCAGGAGATATGTGACAATAAGTATTTTGAGCAGTTTGTTTTCCGTGCCGTTTGTTGAGCAAATATCCCGCAAACTTTCAAAGATCTATATGAAAAGCGCAATCACAAATGAGGTGGTCAATAAAAATTTTGCAGCATTTCATCCGAGAGATGTCCGGCCTTTTGTATTAAACAGCTATAACAAGAAATCAGCCGGAATAGCATAAAATGAGCTTGAATTTCAGGGGATGAGCAGTTCGCAGACGGCTAATTAATGGGTTATTGACAAATTCTTACAGATTAACTATACTGGCCAAGATTTTGATTTTATATAAAAATTCCCTCTAATTTTTTGGAGGGATTTATTTTAATAATTGAGTATGGATAAAAAAATATTTTTAACGCCCAAAGGACTTGAGGAGTTGAAGAGTGAGCACAAAGAACTGCTTGAGATAAAACGCCCCCAGATCGTAACACGTTTATCAAATGCCAGGGACATGGGAGATCTATCCGAGAATGCGGAATATACCGCGGCAAGAGATGAGTTAGTGCTTATCGACAGCAGGATCGAAGAGCTTGAAGATCTTTTGAAGAAAGCCACACTTATAAAAGATGTTCCCAAGAGTAAAAAGAGCAAAACAATTGACTTGGGATCCAAGGTAAAAGTAAAAAGAGACGGCAAGACAGAAGTTTTTACAATTGTCGGCGAGTGGGAATCGGATCCGGGTGAGAAAATGATCTCAAACGAATCGCCTCTGGGGAAAGCGCTTCTAGGTAAATCCGTCGGAGAAGAAATTGAAATAACAGCACCGGCAGGTAAAATTAAATATAAGATCGCCGAGATCGAGTAATTGTGTTAATAAAAAAAGACTATCCTCTTTCTGAAATTTTCTATTATAAACTTGCAAATACCGCGAAATTCGTTTTGGAGGTTTCGTGCAGAGATGATCTGGTCGAAGCTATTAAGTTTGTAAAGGAAAAGGGATTTTTCGATCAAAAAAAATTCGTTATAGCCGGTTCGGGATCCAATCTCATTTTTACGGACGATTACTATAATGGCGCGGTCATACATTTGGTGCCTCACAAAGACTTATCCCGCGGAGTATATGTTGACAGCCGCGATAAAACAATGATACATGCTTTTGCCGGAGAGCAGATGGACAAGCTTATAAAGTTTGCGTTTGGCAAGAATCTCTCAGGGATTGAGTGGGCCGGAGGTTTACCGGGAAGCGTCGGAGGAGCTGTGAGAGGCAATGCGGGCGCTTTCGGAGAGGAGATAAAGGATTCCCTGTTCAGTGCGGCAGTTTTGGATATCTCCGGAAATAGTATAACCGAGCAGGTCTTGGAAAATAAAGAATTAGGTTTTAGTTACCGGCAGAGTCTAATAAAATCCAGAGGTAATATGATTGTAACAGAAGCCGTTTTTAAGCTCAGGGAATTTAATGATGAGGAACTAGCCCAAAGCAGACAGGTTTATGAAAAGCACATAGAGTTTCGTCGAAAAAATCATCCTATGGAATTCCCCTCATGCGGTTCTGTTTTTAAAAATATTAACTCGAAAGAGAGTGTTGACAGGATCCGGAGCGCTTGGCCGGATATAGAAGATATGATAACTCAAAAATGGCATGGTAAAGTGCCGATCGGGTATATAAATAAGAGATTAAAACTCTCAGGGTTAAGGCATGAAGATATGCAGGTATCCGAAAAGCACGCAAATTTTATAGTTAATTTAGGTAAAGGAAAGTCGAGTGATGTTATAAAAATAATTGATGAGATTAAGTCCAGAATTTTTAACGAGTTCGGGTTTGTTCCGGAAGCGGAAGTTGAGATTGTCTGAGCTTGACATTTATTTATGGCTGTGACACACTAAAAGTGATATTTTTTTGTGAAAAAAGCGATTAATAAATTTTTGAAGCTTGATCTTACTGTTAAATTGTCTCTGCTCGTCAGTCTGCTTCTTATTGCCGCGATAGGCCTCACGATAGGCAACGCGCTAAAGGTTCAGAATAACAGATCCAGTGCGCAAAACGGTTTGGCCGGAACTCCTGTTTGTGAGCCGAAGCCCGCTTGCTTAGATGCAGCAATTCCTTGTTTGGTCAACGAGCCGGAGGGAGGCTGGTGCAGTGAGGAGGATGTACGGGGGGAATCTACTTATTATGTAACGCCTACTCTTTATTGTATAGGTTCGTGCCAGGTTACGCTTACACCGACAGTTGCACCGACAAGTATAGTGATGCCTACTTGTCCGGCTGGGACTGTGCCCGTTGGGCAAACTAACACGCAACCTCCTGTTTGGGTATGCGCAACTCCGACTCCGACGCAGGCACCGATACCAACCAATACACTTGCTCCTACGAGAACGCCTACGCCTACACGTGCGCCTACCGCAACAAGAGCTCCAACACCGACAAAGACTCCGGTTCCTACGCAGATACCAAGTCCAACCAAGGCTCCTACGCCAACTTGCACTCAGCTTCCTTCATGTATGGATAATAATCCTCCGTGTCAGCCGGCAGTTCCTCCGGGCGGCTGGTGTCCGAAGCCCACTTCAAAAATTACACCTAAACCTACAAAAATAATAACGCCTGTGCCTACTAAATGCGTACAGCCTATTCTGATCCCTTCAGTAACTCCGGTTCCGGGCGGGGACAGCGCAATTGACGGTTTGCTTGATATGATCAAGAAGTTAATTGATCTACTATGTCAAAATTTCGGAATTTGTAATATTGCGGTTCCAAGTATAAATCCTGTGCCTACGGGAGCACCGGCACCAAAATTGGAAGCGGAGTTGAGGATCGAAGCCGGCGGCAATAAGGATTATACAGACAGCAATAATCGTTTGTGGATCAAGGATCGGGGATTTGTCGGAGGAAGCGTCGTGGACCGCGGAAATATTAGGATTCAAAATACAAGGAACCCCAGGATATACCAGACTGAAAGGTGGGGGATGAGCGGGGCAAATTATGATGCGGTTAACGGGGATTATAGAATTAGAATGCATTTTGCGGAAACTTATTCCGGAGTCAAAAGACCGGGACAACGGGTGTTTGATGTTGAGGTAAACGGTGTAAAAATATCGAATTTGGATGTTTTCGCCAGAGCAAGAGGCAGGAATAAGCCTTTGGTGATTACGAGAAATATTAAGGTAACAGACGGTAAGGTGAAGATTAAGTTTACCGCCAAAAAAGGCGCGCCGGAGATCAACGGGATTGAGTTGTTAAAAGTTCTTCCGGTATGCGATGTTAGTCTAACGCCTACAGTTAATCCCTCGGTCAGTCCTGTGCCGTCGATTTCAATTACTCCGAGCGCGACTGTCAGCCCGACAATAGTTATATCAAATACACCTATGCCTACCGCATCCGCGACTCCGACTATCCAACCCACACAGGAACCTACTTCAACGCCGGTCCCTACAGCAACGCCTACCGCGGTAATTCCTACACCTACACCGACTTCAGCGATAACGCCTACCGAACAGCCTACGCCCACACTATTTGCGACAAATACCCCAACTATTGAGCCGACCGATACGCCGGCTCCAACCGATGAGATAACGCCTACCGAACAGCCTACGCCCACAGCTACACCTACCGGGGACAATAATCAGTTAATTGCTATATTGATACAACTAATCAACGCAATTCTAGAGCTCCTCAAGAATCTGATACCCGGCAACCGATAAACACTTCAATACAAATCGATCCCGGTTAATAATAGAGCGCAATTTTTTATAAGTAAGTTATGTTTAAGTTATCCGATTCCGTAAAGGATTGCTCCGGTGTAATGCCCGAGAGGCGGGCAGGTTAGGCTCGCGATGTAGATATGTTGAGCAGTCAGTTTCAGAAACCGAGCAGTGACAGTCCGAACACAAGCAGGTTTTGGACAAGTCCCATGAGAGAAAAAGGACCGAGCGGGAAAAAGAGCAGAAAAAATACAATGAAAAGTCCGATCGAATCAAGTGACAAGTATGCCGCGGCTTCCCTTCTAGGGAGAATTGACGCGAATACTTTGGAGCCGTCAAGAGGCGGGATTGGGATCAGGTTAAATACGGCCAGAAGCAGATTGAGAACTACAATATAATAAAAAATGAAGCCAATAAGTCCGCTCATTTGGATTTCGGCGAGCGACATTTGCGGATATATTATATGCATAATAGACGCTCCAAGCGCGGCAAGTATGAGATTTGTAGCGGGACCTGCGAGAGCGGTCAGTGCCAAGTCTTTGTGACCGTCTTTTAAATTCAGAGGGTTAATCGGAACCGGTTTGGCGCCTCCGAAAATAATGGGGGATCCTGAAAAGATAAGAATAAGCGGAAATAGAACGCTCATAAAAGGATCGATGTGTTTTACGGGGTTAAGCGTCAATCTTCCCAGGTGTTTGGCTGTCGGATCGCCAAGTTTGAGCGCCACAAATCCATGCGCGATTTCGTGGAGAATTGAAGAAAAAACGAGAACAGTTATTGCGATTACTGCAGAAAAGAGATCCATATGTCAGTTTATAATTTAAAATTCAATATTCAGAATCAAATTTGATAATAAAATTTATTATTTAAGAATAAGTGATAATTAATATGAGCTACGTACTTATAAATCTTGAGATATAAGTGATAATATGATATCATAATAGCCTATGGGAATGAAATGCGCAAACTGCGGCAAGGGTGTAATGTACGGACATAATGTATCACATTCCAAGCGCAGAACCAGAAAAATATTCAAACCGAATTTGCATGTTGCAAGAATTTCGGTAAACGGTTCAACCAGGAGACTTCGTTTGTGCACCAAGTGTCTTAGGGTATTTAGGGGAGCAACAAAAAAAGCAACCACAAAAACTGAGCAGCCGCAGGTACAGTCCTCAATTCAGTGAAGTAGAAATTCAAACTACATTTGAATTCAGAATTCAGATTTCATAATTCAGAATTTAATTTAGAATGAAGAATATGCTTTCGGAGGATTTAGTTTAAATTATTTTCAGAATATCTTTCCTCAATTCGGGGTAGCCGTTGAGAAAATCTTTGACAGATAAGGGGTTTTTGCCTTCGACCTGTATTCTTTTCGATGGCAAGAGTTTAATTCGGGTTTCGCGATTATTGATTATTGTTTTGAACCAGACGCCGGGCCAGGGATGAAGTGCTTTGATCATGCGGTTTAAATCTTGCGGCGGCGGAGGATTGTTTATATCGAAAAATCCGTCCTGTCTGGTGAATGATTGTTTGGTAAAAGCTACCTGATTTTCATCCTGGACGCGCAGCTTTAATTTGCCGGAGATGTATTCCGGTAAAGCGGATTCAATCATGTCAGTACCTAAATTAAAAAGCTTTTCGTAGAGAGTTTCGGAAGTATCAGAATCCGACACCGGATATTCCTCCTGCGCCAGTATCGGCCCATGATCCATTTGGCGGTCCAGTTTGATTATTGTTGTACCGGTAGTTTTATCTCCGTTTAAAATTGCTGTCTGGATTGGGGTTGCTCCGCGATAGCGGGGGAGCAGAGAGGGGTGAATATTTAGTATTCCAAAGGGAAAGATATTTAAAACATCATCAGTCAGTATAATGCCAAAATATCCCAGGACACCTATATCGGGTTTCAGGTTTTTTATCCTCAATATAATTTCGTTATTAAAATTCGCGACAGACAGATATGGTATTTTGTTTAGTAAACAAAATTTCGGTATAGTATCAGATTGTTTTTGTTCGGTGGTTACGACAAGAGCCAGTTTATAATTTTTGTTCAGCATCTCAATTGCAGGGATAACAAATCTTGATGCGCCGAAAAAAACAGTTTTCATTAGAGATCAATTTCTTCAAATTCAGTTTCGCCTTTTTTGTTTACCGAGGATTTGTAAAGTTTACCCTGCTGTTCAAGTACTCTTTTGGGAAATAACACGCCCTGGAGATGATCATATTCGTGTTGAATAATTGTCGCGAGAAATCCTGAGAACTTTTTTTTGTGGATAGCCCCAGTTTCGTCAGTGAAAGTCAGAATAAGAGCCGGATGTCTTTTAACTTCTCCCCAGATGCTATTAAGAGAAAGACAGCCTTCGAGTTGAACATTTGTGCTGTTTGTATCGGATTTTTTTTTGCTTGAGGTTTTTGTGTTTTGTCCGGGTGTTGATTCAGTATTTGTAATCGGTTCTTCTTCAATAACTTCTTCAATAACAGGATTTATAAAAACCAATGTTTGTGAGCGGGGGGTTTGTTTGACGAGAAAAAGCTGAAGTGATTTGCCGATTTGAGGAGCAGCCAAGCCTACGCCTTCAGGATCACGCGCGCCTGTCAGCGTTTCTTCCATATTGCGGATCAAGGATTGCAGAGATTTGTCGATATTGGTTATTTTTTTGGCAGGCGTAGAGAGGACAGAATTTGGCGCCTGAATTATTTTTAACATAAAGTATGGTACATTATATAAAAAATGCGCTCAAAAATCATCACTGCTTCCATTCTTCGAGGGATTTTTTGACTTCGGCATTCTCGGGGTCGAGTACGTCCAGTATGAATTGGAAAGTATCAATTGCTTTTTGTCTGCTCTCCTGATCGATTACGTCCGGCCGGGCAGATTCGGATGCGGCTGGTTCAGCGCCAATTGACATCTGATGATATAAAAGTCCCAGAGCAAAATATGCTTCCGTATAGTCGGGTTTGGCCGCAACTGTTTTCTCTAGAGCTTGTATGCCCTCGGGTATATTTCCTGTTTGGCCTAAGAGTACGCCGTAGTTATATAAAATTTTTGCGTCTGTCGGTGCCAGTTCTACCGATTTTGTCAAAACGTTAATTGATTCCTGATAGTATTTGGCCTGATTTTCAATGTCGGTATTTGCCAGTCCGTAAAAAATACGCAGGCGATTTTTCCAGAAAATTATGTTGTTTGGGTGGTTTGTAACTATTTCGTTGCTAAGCTTGATCGCTTCGGCGGCCAATTGGTTTGCGGACTGCTTATCGTTTTGAGCATATAATGCCGAGGCGATTGTCGAGAGATTTATCGCGAGTTCGTCTTTGAAAACGGGTTCATCGGGAATTGTATTTACCGCGTTTTCGAGAAGCTGGTAGGCCTGCTGATAACTGCCGCTGCGGTTCAGGTTGTAGCCCAGCGCATATTCCGTATCTGCATACCAATATCGAAACAGAACGAGAAGCATGTAGCATGCGGTTATGATAACGGCAATCAGCATCAGCCATTGCGCTGTTCCCAAAGAGTAGTCTGTTGTTTTGTGATTTGGCTCATTTTGATCTATCTTGCCCAGCAAGAAGAGGATGAACAGCGGTATTAGGAAGAAATAAATATTTATGATGACGACTGAAAAACCGAAGAAGTTGGTTATAAGTATGGAAATAAAGCCGGCGGTAAGGGCAAGCGCGGTCAGGTAAGCTTTGTTGTCTTCGGATAGAGCGTGTGGTTCATGGTGGGAATTTTTGTGAGTAAAAATATATTTGAAGCTGATTATTAAGAACAAAATAATAAAAGAAAGGTATGAGCCTAAGCCGAGCATGCCGGTCGTAGTCAGGTAGTTGAGGTATTCATTGTGGGCTTTGTTATAAAGATAATCCCATTCGGATGTCATATTGTGCTCTACGGGACGATGTTTGTAGTAGGCAAACGCGAAGGTTTCGACACCGGTTCCGAATATGGGGTTTGCGAGCCAGGCATTTATCGCGCCGCGCCAGACGATCGTGCGGATATCCGAGGAATCGGTGATGCCGGTTTTGACAGCCGGATTTGTTTTCGGCGCGTCATTAGTTTGGGCATAAGCTATGATGTTTTTTTGGATGTTGGGCAGAGTATACGGCTGAAGCTGGGGGACAGGAATTCCAAACAAGAAATTTGTGATAAAAAATCCTATATGGAAAATCATCAAGTATCTAAAAAAGAATTTTTTATCAAAGATTTCTTTCAGGAATAAAAACAGCCATAAAAATATATCGGTCACAATAAAGGCAATAAAACCGGCGCGGGTATTTGTAAAATTGATACTGGCATAAATCAGAAGGCTGAGTAGGAAAAATGATATAAAAAGTTTTTTATTTTTTTTCCAAGCAGAATACAAAGTCATAACCATGGCAACGGGCAGGAGTATGTTTAGATAAGCCGCAAACCAGGCAGGCTGTCCGAGGGTCGAGAAAGTTCTGATAGTCGGCCTGAAAGCCTCTGTCCAACAGAGAGTATCCAAAGTTCCGCGAAAAACGTAACAGGTCGGATCATAACCGAAGCGGGATGGAAAACCCCAAAGTACCGTAATAAAGGCTGAGATCAGGCTGAATTTAAGTGATTTATATACTTGTTTCAGCTCCAGATTGGAGGCAAACGCATAGTATAGAGTTATATATGTAATTGTCGAGAAAAGTCCTCCGTTGAAGCGGCTGTAGTAACCCCATAGAGATATATGGAAATCAAGCGAAAAAATGGTTGAAATTATTTGTGATATCAGAAAAATAATGATCGGTATATCGAGAGGCGTACGCTTCAAGATCCATTCGCGTTTAATTATCATTTTGGATATCCAGCTTGACGCGATGATTATGGTCAGTCCGAACGTAAGCCACATCTTGTTGAACTCGAAAAGCTCGGAGGTGTTGCCGAGGAAGTAAAGCGGCACAAGGAGAAATATTAAATAGAATGAATATTCAATGATTTTGTTTAAGGATTTTAAAATGTTCATGAGAATATCGTGTAAGTTTTTTTCCGGTGTTAAGTATGCAAATTTGAATTCAAATTCCGGTTTAAAATGATTTATAAATATAGTAGCATATCGGTGAATACCGAACAAGCGAAAATCGGTTTACATGA
>CAZLZN010000002.1:0-85878 GCA_964564035.1 uncultured Gammaproteobacteria bacterium | reverse complement strand
CCGGTTTAACCGGGGGTTGCCGAAAGTGTATACCATGTGCTGACCCCTGCACAATTAAAAGTATTTTCAATATTGACAAATTCTTCAGCTTTCGTAGAATATAATGATGGAAAACGCGCTTAGTCTACATAGAAAGCTAAAAGGCAAAGTAGAAATAACGTCCAAATTGCCTCTAAATTCGAGAAAAATCTTGTCACTCGCATATACACCGGGTGTAGCTCAAGCTGTTAAGGCGATAAGTGATGACAAAAGCGAAGTATACGCGCTTACAACCAAAAACAATTCGATTGCCGCAATAACCGATGGATCGGCGGTTTTGGGGCTTGGGAATGTAGGGCCTGAAGCGGCTCTTCCTGTTATGGAGGGTAAATGCGCGATTTTTAAGGAGTTTGCAGACATAAATTCATTTCCACTGTGTTTGAATACGCAGGATACGGATATGATCGTCAATGTGATTAAGGCCGTATCGCCGTCAGTCGGAGGTATAAATTTGGAAGATATCAGTGCTCCCAGATGTTTTGAAGTAGAAGCACGTCTGCAGGACTTGGGAATTCCGGTTGTTCACGATGATCAGCACGCAACCGCGATCATAACGCTAGCGGCTTTGATCAATGCTCTGAAACTGGTTAAGAAAAAAATGACTGACGTCAAAATAGTAGTTGTCGGGAGCGGAGCCGCCGGAACTGCCACTGTAAAATTGCTTTTGTCGGCCGGCGCCAAAAATGTGATTTCGGTAGACAGCAGGGGAATAATTTCAGATAAACGCACCGATCTCAAAGGCTATAAACTGGAACTGATGAAGATAACCAATCCCAATAAAATTTCCGGGAGCCTGAAAGACGCATCAGCCGGCGCGGATGTGCTGATAGGCGTATCTTCCAAAGGTCTTTTTACGGAAGAGATAGTAAGATCTCTCAATAAAAACCCGATTATATTTGCCATGGCAAATCCTGATCCCGAGATCACCCCGAGTGATGCAAGGAAGTACGGCGTGAAAATAATGGGTACAGGGCGAAGTGATTTTCCCAATCAGATAAATAACGCTTTGGTTTTTCCGGGATTATTCAAGGGACTTCTTCTCGCGAGGAAAACCAGGCTAACTGAAGAGATTAAAATTAATACAGCTTACGCGATCGCGTCATTAATTACGAAGCCGACTCCGGACAAGTTTATTACTTCTATTTTTAATAAAAAGCTGGTTCCGGCTATCGTAAAAGCAGTTGAGAAAAGCGCCTAGGAAATTTTGATAAGCTCGTCGGTTCGGGGACCGGTTGAGATAAACGCTACTTTGACTCCGGTTTGTTTTTCGATCTCCTGAATATAAGCCTTCGCGTTGACAGGTAAATCTTTGTAATCGGTAATTCCCTGAGTTGATACCGCCCAGCCTTTGATTTTTTTGTATACAGGTTTTACTTTGGTCAAAAAAGCGGCGTCACCGTCGTAGTATCGCACTGTCTTGGATCCTATTTTGTAGCCGGTGCATATTTTAATTTCATCGAATTTGTCGAGCACATCGAGTTTGGTGACGGCTATTCCGGTATAGCCGTTCAGTTGAGCCGCGAAGCGTATAAGCTCCGCGTCGAACCAGCCGCATCTACGCGGTCTGCCGGTAGTTGTGCCGAATTCGTTGCCTTGAGCTCGAAGCTTTTCACCATCACGATCAAATAATTCTGTCGGGAATGGACCTTCTCCAACCCGCGTTGTGTATGCTTTAACGATTCCGATAATGTTGTTCAGATTGCCAGCGGGGATACCGCTTGATGCCGTTATGCCGCCGCTTACGACGTTGGATGCGGTAACAAACGGGTATGTACCCCAATCATTGTCCAGGAATATCCCATGCGCTCCTTCGTATACAATATTTTTGTTATCCGCTATCGCTTTCTGTAAAACAGGCAGAGGTTCTTTGATATAGGGTTTTATCTTTTTAAAAAGCTTGAGTGTCTTTGTTTTAATTTCGTTTTTATCTAACTCACTCCCGCCGAGAGCTTTCATTATTTTGTTTTTTATAATTAGCTGGGTGTTTAATTTTTGAGAAAATAGAGCGCTTTCGAAAAGATCGAATAATCTAATACCATTATAGCTGACTTTGTCCGCGTAAACGGGGCCGATCCCGCGTCCAGTGGTGCCGGTTTTGCCTTTGTCTTTGGCTTCTTCATATAATTTATCGAGACTCTTGTGATAAGGCAAAATTATGTGACAGCGCGGTGAGATAAAAAGTTTATTTTCAAGCTTGATCGAGGCTTTTTTGAGCATTTCAATTTCGTTTACCAGAACTTCGAGGTCCAGTACTACACCGTTAGTGATACAGGATTTTGCTTTGGGATTGAAAACTCCGGACGGAATTAGATGCAGAGGGAATTTGCCGTATTTGTTAATAACGGTATGACCGGCGTTGTTACCGCCGTGAAATCTGACTACATAATCGGCTTTGGCTGAGAGATAGTCAATTATTTTACCTTTGCCCTCATCGCCCCATTGGGAACCTATTGCTATTGAAATCGGCATATTTGGTTTAGAGACTTATTATAGCGCATTTTTTACAAATGTTAATATTATTTCCCGGCGTCTGGGACCGCTGAATTCGGCAAGTATCACTCTCTGCCACATGCCAAGTTCAAGGCAACTTTGTTTAACAGGCAATGTGAGTGATACTCCTATAAGAGCGGATAGTATGTGGTCAGCTACATGTGACGGATCATGAGGATGATTGTATTTGAGCCTGGGGACCATTTCCTGATAGGCATTCAATAGATCTAAGTCTGTTCCGGGATCAAGATCTGCTACGGTCAGTGCTGTTGTTGTGTGTTTTATGAATAAATTGATCAATCCATTCGTGAATTTGTTTTTTTTGATTTCGGAGTTTATTTGATCTGTTATGTCACAAATTTCTTTAGGTAGGGAGGTGTTGATGTAGATACTTAACATGCCTGAGCTAATAGTATTGTATTATAAAGATATATAATTAACAATACTCATTTACACAATCTTTACCATACTATTGCGATTCTATTATGACTGATCTATTTACTTTTTAGGCGTTGTAAATGTAGAATTAGCTAAATTAATATGAAAAAAATTCTCGTAGCCGAAGATGACCAATCAATATTGGAAGTGATAAAAATTATACTTGAAGGTGAAGGATATGGCGTAGTTTCTACTGACGATAAGGAGACCTTTTTTAAGTTGGTTGAAGAGCATAAGCCATCGCTGATACTTTTGGATATCTGGTTATCAGGTCATGACGGAGGTAAGATAGCAAAACAGCTTAAAGGAGATCACAAGTACAAACACATACCGCTTATTATGATCTCTGCCAATAACGATACTCCGATGATTACCAAGCAGGCCGGAGCAGACGGATTTCTTTTGAAACCGTTTGATATAGATGATCTTCTCGATACGGTAAATAAACATATTCTATAACTCTTCTCTTACGATTTTATATACATAAAACATAATAAAAAGTAATAGACTGTACTAATGGATACAGTTTTATTTTTGATAATGGGGGTCGTGATGTATGCATATTTAGAAATGACGCAGATATATTGATTATTGGTAACTCAGAGGTTGCTAAAATACTTGAAATGTGCTTTACTAAACATGAAGGATAAGTACCTTTCATGTCTATGAATAGTCAACCGTCGGTAATGCGTCAATTTACATCTTCGAAGTTTTTTTCGCCTCAGTTTATTGCAGGTATAGTAATTTTCATAATATTGGGCTCTGCTGCGGGATATTTTGCCGCGAATTTAAACAACAGCACAAAAAGCAGTGCCACTGCATCTCCGGAAGATACAAGTGAAATCCTCAAGGGTAAAACTTTTGGGTCAAATGATACAGACACTTTTAAAGACAGCGCGGAAGGAGTTGTAAAAGAAGGCGGAGTTGACGGCGAAGGCCAATTTCATCTGGTGCGTCCGGGAGGGGAGAGTCAGAATGTATATATGACTTCATCGCTTGTCGACTTAAGTCTCTTTACAGGTCGAAAGATTAAGGTTTGGGGGCAAACTCAGACAGCACGTAAAGCAGGCTGGCTTATGGATGTAGGCAAAGTAGAAGTATTGGATTAAGATGATAACGCTCAAAAATGTATCTAAGATATATAAAACCGGTACAGCTGCCCTAAGTGATATAAATTTTAATGTAAACAAGGGTGAATTTGTATTTCTGGTAGGACCTTCCGGCTCGGGTAAAACAACATTGTTCCGTTTATTAATCCGCGATACCCTTCCGACTCAGGGAGGTATTCAGGTTATTGAGTGGGATCTTGCTAAGCTTCCCCGTAAAAAAATACCGCATCTGCGCAAGAAAATAGGAGTCGTTTTCCAGGATCTGAAGCTGTTAAGAGACAGAACTGTTTTTGAAAATATTTTATTTCCGCTTGAGGTTGCCAATACAAACAGCAAAGAAGCTAAGCAAAGAGTGGAGACTATACTTGAGCAAGTGGGAATCAGTGAGCATCGAAATAAATTCCCTCTACAGTTGTCGGGCGGGGAGCTTCAGCGGGCCGCTATTGCCAGGGCATTAGTTTTTAATCCGGATATTGTGTTGGCGGATGAGCCGACAGGCAATTTGGATATGACAACTTCCTGGGAAATACTAAAACTGCTTCAAGACATCAATCAGACAGGTACAACAATTATAATGGCAACTCATAACACGGATATAATTAATAGTCTTCTAAAAAGGGTTATAACTCTTGAGAAGGGAAAGCTAGTCAAGGACCAGCCAGCAGGTAAGCATGGAAAGGGGGCAAAATCATGAAATCGGTAAAAACCACATGGAGACATATCAGGCGCAATCCATATCAGTCTTTAGCGGCTGTATTTATTACAACTCTAACATTTTTCGCGATATCGGTATTTGCTTTTATAGCGCTAGGTTCATCTATTATAGTTAATTACCTTGAGTCGAGGCTTGAGGTTGTAGCTTTTTTTAATGATGAGGCAGGACAAAATGAAATACTGAATTTGAAACGTGAAATTGACCGTACAGGGCAAATTGCGGAAAGCAAATATGTATCCAAGAAAGAAGCTCTGGAAAAATATAGACAGCAAAACCAAGATGACCCCGTTCTTCTGGAGCTGGTAACGGAAGATATTTTACCGGCGTCGCTTGAAATTTCAACCAAAAGCATTGAAGACTTGCCTGTGATAGCGGATAAATTAAAAAACTCTTCAATTGTGTCACTCGTCAGATATCCTCAGGATGTTGTTTCAACACTTACCAAATGGACTAACGCGATCAAAATAATCGGAATAGGTCTGATCGCTATATTGATCGCAGAATCGATTTTTATAATTGTCAGCATAGTAGGTTTTAAAATTTCTCAAAAGAGAGAAGAAATTGAAATCATGAAACTTCTGAGTGCCACAAACTGGTATATCAGATGGCCGTTTCTGCTTGAGGGTATTTTTTATGGTGTAATCGGTACAGTTCTGGGATGGGCCATCGCTGTCGGAGGATTATATTATTCATTGCCTTATCTGGAGCAGTTTTTGGCAGATATACCTATACTGCCTGTTTCCATATTATTCATAGCGCAGCTATTGGCAGCCGAACTATTCATAGCAATACTTTTGGGAATGTTTGCAAGCTCGCTAGCTGTTCTGCGTTATTTAAAATAATTACTTAATCAAATTATTTTTATATGTTCATTAGAAAATCGTTCAAATTGTTCTTCGTATCTGTTTTATTGTTTTTTGTGCATCCCACAGCGATCTTCGCGCAAACTCCGAGTACGCAGGTAACTATTGAGCCATCAATATCTCCAACCGGCAGTTCGTCAGATTCAAATAATGAAACAGTAAGCAAACTTCAGGATAAAATTCGGGAACTTGAAGGTAAAGTAAATGAATTAAAAAAACAGGGCGATACTCTGTCATCACAGATTGATGTTATGGATAATCAAATTCAGCTTACTAAATACCGTATTAATAACGTACAGCAGCAAATTAACGAAACAACACTTGATATTGATTCTGCAGGTAAAAGAATTAAAAAGCTTGAAAATTCTCTTGATGATGTTTCCAAAATATTATTAACGCGTATAAAAGCTACTTATCAAGCAGGCGAAATTGATCCGCTTCGCATTCTACTTGCATCCAGTAATTTGCGGGAGTTTATTTCAAAAGAAAACTACCTAAAAATTGTGCAAGAACATGATAAAAAACTACTTTATAATACACAGCAGGCTAAAATGGATTACGCGGCGCAGAAAGAAATTCTGGAAACAAAAAAGAAGAAAATTGTCGCACTTCAGGATCAGTTGGAACAATATAACAGCGAGCTGGACCGGGAAATGGATGCCAAACAGGAGCTTTTGACTATTACTAAAAACGATGAAAAAAATTATCAAAAAATGTTATCCGACGCGAGACGACAGGTAGCATCTTTTAAGTCATTTGCTAACGCGAGAGTTGGCACAGGCGGATCGATACTTCCAGCACAGGCAAGTCCGGACGGGTGGTATTATAATCAAAGAGACGAAAGATGGGGGAGGAATTTGATCGGCGCCTCGTCAGACCAGGTTTGGGAGGTAGGCTGTCTACTTACTTCAGTTGCAATGATTTTAAAGAAGAACGGTGAAAATGTCGATCCTGCCGGAATCGCCGCGGTCAACAGCTATTATGCTTTTTCTACGGCGGCAATGCGAATACCATGGGGGGGAGGCCGGTTTTCTTCGATATGGCAGAGGGATTTCGGCTCAATCGATTCGAGGCTTGCCTCCGGACAGCCGGTAATTGTGGGTGTCACTACAAGTTCCAATAGCGTAGGTACTCATTTTCTGGTGCTTAAAAGCGGTCAAAATGGTGATTATATAATGAATGATCCATGGAACGGGCCGGATCTCAGGTTCAGCGATTATTACTCAACAGCTCAGATATTTCAATATGGATGGCTGAACGGCTAATTAACTAATACTATTGTGATGAATGTTCTGGTATAATATTTTATTATGAAAGCTTTGGAAATTAAAAATCTAGTCAAGCATTATGGTAAAAATACGGCTATTGACGGATTATCGCTGGATGTAGAAAAGGGTGAATTTTTTTCGTTCCTCGGTCCTAACGGCGCCGGCAAAACGACAACTATACATCTGATCACCGGTATAGCGAGGATGGAGAGCGGATCAATAAAAGTATTCGGGAGAGATGTTGTCAGCGATTATAGAGAAGCCAGAAAGCTAATAGGCTTGTCGCCTCAGGAATTCAATACTGACGCTTTCGGCAAGGTGACGCTTATACTCGATCATGTAGCAGGATTTTATGGGATGAACGGAAGCGAGAGGAAAAAAAGAATCGGCGAGCTTCTGGAGCAATTTAATTTGAAAGAACATGCAGATAAAAAATTTAATCAGTTATCGGGCGGAATGAAGAGACGGGTTATGCTTGCCAGGGCAATGGTACATAATCCTGAGCTTTTGATACTTGATGAGCCGACAGCGGGTGTTGACGTCAATCTGAGGCTTGAGCTTTGGCAGCACTTACGGGATTTAAATAAAGCAGGTAAAACAATTTTTTTGACCACACATTATCTCGAAGAGGTTGAAGCGCTTGCAAACCGAATCGCGATTATAAATAAAGGGAAAATAGTAAAGGTTGGAGATAAAACTTCATTTATGAAGAAAGGCAGACTTGAGGAGACATATCTCAAGCTGACTAGTGATTAGGGTTTAGGGGTTAGAATAGAATATTATGAATTGGATAGGATTATATACATTAGTTAAACAGGAGATACAGAGATTCATGAGAGTCGCGATCCAAACACTCGTGACGCCATGGATTAGTGCTGTTTTGTTTATTTTTGTTTTCGGTTCAATTCTCGGAAGCCGTATAAATACTATTGAAGGAATTAAATATATTGAATTTGTTTTACCGGGAATTCTTATGATGAATGTGATTACGGCTGCTTTTACGCATTCGTCTTCTTCAGTTTATTTTCAAAGATTTATCAGAAGCATTGAGGAGATGCTTGTCGCTCCTTTGTCTCACGCGGAAATGATAACAGGCTACCTGGCAGGAGCGGTCGCCCGGGCATTTATAATCGGGGTCGGGATTTTGGCTATCGGGCTTGTATTTAGTGCTTTGACTATTCAAAATCTGCCGTTATTTTTATTTTATATAATTGGAGTTTCTTTTATATTCGGGCTGTTGGGTGTGATAGTAGGGCTTGCTTCGGAAAATTTTGAACAATTATCACTTCCCGGTACTTTTATTCTAATGCCGCTGTCATTTGTCGGAGGGATGTTTAATTCTGTTAATATGCTTCCGCCATATTTGCAGTCTGTTGCATATTTAAATCCGTTATTTTATTTTATCGACGGAGCCAGGTATTCTATGACAGGATACCATGAGACAAATATAGCTTTTGGTATAATTTTGATAATTGTAACCTCGATTGTTCTTTTTGCCATAGTGTGGAAAATGTTCAGTTCCGGATGGAAGCTGAGGGTGTAGTCTACTATTAATTAATAAATTCTTCTTGACACTAGATTTTCGTTAATCAATAATTAATTAATGGAAGAGTTTAATGGTAAGATCAGTGATGAAGAATTGTCGGCAGAGCCCGCACCAAATTTTGCTTCAATAAATAAAAGATACCTCAATTTTTTAATAGATACGTTTATTGTTTTATTTTCATTTATATTCGTTTTGTATTTATTAATTTTTATATTTAAACTTATTCCTCAGATCAATTATTTAGCAGTAAGTCTATTAATTTACTATTTTTTATATTATTTCTTGTTTGAATTTTTGACCGCAAAAACTCCGGGCAAGTATTTTACGTCAACTAAAGTCGTTGATATAAAAAGCCGCAGTCCCTCAATGCTTAAAGTATTTGTACGCAGCATTGTCCGATTTTTGCCGATTGATATTTTTAGTTATTTAACATCAGGTTATCCGGCAGGCATTCATGATCTTATATCCCGTACTGTTACTACAGATCAAAATTATAAAAAAATCAGAAAATCGTATCCGGTTAAAAATGTGATCTTAATAATTTCTGAAACAATACTGTTTATATTTATTAGCGTCTCTGTTTTTTTGGTTTTCAGATTCATTGTTTTTAATTTATTGCCGGAACTGCAATTTGCCAATAGAATACCTGCCTTAATTCATCAAGAAATATCAAACCTTGCGCAATCCAAACCCGATAAAGAAAACTATATAGATCCGGACTACGGCATCAATTTGGTTTATCCTGATAACTGGGTAAAAGTGGGAGGCATTGATGATCCTAATCAACAGGCTGTTTTATTCATAAGATCAAAAAAGGCGCTTATTAAAATCGCAAAGCCTGTACCTGCACGTTCTACGGCGAATCGGGAGCAAATAAACGCTCAAGAATATTTGGATATATCAAAAAAAGGGAAAATAATTGAGCAGAGCAGTTTAAATATAAATAACCGAACTTTTTACAGGTTTATAGCCAAAGAGCAATCCGACGGAATGAGCTTAACGCTGATGAGTGTTATAAGCTTTTCAAATGAGTTTGCTTACGTGTTTACATATGCGGGCTATGAAGATGAGTACGAAAAGTATATAGAGGAGGCTGAAGAGATATTTAAAACAATAACAATAAAATGATTATCAAGATTTTAGTAAGTATTACGATTTTATTTTTATTCTTAAACAAACAAGAAGCATTGGCAGTTGATAATATTGTTATAAATGAGTTTTTTGTCGGAGACGGGAATAGTCAGTGGGTCGAGCTATATAATCCAACAGATAGTGATATCGATATATCGGGGTGGGTTATTGATGACAGCGGGGGCAGTGAGAAATACGTAATACCGGATAAGAGTATGACAGGCGCGAAGGGTTATATTGTATTTGAGAGTACAAAGTTTAATTTGAACAAAGCGAGCGAAGATACAATAAGGCTATTTGCTAATGAAGTCCTGATAGACAGTTACAGTTATAGCGGCAGCATCACGGACGGATATTCTATAGGCAGAAAAGAGGATGGCATTCCCGAATGGGTAGTTTTCGGTTCGCCATCCAGGGGGTCTTCCAATAATTCGTCAACAACAATTCCAACTAATACGCCTGTTCCTACGAATACTCCGACGCCAAGCAATACACCTACCCCAACAAAAATACCCACGCCTACTAAAAACCCAACTCTTACAAAAACACCAACGCCTTCTAAAGTGCCTACAATTAAATTTAATGCCGAAGATCAGGTCAATTATCAGATGCCGGAAAAAAATGAAAAAGTTAATAAAATCAGCGAGTATAATATTGATAAAAACGAAGAATCCAGTTTATCTGCCAAAAATAGAAATTTACCTACGGCTGTTCTCGGATCCAAAACGTTAGAAATCCAGAAAAAAGAGTTAAAACGTAATTCTCAAGCAATAAAAGTCAAAGGAGTAACCGGATCAAAATCGCAGGATAATAATATAATGTATTTTGCAGGAGGGTCTATGCTTTTAGTCGTTTGTGCTATAATATTGGCCTTGAGAATTCGAAAACAAAAAGAGAATAATTAAGTTGATGCTGAAAGACGAATATCTAACAAAGTCATTTGAAGAAACACGTAAAATCGGAGAAAAAATAGTGTCAGTTCTTGGTCAGACAAGAATTTTCGCGCTGTATGGAGATTTGGGTTCCGGTAAGACTACTTTTACGCAGGGATTCGCGAAGGCGCTTGGTATAAAATCTAAAATAATATCTCCTACATTTATAATAGTCAGGTCTTATAAGATAAATTCGGGTAAATTCAGGAGGTTTTATCATATTGATCTTTACAGAATAGAAAAAGAATGCGACCTGAATGAACTGGGCATCGGGGATATACTTAGTGATGAAAAAAATATCGTTGTGATTGAATGGCCGGAGAAGATCGGGAAGATCGAAGAAAATTATTTAAAAATTAAATTTAAATATATAAGTGAAACATCACGAAAAATAATATTTGAATAATATGGTAGAAGATAGAAGAGGCAAAGATAAGGATCCAAAAGAAAGTTTAGGGAAAGCGCAAGAAAATTTTAAAGATTATTTTAAAGATGCAGATAGGAGGCATCCTCAATCCGCGTGGTCTCATGCACTAAGCGATTTATGCGATTATTATGATCAGGTAATAAATAGCATTGCTGTTGGTAACTCAAGGGAGCAAAGATTAACTAATCAGGAATTATCGGTTACTGAGGGTAGTTATCTTGCTTTTGTTAATAGAAAGAGCTTCGGCAACGACCAATATGGAATCGCGCATAAGGCGTTATTTAAAAGTTCTGCAGTTTTGATTCAAGAATTTTCAGGTTCCTATGGGGGCAAAGGGGCAATTGCAAAGACTAGAAGATTTATATTTAACATTAAAAATGATTTATACAGCAAGAAGCAATAAAAGCATGGGGCAAATAAATAAATGTATTGAAGTTTTAAAAGGAGGGGGGATTGTTATTTTTCCGACCGATACCGCTTATGGAATCGGCTGCAGGATGGATGATGAAAAAGCGATAGAGAGACTGATCAGGATTCGCAAAAGACCGGATGGAAAAGCATTTCCTGTGCTTGTTGCTGATCTCAATATGGCACAGCAGTATCTGGAGGCGGTCCCTGATAGAGCCAGAAAGGAACTTGCAGATAAATATTGGCCGGGCGGTCTAACTATAGTGCTTAATTGCATAGTAGAGAGAGTACCCGATAAAGTCCGAGGGGGAGGAAGCAGTTTGGGGGTCAGAGCTCCAAAAAATGAGAATCTTCTTTGGATAATCTCCGAAGTAGGAGTGCCTATACTGGGCCCGTCAGCAAATTTTGCAGGAGGCAAGACTCCTTTTAGCATAAAAGATATTGATGAAAAGCTTTTAAAATCTGTTGATTTTGTATTGGAGGGAGATAAAGAAATTAATTCAAGCTCATTGGCATCTACTGTTATTAATTGCACAAGCGAGCCCTGGAAAATTTTGAGATACGGGGCGGTGAGATTATGAGCAATATTCTTTATATTGATACAACAAGCAGTGAATACATAGAGACACGACTGGATGCGGGAAGCGCGCGGGAAACCAAGCGCAAGCAAAGCGGGAGGGATAAGGCGCAGGTCTTATTGGGAATGATAAATGATCTATTGCGGGAGGCAAATATAAAAATACAGGAAATTGATAAAATTAGTGTGAATAGAGGGCCAGGTTCTTACACCGGAATCCGTGTCGGACTGACAATTGCCAATGCCCTCGGAGTCCTGTTGGGTATACCTATAAATGATAAAAAAGCTGGAGAGATAGAAGCCCCGATATATAACGCTATATAAATCCAGGCCTGTTGTACGGATTGTTCATACTTGATACCCGGACTTTTTTTATAATATACTTTATATATGAAAAGACTTCTGAAGCACTTATTTGTACCTCATGAAAAAAATAATCATAGGGCAAAACTACTTCATGCAGACGCTATAGTGCTTGCAATTTCCGGCGTAATATTTATATTTTCACTTCTAAATCCAATTCAGAGTAAATTCCCGGCAGTACTAGGAATTGCTTCGAATATTTCGCCTGCCGAACTACTATCGATAACTAATGAATATAGAAAAGAAAATGGCTTGGCTGAGTTGAGGCTGGATTCCGATCTTTCCCAAGCTGCGTCCTACAAGGCATCAGATATGTTTTCTAAAAATTATTGGGCTCATATTGCTCCGGATGGGGTAACGCCGTGGTCGTTTATATTGAATTCGGGTTATGAATATTTATATGCAGGTGAGAACCTCGCGCGGGGATATTCTACTGCGCCGGATGTTGTAAAAGCCTGGATGGAGAGCCCTACGCACAGAGCCAATATGTTATCGAAAGATTATAGTGATGTGGGATTTGCTATAGCGACCGGTACGCTGACGGGAAGTGATACCGTGCTTGTTGTAGAAATGTTCGGAACAAGGTATGCAGATGCCGAAGATGATAAAGAAACAGAAATAGCTGTGCTAAATCTTTCTCCAACTCCTACCGTTAGCTTGATTGCGCGGGGCGAGATAAGTCCTATTATAGTTAAGCAGGATATCAGAAATAACCAAGGTGTTGCTTCGATAAAACAAGACCCTATTATTAATAAAGAAAATTTTACACAAAATTTTATATATGCTATGCTGATTTTGTTTATACTGGTACTTGTAATTGACGCTATTATAATTGAGCGGAAAAAAATTGCCAGGGCTTTTTCTCATAACACCGATCATATTATATATTTATCGCTTATTCTTGCTAGTATTTTAATAATTGGACGAGGCGCGATATTATGAACAAAAAGAATATCCCGGCACATTTTAAATATTATTTTTTGCTAGGAATAGTGCAGACTGTCGGTGTTATAGTCTTAATGTCGCTAGGCAACCGCAAAGAACTGCAATTGGCAGTTGTATTTACAATGACTGCGGCGTATTTAGCTATGGCTATTGCGCATCAGCATCTGCATCATAGATTAAGTACGGCTGTTGTGCTAGAATATATGTTATTCGCGGTATTCGGAATAATTATTTCATTGTTATATTTTAAATAATATGAAAGGAATCGTATTGGCTGGAGGCAAGGCTACCAGGCTCCGGCCGTTAACAAAAATAACATCAAAACAGCTCCTACCTGTTTACCACAAGCCGATGATTTATTATCCGGTCGAGACTTTGATCAAGGCAGGAATTAAGGACATTTTGATCATTGTAGCGCCCGAATATGCAGGGCATTTTTTGAACCTACTCGGATCTGGCAAAAATTTTAACGCAAGATTTACATACGAAATTCAGGAAGAACCCAAAGGACTGGCTGACGCTTTTTTGATCGGTGAGCATTTTATTAAAGATAACAACGTTGCAATGATCCTGGGTGATAACATATTTGATTATGATTTTTCTGAGGAGATAAGTAATTTTAAAAGCGGCGGACAAATTTTTGCAATAAAAGTTCCGGATCCGCAAAGATACGCGGTAGTTGACTTTGATAAGTCAGGCAAAGTAAAATCTATTGTAGAGAAACCCGAAGTACCTCCAAGTGATTACGCCGTGCCCGGACTTTATATATTTGATCATAGGGCTTCGGAGTACGCGAAGAATTTGAAACCGTCTAAAAGGGGTGAGCTTGAGATTGTAGATCTGTATAAAAATTATCATAAAAACGGTGAGCTGAATGTAAAAGTAATTGATTGCGTCTGGGAGGACGCGGGTACATTCGACAGCTTATTGAGAGCCAATATTTTAATGGCCAAAAAACACGGTAAAACAAAGGAGTAAAAATGAGCAAAGTAACACTCGAAGAAGCTAAAAAAGTAACAACATATGATCCGTCAAGGCAAGAAAACGGATGGCTGATGGAGCTTTTTAAAGATAAAGAGTCAAATCAGAAAACAGAAGTTTATTTATCCACCGCATTTCCGGGCGCATTTAAAGGCTATCATCTGCATAGGGTCAGAGCGGCCAGATATGTTTGCCTCAAAGGCAGAATGAAAATAATTACATACGAGCGCGAAAACGATGTATGGGTAAGGACCGAGCGCATTCTTGACAGTTCACAACCGCAAAGATTGTTTATTCCAAAAGATGTAGCTACGGGACTTGAAAATGTGGGAGATGAAGAGGGTTGGTTAGTTAACTATCCGGACCCTGCTTATGATCCGGAATTAAAAGATGAGCAGGTTGAGTATACTCAGGAAGAGCTGGAATCGGGCATTGTGAAATGATGAAACTATTTGTAACAGGCGGGGCCGGTTTCATCGGCTCAAATTTTATCCTCTATTGGCTGAAGAAATATCCGCAAGACACGATTATAAATTTCGATAAATTGACTTATGCCGGAAATCTGGAGAATTTAAAGGAAGTTGAAAAAAATCCTAATTATAAATTTGTTCATGGTGATATTTGTGAGGCTGAAAAAGTACAGGCATCAATGGCCGGATCCGATATTGTCGTTCATTTTGCGGCCGAAAGCCATGTCGACAGATCGATCATGGAGCCGGCGCCTTTTATAACCACAAATATTATGGGGACACAGGTTCTTCTGGATAGCGCTATGAAAAACCAGGTCAAAAGATTTCATCATATTTCAACAGATGAAGTTTTCGGCTCATTGAAGCTTGATGATAAAAACAAATTTAATGAACTGACCGCTTATAGCCCCAGAAGCCCATATGCGGCCAGCAAGGCCGGATCAGACCATCTGGTGAGAGCTTATAACACTACTTACGGACTTCCGGTTACTATTACGAACTGTTCAAATAATTTCGGTCCTTTTATGTTTCCGGAAAAGTTTATACCGCTTGCGATTACTAATTTGCTTGAAGGAAAAAAAGTGCCGGTTTACGGCGACGGACTATATGTGCGGGACTGGCTTTTTGTCGAGGATCATTGCCGAGCAATCGATGCAGTCCTGAATAAGGGTAAAATTGGTGAAACATACTGCGTAGGCGGTTTGACGGATGATATAAATAATATTACTATCGTTCGCAAAATTTGTAGTATGCTGGGATTTGGAGATGAGATGATCGAGTATGTCAAAGACAGGCCGGGTCATGACAGGCGGTATGCAGTCGACTGGTCAAAAATCAAAAATGAGCTTGATTGGGAACCCGAGCACCCTTTTGAAGAAAGATTGAATGAGACTGTGGAATGGTATAAAAATAACCAAAATTGGTGGAAAAATATAAAAACAGGTGAATATATGAAATATTACGAAAAACAATATGGCAAGTAAAATAATTCCCTCCAAGGTTTTGTCCGAAAAAACTGTTTATGAGTCTAAATATTTCAAAGTTAAAAAATTAGAGCTTGAGTTTCATAATAAGAAAATCACAAAAGAAATCGTTTACAGACTGCCTGTTGTATATATTCTCGCACTGAATGATAAAAATGAAATATTTATGGTTAAACAGTATAGAGATGCACTGAGAACCGTTTTGACCGAAGTGGTAGCAGGTACACTAGAATCCGAAGAGGATCCATTGGCGGCGGCGAAGAGGGAACTTGCCGAGGAAACCGGGCTGAGTGCAAACCTCTGGGAAAAACTGGGGGTTATAGATCTTGCTGCAAATACTTATTACAAAGCACATGTTTTTGCGGCAAGAGGGCTAAAAATGGGTCAAGCAAATTTTGACAGTGAGGAATTTATTGAGACAATTAAGGTGCCAATTGAGCGTATACCTTCAATGATTGAAAAAGGAGAGTTAGTACACGCTCCTTCGATCGCAGCAATATATATGTTGTTAAATCTAAATAAAAAGTAAATAAAAATGAATAAAATTAAAATATACTCAATCGGCGGGTCAGGATTGGTCGGTTCAGGAATTAATAATTCTCTGGGCCAAAATATTGAGGTCGATAATTTAACGATGGAGTCGGGTATTGATATAAGAAGGCCGGAAAGTTTGAAAATCATCGAAGAAGACAACGAGCATGAGGCTGTAATAATGTATGCAGCAAAAGCCGATGTTGACGGATGTGAAGCGGACAAATCAAAAGGAGCGGAGGGGGATGCATATTTGATAAACGTCTTAGGTATACGTAATGTTATTAATGCGCTTAGGCCGAAGAATAAAAAATTAATATACATATCGACCGATTTTGTTTTTAACGGAGAAGATACGCCTGAAAACGGTTATAGTGAGGAAGATAAGCCGGATCCGGTTAACTGGTACGCGCAAACAAAAATGCTTGCCGAAGAGGAAGTGCAAAAATCAGGACTCCCATATAATATAATAAGACTTGGATATCCTTATAGAACAGACAAATTTGACGGCAAACAGGACTTTTTGCACATATTTATTAATAGGCTATCTCAAAATATGCCCATAGCGGGCATTACGGATCACATCATGACACCCAGTCTTCTCAGCGACGTGGGGGCCGGAATGGAGGTTATAATCACAAATAATCTTCAGGGAATATATCATCTGACGGGTAGCGGCAGTATCACTCCTTATGACGCGGCTATTAAAACTGCTGAGATATTCGGCTTTGATAAAAGCCTTATAACGAAGACTACCAGAGATGAGTATTTTAAAGGCAAAGCCAAGCGGCCCTTTAATTTGAAAATGAATAATGATAAAATACAAAAGTTAGGTATTAAGATGTTTGATTTTGAACATGGATTGCTGGAGGTCAAAAATCAAAATATAAACAAGGGATTAAATACCTGAGAATTTATAAATAAATATGACTATTACATTTGTCGGACACGGATATGTAGGACTGGTTTCAGCCGCGGTATTTGCAGATCTGGGCAATACGGTTTGGGTAATTGGGCATACTCCAAAAAAGGTCGAGAATCTAAAAAAAGGAATTATTCCTATTTATGAACCCGGTCTATCTGAGCTTGTTGTCAGAAATGTTGAGGCAAAAAGGTTGCTTTTTACAATGGACTATACCCCTGCAATATCGGAGTCGGAAGTGGTTTTTATTGCAGTCGGAACGCCGTCAGCAGCGAACGGAGAAGCGGATTTGTCGGTTGTTTATGAAGTAGCGGGTAAAATCGGCAAACACCTCAAGAACTATGCTGTAGTGATTACCAAAAGCACAGTGCCGATCGGTACAAATAAGAAAGTACAAGAGATCATAAATCAGGTAAAAAGTAAAAATGTAGAATTTGATATCGCGTCTGTTCCGGAGTTTTTGAGAGAAGGACAGGCTATCAGCGATACGCTAATGCCGGATAGGGTAGTAATCGGCTCACAGTCAAAAAAGGCGGAAAAAATACTCGTTGAATTGCACCGGCCGCTGGTTACCAAGGAGGAAAAAATTACGGAGAGACTGGTTTTGTGTAATATTGAGACCGCGGAAATGATCAAATACGCATCGAATGCATTTCTGGCTACAAAAATATCATTTGCTAATGCTATTTCTGAGCTTTCGGAAAGGACTGGCGCGGACGGGCTCAAAGTTCTGCAAGCAGTCGGGCTCGACAGGAGAATCGGTCCGGCCTTTTTAAATGCAGGTGCCGGTTACGGAGGCAGTTGTTTCCCCAAAGATGTTAAGGCGCTGATCGCAATCGCTTCGAATCATGGTTATGACTTTACTCTACTCAAAGAAGTACAGAGGATCAACCGCCACACAACTCAGAATATAATAGTTAAAGTTATGGACATGTTAAAAGGGGAAGCCAAAGGGAAAACCGCCGGGGTATTGGGTTTATCATTTAAGCCCGATACAGATGACATGAGAGACGCGCCTTCAATTATAATAATAAATGAGTTGATAAAGGCCGGAATTAAGGTTAAAACTTATGATCCGATAGCTATTGATAACGCAAAACGTTTACTTGACGGAGTTAATGACATTAAATTTGAACAGGATCCATACGCAGTTGCAAAAGATGCGGATATCCTAATCGTTGTTACTGAATGGAATGAATTTCAGCAGTTGGATCTGAATAAAGTAAAAAAACTCATGAAATCGCCAAATATTGTAGACGGGCGAAATATTTATGTACCTGAAACAATGAAAGAGTTGGGCTTTAACTACAAGGGTGTCGGACGATGATAAAAGTTCTGGTCACAGGCGCGACGGGTTTTGCCGGCGGCTATTTATGCGAACATCTTTCAAGAGAGAGGAAATTCGACACCACAGGGATCTACAGCAGGGAAGAAAGTCTTCAAAAATCTCCGGTAAAAGATAAAATAAAATTTGTAAACATAAATTTGGGAGATTTTGAACCTCTTTTCAAGCTTATTAATGAGATTAAACCGGATTATATATTTCATCTGGCAGGCTCCAGCGCTCCCAGAGACAGCTTCAGTGATCCAATTGGCGTAATGCATAATAATTATGAGTCACAGATAAATCTTTTTGAAGCTGTAAAAAAGGCAGAACTAAAAAGTACTAGAATATTAATTACTTCATCGGGCGATATTTACGGCAAGCCTGACCCGGGAGATCTACCGATAAATGAGAGAACCCTACTTCGCCCTGTATCGCCATACGCGGTCAGTAAAATAGCGCAGGACTTCTCCGGGTTTCAGTATTTTTACGCTTATAGAATGAATATAATTATTGCCCGGCCTTTTAACCATATCGGACCAAGACAGGACAGCCGTTTTGTGATTTCTGATTTTTCCAAACAAATCGCATCTATTGAAAACGGGAAAATGGAGCCTGTTATGAAAGTCGGGGATTTGACTACCAAACGAGACTTTACGGACGTCCGGGATATTGTCCATGCATATTTACAGCTTATTGAAATGGGGACTCCGGGTGAGATTTATAACATAGGGTCGGGAAGAAGCAGGAGTATAAGAGAAATGCTGGACATACTACTCAGTTTTTCGACCGCAAAAATCAGCCTGGTCGATGATAAGTCAAAATACAGGCCCGGAGATATACCCGAAATGAGATGTGACAGCACAAAAATTTATAAATTGACAGGATGGAAGCCCGAGATTGAAATTGAGAAAACACTCAGCGACACTCTGGACTATTGGAGAAAAATTGTATAGAATAATATACGCAATAAAATGAAAAGAGCTTTAATTACCGGCATTACCGGACAAGACGGACCATACCTGGCTGAATTATTAATTTCAAAAGGTTATAAAGTTTATGGAACAGTACGCAGGCTGAGTACGCCTAATCTCGAAAATATCAGTGAAATAAGGGAGAAAATCGGATTAATATCGGCTGATCTACTCGACACTAGCTCTCTTACGGCCGCTATAGAAGAGTCGGAACCTGATGAAGTATATAATCTCGCGGCTATGTCATTTGTGAAGGCTTCTTTCGAACAGCCTGTTTTAACAGGTGAGTTTACAGCGCTTGGCGTAACCAGATTGCTTGAAGCAATTAGGGTTGTGAATAAAAATATTAGATTTTATCAGGCTTCGAGCTCTGAAATGTTCGGACAAGTAACAGAAACTCCGCAGAAGGAAACTACACGTTTTCATCCCAGGAGTCCCTATGGTGTCGCAAAAGTTTACGGGCACTATATAACTGTGAATTATAGAGAAAGCTACGATATGTTTGCATGTTCCGGCATGCTTTTTAATCATGAATCGCCAAGACGCGGAATTGAATTTGTTACAAGAAAAATTACCAACGCCGCCGCTCGCATAAGCCTGGGCAAGCAGGATAAACTATATCTTGGTGACATGAGCCCCAAAAGAGACTGGGGGTTTGCCGGTGATTACGTAGAGGCAATGTGGCTTATGCTTCAGCAGGAAAAAGCAGATGATTATGTGATCGGTACAGGCGAAAATCATAGCATAAAAGAATTTGTTGAGCTTGCATTTGAATACGCCGGTATAAAAAATTGGGGAAAATATGTTGTTGCGAACTCTCCCAAGCATATGAGGCCTGCAGAGGTAGATTATCTGATCGCGGATTCAAGTAAGGCGCGTAAAGTACTCGGCTGGGAACCAAAAACATCTTTTAAGCAATTAGTTGAGATGATGGTAAACGCGGATTTGGAGCGTGAAAAGCTTAATAAATAAATTTTTTTAAGAGTCTTTGATCCAAATTTTTCCTCTTTTGTGGTATATTAATAGCAATGAGACATGATTATGCTCCCTCATATTATTATGTAAAAGCCAGACGATCCAACAAAAAGAATTTCGGTTATCTGTTCGGGTTATTAGTATTATTTATAATTATAGTATTCTTCATAGCAACTTCTAAGCCGGAACAAAAAAAAGAAGTTGCGGGTGCGGCAATAAATACAACAGAATTTACTCCGACCACGACTCCTAAATCGATCAGTAAGCTGGAAGAAATAGTATCGGAATCAATCAAGGGCGCCCCTGGTGAATATGGAATTGTTATTCTCGATCTGGAGAGCGATGATTACTTTGTAAAAAACGAAAATAAAACATTTCAATCGGCAAGTTTGTATAAGCTTTGGGTTATGGGCACGGTTATGAAACAACTTAAGGAAAAGAAGATAAAAGAGAATACCATACTCAGCGCGGATGTTGATAAATTATATGAAAAATTTAATTTGGCATCACCTTCAGCACAGGAAACGGTAAAAATATCTGTTATCGATGCCGTTGAAAAAATGATTACCGTATCCGACAATACTACGGCTTTACTTTTGTCATCGAAAGCTCAGTTATCGAATGTGCGGAAATTTTTAACTGAATACGGATTAAGCGGCTCAAAACTTGGCACCAAAGACAGCGAACCTATAACAAATGCTTACGATACGGCGCTTTTTTTCAGAAAACTCTATGAGGGAGAGATAGTAGACCGTGAGTACAGCGAAAAAATGATAGACATTCTCAAAAGACAGCGGTTGAACTCGAAAATCCCGAAATATTTGCCGGATGATGTTTTTGCGGCGCATAAAACCGGAGAACTGGACGGATATAGCCATGACGCGGGAATAATCTATACTGAAAATGGTGATTATATATTAGCAGTTTTAACTAAAAGCAAGATAAAAGAACGGGAAGACGCGGAAGAGGTAATTTCGCTGATTTCAAGAGATGTATATGGCTATTTCACACAAAAAGAAAGAAATTGATCAGCCTATTTAAAAAAAGCTTGATTTTTAGTATCATTGAAGGATGCCGAATGTAATTATAGCTGGCGGAGCAGGTTTTTTGGGCAGTCATCTCGCAAATAAATTAATCAGTGAGAATTATAGAGTTATTTGTATTGATAGTCTGGCTACGGGAAATAAGCAAAACATTTACAAACTCCTGGATAACCCCAATTTTGAATTTATTGAAAAAGATATCACAGTCGAATCGGCTTTGCCAACAGAGCGGTTTGGAGATATAAATTACATTTTTCATCTGGCTTCGCCCGCGTCACCTAATATAAACAGTCCCCGAAGCTATGTCAGCTTGCCTATCGAGACTTTACTTACCAATTCAGTCGGTACTTATAATTTGCTTAAAATCGCGAAAGAAAAAAAAGCCAAATTTCTTTACGCGTCAACATCGGAAATTTATGGAAATCCCTCCGTATCGCCACAGCCGGAGAGTTATAACGGCAATGTAAATCCAAACGGCATCAGATCCGTTTATGATGAAGGAAAAAGATTCGGTGAGGCGATGGCATTTGCTTTTATACGCAAATACGATATTGACGCGCGGATAATCAGGATCTTCAATACATACGGGCCGCAAATGCAGAAAGACGACGGACGGGTTGTTTCTAATTTTATAAACCAGGCAATTGAAAATTTGCCTATAACTGTATACGGAGACGGTCAGCAAACCAGAAGCTTTTGCTATGTTGATGATTTGATAGACGGTATTATGTCGGCCATGTTTACGGATAAAACAAAGGCAGAAGTTATAAATTTGGGCAACCCTGATGAGAGGACAATACTTGAGATTGCCGAATTGGTAAAAAAATTAACAGGCAGTGATTCTACAATTATACATGAAGAAAGGCCGGAAGATGATCCGCAGGTTAGAAAACCGGATATAACAAAAGCAAAACAAATGCTTGGCTGGAATCCTAAAATTAACCTTGAGAGTGGACTTATAAAAACTATAGAATATTTTAGAAAACTATGAATATAACAGTGATTTTACCAACATACAATGAAAAGGCGAATATTAAAAAACTTATACCGCTTCTGATCGAAGAAATTTTTCCGAAAATTAAAAATCATACTCTGAATATACTTGTTGTTGATGATAAATCTCCGGACGGAACGGCAAATGCTGTAAGTGAATTCAGTCAGAAATGGAAAAATATAAAACTTTTAACAGGGGACAAAAACGGGCTCGGCAGTGCTTATACCAGAGGAATGAAATACGCGATGGATCATTTAAAAGCCGACGCTATTGTCGAAATAGATTCGGATTTCCAGCACGATCCGTTTGACATACCGAGACTTATCGCAAAAATGGATGAAGGATATGATCATGTTATCGGAAGCCGTTACATCAAGGGGGGAGCAATTCCGAAAGAATGGGGATTGCATAGAAAAATAATAAGCAGAGTCGGAGGACTATTCGCGCAACTGGTTTTATGGACTCGAAACATTCATGATATGACTTCCGGATTCAAACTTACAAAAACCTCATATCTGAAAAGGGTGGATTTGGATAATTTGTATTCACAATATTACGCGTATAAACTTCATATACTTTATGAGATCATTAAGCTCAAGGCGAAAATCGCAGAGGTACCGATAATTTTTTATGAACGGCAGGAGGGCTCCAGTAAAATAACATCAAAAGATCTTTTTGATTCGTTTAGAGTTGTTTTGAAACTGCGAATGATGCGTTCTAAAAGATTTATTAAATTTTTGATAGTCGGCGGTACCGGATTTGTTGTACAGATAATTACACAGGAAGCTGCAATATATTTGGGTATTTCACTTTTTATTACCCACATTCTAGCCGGACTAGGTATGGTAGACGATACCAGTTCGGTATCACAGGCCATAGGCGCGGGTTTTGGAGCCGAGGCAGCGATCATATCAAATTATTTAATAAATAATTTCTGGACATTTGACGACACAAGGAAGCTTAAAGAAAAGTCCAGATTTATTGTAAGGGCAGTAAAATTTAATTTGGCATCGCTTGGGTCGATACTGATCCAGAGCCTGGTAGTACTAATAGCAATAAAGAGTTTCGGTGAAAATATCAATATATTTTCTCAAACGATACCCACCAGGCTGCTGGTTTTAATTCCTACTATCATAATTTTTGTAATACCTTTGAATTATTTTATTTATAATGTAATAATTTGGAAAACCCATTATCTAAAACCGAAACATGGCGCGCATACAGACGTCGCGTAAGTCAACCGCATTTTGATATCGCATGAAAAAGTTTTTTAAAAAAGACTATGTAATTATTCTTCTGATTTTAATCCTGGCTTCTTTCATGCGTTTATACATGATCGAAGATTATATTTCTTTTTTGGGAGATGAAGGGCGTGATGTAATAGTAGCTCGAGAAATACTTCGCGGAGAATTTACGCTTTTGGGGCCGAGGTCTTCTGCAGGGGATTTTTTTATGGGGCCTTTTTACTATTATTTGATATCACCATTTTTATTCCTGGCAAACTATGATCCTGTAGGTCCCGCAATCATGGTCGCGTTATTCGGCATCGCGACTGTATGGCTTATTTATTATACCGGGCAGAAATTTTTTAATAGAGAAACAGGTATAATAGCCGCGCTGCTTTATTCTTTTTCACCTCTGGTCCTTGAATATTCAAGGTCCTCCTGGAATCCTAACATATTGCCATTTTTTGCATTACTAATCATTTATTTAATATATTTTGTTGTTTTAAACAACAAGGGCTATTGGTGGTATATGTTGACCGGGTTTTTAATTGGTATTAGTTTGCAGCTGCATTATCTATCGCTCATACTTTGGACGGTTGTTTTTTTATATATATTCCTGACAGCTAAAAGGCGGGAGATAAAAGTTGCTTTGGTAAAAAATTTCATTGTCGGCGGAGGAGTTTTGGCATCACTGATGCCTCTGATTCTGTTTGAATTTTTACATGGGTTTTTAAACAGCCGCGGTATAATATCTTTTGTTTTTGGAGAGAATGTAAGCTCGTCCGGCTCATCAAGTTATCCGGCGGAAGTAGCAAATATTTTTTTCAGGATTTTCGGCAGACTAATTACCAATTTCCCGCCTGCAAATAATATTCTTCATGACAGCCCAGGACTTATTATTTTGTGGACTGTTTGTACTTTGATTATCGCTTTTGCCAGTGTATATATTTTATTTTTATATAAATCACGCAAGCTTGTGCTGTTACTTAGTCTCTGGTTATTTGTCAGCGTATTTCTACTAGGATTTTATCAAAAAGAAATTCATGATTATTTATTCACTTTTATTTTTCCGTTGCCATTTTTACTTACCGGCAACATGCTTGCTTTTATTCTAAATAAAAAAAATAATATATTTTATAAGACCTTACCTGTATTAGTTATTGCAGGATTAATCACTGTTTATCTAAATGATGTTCCGTTTAAGCTTGAGCCAAATAGACAAAAGGAACAAGCAAAGAAAATCGCTAAATTCGTTATAGAACAGACAGGAAACAAAAAATATAATTTTGCACTTTTATCGGGCGGAAATTCGGACCATGCATACAGATATTATCTGGAAATTTTGGGGCACGAGCCGGTTCTTTTGGAGAACCTTGAAGATGATCCGCAAAGAAAATCAGCTACCCAGCAGCTATTTGTTGTTTGTGAGGATATAAAGTGCAACCCGATCGGTAATCCTCTGCACGAAATCGCGGCTTTCGGCAGAGCCGAAATCGCAAACGTCTGGAATGTCTCGGTTGTCAAAGTATACAAGTTAATACCGTATAAAGAATGAAATTTCTTGATAAAACCCTACAGCAATGTTAGAATGTTAAAAAATATTGTATGAGCAAAAAAGTACAAAAAATCGGGATAGGAATTTTGGGACGCGGAGTCGTAGGCGGAGGGGTAGCGAGCTGGATCGAAGAATTTGGTCATAAATATAACCTGGAACTAAAAAAAATCGCAGTCAGGAACCCGGCAAAACACAAAGATTTTAAAGAAATTATCACGACTAAACCTCAGGAAATAATTGAAGACCCCGAAATACAAATAGTTGTTGAGCTGATGGGTGGTATTATGCCTGCCGGGGATTTAATTATGTCAGCATTAGAGACGGGAAAGAGCGTAGCAACTGCCAATAAGGCGGTCATCGCAATGAGAATGAGGGAAATTTTTGCGGCTGCGAAACAAAACAACGCGGATATCGGATTTGAAGCATCTGTTGGGGGAGGCATACGTATAATTAAGTCAATGTATTCATACAGAGGAGATAAAATTAATACGATCAAGGGCATTTTGAACGGTACGACAAATTATATTCTGTCCCGAATGGAAGAAGGACAAGATTTTGAAAGCGCTTTGAAACAAGCTCAGGAAAAAGGTTTTGCCGAGGCTGATCATATATCCGATACCGGAGGTTTTGATACGAGATATAAAATCGCCATATTGGCCTCGCTGGGTTTTAACAGGTATATAAATCCTGATGATATCAATGTGAAGGGCATAACAGATATTTCTCCTATTGATATGGACTTTTCATCTAAATATAAAACGGACGAAGGAAACCGCGGCTATGTAATAAAATTATTAGGATCAGCTCAAAGAACTAAGAAAAATAAAATCAATATAAGCGTGGGGCCTGTTATGGTCCGGAAAGAAAGCCAGCTGGCGAATATTAATGACGAGTATAATGCTATCTATGTAGATTCCGATTATGCAGGAGCCCATATGTATACAGGCAAAGGTGCAGGCAGGCATGCGACTGCGAGCGCCGTTGTTATGGACATACTTCATCTGGCGGATAATATCAGAGAAAATCGCAGAGATACTTTACCCAGCCTTGACAGTAAAATTGAGATTGAAGATTTTGCCAATACAACAGCAAGGGGGTACTTGAGAGTTAATTTGCGCCACATACCCGGAAGTGCTGCGGAAGTATTTAGACTCCTCGCCGAAAATGGCTTGAATGTTGAAGATTCGGTCCAGCGAAAAAAATACCAATTCCAAAGCAAGGGTAATATTTTTATACCTGACGTTATAACTATTGATAAAGCGCGGCAAATAGATATTCAAAATGCATTGGCGCAAATTCGAGAGTCTAAAAAGATACATGGAAAATCTGTTTTTATTCCAATAGATTAAATCGGCGCTTCTATTTGCGGCGGAAAATAAAACCCTGGTCTGCTTTTTTATTCATGTTTTTCTTGATTAAAGCGATAAAAGCATAAGGATTAGGTACTTCATTAAAAGCTATATCCTGACCCAATACAGGTATATACAGATAAACAGTCCCGTAACGAAGTAAGCGTCCTAACAGGCTTTGCCTAACAGTTATTGACTGGATGTTCTGGTATGCAAATGCTTTTCCGTTTTTTGAGAATACCCCATTCATTTTGATTACTTCATCGTCCTGCAACTCATAATAATCCGTTGACCATCTCAAAAACAGCACAAGTAGTAAAAATACCTGGAGAATAGTAACAAATATGAAGATAGCAGTCGTAAATTGATGCAGGAAGACTCTTGTCTCGCTTGCTAAGGGTAAAAAGTCTACCCCTATCCTCCACAACAAATATATGCCTTCAAGCAGAAGCTCGACAAGTATAATCCTTACAGTTAATAAGGGAAATGATTTGCGAATTACATAAACAGAATCCGTATGATTTTTCATGATTTTTGTTTATTGAATATTTTATAAAAATTATCTTTGTTGTTGAAAATTTGATAAATGACGAAAAGCGCGGAAAATGAAAGCACGCTAAGCGCGATATCCATAGAGCTTAGTTCGGGTCTTAGCATCTTGCGGGCGATTACAAAAGCCAAAAGCTCTAAAACAGCGTCCATATTGTGCGTAATGAGCATACGGATCAGTTCCAGACCAATAACAGCGAGCAGAATACGGTCGATCATTTCATAAAAAGAATCTACTCGTGCCCAATCGAGTCCAAGCAGTACCGGAATACTATTAATAAGCAGGGTAAGCACACCAATGAATACTATTAAGGCCAATAATTTTTCAAAGACCTTGATTACAGCAGGGTATAGTTCCAAGAAATTCTTCACGGTTTAATTATAACAAAAAAATAAATAGTTAACCGAAGGTAAATGCATATACTTCTGTATTGCTGTCAAGAAACTCCAGGCGCAATTCATGACGGCCGGGGGCGTCCAACTTGATAAGCTTATAAAGCGCAGGGCTGTCCACACTGATAACGCCGCTTACGGCATCTTCACCCAAATATTCCTGTTTGTTATCCAGATATATTTTGATTTTTGAAATATTTGATTTCGGCCGCATGACCAGAAAGACTTCTTTTGATTCAAAGTTCAGATGAAGTGAAGACCCTGCCTGAGGGTTGGCATATTCCCCGGATACAATCCATTTGCCTTCATAAGCTACCTGATTTGAATCCAGTTTTAATGGCTTTGTATAGACGGCAGGTTGATTTTTTCTGATCAATTCCGGGGATGCGAAGTTGGCTATTCGCTCGAAGCCCAGGTATGTTTCAGGTGTCCGTGAATAAAGGGTATATTCGGGGTTATCAATTTGTAAAGAAACAGGTTCATCTACTGCCTCATTTAGTAATTCCTGGATAAACTTCTCGCTTTCATTATAAGCTCCTTCACCTATATGCGTTTTCCTGATAACTCCGTTTTTGTCAATAAAATATTTTGCCGGCCAATAACGATTTTCATACGCCCGCCAAGTAGAAAATTCATTGTCTTGTACCACGGGATATTTGATGCCGAAATCCGTGATCGCTGTTGAAACATTGCCTGGATTTTTTTCAAATTCAAATTCCGGAGAATGGACGCCGATAATTACCAGTCCTGCCGGATTATATTTTTCATACCAATTTTTTAAATAAGGCAGTGTCCTTTGGCAATTTATACATGAATAAGTCCAAAAATCTATCAGGACAACTTTGCCTTTTAATTCGCTTAATTTCAAAGGCCGAGAATTGAACCATTGACCTCCGGGGATTATCTCGGGAGCAAGAGGTCCCTGCGGCTGAATATCCGATGTTGATTTCCCAATCATATCTTTATTGTCCAATGTGGAATTGTCCTTATTAATATTTAGTTTTTCCAATTCTTTCCTGATTTGGTCATTATCTTCAAATTGAGTCAGTCCGGTTCCGTATTGAGGAAAAGTTTGTAATATATACGTCTGGAATTTTCTGTCTATATTGAAATATATTGCGCCCGCAGTTAGGATCATAATTACCCCAAAAACTTTTTGAATTTTTGTAGTATTTGCCATAAGCCACGGAACTTTTCTAAGCAGTTTTTGTCCGCCTATCAAAATAGCAAACATCGGTATAGCAGTGCCAAGCGCGTAGGCGAGTGTAATTACTACAGCAGATGAATTTACCGATCCTGTGATCGCAAGCGTGATAACTGATGCCAGTATGGGCCCTACGCAGGGTGTCCATAATAAGCCTATTGAAAGTCCGATAATAAAACCTTCGAAAAAACCATGTTTGGAATTGGCGTTTTGATTTTTCAGAGGAATTAATTTAGTTAAGGCCGAGAAAAGTTTTTCCGTCCACAACTGAAACTGCGGTATTAAAAGAGAAGCGCCAAACAGCGCTATAATAAATACCGAAAATAAACGTATAAAGTCAGCCGAAATACCGCTTATGTTTACTATAGTTGATAAAAACAGCGTAAAAAATGTGAAACTAAAAATGAATCCCAAACATACGCCAATAGGCCGGCGTTTATTCGTCCCCTGGCCGCCTATGGTCGAGGACAAAACGATCGGCAGTATTGGCAATATGCAAGGTGACAATATAGTCACAATACCAGCTAAAAACGCAAAAAGTGTCAGCAAAATCATATACTACTTGATATTGGCCAATAATTCATTCAACTTACCGCCATTCCATTTTGTAACCTGCTTACCATTTGCATCGATTTGTACAAATGTGTGCTGATAAGTTACTTCATACTTTTGTGCCAAAGCTTTTTCATCTTCATCCGTCTGGGAATCGTTATAATTGACTCTTATTACGGTCACACCATCGGGAATCCTGTCACTGCTTTTCAAAAACTGCGCGTCAGCCGGAATACAAGTCGGGCACCAGGAGGCATAAAAGAATAATACTCTCTTTGTGCCTGCTGTTTCAGCTAAAACATCTGGTGTAAATTCGACGTATGAGGATGCCATCATGGCACCATCTGCAGTATTGGTTTTACCCATGCTATTATCGGACTTCATCATAGAATCGTCCGTTTGCTGCGCCGTGCCGCTTGTTTCAGTATTTTCATCTTTTTGCATAGAACCGGATTGTCCGTCTGCCTCAGATGACACCGACGGCTGAAGATTATCGTCCTTCTGCATAACTCCTTTATCCGAGTTTTGTTGAGACAAGAAATATGCGCCGGCCGAAATTACTATTAAAAGCAATACAGCTCCTGCTATCATAGTAGATTTTTTCATATTATCACCTCCTTTGTGTGTTTAATTAATCGTATAACAAAACAAATATAAATGTCAAGTACTCTTTACATTTTGAGGCGGGAGTAAATGCGGGAGATAAGTTTGGACAATAGCATTACGCATAAAACAATAATCAGCCAGTGATCTATTTCGTGATCTATACCCTGGATAATAATTGCAGTTATCAGCATCGCTACTCCAGACAGATATGATATTCTGCCTGCTTTTAGGATGTGCAGTGCTTCTCTTTCATCAGCAGATGTTTCGTTTAGTAAATAAGCGGCAAAAAACAGGAACGCAATAATTATGCCGATAATCATCATAGAGACCATAGTCTCAGGCATTGTAAGATGACCGGGATTTAGAAATAAAATCGCGATAATTAAAATTATGAAAATACTTACGGCTTCTTTGTACATATTATGATTCAATTATAAACAATTTTTCTACAGTTGTGTTAAAGAATTTTGCAATTTTTAAAGCCAGAAGCACGGACGGGGTATAGTTTCCTTTTTCTATAGCAATTATGGTCTGCCTGGTTACCCCTATTGATTTCGCAAGGTCTTCCTGTGTTATTTTAATTTTTTCCCTAAACTTCTGGACCTGGTTACTGACTATGTGTTTTTGCATAGGTTTATTTTATACCACTCCGCAATCATTTTGTAAAAATCTGCTATATGCCTGCGTAGCTTTCAAAAATTGTTTATGTCAGCATATCAAACTAAATAGCTTAAAATGATTGCTTCGCAGTATTATACGAATTTTCATTTTGAAAGCAAGGGGGTATAGTAAACAAAGCAATATAATGCAAAATTCATACTTGACTTATATACTAGCGTACTAGTATAATGATGATTATGTATAAAATCGACTTGTCACAAAAACCGGTTTATTTAAAATTCGCACAGGATATAGATTTTTTTGATCTATACAAGAAAATTGAGCGCGAGTTTGACACAAGCTTCATTTATGAGTCTCTCGGCGAGGAGGGCAAGTTTTCCCGATATTCTATAATCGGATTTGAACCAGTTAAAATTGTATCCGCCAAAGATGATATTTTACGGATCGGAAGTTTGGAAATAAAACACCGTAATCCTTATGAGGCGTTGCGTGATATTATGCCTGAGCGAACTATTGCCAGGAATTATGCGGGGGGCCTGGTCGGTTATATATCCTATGATGCTGTTAATTATTTTGAACCTAAAATCAAAATTAAAACTCATGATTTATTTGAGATGTTTAAATTCGGCGTGTATACAGACGGAATAATCTATGACAAACTCACAAATGAATTTTTTTATTTTTATTACGGCCAAAATAGAATAGAAACCGTTAATGGAATATTAAGTAAAAAATCTGTAAACAGTGAATTTCCGGATATCACATTTATAAAAGACGGCTTAACCAAAGCGGAGCACAAAAAGATAGTAAAAAGAGTCAAGGATCAGATCAGAGCAGGAAATACATTTCAGTGTGAAGTCGGTTTTAAATCAGAATATAACATCAAAGGAGACGCGATAAAAATTTATGAAAAATTAAGAGAGGTCAATCCTTCACCTTTTAGTTATTATATGAGATTTGGTGATACTAGAATACTTGGCACGAGTCCCGAGCTGCTTTTTTCACTAAGAGACGGCGAGATGACGACGAGACCATTGGCCGGCACTATCAGACGCGGCAGCGACGAACAAGAAGATCAAATGCTTGCAAGAACTTTGCTTAATGATCCGAAAGAAATCGCGGAGCATAATATGCTTGTAGATCTGCACCGCAATGATATAGGCAAAGTAGCGAAATTCGGGAGTGTTAAGATCCGGGATTTGATGACAGTTAAGAAATTCAGTCACGTTCAGCATATTTCCAGTGAGATTTCGGGGCTTATCAGGCCGGAGGATGATATGTTTTCGGGACTTGCAAGCCAATTTCCTATGGGTACGGTTTGCGGCACACCAAAAGTCGAGACGATTAAGATAATCGATGAGAACGAGCCGGCGGCGCGAGGTCCTTATGGAGGAGGAGTAGGTCATTTCGGATTCAATGGCGACTGTACTTTCGCGCTTTCACTCAGGTCCTTATACATATCCGGTGAATACTCGTATACACAGACCAGCAGCGGAATAGTGTATGATTCAGATCCCGAGCGGGAATATGATGAAATAATGAGAAAATCCAAAGCAATGAAAATAATTTTGAACGTATGAAAGTACTTATTATAGATAATTACGATTCTTTCACATATAACTTGTATCAATATGCCGGGGTACTTTTGACAGAGCGCGGCGGTGATTTTTTGCTCGATGTAAAAAGAAATGACGAAATATCTATTGAAGAAATCAAGACTAGTGCTTACGACAGAATAATAATATCTCCGGGACCCGGGGACCCGTCGGACGAGAAATATTTCGGTGTTTGTTCAAAAGTAATTACCGATATCGGTAAAACAACTCCGGTTTTGGGAGTTTGCTTAGGGATGCAGGGGATAGCTCATTATTTTGGGGGCAAGGTTGTACGGGCCCGGAAGCCGATGCACGGCAAGACCAGTATAATAACCCATGACGGTCGGGGAGTTTTTAAAGGTTTACCTCAGGGACTTGAGGTAATGAGATACCATAGTTTGATTGTTGAAGGCAACAATTTACCAAATGAACTCGAAATAACTGCGACGGTGAGGAATTCCGATCCAAAATCAAAAAGCAAAGATCAAAAATCAAAGATATATAAAGATAATAATGAGATTATGGGGTTGAGGCATATAGAGTATCCCATTGAAGGCATACAGTTTCATCCGGAATCTTTCGCGACTGACGCGGGGCGAAAAATGCTTGAAAACTTCTTGTTTAATAATCACTAATATGGAATATAAATCGTTAATAAACCGTCTTATAAATTTACAAGACATTACAGCCGAAGAGGCGGGGTTTTTACTGCAGGAAATTATCGCCGGACGGATAACACAGGTGCAGACATCTGCCATACTTACCGCGCTTAAAATAAAAGGCGCATCCACTGAGGAGATTAAGGGTTTTATACTGGCGATGCGGGATAATATGATTACTATTAAATCCAATAAAGGTGCTATAGATTTATGCGGAACCGGCGGAGACAAAAGCGGAACCTTTAATATATCAACCACATCAGCGTTTGTCGCGGCAGGGGCCGGTGCTGTCGTTGCCAAACATGGAAACAGATCGGCAAGCAGTAAATGCGGAAGCGCCGATGTCCTTGAGGAACTGGGCGTACATATTAATATAGCGCCCGAGAAAGCTCAGAGAGTACTTGACCAAACCGGACTGGTATTTTTATTTGCTCCCTTGTATCACTCCGCGCTTAAAAATGTGATAACGGTTAGAAAAGAGCTCGGGTTTCCTACGGTTTTTAATTACTTGGGACCGTTTGTGAATCCCGCGGGAACGACACGTCAACTGATAGGAGTGCCGGATCTCGCGACAGCCCGTAAGCTAGCGAAAGCTTCTTTGTCGCTGGGCTATGAAAGACTAATGATCATAACAAGTGAGGACGGACTTGATGAGGTGAGTTTATCATCTAAAACTCATGTATTAGATATCAAATCAAATAAAATAAAGGAATATATATTTGATCCCAGAGATTACGGATTTGATCTAATAGATAAAAAAGAACTGCTGGGAGGAGGCGTAAAAGTAAACGCCGAGATTACTAAGAATATTTTGGACGGCGAGAAAAGCGTGATGAGTAGTGCCGTCATAATCAATAGCGCTTTTGCTCTGCTTTGCGCAGACAAAGCAAAAGATATCAGTGAAGGGATTGATCTTGCAAAGAAATCTATAGATAAGGGATTTGCGAAAAAAGCCCTGAACAGGTTAATTTATGAAACAAACATCTAAAAATAATTTTCTCGAGAAAGTTCTCGAAATTAAGAAAGAGGAAATTAAACATAAAAAGTATCTAAAGAGAACAAGTAACACATCGCGCAAAAAACCCGGTTTATTTTATAGCAGTATACAAGAGCGAACAGAGAGAGGTAAAATATTCATAATTGCAGAGATAAAAACTGCCTCTCCTACCGACCGCAATCTCGGAAATGTGCGCGATATCATAAAACGCGTGAAGCGCTACGAACAATCAGACGCCGATGCGATCTCTTATATTACAGATAAAACTTTTTTCGGTGGCGATATTAAGTATATCGCAAAAATTAAAAAAGCTGTCAAATTGCCGGTACTGCAAAAAGATTTCGTAATAGATGAATCACAAATAATTGAGTCGAGTAATAACGGCGCGGATGCACTTCTCCTGATCGCGAAAATTTTGGATACTGAGAGGCTTATTCGATTTGTTGATCTATGCAGAAAGTACGGAGTAGAGCCGGTTGTTGAAATAAATGATCTTGAAGATTTGCAAAAAGCAAAAGCTACAAATACGAGGATTATCGCAGTTAATTCAAGAAATCTGGAGGATTTGACAATAAACATAGAAAGCGCTCAGAAATTACTGAGGAGTATTCCGGAGAAATATATTAAGCTCGCATTTTCAGGAATAAATTCTCAAAAAGAAGTCGTATGTTATAAAGACTCTGGCGCAGACGGAGTACTCGTCGGCACAAGCCTGATGAAGACCGAGAACATAGAGCGCTTTTTGTTATCTTTGAGATTCCGAAATGAAACAAAGGTCAAAATATGCGGAATAAGAACAATGAGTGAAGCCATAGACGCTATCAATAGCGGGGCAGATATACTCGGATTTAATTTTGTAAAAACATCAAAAAGATATATAACTCCCGCAGACGCAGACAAAATAATTAAAAAAGTTGGGAGAAATATAAAAACAGCAGCGATTTTTCAAAATCAGAGCGCTGTTGAAATAAATAAAATTACTGACAAACTGCGGCCTGATTTTGTACAATTACATGGAGAAGAAACGAAAGAGTTTGTAAAACTTTTAAATAAAAATCAAATAATAAAGAGTATCAATGATTCGGATAAGATTTTGGACTTTGGATGCGAATATTTATTGCTTGACAGGATAAAGCAGGGAAGCGGAAAAATGTTTGATTTGGAGAAAGCAAAAAAAATAGCCGGGAAGTATAATGTTTTTTTTGCGGGCGGCTTGACACCTGAAAATGTGTCAGAGATTGTAAAAAAAATAAAACCTTATGCCGTAGACATCGCTGGCGGGGTTGAAACAAATGGTATAAAGACCAAGCAAAAATTGAAAAAATTTATAATGAATGCAAAAGGAGTAGATTTATGAACGGACATTTTGGAAAATACGGAGGTAGATATGTGCCTGAAATGCTTATCCCAGCACTGGAAGAGCTGGAGGGCGCGTATGAAAGCGCAAAACAAGATAGAGGATTTAATGATGAATTTCACTCGCTTTTAAATAATTTTGCCGGGAGACCAACGCCTCTGGTATTTGCTAAAAACTTAACAGAAAAATTAGGCGGCGCAAAAATTTATTTCAAAAATGAAGGCCTGAATCATACCGGAGCCCACAAGATTACTCACTGTATCGGACAGGGGCTACTGGCAAAAAGAATCGGTAAAAAAAGACTTATTGCCGAAACAGGCGCAGGCCAGCATGGAGTCGCGACCGCGACGGTTGCCGCAAAACTTGGGTTCTCATGCACAGTTTATATGGGCGAGGAAGATATTAAGAGACAGAGACCCAATGTATTTATAATGGAACAGCTCGGAGCGGAAGTAAGACCTGTTACTTTCGGCAGTAAGACTTTGAAGGACGCGGTCAATGCCGCTATCAAAGACTGGATCGAAAATGTTAATGATACACATTATGTACTGGGGTCGGTTGTCGGACCGCACCCATTTCCTACAATTAACCGCGATTTTCAATCGGTGGTGGGCCGTGAAATTAAATCTCAGTTAAGAGAGGCAGAGGGTAAATTGCCCGACGCGGTAATTGCCTGTGTCGGCGGAGGAAGCAATGCGATGGGAGCTTTTTATGATTTTATAAGTGATAAAAGCGTCATGCTGATTGGAGTTGAAGCCGGAGGAAGGGGTAAAAATATTGGAGAAAGTGCAACAAGGTTTCCAAACGGGACTGTCGGTGTAATAGAGGGATATAAATCTTATTTTTTACAGGATGATGACGGACAACTGCAGAAAACGCATAGTATAAGCGCAGGGCTTGACTATCCGGGAATAGGCCCCGAGCTGAGCTTTCTTCATGACAACAAAAGAGTTGAATTTGTAAACGCGACTGACGAGGATGCACTTAGAGGCGTCAAAGTTCTCGCGAAAAATGAGGGGATAATTCCGGCACTTGAATCGGCACACGCGGCGGCATACGCGATAAAAATTGCTCCGGGAATGAAGAAAAGCGATGTTTTGGTCATTAATCTATCGGGGAGGGGAGATAAGGATTTGTTTATATTAGCGGAAGCATTCAATGATGAAAAATTTTATGAATTCCTTAAACAATTTGTAAAAAATAAATGACAACGCAAAAATCAAAGATCAAAATGCAAATCCTAACCCAAAGCTCAAAAATGTATTTTTTAATCTTTAAACGGGGGTTTGTTGTATGATTTTTAGGTTTTGATCTTAATTTATGAGCAAGATAGATAGACAATTTGAATTAATTAAAAGCGAAAAACGGATAGGATTAATGACTCATGTGGTTATCGGTTATCCTGATCTCGAAATGACTGAGAAAATAGTTCTTGAGATGATAAAGGGCGGCGCGGATTTTGTAGAACTTCAAATCCCTTTTTCCGATCCTATCGCGGACGGGCCGACAATTATGAAGGCTTGTGAGAAATCGCTTGAACAAGGCACAAGAGTGAAAGATGCATTCCGGCTCATGGAGAAATTGTCCAAATCTACAGAAGTACCGCTTCTCTTTATGTCGTATTATAATACTATTTTTAAATACGGAGTTGAAAGGTTCTGTATAGACGCAAAAAACGCGGGAGCCAGCGGGATTATTGTACCGGATATGCCGATCGACGAAGAAAATGAAGAGCATTTTTATAAACATTGCAGAGAACAAAACATTGCAAATATTCAAGTCCTTTCGCCTTCTTCGACAAGAGAGAGAATTATCAAAAATATTGAGCAGGCGAGAGGATTTATTTATTTTACCGCCAGACAGGGAATTACCGGAGCAAAGAATTCGCTTGCCGCGGATATCCAAAATAAAATCGAAAATATAAAAAAATATACGGATCTGCCGATTGCAGCAGGATTCGGGATTTCCAAGCGCGAACATGTCAAAGCATTAATAGGTATATCGGATGCTGTAGTAATCGGAAGTGCTATAATCGAAATTATAAATAATTCAAAAAAAGAGGACATACTCAAAAATATAAACAATTTTATATCTAGCATCCGGTCTGCATAAATACTCACATGAAAATATTAAAACTAAATCCCGTTAACGGACCTATAAAGGCGGCAATAAATATTCCGGGTTCTAAAAGTTACACAAACCGCGCTCTTATAATTGCCGCGATGACCGAGGGTAAGGTAGAGATCGTAAATCCTCTGCTGTCAGATGATACTTACGCGCTTTTGAACTGCCTGAAGGATCTGGGAATTGAAATCAATTATACACCGGACAAAATAATTGTGAACGGGTCATATAAAGATATAACAGATCAGAAATATTACCTAAATGCCAATTTATCAGGTACCACGATAAGGTTTTTGCTTCCTTTTTTATGTGTCGTACCTGGCGAGAAAGTGCTTGAGGGAAATGAGGGATTGAATAAGCGCCCTATAAAAATACTCGCGGACGCACTCATACAGGCCGGCGCCGAAATTAAATATATGAATAAAGCAGGTTATCCGCCGCTACTTATTAAGTATAAAACACTTAATAAATCAGAAATAGCTCTGGACAGCAGTGTCAGCAGTCAATATATTTCTGCTCTGCTTATGTGCGCGCCGCTTTGCGGATTTAAAAAAATAACAACTACAAATACTTCGATATCAAAGCCTTATATTGATATGACAATTGATATTATGAGGAATTTCGGTGTAGTTACGGAAAACAATAACTACCATGAGTTTATTATAAAAAATAATCAAAAATATGTAGGAATAAAATATGTTGTTGAAGGCGATTATTCCAGCGCGGGTTATTTTTTGGCGATCGCGGCTCTGACCAAATCAAATTTTGTGTTGAAAAATCTGAACCCCAATTCCGCTCAGGCTGACAGTCGGCTTATCAAAATTATGGAATATATGGGGTCTAACATGAAATATGGAAAAAATAAAATTGAAATAAAGGGCCGCGGCGTAAAAGCAATAGAATGGGACATGATTGATTTTCCCGATCAAGCCCAAACTGTTGCTGTACTTTGCGCGTTTGCAAAGGGGACATCGGTCTTGAAAGGCGTACAGTCTTTGAGGATAAAAGAAACAGAACGGGTTAAAGCAGTAGAAAACGAACTTGCCAAGATGAACATTGAGACTCATTCTACCGATGACACTCTGGAGATAAAAGGCGGCATGCCGGTGAGAGCCGAGATAGATACTTATAGCGATCATAGAATGGCTATGTCATTTGCAGTTGCCGGCGCAGAGATTGAGGGAATAACAATAAATGACCCGGATGTGGTAAATAAAACTTTTCCGGATTTTTGGGATAAACTGAATGAATTAGGAATAAAGACAAATATTTTTTTTGATAACATATATCTAATAGGTATGAGGGGCAGCGGCAAAACAGCAATAGGGCGATTGCTTGCTAAAAAATTAACTAAAAATTTTATTGATACAGATGAAATTATATCTCATGAGATAGGGAGTTCTATTTCGGAATTTGTGGAAAAAAACGGATGGGATGATTTTAGAAAAATTGAATCAAAAGTTTTAAGGAAGTTATCGGATAAACGCAGATGTATAATTTCGACCGGCGGAGGAATAATTTTAAATCCGGAAAACATAAAACTTATGAAACGAACCGGACTCATTGTTTTTCTGGACACAAGTATCGAAACTCTTGCCGGGCGTATATCAGGCGATAAAAACAGGCCGCCTTTGACAGACAAAACAAGTATAATTGATGAAGTAACGCATTTACATGATCAACGAATTGAAATTTATAGAAAGAGCGCGGATATAATAGTAAGTACAGAAAATGTCAGCGAAACTGAAAATGTAAATATGATAATAAACGCGGCCAAAGGACAATTGATATGAAAATAAATTCAAAAACAAAAATCTGTATGGTAATCGGGGATCCGGTCGAGCATTCGATAGGACCTCTGCTATATAACTCTATTTATGAAAAGATGGGAATGGATAGTGAGTTTGTATATGTCGCGAGCCGGGTTAGAATTGATAAACTGGAAGATTTCACAAAAGGGGTCAGAGCCATGGGAATAAGGGGAGTAAGTTGCACGATACCGCATAAAGTCGAAATTATGAAGTATTTGGATCATATTGATCCTGACGCGAGAGCGATCGGAGCGGTCAATACGATTGTCAACGACAACGGCGTACTAAAAGGATACAATACCGATTTCATCGGTGTCGCAAAGCCGCTTATGAAATTAACAAAATTGGAAGGTAAGACTGCCGGGATAATCGGTGCGGGAGGAGCTGCGCGAGCTTGCGCGTATGCTATGAATAAAAACGGTACCAGATTCATGATTTTTAACCGAACGCTTGAAAAAGCAGAAAAAATAGCCGGAGATTTTGGAGGCGAAGCGATGCCTATTGAAAATATCAGCGAAATAAAAAATTGTGATATTATTATTAATTCCACACCTGTTGGCATGCAGGGATACAGCAATAAATCAATACTGCCGGCAGAATATATTAGAAAAGATCAAATTGTTTTTGACTGCGTTTATACGCCCACTGAAACCGAATTATTAAAATCGGCAAGTAAAAAAGGCGCGAAAGTAATTCATGGGCAGGACATGCTTATTTATCAAGGGATTGAACAGTTCAAGTTATATACCGGACGTGACGTTTCCGAGGATTTGTTCAGAGATATTTTAAATGGCTTATGAAAATTAAATTTTGCTTACCATTAATTGCGAAATCAGCTAATGAAGTTTCCGAACTTATTGATAAAAATCCGGAATATGATTTTTATGAAATTTGGCTTGATTATATTGATCATCTGACAGAAAATTTCGCGCCTGAACTGATAAAAAAATACAAAGATAAGAATTTTATATTTTTGTTGCGGAGAAAGAATTTAGAAAGCACAAAAATGAGATCCGATCTAAAGTTAAAAATAATTGAATCTATTAAGGATCTAAATTCGCTTTTGGATCTGGATATAAACGATCAGATAACGGAACTCGAATATTTAAATTCCAATAAAATAAACATCCGGAAAATTATTTCTTATCATAACTATAATGAAACTCCTGATGAGGAGGAGCTTATAAAGATAATAAATTTTATGAATAAATTCAACCCTTCAGTTGTTAAAATCGCGGCAAAGTGTAAAAACGCAGAAGACGCGATACGACTTATGACCTTGATTCATATATTGAATGAAAAGAAACTGGAATTTATCGTGACGGGAATGGGGACACAGGGCAAAATCGCACGAGTTTACGGGATGTTAAATGGAAATTATGTAAATTTTGCTCCAAACGATAAAAATAACCTTACCGCCGATGGACAAATTCTTAAAAAGGACTTGCAAACTATAGCTGATATTTTTGATAATAAGTAATATGGCCGGAAACAGTTTTGGACAACTATATAAAATTACAACCTTCGGGGAATCACACGGAGGAGGTGTCGGCGTCATAGTTGACGGCTGTCCGCCGGGGCTTGATATCTCTAAAGACGATATTCAACGGGAGCTGGACAGACGCAAACCGGGACAAAGCGCCATAACGACACCCAGAAAAGAGCAGGATGAAATACATATTCTGTCGGGAATATTTGAAGGCAAAACTACTGGAACTCCCATAATGCTGATGGCTTATAACAAAGACGCGAGACCCGAGGACTATATGGAACTAAAGGACTTGTACAGGCCGGGGCACGCGGATTATACTTTTGAAAAGAAATATGGACTCCGTGACTGGCGCGGAAGCGGCAGAGCGTCAGCGAGAGAAACGCTGGGGCGGGTCGCCGCGGGAGCTATTGCTAAAAAATATCTAAAAGAAAAGCTCGGAATTGAGATACTTAGTTATGTCGAGCAAGTCGGGGATATAAAAACAGATATAGATTTTAAGACAGTTACGAGTGAAATGATCGAGAGTAATATCGTCAGGTGTCCGGAACCTGCGAAGGCGAATGAAATGATCGAACTTATTGAAGAGGTTAAGTCCGATAACGATTCGATAGGGGGCATAATCCTCGGGGTTATCAGAAATGTGCCGGCAGGTCTCGGCGAGCCTGTTTTTGATAAAATTCCGGCGGACCTCGGGAAAGCTATGCTTTCGATAAACGCAGTTAAGGGGTTTGAATTCGGATCGGGTTTTGAGGGTGTTAAAATGAGGGGGAGCCAGCACAATGATGAATTTTATATACATAATGAAATAGTAAAATTAAAAACGAATCACGCGGGCGGTACTTTGGGAGGCATAACAACAGGAGAAGATATTTATTTCAGAGTCGCGATAAAACCTGTATCTACTATTTCAAAAATGCAGAATACTGTAAATAGAAAAGGTGAAGGGACAACGCTTGAAGCAAAGGGGAGACATGACCCATGCGTTTTACCGCGGGCTGTACCGATCGTTGATGCCATGGCGGCAATCGTGATCATGGATCACTATATGAGGCATAAGGCACAGAATATGTAATTGTATGAAAAACTTACTTGATGAATACAGGGAGCAAGTTGATGAGATAGACAGGCAATTAATTGAAATGTTAGGTAAGCGCACTGAAGTTGTACGTAAAATCGGAGAATTTAAGAGAAAGAATAATATTGATATTGTAAACGAAGAGAGATGGAAGCGGGTAATCGATTCCAGAAAAGCGCTCGCGCGAAAATACGGGCTGTCGGAAAATTTTATTACGGATATGTTTAATATGATACATGACGAGTCGGTTGAAATAGAAAAGAAAAGCTGACTTATCCATACATGTCCGGATGCACGAATAAACGCTACTTATTTTGTTTATAAGTTGTTAATATTTACTCCCAAAAACATAATCCTATAGTTGATTTTATTATTCTGTTTCTGTATAATAAAAGACGACGCTATATAATAATATATAGACCTATATTAATTTATTTAAATTATGAATGAACGATTAAAAAGTTATACTGCAAAAGCGGAGCATTTCTATGAAAGCAGTTTTCGCCATAGAATAAAAAATTTTGAAGATAGGGACATTAAATTACCAATAGCCGATCTGAATGCGCTTGCCCGAGAAGTATTCGGTCATAATGAAAACTCGTCAAAAACGTCTGATAAAGCTACAATGACTGAACAGGCACTACGGGGAAGGGACGGCAGAAAGTTAGCAATTGTAATGCACGCGTTATTTGCGGCAACAGGTACCTATGAGTTCAGCGTAACTCTTTCTAACAACGGCCTAAATACACAAAAACTGGCTGATTTGGTAAAAACGCCTTTTATGTCCGAGCTTATTTCAGCAATGGTAGACGATCCTGAGAAATACAATGGACAGCTTGCATATATATTTAGCAGAATTCCAAGGGAGAAGTTGCCTGAAAATATCAATGAACGCATACCTGATGATCTTTTGCCAAAAAAAGATATAATATTTAGACCGGGACACAGTGATAGTTTTCTATGCGATAAAGCAGAGCCGAGATTACTTACCTCAATAAAGTGCAAATCTATACTTACTGCATACGCAGGTGATAAACCAGCTATAATGATAAAGTACAAAGGCGTTCAGGCGGGACTTAGTCTAATTCCTTTTTTGACGGAAGACGGTAAAATGGTGCCTCCGGGTGTTTGGCTTAAACCCGTAGATGATTCAACCAAAGATTTTCTAAATGACAAGTTTGACCGCGGTGTATCCTCCGATACTTTGCCCTCAGGCGACTGGGCTTTGTTCCGACCCAGTACATCTCACGGAGATATGAGTGACAGGCAATTAGTCGCGGAAGCATTGAGAGAAGCTCATGAGGCACCTGTGCGATATCCGGCAAATATAATAGTAGGCAGGCGGTCAATTCCCCGCGATGTGTATAGAAAAAAATTTGGAGAATAATAATACATAAGTATTACTCTTAATATTTTGAGATATTAGTTAATTCGAGGCTCAGATTCCAAAGGCGCTCTATGTCCTGAGGGTTGCTGGCGTTGGAAAGTGTTTTGGTGACTTTTTTATTTATAAAAAATTCTCCGGAGATGTTTTCGACGTCCGGCGAGGATGCGAGATAGATTTGAGTCTCTGCTCCTTTTTCGATTGAGGTGTGTAAAAATAGCTTCATAACTTTGACGGCTAAACCCATCATGCCCGTTGCCCTGTAAACACCGAGGCCTGTTTCGACGACCGCAGGATGGAGCGAATTAACTGTAACTCCGGTTCCTTTTAATTCATCTGCAAGTTTTTTGGTGAACAGTACCAATGCAAGTTTTGTTTGACCGAGAGCCTGCCAGGGTGTATATTTTTTTTCGAGCATGATGTCATCCCATTTTATGCTGATACCGTTGTGTTTTGAGGCGACGTTGATAATTCTCGAAGGCGCGGATTTCTTGAGGAGATCCAGAAGCAGGTGAGTGAGCAGGAAGTGCGAAAGGTAATTTGTCGCAAAGGTTTTTTCTATACCATCTTCAGTCTCGAGACGCTCTGGAAGATATACTCCGGCGTTATTTATTAGGACATGTAGTTTTGAATGTTTTTTCTTAAAATCTATCACAGCCTCTATGATCTGCTTTTGTGAGCTGAGATCCGCAACGAATAAATCTATTTTTTCAGATCCCGATTCCCATAAAATATCTTTTCTTGCTATTTTACCTTTTTCCCTGGTGCTGCAGCCGATTATTACTTGCGCGCCCATTCGTGCCAATTCAATAGCTGTCGCCTTGCCAAATCCTGATGTCGCGCCTGTAATTAGAACTATTTTATTATTCATATTCTTTTATATAAAGATAATAATTTATATTGATATCCGATTCAAGATATGTATAGTAATGCCGGGTTAAAATGAACCTGTTATATTTGATACTACTAAGACAAATCCATCTACATATTTAGCCATAAATCTCGCCTCCACCGAATACTTTCTGCATAATTATTCGTATTTAATCAAATAGACACGTTTTATTTGTAATATAATTGTGGGAATTTGTTAATTTTTACAGAATATATTAGATAACTATGATAAATCAAGTGTTAGTTTAGAGTACAATTCGTATTATTATCTTATTAAATTTTCTTTATAGTCCAATAGGTAAGGGTATTTTTTTATTTTGTAATCATGTCTTGTTTTAGCTCAATATTTGAATTCTTTTCTATCAATCCTATAAATATAACAGTCATCTTCGCCAAATTTTTTTCTTGCAATTTTTTTAAATCCTATTTTTTCATAAAATTTAATAGCACGAGTATTATTTACCAACGTATCAAGTATTATTGCTTTTGTATTTTTATTTTGAAAACATCTAATCAGAGCCGCTTTCATCATTTGTGTGCCATATCCTCGACCTAAATCCGCTTCTTCACCAATCCATATATCAAGCGCCCGCAAGTTTGGCTCAATATCCCCCCAATAGTGAGTTTCTTCTTCGCGCGGATCAATATTGACAATTACACCAACTGGCCGGCCGTCAACTTCGGCTATCAGGAATTCCCGCCATGGGACCGTTCTTTGCAGTTCGGCATGCCAGTCATATACGTCGTCCGCGCCGCCTGAGGCAATAACGTGTTGTTTTGTATCCCAATATGTCAAAAGCGGAATATCTCGCGCTTGCGCTAATCGCAGGTTCATATATTTCTTATATATTAAGGCATGAGGCAAATAATTGCTATTTTTCACGATTTATTTGAAATGACTTGACATAACCTTTATAGTCGGTAATTTTCCGCCGTGGTAAGAGTGAAGTAGAATTTTTTTTAAAAGTGCCCGATTATTTTTAGTGCCTACGGCTGCTGAGCCTGGATTCGAACCAAGATAAACGGATTCAGAGTCCGTTGTCCTACCATTAGACGACTCAGCAGCCCTGGGCACTAGTATAATTTTTAAAACCGAACTTAAGTCAATATATAACCAGTTTTAGTACTGAACAATTTTACTAAAAATCAGTTCAAAAAGCTATTTGAAGTAAAAAATGATATATGGGATGAAGATAAAGAGGCCGAGGAGGAAGGCGCCGATCGCTGTGATGAGAACCATTCCGGATGAGACGTCTTTGGCGATTTTGGCTTCAAGTCTGTGCTCGCGGGTAATGAGATCGACCATTTTCTCGATAGCGGTATTTATCATCTCGGTCGCGATAACAAGTAAGATCGCAAGGAGCAGAAGAGCCATTTCGAACCGGGATACATTGAAATAAAGACCCAAAACAAGCACCAATATAGCGATCGAGAAGTGAACCAGAAAATTTTGGTCGGATTGGATGGCGTGTTTAACACCCTGAAAAGCGAAATCAAAGGATTTGAATAATTTTTTACCGTCTATCATAAAAAGTGATAATTTAGTGCTACAAAATACATTATAACAGCAAGTATCGATCCAATGAAACTGCCTGCAATAACTTCCGGGACAGTATGTCTTTCTATTTTTACGCGCGCCCAGCAGATGACAGGAATTAAAATATATAAAAGCCAGTAGTATCCCTGATAAACAAGAGCCAGACCGGTAATCAGCGCTGATACAGCAGCAACATGAACAGAGGCTTTGATCCGGGTATTTACTATGCTTCCGGCCAGTATGCCGGCCATAACACCTATGGATATTAAATATAATATCGCGGGCGCCGATAAAAAAATAAGAGTAATAAAATATAAAAAAGTAATTATTGACGCGAATAAATAAAGAGAAAACCTATCTTCCCGACTTGAGACATCTAAGTCCGTATAAAAACCTCTGCGGACACCTATAACGACAAATAAAGCAAAAACAAACAGATAAACCCATGTATAGATAGTCCAAAAAATCGCTGACGCAGTATCGCCGGTGAAAAGGTAAACCATAAAATAGGGTAGGCCGAGCAAGATAAAAATCGGGTTTGAAATATATGAAATAAAACGGCCGAGAAGCATAGCTATTTTAGAAACAGTTTAAGCCTGTGAATAGTTTGGTCTTTGCCTAATATTTCTAGAGATTCAGGCAATGGAAGACCTTTTTCGCTGCCGGTTAAAATATAATAAAGGACCGACATTTTTATTTTGAAATGCATGAGAGCTGACTTGAGTAAATCAAGTATTCTGTCCTTGCTCCAGGATTTCTCAGAATTAAACTGCTCTATCAGATAACCGGCAATTTCTTTTTCCAGACTGCTTCTGGGTGGGTATTTTTGAGGATCAAATATAAAACCTGTCAAATCTTTAAAATCTTTTAGAAGCTCCATGCGCGTGTGGATAAGAGGATATAATTTGTGAAATAAATCGTCAGATAGAGATATTTTGTCACGGTAGAAATTTTGAAGTCTGTTTTTCAAATCACCGGGAGTAAGTGCCTGAATATACTGCTGATTCATCCATTTGAGTTTTTGGATATCAAACGCGGGACCGACTGTTTTTATGTTTTTTAATTCGAATTCTTTGATAAATTCTTCAATTTCAAATATGTCTTTCTGCTCTGGATGGCTCCAGCCCATTAGAGCAAGGTAATTCAGCACTGCTTCAGGCAAAAAGCCTTCTTCCAAATACCAATTTGCCCAGACGGGATTTTTTCTTTTGGAGAGCTTGCTTTTGTCCGGATTGCGGAGAATGGGCGTATGCGCAAACAGCGGACGCGGCCATCCGAATGATTCGTATAATAAAATATGTTTGGGCGTTGATGAAATCCATTCTTCGGCGCGTATCACATGAGTAATCTCCATTAGATGATCGTCAATCACGACCGCCAAGTGATATGTGGGGAAGCCGTCCGACTTGAGAAGCACCTGATCGTCAACTTCGTCCGAGCTAAAGGTAATTTCGCCGCGTATTAGATCCGTAAAAGACATTTTTTGTCTAGGTAAAATATTCAGCCTGACAACAGACGGCGCACCGTTTTTTATTTGCTCTAATACTTCGTCTTGTACAGATAAACAGTGTTTATCATATCTGGTTTGTATTTTTTCCTGAAGCTGTTTTTCGCGAAGCTGTGCCAAGCGCTCTTTGGTGCAGATACAGTAGTAGGCGGCTTTTTTGGAGATAAGTTCAAGTGCGTATTTTCGATATATATCCAGGCGCTCCGACTGACGATACGGGTTGAACGGCCCTCCTTTGTCGGTGCTTTCATCGTAATCAAGTCCGTATGATTTCAGAGTATCCAATATCCGGTCTTCCGACCCCTCTACAAGACGCAGTCTATCCGTATCTTCAATGCGGACTATGAATCGGCCTTTGTTTTTGCGGGCTATAACCCAGTTGAGAAGCGCTGTGTATAGATTGCCGATATGAAGATTTTCTCCAGTCGGACTGGGTGCAATTCGGGTTCGTACTGTTATTTTCTGTGCCATATTTATCTTTTAAGATTCAAGCCATATCTCCCTGCGAGAGATACCTTACGGCGCCTCTCTTGCATTGTACTTTATATTTTATTTATACTCAATATATGACGCTTCATGAGACGGTCGAGAATGTAAAAAGAGCAGGTGTAGGAAGCATTATTGGCATCATCGGAATTGTTGTAATAGTAATTCTGGTCAGGGTAGGAATTACAGTATGGAATTATCTATATCCTCCTCAAATTGAACCGCCTACGAAAGCATATGGACTGCTTCCGCCGCTTGAATTTCCAAACAATGTAACAGATACAAATTTTACATATACCATACAAACGACAACGGGCGGATTACCCACGGGGCTTCCTGACAGGCTGAGTATATTTCCAATTATCAAACCGGCACCGAATTTCCTGAACTTGGACAAAGTACGCAAAAAGGTTGCAGCGCTTGATTTTGTGGACGCGGACGGCACAACTATTCCCGAAAAACAACTCGCCGATCCTTTTTACGAATGGGATGAGTCCAAGGAATTCAGCCGGCAAATAATTTTCGATATTAATTCATTCAATTACAAAATGACATCACAATTTTTGCAAAGGCTGGTTGTCCTGTCGGCACAGCATTTATCTGATGAGATCAGCGCGATCGATACAGCCAAAAAATTCCTGACTACAGCGACTCTCATGCCAGGGGATCTGGATTTTACAAAATCCAGTACAAAAAATAATCCGGATTCGCTGTTTACTTTTCCACAGCTATTTTCAATTCAGACAACGCCTGAGGGGAATATTCTCGTGCCTACTACCAGCCTGTCCAAAGCGCACGTAATCAGAGTCGATTTTTATCAAAAAGATCTGGAATACGATCTGAAAACGGGCGAAGCAGAAGAATTTAAGCCCACTATCAAAATAAAATTACCTATCGTATATCCGAATCCCCCTTATTCGACAATGAGCTTCTGGATCGCGTCCGGACAGCAAGAGGCGCAGGTCGTGCAGAGCTTTTTCACCCATCAGAAACCTGATCTGAAAGACGCGACAGCCACTTATAAACTAAAAACAGTACAGTCTGCCTATGATGAACTTATCGGCGGAACTGCCTATATAGCATCGTATGCCGGTGCTGACAATAATATTTTGATAAAAAATATAAGGCTCGCTTATTATTTGGGTGAAAACGAACAGGAATACCTAATGCCTGTATATGTATTCGAAGGGAACAACGGATTTTTCGCTTTTGTATCCGCGCTAACGGATGACCAACTGCAAAAATGACTTATCGGGAGTTTAGGGCTTGAGTTAAATATCCCGGCCTAATGTAATCCAGTTTTGTTGATAAAAGCGATAAGAGCTGTCTGGTATCATCAAAGCGGGATACGCTTTTCATAACAACAACTATAAATGTCTTCCCTTCAATATTTTTCGAAGTAACCAAGACTTCACCGGCGCCGTAGGTCGTACCTGTTTTGATTCCGTTTACACCATCCACCCCAAGCAATTTGTTCAGATTGTTAAATCTCATATTGTGCTTACCTGTAATATCCGCTATATCGGCTTGAGTCAATGAAACTATTTTTTTTAGATCAGGGTATTTGGTCAGATGAGATGAAACGCGGGCGAGTTCATATACATTGGAATAATTCTCATCATCATCCAGTCCGGCCGGGTCTTTGAAGTGGGTGTTGGTAAGCCCGAGCTCTAATGCTTTTTCATTCATGCGTTTAACAAAATTTTCCATACCGCCAGGATAATTGTCGGCAATTGCATACGCGGCTTCATTGGATGACGGGAGAAACATAGCTTTCAGGAGATCGGAATATATGTACTCCTCATTCTGCCTAAAACCCAGATTCGAACCCTCCACCTGAGGAGTATAAATTTTCAGTACCGAATTTGGCGAATAATATTCCTGACCAACTAAAGCCGTCATTATTTTGGCAGTCGACGCGATCGATAATCTAAGCTCCGGATTTTTAGAGTATAAAACAGCATTTGAATCTGCTTCAAGGATAATCGCGGATTTGGCTGTGATATCGGGGGGTATAAAATCGGTCAGAAAAGGGTAGTCAGTCAGTCTGACGCTGTAACCGGCATCTTTTAGTTCAAGGGATTGAATATTTTGGTTTATGCGGTTATTTTGGTAATAAAGCGCCAAAAATAACACGAATAAAATAACCGGAACAATTTTGAGGGATGTGTATATAAATCCAAAATAATCAAAGCTGTATGCTTTTTTAGTTTTTACAACTTTTTCTACTGTTTCGGTTTTATTGCTTTTTTTGAAGTATTTGGGCTTTTTTTTCATTGGATTCTGATTTTTTGGAAAATCTTTCATCGACACGCTCCATGTCCCGCGGGAAAAGGGATGCCTGGCGGACATTTTCTAGTCCAAGCATTTTCATAGTAAGCCTTTCGAGACCGAATGAAAATCCTCCCTCTGGCGGCATGCCGTATTTGAATGCCTGAAGATAAAGACCGAAATCGTCCGGTTCCATGCCCCGGTCTTTGATTGCCGAGACTAACTGAGAATAGTCATTGATGCGCTGGCTTCCGCTTAGTATTTCAACGCCTCGAAACAAAAGATCAAAGCTCAAGCTATACTCGGGGTCTTCAGGATCGGGCATAGTATAAAAAGCCCGTTTCCTGGTGGGGAAGTGAGTAATCGTTACAAAGTCACTTTTGTGCTCTTCCCGCGCCCATTTGCAAATATCTACTTCATCCGCCGGGCCGAGATCTTTTTCTCCTCTCGCGTCGCGGCCGAATTTGGAATATATAATTTCCTGAGCTTCCCGGAGCGTCAACCTCGGAATTTTGCCAAGCAGTACCGGATTTGGATTGTATTTTTGGAGTTCATCCGGGCAAGTTTTTTCAACTTGTTTGACCATAAAATGAGCGATGTGTTCATAAATATCCATGAGACCTTCAAAGTCCACGAATCCTATTTCGCAATCCATTTGAGTAGTCTCCGCGAGATGCCGGGTTGTGACCGACGGCTCAGCGCGATATGCATGGGCAATTGTAAAGACGCGCTCAAATACAGGTACCATTATTTGTTTGTAAAGCTGGGGGCTCTGAGTAAGAAAAGCTTTGTGTCCGTAATAGTCAACAGTAAACACTTCGGCTCCGCCTTCGGTTGAACTCGCGGCTACTGTCGGGACTACAATCTCGGTACAATCGAGCTCGCGGGCTGACTTGCGGAAGCCTTCGAGCAGGGCACTTTGGACTTTGAAAATTGACTTCACGCTTTCATGGCGCAGGGTGAGCGCTCTGTGGTCGAGAAGCGTAGGAAGTTCGACATTGAGATCTTCGGCGCCAAGATCGAGAGGGAGAGTGTCTGATTTGCTTAGAATTTTTAGCTCAAGCGCTTCAAGCTCGACTGTACCACTGACTATCCTGGGGTTGATCAGGCGGTCGGGTCTTTTGTTGACTTTGCCTTTTATTTCTACAATATCTTCGGGGCGGAGTTCGCCGGCGAGCTTGTGAGCGTCTGGTGATGAACTCGGTATGAAAACAACCTGTAAAAGACCTGTCCGGTCGCGGATATCGATGAATATAAGCTTGCCGTGATCGCGCCGTGCATGAACGGAGCCTTGGGCAACAATTTCCTGTCCGATCAAATCAGGCGTGTTTGAAGATAGAATTCTTGGATCAGTTTTGGACATAATAAATATAAATGTATTATAGCAAAAAAATAGAAGATGTAGCATAATATAAATATGAGTGAATCCGCACAAGCCAAAGGAGCCCAAGTGAGCAAAAATGAAGATAAAGTGGGGGGCAATTTTTATGCCTATAGAGAAAGCGGCTGGGGCGCTGTTACGCCGGAAATTAATAATTTTTCACTAGAGGGGCGCAGGTATTTAAAAGATAAGCAAAAACCTACAAGAACCGAAAAGTTAAAGCTAAGACTGGCCATGCAGGAGTTTAAGCATCTAATGGGCTTAAAGGACTGGAGCGAGGCGGGCACTTTGTTATCTAAGACGAGTACACATAAAGAAAAAAGCGACAAGGCCATAGCTCTTTATGGAAGAATGTTCGGTTTGGAAGGATCTCCCGAGATGCTTGAGCGGCAAATAGAGACATATGGCGAAATGGCAAACGATGTAATAAAAGTAATTAAAAAAAACTTAACTACACGTTTCGTTGATCTTTCGCAGTCAGAAGAAGTTGAGCAGGAGAATAATCCATTCAGACTCGGACTAATGCTTCTAGATAAAAATTTAAATCCCCAAAGGAGATTTGAGGCAAAGCGCAAGTTGTTATTGATGCGCCTCGCGGGGACTATCGACAGCCGCCGAAGAGAAGTCGATACGGAAAAGCAGTATAGTACTTTCAAAGATTTTTTAAGCAATAATGTATGGGCAATGAGCGGGGATCAGCCTACTACAGAAGACAGCATACTGAGTACGCATAATCTGAGCGATATGAGTTGTATTGATGCCAGGATATTATCCAAAAATGATGCAGATAATTATTCGCCGAAACCCGATCAGCGCATTGAGACAGTTGAAAGAAGAAGAATAGTTGTCGACGGAAAATCGATACCGGTACTTCAGGACACGCGGGAAAAATCAATGACTAGTAAAATAATAAAACTACTTAGAAAAGGTAAAGATAATCCTGCATCTGCCGTAGAAGATGAACTTGGGCTTATGGCTGTTTTGGAAAACAAGGCAGACATTAACAGATTTATAAGACACTTGCATGATAAAGCAATCGAAACAGGATCTGCAGTGACATTTGAGGATCCTGAGGATACCTATGGGGAGGGAGGAAGAGAAAACCATTCCATAGGGGGATCGTCGGATATCAGAATGGTAAAATTTCATGCCAGAGCTCATGGGGCAAGGCCGGAGATACTTCTTTTAACAACTGAAGAATATCTTAATTATAAACTCAAAGACGGGGTGGCACATGATGAATATGAGATAGAACGAATTTTTAAATCCGGAGTTATGGATTTTTTGTTTCCGGAGGATTTTTATAAATTTGATAGGGAAAGAATGAAAAATGTGTCTATAGAGCTGGTGCGCAGAAAACACAGAACGGTATTGGGTGTATAATTCGCAATCTAAGTCATCTGTTTATATATAAAATATATAATGGACTAAATTAGAGGTGAGTCAGCACGTTAATAAAACTTCGCAAGGTGAGCGCAGCAGGAAATCAGACCCTTGACAAGCTGAGTAATAATGAGTATACTATAGGACAATTATCTTTTTTATATATATGAATATTGAGCGAAGGCCAGAGTATTATCATAAAAAGGGCGAAAATCCACATTTGATTCATTACATTCCAAATGGACGTCCCGAAATACATATCGATGTTTTTGATTATATTCAGGACCGAATAGAGAGAAGATTAAGACAAGGTGAATTAGTTTATCCTACAGAAGATACAGTTAAGTTATCGGAGGCAGAGGGGATAGGACCAAAAATCCTGGTCGATAGAAGAAATTTGTATGGGACGCAACTCGCGAGAGAAAACAATCGTCGCGGAAGTACCCTCAAAGTAATCGCAGAATTCGAAAAAGATCCTGACTATTTGTATTCCAATCCTGCTTTAGTGTGCTTTGAACCTCTTGTTAACGGATCAGCGAAATTAATAGTAGTTGACGGGCATCACAGAATCAGGAACTCATCCAGGGTATTAGAAGTTGATGTAAGTGGTCATGCTAAACCGCGTTATCCAAAAATACCTGTTCGAGTTTTTACATTTTCGCAATATGTGGAATTACTAAATAGGTCAAATCCAGACCAGCATTTGAATACCGGAGAGTCACTATATAATGAAAAAACTTTTAAAGACGAGGTGTTATTCAGAGCGTCTGAGGCTGAGCGAGAGATGTTAAGATTTACAAAAAATGACGCAATGCCCAAACCTATCCCTAATGTGGGATCGATTGAAGAGTTAGTCGAAAGAGCTTCTCAATAATCTCATTCTTAATTCAGTCGAATGTCCTTCAATTTAAGCTGTAGATTTGTGCTGCCGTTCCAGGTGTTTTGATCGATCGTGTACGCCGCGCTGATGGAATCCCCGACGGCAAGCTCTCCGGCTCTTTGACCCATACCGAAACCGATCGCGTCTATACCGAACCCCACTGATTCCGAATTGCCGCTTTTTAATTTGAGCTTGAGGTGTTTGCCCTCCTGCCCCAAAATTCTCAGATCCATTATTTTCAGGCCGCTTGAGCAAAAAACCGGTTCGGGATTTTTCATACCGAACGGCGCCATTTTTTGCAGATCCGAATATAACTCCTGTGTTATAAGTTCAAAAGGAATCTCAAGGTCAATTTTCAACTGACGCTTCAATGTCTCAGGATCCAAAGTTGATTCGGCCGCTAGTTCCAGCGCCGTCTGAAATTCTGTTAATTTTGATGTCTCTATAGTAAAGCCGGCTGCCATCGGGTGGCCGCCGACGTTGACGAAATACTCCGATTTGGATCTTAAGAATTCAATTATGTTGAATCCTTCTACCGATCTGACTGATGCTTTGCTATGGGTTTCACCTATGGAAATGACAATCGAGGGACGATAAAATTCTTCTACTAATTTACCTGCTACCAGTCCGATTATTCCCTGATTGTAATTTTCGTGCGACACAATTAAGATTTTTTTGATATTTGTTTCCTGATTTTTTATCCTAAGTATTGAATCTTCGGCTGCTTCTTTCATAAGAAACTGGCGCTCTTTGTTCGTTTCTTCAAGTTTGTCGGCGAGTTTTTTAGCTCTTAATCTGTCTTTGGTGCATAGCAGGCGCAAGCTATCCATTGCATTCTCTATCCTGCCCGAAGCATTGAGTCGGGGAGCGATAATAAATCCGACTTCGTAACAGCTAAAAACATTTTTTTCACAACCGGCGTTTTTATATAATTCTATTAAACCTGGACGCGTCGTAAAAGCTAATTTTTCGAGACCGTATTTCACGATAGCTCTGTTTGGACCAAGAAGCGGCACCATGTCAGCAACAGTACCGAGAGCTGCCAGTTCCAAATGGTCATCGCTGTTCAAGTCTGTTTTGTGTAAAATTTTGTTTTTGATAGCTTTGCTTAGAAGATACGCAATTCCTGCCCCGCAAAGTGTTGTTGTATGAATAATATTGCCCGCATCGGGAAGTGTTTTGCCTACCGTATGGTGATCAGTTATTATTACTTCGATACCTTTGGAATTGGCGTAATTTATGGCTTCGTTTGCTACTATACCATTATCCACTGTAATAATGAGCTTGATGTTGTCGGTTTTGGATATTAGCTTGTTTATGCCGGCTATTGAAAGACCATACCCTTCATCAACTCTGTCCGGAATAAACGGCAGGACTTTGGCGCCCGCGCGGTTAAGCACCTCCCATAAAATCGCCGTACCGGTAATCCCGTCAACGTCGTAATCTCCGTACACAATGATCTGTTCTTTTTTGGTGATTGCGCTAATAATACGTTCCAGAAATTTTTTTATGCGAGTATCGCCGATACCGACACTATCAAACGATATATTTTCCAGATTTGGATTTAAATAATCGTCGATATCTTTTTTTGAAGAAATCCCGCGATTTGCGAGAAGCAGTTTGATGATATTTTCATTTACCTTTTTTTTATTTGTAACTTTTTGTTGGTTTAATAATTTCCAGCGTTTCATTGGATATATTTATTTATGTAATAAGCTCAGTTCTTTTGATATACTATAGCAGTATGACTCATAAAATTCCACAGCACATAAAAGAAATATACCGTAAATTCAGAGATGCAGGACACGAAATATACCTCGTTGGCGGTTGTGTCCGCGATATGCTAAGCGGACGGGAACTTCAGGATTGGGATCTGACGACCAGCGCTGTCCCCGAGGAGATACTTAAGCTTTATCCGGACGGATTTTACGACAACAGCTTCGGCACGGTTGGAATCCCGGTCAGAGATATCGCGGAATCCGAACATGCCGGAGTAATAGAGATTACGACATTCAGGACCGAGTCTTCATATTCGGATAATAGACATCCGGAAAAAGTCACTTGGGGTAAAAGTCTTGAAGAGGATTTGTCCAGGCGTGATTTTACAATAAATGCCATCGCGCTTGAGCTGGATGCAAACCAATCTGATTATAAACTAATTGATCCTTTTGGCGGAGAAGCGGATATTGAACGCAGGATTATAAGGACTGTCGGAGACCCAAACATGCGTTTTAAGGAGGACGCATTACGACTTATGAGAGCCATCAGATTTGCCGCACAGCTGGCTTTTTCAATTGACGAAAACACAATGAATGCTGTTACCAACGACGCTCAATTACTTGAGAAGATTTCTAAAGAGCGTATAAACACCGAACTGATCAAGATACTTGAAAGTAATTTTGCGTATGAAGGAATAATGCTGCTTAAAAATACAAATCTGCTGCAATACATAATCCCGGAGCTTCTGGAGGGGATCGGAGTGTCGCAAGCCAGACCCGGCAGGCATCACAAAGATGATGTGTTTACACATAACGTGCTTTCACTTAAATTCTGTCCGTCGATCGATCCTATTGTAAGATTTGCTACATTGATTCATGACATAGGCAAACCCAGGGTCGCGGCGGCCGATGAAAATGGTTTTGTAATATTTTATAACCATGAAATAGCGGGTGCGAGAATGGCAAGGGAAATCACAGACAGGCTGAGGTTTTCAAAAAAAGACCGCGAGAAAATATCTACGCTAATAAGATGGCATATGTTCACGGTTGATGAAAAAATCACGGATTCAGCGGTGAGGCGGTTTATCAGGAGAATTGGTGTTGATAATGTAAAAGATATGATGGATCTCAGAATCGGCGACCGGCTTGGCGGCGGTACACAGACTGCCGAGAGCTGGAGGCTGAAGCTTTTTAAAGAAAGGGTCGAGAAACAGCTTTCGCCCGCGCCTTTCTCGGTAAATGATCTGGCAATCGACGGAAATGATATTATGCGCGAGTTAAATATAAAACCTGGTAAAAAAATAGGGGAAATACTGCAAAAACTTTTTGAGGAAGTCGATGAGGATCTTAGTAAGAATACCAAGGAATATTTGACGGTCAGAATAAAGGAACTAGGTTAACTCGTGTGATTTTTTGTATGATTTGTACAGTAGTCTAGACAACGGAATAATATGAAAAGATATAATTTTCTAGATCAGGACGATGTTTATGACGCGCTTAATAAATTGAGAGATGCATTTCTGGCTGCTAAAAATGGCGAACAAGTTGAGCAAATAATTAACAGTTTATTGACTTTTGATGAGAAAATGAAGATCGGCAGACGCATAATTATTGCGATGCTTATAAAAAATAATGTTGGTTATGACGAAATAGCCAGAAAATTAAACGTAGGGAAAAATACTATTTTGTCAGTAATAAAGAGCTTAGACAAGTATCCGGATGCGTTTGACATGATAGAAGCAAGACGAATAAAGGTAGAAAATGAGTATGGAAAGAACAAATTTATAAATACCGGAGGATCAAAACTCGTGTTCAAGAAAAAAGTGTATTCGGGCTTTAGGAGAAAAAATGTAGGAAGGTAAGTTGTATAGTTGTCTAGACAACTATACAGTGTAAAGCTGCACTAACTAACCTCGCATGTTGATTGGTTTTATAAATAGGGAATATTAAATTGGGATATGTAATTTTATATATAAGAAGATTTGCAACATAACAGCATATGAACAGCAATAAATTGACGTTCCTGCACACCATCGAACCGGGAAAGTATTCACCTCAATATTTGGGGAAGTTAGAGGAGTGGAATACTTATAGCTGACGGGTATAATCTAAATTTACAAGGAATGCTCCAGGTAATAGAAATAGGCGTTTAGTAACTCAGTGGGCTGAGATAACCAATACGTTTGATTTTTGACTAAAACCGCACTTGATAGAAGCATTGCAAAATATAGAAAGCAGTTAGCTCAACTGCAGGCGGAAAAGAAAAACCTATATTTCGAGTACTCCAAATAGCTAAAATAAGGTGCAACTTATATTTATTAACGTGGCTTAAATCACAATACTGAAATTATTTTTAAAGTTGGATATGTGTACAAAGACTTTGGGTCATCCAATTCGTGTGAATAATTTAAATAATACCGGAAGCTCTAGTCACATAAAGAATATATTTGTTTTGAGTATAAGGATTACTTTCTGTTATTATAGAAAAGGTTAAGTAAAAGTATTTTAAAAATTAAATAAATTATATATGAATAAAGTTATATTGAAAGTCAAAAATTTAAGTAAAAGATTTGGAAATTTCGATGTTGTCAAAAATATTTCCTTTAATATGGAAGAGGGAGAAATAGTAGGGTTATTAGGCCCTAACGGGGCGGGCAAGACAACGACAATTCAAATGCTACTTGGAATACTTACGCCTACTAATGGAGAAATTAATTATTTCGAAAAAAGTATTAAAACTGATCGCGAAGAAATTATGGAAAAGGTAAATTTTTCTTCAACATATATTAATTTACCATGGAAGTTAACTGTCCGGGAGAACTTAACTTTTATTTCATATTTGTATGATATTAAAAACAGGAAGCAAAAGATTAATGAAATCATTGAATTGTTCAAGTTAGGTGAATTCGAAAATAAAAGTATATCCAAACTATCCGCGGGACAAAACACCCGCGTAAATTTAGCGAAAGCCTTCATTAATGATCCCAGGGTTTTGCTTTTAGATGAACCAACGGCTTCTATGGATCCTGAAATCGCGAAATATCTGCGTGACTTAATCTTGAAGAGAAAGATGCAAAATAATATTTCAATAATTTGGACTTCTCATAACATGAGTGAAATAGAAGAAGTATGTGATCGTGTTATTTTCATAAACAAAGGGGAAATCATCGATGATGATAAACCTGAAAATCTTGTGAAACAAATTGAAATAAGTCATCTAAATATGCATATTTCTAACAATTTGGAAATTTTGACGCAACTCGCGAAGGAGAAAAATTTTGGGCTTAAAGCAACTGGAAAAAATATTTCGTTAGATATTCCGGAAAAACATTTGTCGGAATTTTTAAATGAAATTTCCGCAAGAGATATAAAATATGATGAGATAAGCATTGATAAACCCACGCTGGAAGACTATTTCTTGCAAGCAGCAAAGAGCGATAAAGTATGAAAATACATAAAATTTATGGGGTATTTTTAAGATATGTATACTTACAAAAGCATAGCTTTGATAGGTTAAGTGACGCTTTTTATTGGCCTACTATTGACCTTGTGGTATGGGGACTGACAAGTGCTTATCTTAAATCATTAATAGACGATCAAATCCCAGTCGTAATGCTGATAGTTAGCGGGATAATATTTTGGTATATAATTTGGCGAGCACAATACGAGCTGACAGTAAATTTGCTCGAAGAAATGTGGGATAAAAATTTAATAAATACTTTTGTATCTCCAATAAAATTCAGCGAGTGGGTCATTTCACTTCTCGTGCTCGGAGGCATTAAAGCTTTTATCAGCCTATTATTCACAGCCTCTATTGCGTTTTTATTATATAAAATACAAATATTTTCACTAGGAATTTACCTTATTCCATTTATGGGCTTATTGATATTAAACGGATGGGCAGTGGGTTTTTTTGTAACGGGCATAATATTTCGATACGGGAGCAGAATACAAACGTTAGCCTGGGCAATGGTCGCTCTGATTTCCCCTTTTTGCGCGATTTATTATCCTGTCTCATCTCTTCCCGAATGGGCACAGCTAATCGCTTCTATAGTACCTGCCAGCTATGTTTTTGAAGGGATGCGACAGGTATTGGAGCAAGGGGCTATAAATAATAATTACTTATATTTATCGCTGTTGCTAAATGTTCTATATATTATTTTAGCCTTGATGTATCTAAAAAGAAGCTTTAAAAAACTATTAAACAGAGGTTTAATAAATACAACATAATTTATGTTATAATTTTATTATGTTAAAACAACAGTTGAGGGATGAGTTGAAGCAGGCGATGCTTGCTAAGGATACGCTCAGGACTTCCGTGCTTCGAATGGTTATTTCCGGAATCGGGTATTTTGAAACGAACAAGGGGGGCGCGGGCTATGAAGCCAGCGATGAAGATGTACTGGCCGTTATTCAAAAAGAAGTAAAACAGCACAGGGATTCTATAGAGCAATTCCAAAATGCCGGGAGATCCGATCTGGTCGATAAAGAAACAGCAGAGCTTGAGATATTAAAGAAGTATCTGCCGGAACAAATGGGGGAGAGCGATATTAGAATTTTGGTCAAGGAAGTAATCGGTCTGACGCAAGCATCAGGCATGTCGGATATGGGGAAAATTATGGGAGCGCTGATGCCGAGGCTCAAAGGCAAAGCCGATGGAAATCTAGTGGGGAAGATTGTTAAAGAAGAACTTGAGGGTGCTGGTTCTAATAAATAACTTTATCTTCTTTTTGACTCCATTCATGCATCAGTTTTAAACAATCATCTTCGTCAATTCTCGTCATTTCCAGCTTGTCGGCCTTGGTATTGCCATTTATTACCTGATATAAATAATCATCATCAAAGCCCAGATTGGCCGCGGCTTTCCTGTCTGCTCCGTAGTAAATTTTGGAAATACCGGCCCACATTATAGCTCCCAGGCACATCGGGCATGGCTCACAGGTCGTATAAATTTCACAGTTTTCGAGGGAATACGTTTTGAGCGACGCGCATGCCTTGCGAATTGCTGTTACCTCGGCATGAGCTGTCGGGTCGTTTGTTTGCAAAACTTCATTATGTGACTTCGCGATTATTTGATTATTTTTGACGATGACGGCTCCGAATGGACCTCCTTCGTTATTTTTAAAACCGGCGGCCGCCTCGGAAAGTGCGATCTGCATATAATCGTTCATTTTATTTAAATAAATTTTTGATTTTTTGAAAAATATTTTGGCTTTTCACTTGTGCGTTCCCGGCTTGTTCCCGTGAGGAGAGTCCCGGGTTTTTTAAAGAGTCCGCCATGAGCGCAATATGTTCATCTTTAAATTCGTGAAGCATAGTATCGGGGTTTTGTGTCAAAGATTGTGCTTTTTGGAATAGTCCATTTTTGAAAAGTTCGCCAATTGTCATACCCATCATTTGACTGCCTCCTGCGCGATCGATCATGCTATTTAATTCTTCCGGAGAAATCCGCATTGACTGCATAATTAAATTTCTGGCTTGAGCGTTGCTTCGGAGCAAATCTCCAAGCGCGGTATTGAGTATTTTTGTTTGGGGTTCGGCAGGCATTGGTTATTTAATATTCTTTCGTCTCCGATCGAACTGATGCCATAACACGAGAAGCGGAGCGGCATTGAAGATGGACGAGTATGTCCCTACTCCGATACCGATTAAGAGCGCGGCAATGAACCATCGAAGAGAATCTCCGCCAAAAATGAGTAAAGTAAACAGCACCAGCATGGTAGTAAACGACGTATTGAGTGACCTGACGATTGTTTGAAGAATGGAGTCATTGACTATCTGCTCAAATGGCAGACCAACCGACTTTCTGAGGTTTTCCCTGATCCGGTCAAACACAACTATAGTATCATGAACCGAGAATCCAATTACGGTCAAAAGGGCTGTTATAAAAAGACTATCGATTTCTACGCCGTAAAAATGTCCAAGCAAAGAAAATATTCCAACCAAAACCAGAATATCGTGGAGCAATGTTATTATCGCGCATATACCGAATTTCCAGCTGCTGGTAGGCTTGGGCACTGAGCGGAATGACCATGCGATATAAAGAACAATCAGGAGCGAAGCTAAAGCAAGTGCTTTTAGAGCGTTTTGTGTTGTTTCGCCTCCAACCGCCGGACCGATGGTTTCGAAACTTTCCTGTTTGATATCCGGCAGATCTTTTTTGATATCACTGATAAGTGCAGTGTTTTGTTTTTCATTGATTTGTCTCGTGCGTATGACTATGCTTTTTTCCGACGGCTGAAGGGTCACTATGTCAACGCTCTGTTCTCCGAACGCATTTCGGATGATGTTTTGGGTTTGGATTTTTGACGAGTCGGGGTGAATCAGGATCATTCGTGTGCCTCCGGTAAAGTCTATAGAGAGATTGAGCCCCCAAAGGAATAATGAAATTACTCCGGGAATAATTATGAGAAGTGAAAAAATAAAATACCAATTTTTTTTGCCTATTATGTTTAACATATTATTTACTTATCGCTAATGCCTGATTTTTTGTTTTTTGTTTTTTATCTAAATAGAACACTTCGAGCAATGTTTTGGTGACGAAAATTGCCGAGAACATGGAAACCAATACTCCGATCGCAAGAGTTAAAGCGAATCCGCGAACAACACCCGATCCGAAATAGAATAAAATAGCGCTGGTTATAAGGCTTGAGATATTGGAATCGCGTATGGAAAGCCAGGCTCTGCTAAAGCCCAGGGAAATTGCCATGTCTCGGGTCCTGCCTTTTCTGAGTTCTTCTTTCATACGTTCGAAAATCAGTATGTTCGCGTCGACAGCGATTCCGATCGATAAAATCAGACCGGCTATACCCGCAAGCGTCAGCGTAACAGGAATCGCCCTGAAAAGCGCCAGTACTATCAATGTATAAAGCGCAAGCGCTACGCTCGCTATTATACCCGGTACGCCGTATAAAATGACCATAAACAAAACAATAACGATAAATCCTATTATACCCGCTATCAAACTTTTTTCGAGGGACTCCTGTCCCAGCGTCGCTCCTATCGCCTGCTGCTGCAAAACCGACAATGAAACGGGTAACGCGCCGGCATTGAGCTGTATTTGTAATGTTTTGGCTGTTTCAGTCGTAAAGGTCCCCGATATCACTGCGTCACCGCCGAAAATCGGCTCATTCACGCGGGGCGCTTCAATAATTTGGTTATCCAGTACGATCGCAACGATATTTCCGACATTGCGCTTGGTTATCTCTCCGAATTTTTTGGAACCATTTGGTGTGAATTTTAGTTGGACTTGAGGTTGGCCCGTATTTGGATCGAAGACTACCGATGACATGCTTAGGTCCGCGCCCGTCAGGTCTGTTTGGACAGGATTTGGGAAAAGCTGGTCTATGCCAAGCGGAAGCGCACTGCCTGAGGCTATTTTGGCTGATTGGGACGCGGCGTTTTCCCAAAACGTCATCTTGGCGGTTCTGCCGATCAGATTTACGGCTGTTTGCGCGTCAGTTACTCCTGGAATCTCCGCAATAATCCTGTAATCCCCGCCCGCACGGGAAGTCTGGACGACAGGTTCAGATACTCCGAAGAAGTTAATACGGCGCTCGATAACGGATTTGGCGGAGTTGAGGGCATCCTCGCGCTGGCTTTCAGGAATATCCTTCATGTCCGCTTTTAGAGTTATACTTGTTCCACCTTGCAGATCCAAGCCTTTTTGAAAGGAAAAATCCCTGGTGATTCCGACTGTCTTGAAAAAATTGTAAGTATGAATACCCGGAAATTTCCAGTCTACGTTATAGCTTTGGTCGACGAAGGGAAGGCGGGGAGTGGAGAATTTCAGAGAGTATGGCTGTGATAGATTTATTATAATCGTCGCGGCAGTTAGAAAGATAATAAAAATTAATGCAAAATTTATTTTACGCTTCATGAAAGCATAGCCTCCTCATCGCCGATCAGCATCAGACGTGTTCCATTTAGAATATTCACTAAAAAAGGATCGTTTCTTTGCTTTCGGAATTTGAACTCTTCCTCTGTCATAGCGGTGTAGTTTATTTCAGATCCGAGACGAGCTTCTTCGCTACGGACGAGTATACCAAGCTCCGGAAGAACTATTGTGCCGACCACAATCAGATCGACGTCTTCAGGGGACTCTTTGATGCGTCTTACAAATTTACCGGAAAACATTGCAAATTTAATTTTGCCAAGCTTAACACGGTTTTTTAGAATTTCAGCGCCCAGTCCTATCGTTTTTATACCAATCCTCAGCAGGTCATTGTAAAAAGGATATTCTTTGGAAAGAGAATAATATATCCTGTTAGCTCTTGGTTCTTTCTGAAAAATTCCTTTTTTTTCAAGGAAGATCAATTCGCGTCGTACTGCATTGATTTCTTCTTCTGTTCTGCGCACGCACTCTCTAACATGGAGCATTTGGTCGGGTTTGGTCAAAAAAACATTCAGCAGTTTTATCCTTGTTTTAGATGTAATAATATCTGATAGCATTTTAGGAGGCAGTATTAATAAAAAATATTATAGCAAGTTTAATTTGTTTTTACTACACTATCCGAAGGGACTATTTCGAACCATATTTGACCACGATTAAAGCTGATATCATTGCCTGAACTGTCTGTCAGAATTGTCCTGTCGGTTCTGCCGGCTTTTTTCCAGGTCGCGTTTATTTCGCGGCCATCCTGAAATACCAGAGCCTTGCCTGTGCCTTTGGTACCATATAAAAGATGTGCGTTGTTTTCGTATCCGTCGTTGGCGTTGCTTTCTTTCATAAATAAAACCACAACGTTTTTGGCATTCAGCTGTTTTTTGGTATTTCTGTCCATATGATCTTCTCCGCCGTTTTGCCTGAGATAGGAGTTGGTTTTGGAGTCATAGACCCAATCGACTACGTAGGAGGCATTGTCCCAAAAGCCAAGATTTATTCCGGATGCTTCGGGTTTTTGTACCGGCTTATCTTCTTTGAAGGAATACCTGGTAAAATCCACATCCCATGAAGCACCGTCTTCGTCGACATTGGTTAATTTTCTTTTTTTGGCGAAATCCCATAATTTGGTAGTCGTCGAATACATTGTGTGCTCGGTAGCAACATTGCGCCCGAGCCTGGTTTGATCGCGCCAAAAAGTGGGATAGCCAATAGAAAACTGGTTAAGGTCATTGTAGGCTGACCATCCATAATCCTCGATCTGGCCGAGAGCATTTGCCGGACCCGGAGTATTGGCTCCACCTACGTGGGCATATAGCGGATTTTCTCCGTATTCAGATATGAAGTCAAGAAAATAAGTTCTAGCCGAACGGACCGGCCCAATTATGCCAGCATCCTGACAATAGAATACGGATAAGAATCTCGTGATACCGCCTTCGGCGACTGCTTCATAAACAACATCAGCGAAATAAACGCCTGATTGAGGCCTCGACTCGAGATGATTCTCGATCATAACGCCAAGCGGCCTGTGTTTAGTCCACCAGTCTTTTTGATCTTTGCCGTATTTTACGCCATTCAGCGGACATTCTTCTGTCGCGGGATGGTTAGGATCAAAAGTCAGCGCCTCATAATCGTTGCCTGCAGAAGTCTGTTTACCTGTCTGTTCCGGTGTTTGTGTAAGCAAATCAGCGCCGGGCAATATACGGCTTGAGAAGAAAAAATAAGAGATCCCGCCGGAAAGCAGGAATGCTAATAATAATATAACCGGTTTTAAAAATTTATTTTGCATGAATTTGATTTCTTGAGCCGTTCAGAGCTTTTTGCTCTTCATCGGACAGCTCGTGCTCTATTCCTTTGCCGTTGCGTACACGCTTAATATACATTCGTACTCCTGACCTGGTGTATAAACCGGTCATCACGATTCCCGTATCGTTTGCGTCAGCCAGAGTCAAGATAAAACTCTGATCACCGCCTGTGTCCTTGAAGGGATTGAATCTGAGAAAACCGATTTTTTGCAAAAAGAATTTTTGGTCTTTTTCAATTGTATCACAACGCCCAATAAGGGACGCAATATGCTTTTTGGATAAATTTACTTCACCAGACAATTTTTCCAGAAAATCGGTCAAAGTTTTTTTGGAAATTCCATTTGTAAGCATGTTATAATGCTCCATAGATCTTCTAAGATAAAAGGTTACCAAACCAAGCCAAATTAAGATTATTATCTGGAGAACTATAATTATTCCGAAGAATTCCATAGGTATAAAGCCATATTAGCCTCTTGACAGCGTGCGTGTCAATAGTGTAATCTAGGCACATTCATGCCTAAAAAGAAAAAGACAAAGGAACAAAAAATATCCGCAGACAAAAGGCGCAAAATTGAAATACCGGCCGCAAAATCAGCGCCCTCTATAGCTACTCATAGTTATGTAAAATCCGAAACCGACACTCCTCCTGCGGCGATAAATAAAAATGCGGCAATCGCCACAACGGGCTATTCCTACCTGGTATCAGATCTGACTAAGACGGTGCTTTTAACAACGGGGATAATTATTGCCGAATATATTTTATTTTTAGTTATTTTTTGACGCTTAGAATTAATTGGCGGGAGAGGAGGTGATATTATAATGGCATCAATGTATTGCGTAAAATGCAGAGCAAAAAAAGAAGTAGATAACCCAGAAAAGGTTACCATGAAAAATGGCAAACCGGCTTTGAAAGCAAAGTGTCCGACTTGCGGAACAGGAATGTACAAAATCGGCGCAAAATAAATTTTTTGGGAAATTTAGAAAAACCCTCTCACTTAATCGCGGGAGGGTTTTTTACTTGACTTTTTACAGCCATAATAGAACAATATAATTAATGGTATCCGCACTTGCTTCATTTTTTTTAGGTATTTTTAAATTTTTTTCAAATTTTTCAGAAAATTATGAGAGGTTTTATGAATCTACGGAAGAGTACTTATCTAAAAACATCGTTAATGGCAAAGTTTTCTACGACATAGGAAATATTGAAAAGAAGGGGTACAATGCAAGCTTAAACTATATTCAAAAGGAATATAAATCCAAAAAAACTCAAAATCTTATTGATGCTACAAATAAAGCAGCTGTCAGAAGCTACAAAGTACCGATTATCCACAGTTATATTTTACTGATTGCAGGCGTATTAATGCTTGTCAAGAAATATTTGCCAATACAAATTGTAATTATCTTAGTTTTTTTTCCTTTAAGCGCAATGCTTATAAATTTGCTCAATAGCAATAAAGAACTTTTTGTGCTGTTTATTGTGCCGATTTTATTGGTATATGTATTTATTGAAGCCGGACTGATCAGATATATTTCCCTAAATCAGAGCGGCAATAAGCAAAGTGTGCCAGGCGCGTATTTGAAGGCTGCTGAAAATTTTTATCCTGTCATTCTTTTATTTTTGCTGCTTGTATTCATTCTTGCTTCAATTTCTTTATTTCTTTTTCACGCCGGAAATCTTTTGTTTTTTGTTTTCGCGCAATCAGGAATAGGATTGTTTATTAAATTCCCAATAGTTTATTTTATTGTTTTAATTTCATTGTTTTTGATATTCTGTTCCATATATATTTTACTAGTTTTTACAGGAGCAATTTATGCCGCGGCGGTCAGAGATAGCGGTACAGTTGATTCACTGATAATTTCTTCGCATGTATACAGAAATCGATTGCCTGAGGCTTTCGCTATCTCGCTTTTATACGGCATGACTAATCTGATGCTGATATGGCTTCTGGTATTTTATTTGTCCGACTTCGCGTTTTTGTATGGACTGACCATTGCCGTGCATACCGGATTTTTATTTGTCTATCTATTTAACCGTTACTTGCGGACAAGTGCGCCTGATCAAAGGGATAGTATTGAAGTCAAAAGTTCATCGCGATTTATATTTACCGCATCAATTTTTATCGGAGTAATAGGCTATATTGCTTTTATGTCTCAGGCGCTTAGCAGTTTTCCCAGAATAGAATCTGTTTACACCGCGTGGCAATTCAGCCGGGAAGCAGAGAGCAATACAATTAATCTAGAAAATAAAGAGGGTGGATATAGCATCAGGTATCCGAAAGACTGGGAACTTTATCCGTGGAGCGGAAACTCATTGACAATCCACAAGAACGTGAATAATACTAAATCAGGCGAACTGGTAATTAATATAATTATTAAACAAGATTTCGGTTCTGATTTTGACAGGATTGACAGCGTGTCACCGGGAACCGTAATATCAAACCTGGAAACGGGCGAGGATATGACTAAACTATATAATATGGTTGTTGACGGATTTGAAACTATTAAGTACAGAACTATACGCCCGGTACCCGGCTATACGGAGCAAAAAATAGTTTATTTGGTGAAGCGGGACGTGCGGCTTTATGAATTAAGCATGACGGCCAAAGATTCTGTTTTTCTGCAGGAATACTCGGAAGTATTTGATTCAATCGTGAGCAGTTTGAAGTTTAATTAAATTGTTGCCTTGAGAATATCGGGGTTTTTTTCTGCTAATTCCAAAATCAATTCTCCAAATAAAGAATTGGCCCAGGAGAACCAGTGGCGGCTGAATTTGTGAGGGTCATCAACGTGAACGCTTTCATGCATAAAAAATGTACCCGCGTGTGTATCCTGAAGGATTTTTAGGCACCCGAGGATCTCCTCTTCATTGGTCGAGGTAATTGCCTGCACAATCGTCGCCATCGGCCAAAAATGATCAACAGTTCCGACATGGGGGGATGTAATTCCACAGGCTTCGCATCCTTCGGAATAAAATCCATTCCACTCGCTAAGAGCCATTTTTCTGGTATTTTGGTAGACTTCGTCATCGCTTTTGAGAAAACCGAGATAGGGCAGGCTCAAAAGACTCGGGACATTAGGATCATCCATAACGCAGGATGAGCCGAAGCCGTCTACTTCGTACGCGTAAATCTTACCCAACACCGGGTGTTCGATTATTCCCCATTTTTTTATACCTTCCTCGATGTCGCGGGAAATTTTTTGAGCCATTTTTTGCGCCTCGTAAGCTTCTATTTTCTCCAGTACCGGCGCGATTTCTCTGAGCGCTACGACGGCCATTGCATTGACGGGTATGATGTAGGGGAAAACCGATTCATCATCGGAAGGCCTGAATACGCTTCGGCTGAGACCGCAGTGCTTGCCGGGATAACCATAGCCCTTCATACGAACGGCCGGATGCAGATGACCGGATTTGGTTTTGAACTGATACATAAGATCCAGGTTTTGTTTGTTCAAAGTAGACTGCTCTATTACAATTACCTCGAGAATTTTGTTGACAGCCTGCAGCCACAGATTATTAAACGGGGTTAAATCCTGAGTCTGCATATAATATCCGGCCGATAATTTCAGGAAAGAACATAGACTGTCGAGCTCATATTTTCTTTCCCATACTTCTTCTTTTTCAAAGGCATTTGCGTATGGATCCATAAGGACGCTTTTGGTCTGCCTGTTGATAAGGCCGATGAACATATTTTTTAGATTGGTTTCGCGATTTATAAAACGCAAGTAAGGCCAAACCTGACTGGTCGAATCTCTCAGCCACATGGCGGGAATATCGCCTGTTACCACGAAAGTATCGGGCTCACCGTTTTCGCTTTCGGAATAATGGACGGTTGTATCGAGCGTATTGGGTAAACACTGTACAAATATGCGGCGGATGTCTTCATCGGCAATTCGCGAGCCTACTTCGCCTATTACGTCTTCAATTGCCTGACTTATAAACAATCTATCCTGGGTTTCGGGGCGGTTCACTAAATGTGTGAAGTCGGACATTTATTAAGTATAGTAATTTTTTAGGGTTTTGGCAAAACGGCAAATATAGATATCGGCAATTGGGATTTAAAAAGAGCTTGTTTATGATTTTTAATAGTGAGATAATTTATAGATTATAGCTAAAATGTCTATGACGAGAGAAAACAGCAAGGAAAGCACGACAATTTGCATAATCGGAGGAGCCGGGCAAACAGGACAAATGTTTGTTGATGCTTTATCAAAAAAAGAGGGCATAAAGGTTGTTACAGTATTAAAAGAAAAATATATTCCAAAATTTACCAAATTCTTCCCGTCAGAGATTAAAATCGTTCCCGATCTAAGCTATCTTAAGAGTGCAAAATGCGACATTGTAATAGCCGCGACACCAAACCCTGTTACGGAGCTGCTCGAAATACTGAAGGGTTATTTAAAAAATGAATGTATTTTGGTATTGCCGCAAAACGGAGTGGATGTATCCGATATTGCTTTAAAGATATTTCAAAATACAAAAGTAAGCCTGATCAGGGCTAGTTTGTTTACGACCATATCGAGGGATCAGGACGGGTACGCACAATATAACAGGAATAAACTTAGAATTGCATTGTCCGAGATAGTAAATCGAGAATTAAAAAACAGTAAAACGGATTTTGTAAATCAAACAGATGCCTTATTCCAACAGGCGGGATTCAAGACAAAAATATTTTCCGATTATAAATCCATGGAGTGGACAAAGCTCGTTACCAATTTGCTGGGATCAAGCGCTTCTATTACCGGGCTTACGACCTATGAAACGTTTAATGATGAAAAATTGTATGAATTTGAATTTAACGGGCTAAGAGAGCGGCTGGAAATTATGAACTCGGCCAATATACAATTTGCCGACATATCCTGGAGCAATATCCGGCTTCTCAAATACGCGAGAAATATTAAACCTGGTATCAGCAAATACGTCAGAAAGTACATCGCAATGCAAATCTCGGCGGGGCGCAATAACACAACACCTGCCGCACTTCGCAAAATTGCCGAAAACAAACCTACAGAAATAGAGTATTATCACAGGCCTTTTGTTGAGCTGGGACTCAAACACGGGCTCAGGTCGAGTGCCGATGAGGTAATACTTGATATTATTGCCGATCATGAAAAAGAAAGGATCGATCTTAATCATATGGAGCAAACAGCCAAGAGAGAACTGATAATGAATACTTATTTGAGGCTGAGTGAAAAACCGCTTGTTCCGCGGAGTCCGGTAATTACGTACATTGTAGAAAAACTGACGGGTATGTTTTCAACAAAACTGGAAATTCATGGTCAAGATAATTTGAAAAAAATAAGAGAGAGCCTGAATAATGGCAAAAGCACAATTGTTCTGGCAAATCATTCGAGCCACGCCGATCACCCTCTCATAGTAAAATCCCTGAAAGAAAGCGGCTACAAGGATCTGTCGGACAGAATTATATTTATAGCTGGAATGAAAGTCAAAAATGAATTTTTGGGTAAGTGCTTTAGCGACGCGTTCGCGCATGTGCTGGTTTCTACACCTGAAAAAGGGGAGATAAGCGAAGAGGAGAGAAGAAAGGCTCAGATGATAAATTTCAAAGGTTTTTCGGAAATTAACAGACTAATGAACAAGGGACATTTATTTGTACTTTATGCGGAGGGGACAAGAAGCAGAAGTAAAAAACTGCTGAAAGCAATACCTTCTGTCGCCAGATATTTTGAAAATCCAAACCTGGAGTATTTACTGCCGACTGCTATTGAGGGGGCGGAGGATCTGCTGCCTGTCGGCAAATCAATCCCGACTTTTGCCAAACCGAGAGTTACATTCGGAGAGCCTATTCATCCGGACGGATTGTTCACAAGGGCTTATGCGGAATTGCCCGATCAGTTGAAAAGTCTCGATTCACGGGACAAATCGGTTCGAGATAAAATTAACGAGTCTGTCATCGACATGGTGATGAAAAGGATAGCAAAATTACTGCCTGATCATAGGAGAGGATACTATAGTTAAGGCACTAATAATGCGATAGCTAATTTATATACCCCGTCAGTTGTTAAGTATATTTTGGTCTCTTTGAAGCCGCGCGACATAAATAGATCTTGCAGTTTATTTTTGAATATCAGCTCTATGGCGTCTGAAATATTGGTAATTTCTATGTCTTTCAGGTATCCGCCATGCCAAATGCCGATGCCGAGAGCCTTGGCAGCGGCTTCTTTGCACGACCAAAAAAGCGCGGCGTCTTGTATTTGTCTATATATTTCCTGTTCACTACCGGTCAGAACATAATCCAGAACTTTTTGATTATTAAAAGCTTTCTCTACCCGATCAACGCGGGCGATATCAATACCGACGCCAATATGCTTGCCGGACGATATAGCGATCGCTGAAGCTAAATCATCCTCGTGGGTTATGCTCAGCGCTAAACCGGGAGACTTATTGATAATTTGATTTTTGGAAAATATCACGGGTCTTGACGAGCTTGAAGATAATATACCGATCTCCTTGTACGGAATTGTATCTCCTAGTGCTTGATTAATGGCTTTTTTGGCCGCAAGCCTGCCGGCCATGCTATGAAGTCTGTTTTTTGAGTGCGCCATTTCGGTATCCGTCAGATACTTCGTAACTGAAGACACTTTAAATTCATTAGAATCGATCAAGACGAACCCTATGCCTGCCAAGCCGGGATTATCGGTCAATATTTTACGCTTCAGGCGTGCGGCAGTTTTATTCAGCGGGGAAAATTTGTTTGTCATCTGCGTGTATCTTTTTTATGATTTTCATAATGTCCTGCGGACTCCGCGCGATAAAATCAGGGTCATACCCTGTCAGTTTTTCTTCGGAGTTGACTCCCCACGTAACGGATATATTCTTGATGCCTATTTCGTGGGCTGCTTGAATATCCCTGATCTCATCGCCTAAATAAATAATTTCTTTTTCTGTGCATTTATATTCTTTCATTACTTTTTTTAAACTGCTGGACTTACCGAAAACTTTGGAATTGGAATAAATAAAATCAAAAATTTCCAGCTGATTCTCTTTGAGGAAAATCTCGATACTTTCTATACTGTTGGAGCTGACTATACCCAATCTATAACCTTGTGAGTGCATATCCAAGAGCAGTGAATTCATGTCTTTGAACGGTTTGAGCTTGGCAATTTCTTTATTGAACTCACGCCGCGCTTTCATGGCAATTATCGGCAATTTTACTATGGATATCCCCAGGGCTTTAAAAATCTCCGGAATAGGCTTGTCCCGGAGTTCTTTTACCAGATTATCGTCTATCTTTTTTTTAAAATCATTGAGAGCTAACTTTTTTAATATAGTTATTGAAAGCGGTATGGAATTCGCGATCGTGCCGTCAAAATCGAAAACAATTACTTTTACCATAAATGCTGTATATTTTGTCATTATACAAAACTAAGCTCGGATTTGAAAGTCCGAGTGATCTTTTGTATTGAAATGGCATTTGGTTTTATTGTAAAATGTAAATAGATTTAATAAATCTTTTGAGGGAGGTGATTTATATGGGTAATAAAACAGTATCAGTCGACGAATTAGTAAAAAATTACATAATGGGCGGGGAAGACGCAGTTACCAAGGCAATGTCCGAGAGCAATGTTTCCTCCAAAGAGGAGCTTACGCTTAGCGATCTGAAAATGGACTCGCTTGATGTAGTACAGCTTGCAGTAAAGATCCAGGACGATCTGGGTATAAAACTTTCAGATGATGAGTTCGCAAAGATACCGCAAGGTAAAAATGAAAGCGGGGAAGTCACATACAAGCCTGCCGACAAAGTTACTCTTGGCGATATAACTCAGATCATAAATTCAAAATTATAAAATACCGGCTATAAAGAATTTATCCGACTAATTGTCTAAATACGAATATAGTGTAATTTGTGCCGGTGGAAAAGAGATGAATGGTGAATATTAAAGCACTGATTACCGACGTGGACGGTACGCTTATACCGAACAGAAGTACAAAACTACCATCACAAAGAATTATTGATGCTGTAGTAGCATCAGGCAATCAAATTCACATCGGATTAGCAACAGCCAGGCCTTATGGTCAGGTCAAATATCTATTTGACGGGCTAAAGCTCAAGGGTCCATCTATTCTCAGCGGAGGCGCACAGCTCGTGAACGCGCCGTACCGGGATTATATCTACGAGCGCTTCATGGATCACAGTGATGTACTGAAGATCTGCAAACTACTCAAAAATAAAAAATTAAATTTCTGGATACAGGATGACGGACTGGATTATGATTTTGACAAAAATTACAGACCTTACAAGCCTTTTGTTATAGCCGTACACAATGTAGATATTGGAGCAATTCAGGATGTGAAGAGGTTGATACATGAAGACAATCATGTGGCAACTCATACTGTCCAGTCAAGCGAAAAAGGCAAGGCAGATATACATATCACCGATCCGGAAGCTACCAAACAGCACGGACTTATTGAAACGGCAAAGATTTTAAAAATCGACAGAAGTCAGATAATCGGAGTGGGGGACAGCAACAATGATTTTCCTCTGCTGATGGCGTGCGGTATAAAGATTGCGGTCGAGTCAGCGACTCAGGAACTGAAGGAAATTGCCGACTATATAGCTCCTGCGGCCGAGGACGGGGCAATAGCCTGGGTACTTGAAAAATTTGTACTGAATAAATAATCTCTACTTTGATTTATTATCTATTCCCGCACTACGTGTTTTGCCGATTGCCCAGCTAAGAAACGGTATTTTTAAAAGAAACAGGGAAACCATAACAGAAAACCCGAAGGCAATTAAAAATACCAGTAATATTTTGAAAAATAGCGGCAAATCAGCGGGTATTAATGGCAGAATATGCGTGCGAGTGACGGAGAGCGCAATGACATGAACGAAATATATTCCGAATGATGTGTTTGAAATCAGTTGAACGGCTTTATGGAATATTCTTCTTTGAGACCATAGGTATGAAACGAAGACGAGGAATATTATCATAGCCGTACTGAATATAGTAGAGCTTGGCTGGAGACTGCCGGATGCACGATATTGCGGAATATTAAAAATGTTTAACTGAGCCAGAAAATAAATGGTATAAACGACATATGTAGAAATTAACAGGAACGGAATATATTTGCCATACTTATTGAAGTAATTTTTGAATAATTGCCATTTTAGAGCCGCTACCCCTCCGAAAACAAAAAAGAAAATGTATTCCAAAAAAATACGGTCTCGATATTTTATAAGTTCTTTAAATGTGTCCGGTATTTTGTGGATGCCGGTCTGTATATAATTGAAGTCATAATACATCCATGCTAGCTGTATAAAAAAGAATGTTATTAGAATTGGGAATAAGTGGTTGGTGTATTTTTTTAATAGCCTCAAAAAAAATGGAAAAATCGCATAAAATTGAAGCGTTATTAGGATATAATAAAGCTGGAATGAGGCTGTACCATAGATTATACTATCAATCGTGAGGAAAATAAATTTATCCGGTGAAACGGGGTAGCGATTGAAAATTATGTAAATTATACTCCAAAGGAGGTAGGGTATAAATACGACGAGCAGGCGTTTGGAATAGAATTTTTTTATTTCAAGATTTTTATGTGAATAGACATATGTCAGTACAAAAGCCGTTGCAAACATGAACATATAGCGGCTGTAGTTGAGAGTGTGTCCGGCAACATAAAGCCACTGAAGCGAAGCGGGATTTACCGCGAGATATTTCATATATGAAATTGTATGCAGGGCAACGACTGAGATTACGGTGAGAGTTCTGATGAGGTCGATCTCGTAAAGATGAGTTACAATAGGCAGAGATTTCTTTTGTATTTCCGACATGCTAATTGATAGATATTATCGCACATCAAGAAATTTATGTAAATTTAAAATGAGTATTAATTGACTTTTAAATAGCTTGTATATAATATAACGATATGAGTCCGGAGTCGTATAGAAGTAGATTGAGTAAATATAAACTTCCCGCAGTCTTAACAGTACTAATCGGATCAGCAGGATGTGAAATGATTGGCCAAAATGATCTGGCGCGCGCGATGTGTGAAGATATTACGCAAACAGGAAGCCTAAAAACCGATATATTTCCAGATTCCAATAATATTTCAGAAGTCAGACCGTTAAAGGAGAATAAAAAAAATGATTATAAAATTAAATTTTACCTGGATAAGATTGATTTTTTTGAGGACAATAATATTGTAATTTTAAATAAAGTACTAAACGAGAAAACACGAATCGGCAAGATCAGCTCCGAAAGTGAAATAAACGAGCGAATGGCTATGGCAAATGTAGAGATAGAAGTTAGAACAGGCGATAAAGGAGCCTCTTTATGCAACGGCGTACATATTGGCAGAGGCAGGATAGCTACCGCGTCGCATTGCCTGGATGATGATCCGCTTGAAAAGCAAAACGTGCGAATAATCGACAACTCAGGGAATGTGCATGAAGGCAAATACGCAGTTGCCATGAGCGGGGTAGATGCTGCACTTATCCATACAGGCAACTTGGGATATCCGGGTGAAGCACAGCTAGGCGACGTCTCAAAACTTGAACCAAATTCGTCCCTTACAATATTTTCAAGAAAATGGGGAGCTGAAAAAGCATACAAAACAGTCTATGTCGGGGGTTATAGCAGTGCTCAACAAAAAAATTGTGACCTGAAAAAAACTCGGTTGGGATTTTTGGCATATGCACAAAGCTCTCAACCTGAGAAGGGACATAGCGGAAGCGGCGTATTTGATCCGAATACAGGTAAGGTGGTAGGCATTTTCACAGAATTTGTGTTGAGGCCATTCGAGAATGTCCAGGCGATTGCAGGGACCAGAGGACAAGTTTTTAAGGAGTTAAGCAAAGAATGAATAAATCAAATTTGGTCTAATTTGAATACGCTCAGGGGGAATACATCTCCATGACTATGTAATTAATTTTTATAACCTATAATATTGCTTTTTAACAAATATGGGATATAATTGATTAATGGGTAAAGAAGTTGAAAAAGTACCTGTACACAGAGATAAATCTACAAACGCGCTTGCAGTTATTGTGCTTTTAACTTTAGCGGATATTCGCACGGATGACGTGCCGAAATTGAACTTATGCGAACCCGGTTTTCAATCCGGAACATTTAAGGATATAAATGATAGCCATACTCGTACAAAAAGAGAAAATACCGAATATTCATCTTTTTTGAAGCCGTTAAGCAGCAAGTTGAAACAAATTCCTGATTCTAATAAATATTTATATAATGTATCTCGCAACGCCGGGTTTAAAGTTGGAGAAAATCTAATAATTAGACATAAAATGGAGAAAGCCTACGGCACAATCCAAAAATCAAACGTATTAATTGAAATCAAAACCGCGGATTATACAAAGCCATTAAGGTGCAACGGGGTACATATTGGAGGAGGCAGGATTGCGACTGCTGCACACTGTTTTGGAAACTATGCACCATCAGAATTGGCAGTCAGCATAACAGATTCTGCGGGGAATAAACATGAGGCGGAGAATATTCTAAAAACAAATGATCTGGATGCAGCAATAATAAGCACTGATGAAAAACCATATCCGGATAAAACTGAAGTAGCAGATATTGCAGACAAAAGGCAAAACCAGCATATTATTATTTTTGCCCGAGACGGCCGAACAGATTCATACGCGGCTGCTACATATGCCGGGGGGTATAAATTCAACAATTTGTTTAATTGCAGTACGGGAAGTACTTTTTATGAGTTTGGCATGTTTACAGATAAAAATATTTTCACTTACGGACATAGCGGGGGAGGGATTTATAATCCTGACAATGGCGAACTAGTCGGAGTAATTACTGCAGTATCCGCATATTCTCTTAAGAATACCGCCTTCCTGCTGGGTACGAGGGCAGGGACAATTAATGCACTTGAAGAACAATTGCCTTAAAATTAGAAATTCGAGTAAATGAAAGATTAGTCTACCACCCGCAATTATTCTAACTTCGGAATATATTTTTGAGCTTTTTTATCCAGATTGCCGCAATGCCGAAGATGGTGTCGCCGATGAGATTGAGCTCGTCCTCCTCCCGCTGGCCGGGCATCAAGCCGTCTTTTTTTTGTTCAGTATTCTCTGGCGGTTGATTGTTATTTTGTGCCTGCTGCTGTACGTTTGGGTTTTCTTCCATCTATTTAAGAGTCTCAATACTCGTGGAAAATGTCAAATGGCACTCCTTGTGTTAGTTTGGTATTTTTTGTGTCCTGACTTCTCCTATTTTAATATGTATTTCTTTTGAAAATACTACTGCTGCTGATGTTTGCGCGATAAAACCCGCTTCATTGCTTTGTGCTTTATCCATAAATTTTCTTATTTCATTATCTCTTTTCTCTATCTTTCTTTTATCGTATTGTGCATATATTTCAACTAATGCTTTTTCCCAATCTTCCGCATTAAACTTATGACCCTGTAAATCCTCTTCTTTTAACCCAACTTCAGAACCTGTCTCCCTAGCGACTCTAGAGGCTAAATTTGCTTTGGCGGCTGTGGTTATTTGCGCCAAATACCGGGGGGTAAAACCATCCGTTAATCTGGCAACTTCGGATAAAATCAGATCTCTTTCTTTTTCCGAATCAAATAAAGGCTGTGCCAAGCGTTTAGTTTTGGGTGTAGCGTGTATATCCAGAATAGCTTTTCTGGCTTTTTCATCCTGTAATCCCGTATATATCAAAACTCCAAAACGCTGAGGCTCTAAAAGTGACGGGTGTAAAACTTCCGGCTTATTTGTTGACGCAATAATATAGAACCCCTGTTGCTTGACGCCTGCCATTAAATTCAGAAAATTGGATTGAGGGCTATCCTCGCCTGCAATTTCTTCAATATCATCAACATGTAAAATCACGGGTTTTTTCGTGTCTCTTGATATCTGAGCTATCCTGGGGAAAAGCTCTTTTTTTTCGCTAGGAGCCATAAGTTCTTCCAAAAGCCTATATGGCGTTACCGGAATTATAAATGTATCAGTATCCCGGCTAATCAGCTGTTTAACAAGATGCGTTTTCCCTGTTCCAGGTACCCCCGCCATTAGGACCGATTCCGGATTTTGATTTATACCTTTGCTTAAATCGGGATTTGTTAACGGAAGTAGCAATCTTCTTCTAATCTTTTCTTTCTGTTCATCTAAGCCATGTAATGAGTTTAACTCAGCGGTGTTAATATTTCTTCTCAGTAAATCGTAGTATGTTTCATATATAAGATCACCTTTGTCCGGAGGCTTCTCATTATTTAAAATAACCGCGACTTGCGTGATCATATTAACTAAGTCAGTTTGATAAAGCGAACCCTCTCTTATTTCCACAACATACTTATTGTCGGGCTTGTCCGACTTTTTAGTAAAATTATCCTTTGTTACATCGCCCAGATCTTTATATACAAATAATCCCTGATGCCCGCTATCCGTGGGCAACCCGCCTAAACCCATATACCATCCGTTGGAATTGGAATATCTTTCGTCCCCTGCATTTATGGGCGGATATCTCTCCAATTTCGGGTCTAAAGGCACTCCATCGCTTGTTGTTCTTGTTCTTACTGGGCCTTTATATGTATCGCGTACAGCATTTTCCAATAATTCCATTTGTTTTTCCGTAAGCTGATCAACGATGAACCTTGAAATAAATCTGGGGACATTGGCTTTGGCTTTGGGACTAAAAACCGATGTACTTCCTAAAAATTCAGGCTCAACACCCTTATATTTAACAATTTTTTCTTTTATTACGCCAGATATAAGCTCAGGTATACCGGAGTTAAAATCAATTCCATGTATCAACGGATTTAAGTCGCCAAGGGATAATTCCTCCGGCTGAGGCTGTTCTTTTACCGCCGTTTTTTGTTTCTCCAGATTTGGATATGCTGTTGCTAAATTTCCGAACGCAGCGGCACAGCCATCCATACCTAGGGGATTTCTCTCTGCTTTCATATTATTTATAATTTGATTTGTATTATATAATTTTTGTATTTAAATGCAATAATAATATATTTTTATTGCAATTTTTGGAAGTGTCTTTAAAAGAACTAAAAGCTAAAAAAAATTTTATAATATTTTTCTCTAATATTTACGAAATCTAATTGTTATCAGTGTATCTTTTATGCTATAAAATTGCTATGTTTTTGGAGTTTCCGATATTGATTACTCTGATCAGGTTAATTATTCCGCTCATCATTCTGCGCTACAAATTGTCAGGGATTTTACTCTCCATTCTTGCCGATATGTACGACTGGAAGCTGGTCGATCTTTCAGAAGGAGATGATTATGAATTTTACCAGAATTGGGATAAAGCGCTTGATATTTATTATCAGTTTTTTATAGCCGCAGTTGTTTTAGGGCTCAAAGATATCAAAGTGAAATATACGGCTCTAGCATTTTTGGCTTATAGAACGGTTGGGGTTATATTGTTTAGTATATTTCATGAAAGATATTTGCTTCTAATTTTTCCAAATATTTTTGAAAATTTTGTAATTTTCTATTTGTTATTTTTAAATATTACTAAAAAAGATCTACTATTCACTTCCGGTAAAATTATGATTGCGGTGCTAGCTGTTATAGCGATTCCTAAATTATTTCATGAATATTTTCAGCATTATTTGATAAAACAGCCATGGGAGATTTATGATATCGCGGGCATGGCGGGGACGAGCGGGATTTTAAAAGAGTATTTAAATTATTTTGTGTATGGGGGTTTATTTTATTTAATTCCAATTAGCCTAATGCTGTTCCTATTGATAAAACGCCGTAATCATCATAAGTAAATTTGATAGCCACTTTTTACTGTATTTCAATAAATATATATTGACAAACAATAAATACAATGTTAATATGGGTTTATTGGTAAATTATGAAACTCGGTTCAACAACGTTTTTAAAACTTATTATTGGGTTATTCGGGATTACTGTTCTAGCGCTTTGTATATCTGTACTACCTACAATAATAAATTCAGGAGAGGCGGGTGCATATCTTCCGATCCTGTTAGGAATGTATTTACCTGCTATCCCGTTTTTTATAGGTTTATATCAGGGTTTGAGATTATTAAATAATATAGACAAAAGCTTAGTTTTTTCACCCGACTCCGTCAATATCTTGAGAAATATCAAATTTTGCGCTTTTAGCATCAGTGTTTTTTATATAATTGGTATGCCTTATATTTTTATGGTTGCTCAAATGGACGATGCACCCGGAGTCGCTTTCATAGGGTTTATTTTAATATTTGCACCGCTTGTTATAGCTACTGCTTCGGCAATATTTCAGCAATTATTACAAAATATAGTAAATATTAAATTTGAAAACGATCTGACAGTATAAACAAATATTATGGCAATTATAATTAATATTGATATAATGCTGGCGAAGAGAAAAATGAGCGTTGGTGAGCTCACTGACAAGGTCGGAATAACTATGGCAAATTTGTCCATTTTAAAAAACGGCAAAGCGAAGGCCATACGCTTCTCAACGCTTGATGCTATATGTAAAGCTTTGGATTGTCAGCCCGGCGACATCTTGGAACATAAGGAGTAAATATATGAATAATAAAACTATTATCTTTGCAAAAATTGTAATTTATCTAACTGCTCTTGCGGGTCTGAGCGTATGTATTATTTTAGTGCCTGAACTGCTTCGCGAAGAATCCGTTAATAAACCTTTAGATTTATTTTCGATATTTGCTGTACTAACCGGTGCATATACGCTTTCGATACCGTTCTTTGTCGCACTTTTCTATAGTCATAAATTATTGAATTTGATTGCTAAAAATAAAGCTTTTACTAAAAGCAGTGTTAGGGCATTACAATATATTAAAAATTGCACTATGGCATTCATGATATTAGTTTTGTTAGCCGCAATGACGTCTTTAATTCTGGCGAGAATAATGGATCCGCGGGAAGATGTGACTTTTGTGATACCGCTTAGTATTGCGTTTATATTTATAACAAGTGTAATGGCTGTATTTATTGATCTGCTTAAAAAAATTCTGATAGAGGCTATATCTCTGAAGGCCGAGAATAAATTGATAGTCTAGTAAAAGCGGCTTTAAACCTGGAGAAGCCTACCGAATGACATTTGAACCTATAACAGAAGATTTTCTCCCTCCCAGCTTGTATTTTATCACACCACTTTCGCTTCTCTATAATTTTGCGTAATCCTTTTAACGTTTATTTATCTGCTTTAATTCCGGGTGGCGGAGGAGATGGCATTGCTGTTACGTATTCCTTTGAACGTTCAACTAAGTCAATCCAGTCAACGACCATTTTTATTAAAGTCTTAAGATCATGTAGGTCTCTATCCTCCCATTTTCGAACGTAGTGAGTTTCATCATTTCCTAGCCATGCAGCACGTGAGGCGCATGCCTCTATTCTTGCATCAGTAAATAGTTTTATTGCATCACGTAGCTGCATTTTTTTTATTTTGTCATGGTTTTCTGGATTTGACTTTATGAGATAGTCTTTTACTAAAAACTCTAATGCTTTTCGGTATCCTGGTCCTGCAATTAATAGCAGATTGTTATCTTCTACTGCTTTCGCTTGATTGTATATTTGAGCAAACTTGCTTGACACATTTGCAATTATCTCGCTAAATTCTTCAAACTCAATCACATCCATCAGGTAAGACTTCCTAAGAACTAAATTGGGTTGTCCCCTATAACCTCGTTCAGCACCATATAACGCTATAAAGAGTCTTTGGCATTTAACTCGTGGACAACGAAATACGACCTGAAGAAACCCATCATATTCCCGCCACGTGTCTACTCCAAATTGGTAACAAAAGATAGGTTCAATTGCATGGTCGCATGCAGGACACATGTCTGGTATTTCATTAATGTCTTCGAGAACACCCCTATCAGTCGATGAATCTCTAACTCTATATGCCATATTTATCTGTTAGTATAGCGTTGCCTGTGGGGGTATGCAAGAGCGATCACCCAATTTAGAGCGCGGTGTCAGTTAAAAACCACCTGGGAGCCACGATGGCATTTAGATATACGAGTATAGTGGTTTTATAATTCAATTTATACTACAAAATATGAGAGACTTTTTGAGACGTGAGAAGTATCGCTTTTATTCTTAAATTTATCACTTATAAATTGGCCGGCTGCAAGCCATGAGCGAGGGGCATAATAGCCCTTCGGCAGGCTCAGGGCATTTTTTTGCAAAAAAATGGGTGGAAGACGGGTGCTGCCCCCGCGACCTCCAGATCCACAATCTGGCGTTCTGCTGTTGAACTACATCCACCGTAAAAAGTTAAAAGTCAAAAGTTAAAAGTCAAAAGCTGATTGAATGATAAACTGTTGCTTCTACAATAATGATTTTAACAAATTGAGTATATCATATTGAGGCTGGGGGATACAAGATTTTGAAGCTAAATCTATTTCAAAGGGTATCCGCCGGACGGAGGCTCGGATGATTCGATCATTTCATTATAGATCTCTGCCGAATCAGCATCGGGACCGTCATCGAGTTTGTGTTCTTTGCGATCTTCATCATAATCAATCAAATGTTGTTTTATCCCTGCATACAAAGACTGTGAAGCCGTGGTTTTATCAGATGCATAAACGTAAAAAATTCTATTGCAATATGGACAATGAGAAGAGTAATACATAAAAAATAAGTCGAAAGTCGAAAGTCTATTTTCGAAAGAATACAAATAGTATTAAAGATATTATAGCGCTTAGAATTAATGATGTCATTAGGGGGAAATAGAATGTGAAATTGTCTTTTTTGATATAAATGTCTCCCGGCAGTTTGGGCAGGGAATTCAAACCTCCCAGGTTCATAATAATACCTATTATTATAATTATAGATCCGATAATTATCAGTTCTTTTCCGAAATTCATATATTTGTTTAAAAAATTATCCTATTCGAGTCAAATTCTCGTGCCAGGTTGTTTTTCTTCTGAACATCATACCAAAAATAACTCCTGTCATGAAACCGCCGGCGTGCGCCCAAAAAGCGACTCCCCCCTGTGAGCCAAGTTCGGGAATTGACGCAATTCCTGAAAATAACTGCAGTATAAACCAGTACCCAAGCATTATAGGCGCGCTGATATTTATAATAGTTACAAAAAAGAATATAAATACCAGGGTTCTCACGCTTGAGTGGGGAAACAAAATATAATAACATCCGAGAATGCCCGCTACGGCGCCGGATGCTCCAATCATGGGGATCGGGGAATCGGGCATAAACGCGTACTGGACATAATTACCGATAATCCCGGCTGTGAAATACAAAACTAAAAAAAGAAAAGGGTTTAGATAATCTTCGACATCATCGCCGAAAATCCACAAGAACCACATATTTGAAAGTATATGCAGAAAGCCTCCATGTAAAAATATCGCGGTAATAAACGGCATGAGCGTTTCGGGGCGCGCAAAGTCAATGTCGGCCGGCACAAGAGCATTCAAAGTAATCAAGTCTTCCATATTTCCGCCTGTTATCTGCATATAAAAAACATAAGTAGTGATGCCGATTATTAATAATGTTACAAAGGGGAATCTGCTGGTAGAGATTGAATCTGAAATTGGAAACATATAATTTCTTCTTATTATATAGCTGAATTTTAAGAATTAAGCAAGAATGTTGGCTTTTTCATATTGACAAGACTTAGCTTAAGGGCTATCATAAATTTATTCTTTCAGGGATCTGTGACCCTCTTTCGCTGAAACGTCAGCGGGGCGAGGCAATTCAGTATCGGTAGTGATCCCCGCAATGCGGGGTAACTCTACGACCCCGCTGAGCGGGGATGAGTCTGTGTAATTCAGAAAGCGACCGTATAGTCGGGAGGTAGGCTAAGCTTACCGTCTATCTGTATAGATAGAGATAAGAAGGAAATATGAATAAAAACCGATTAAAAACACGAGAAATCGTAATTGCCGCCGGACTTGCCGCGATATCCGCTGTTGTTCAGATCATCCACATAGGTTATATGTCTCCTCAATGGGGAATGTGGATAGATATCGTTGCCGTGACCTGGCTTATAGCGCTCTTTCTTTTCGGACTGCGTATTGCGTTTATTGTTTCACTCATAGGAGCCGTGATTATAACTCTTTTTGCTCCTGAAACCTGGCTCGGGGCCAGCATGAAATGGATCGCAAGTTTGCCTATATGGATAATCCTCGGAATATGGCTTACCAGTCAGAAAAAAAAGCTGGGTTACTACAGGGATTTCAGAAATCTATTAGCACCTCTGGTGATCGCAATAATTATCAGGTGTATTATTGTTATTCCGATCAATTATTATTACGCGATCCCAATCTGGACCAAAATGACACCGGAGCAGGCAATGACGGCTATCCCATGGTATATTATTGCTTTGTTTAATGTAGTTCAGTCAATTGTTGACGTATTTTTGGCCTGGGCGCTCGTTTATAAATTTGGACTTATCCGCTACGGCACAGATAAAGCCGAATAATGTCTCCGCTTTATGAATAAAGGAATTCAGATCGATAATTTATCATACAGATATCACAAGCATGATCTTTTACTGAAAAATATTAATCTACAAATTGAACCCAATTCTTTTTTGGGGATAACAGGGGTAAACGGATCAGGCAAAACAACACTATCGCTTCTTTTTAACGGCCTGATCCCGCATGAAATCAGCGGCAAAATGACCGGCAATGTATTTGTCGATGGGGTAAATACCAGAAAAGAATCTGTTGCTTTTTTTGCCAGAAAAGTCGGCATGCTATTTCAGAATCCGGACTTTATGCTTTTTAATATGAGCGTACGGGAAGAAATCGAATTCGGTCTGAAAAATTTCGGCATCAAGAATGCAAGCGAGATAATCGTGTCTTCTCTCAAAACGGTGGGGCTTGTGGGATTTGAGAAAAGGGATCCAAATTCGCTCTCACTTGGCGAAAAACAGAAAGTTGCTTTGGCTTGTGTCCTCGCGCTTGATACGGAGTACATAGTGCTTGATGAGCCGGCGGCCATGCTGGATTATAAAAGCGCCGTTAATTTGTATAAATTATTGTCTCAGCTTCACCAGTTTCATGGAAAAACAATAATTGTTATAGAGCATGATACGGATTTTTTATATAATTTCGCGAAAAATGTTATATTGATCGACGGCGGCGAAATTATACACCGGGGTAATACCGAGGAATTTTTCAAAAATAAAAAGCTTTTATCCGATAAAGGCATCAAAATTCCGGGAAATTTATGAGGACAGAATTTTTTACGCTATTTAAAATAATTATTTTTTTGCTAGTTAATTATTTAATTTTTGCAGTTGACAATATTTTGGGATTGGTGCTGCTGATGGCAGGCTTTACAGCCGCGGGTCTTTTTTCAACAAGCAATCTGAAAAAAAGACTGAAAATCATAATTCCTATGGCTTTATTTATAGTAGTGTTTCATTTGATTTTTAATACTTCGGTTGATTTGAACAGCAGGCTTGAATTGGGGATTGCAGCAGGGATCAGGCTGGTTTTGATTAGTACAAGCGTGTTTGCGTTCCTGGCTTTTACATCTTTTTACGAGTTGATAAGATTTTTTTACTTTCTGCCAAAAAACGCGGTACTAATACTTAGCTTAACAGCCTATTTCATACCGAGAGTACTTAGTGATTCTGATACAATTTCGGCTGTGCAAAAATCAAGAGGCATGCGCATGAAATCATGGAATTTGTTCAAAACGTTCGCGCCGTTAATAATTCCGCTTATCAACCGCATGTTTGTGAGGTCCGAGATATTGTCCAAGTCCATTATCTCGAGAGGATTTCAGGATTGATTATTCCGAAAAAAGTCCAAAGCCTGTTTTTTATCATAATCAATTTGACTAACAAGCCCGGTGGGGGAGGCAAATTTGATATTGTCTCTGAGTTTTTTTATTAAAAATACTTCGACTTGTATATCGTAAACATCCCGGTCAAAATCAAAAACAAGCGTTTCAAGGTATACTTCTTTTTCATCAAATGTCTTGGCTTCGCCAATAAAACTTACAGAATTGTGCAGGATGTTTTCAATTTTGATACGCGATATATAAACTCCGTGAGGGATATCCTGCGCAGTTTTCATATTGATAGTCGGGATACCCAGTTTTTTGCCTCTATTTTTGCCTTTAATAACTTTCCCTTTTATTGTGTGTAAGACCGGCTTTACGGTGCCTGCGGATTTAAACATTTTGTATTAAGATTCCCGATTTAGTGTTAAATTAATTATTTAGT
>CAZLZN010000001.1:0-85920 GCA_964564035.1 uncultured Gammaproteobacteria bacterium | reverse complement strand
ATACCCATAAAAAGCTTCAGTTTTGTGAGTAATTGTATTGCATATAAGTTTTGCCGGTGATATTATACTTGAGATTATCAGCGTAGTATGAAAGACAGATATTTTATAATCGATTTTGACAGTACATTTATCAAGCTGGAAACTCTGGACGTGCTTGCATCTTATGTCTTAAAAGACAGAACGGACAGGGAAGAAATTGTCGGGAAAATAAAGGAAATTACAGAGCAGGGGATGAACGGAGAGATCAGCTTTGATGATAGTCTCAGGCTGAGAATGAGTTATTTATCCCCGACCAGAGAGGATCTTGCGGAAGTGGTTAAAATTCTTAAAAAGAACGTAACAGACTCCATCAGCAGAAATAAAGACTTTTTTAAAAAAAATGCAGACAGGATATATATTATTTCTGGCGGATTCAAGGAGCTGATCGGTCCGGTTACAGAGTCATACGCAATAGCGCCGGATCATATTTTGGCAAACACTTTTGTATTTGATAAAAACGGGAAATTTGAGGGATATGATCACAAGAATCCATTATCGAAGGCTGACGGTAAAGTAGAAGCCGTTAAAAAATTGGGGCTAAAAGGGGAATTGATTGTGATCGGTGACGGATATACGGATCTTAGATTGCGGGAAAGCGGAGTTGTGTCGAAATTTTTTGTTTTTACGGAAAATATAAACCGCGAAAAGGTAACGGTAAAAGCGGACAGGGTTGCTTCAAATTTTGACGAGGTGCTATTTGCTTTTAAATTACCTATGAGCGTGTCATATCCTAAGAGTAAAATAAACGTACTTCTCCTGGAAAATATTGACCGGGCTGCTGTGGATCATTTTGAGGCTGAGGGTTATGCTGTGGAAAGTTTGACTCAGGGGTTATCCGAAGATGAGCTGATCGCAAAATTGAATGACATTCATGTGCTTGGGATAAGATCAAGGACTCAAATTACCGAGAGGGTACTTAGTAAGGCTAAGCGGTTTATGGCGGTCGGCGCTTATTGTATAGGCACGAATCAAATTGATCTAAGGTCAGCCTCTTCTTATGGAACAGTTGTATTTAACGCTCCGTACAGTAATACCAGAAGCGTTGTTGAGCTTGTAATCGGGTTCATTTTTGCATTGAGCAGGGAGTTTGTAATAAAAAATAACAATCTACATAAAGGAGTGTGGGATAAATCCGCAAAAGGATTACATGAAGTCAGAGGAAAGACTTTGGGGATAATAGGTTACGGCAATATAGGGTCGCAGCTCTCGGTTCTAGCCGAGAATTTGGGTATGGATGTCATATATTATGATATCGTAGAGAGGCTGGCGATGGGTAACGCAAAATCATGCACAAGCATGAGTGAATTATTGAAGAAAGCGGATTTTGTGACGGTGCATGTTGACGGCAGATCTGAAAATAAGTATTTAATAGGCGAGAAGGAATTCGCGCAAATGAAAAACGGTGTTAAATTTATAAATACCAGCAGGGGATTTGTTGTAGATATTAAAGCTTTAATAAAATATTTAAGAAGCGGCAAAATTAAAGGGGCGGCTTTGGATGTGTTTCCGGTTGAGCCGAAAAGCCGGGACGAGGAATTTGTATCCGAGCTTAGGGGGTTTGAGAATGTAATACTTACTCCGCATGTAGGCGCGGGGACGGAGGAGGCGCAAAAGAGTATTGCTGATTTTGTGAGCAGGAAGATAATTGATCATATAAATACGGGGGATACTTATTTGAGTGTAAATTTTCCGAATATTCAGGTGTCGAGACAAAAAAATTCGCACAGGATTCTTCATGTTCACAGGAATGTTCCGGGGATTCTCGCAAAAATTAACGGCATTTTGGCACGAAATAATATGAATATTCTCGGGCAGTATTTGAAGACAAATGAGCAGATCGGTTATGTGATCACGGATGTCAATAAAAAATATAATCAGAATGTTCTTGATGAATTGAAAAAAATACCCGACACGATCAAGATGCGGGTTTTGTATTGATGTTTTATGAATAAGCTTTATTTTACAGTAGGTCCCACTCAGCTTTATCCTACAATTTCGGAGCATATGAAGCAAGGGTTAAGAGAAGATATTTATTCCATCTCTCATAGAAGCGGGAAGTTTATGGAAATTTTTAAGAACGCGGTTCAGGGGGTCAGGAAAATATTTGATGTGCCGGATGATTATAGTATTTATTTTACATCAAGCGCGACTGAGGCAATGGAGAGAGTAGTTGAGAATACGGTTGAGGAGAGATGTATAAATTTTGTAAATGGGACTTTTTCCAAAAGATTTTTTACAATTGCCGGGAAATCAGGCAAAAAGGCGGAAAAAATTGAAGCTGCAAACGGGGAGGGTTTTGAACAAGATCAAATCGATAGAATCTTAAATAGTGAATGCATATGTATTGTTCAAAACGAAACAAGCACAGGCGCCGAATTTCCTTTAAGCGATATTTATAAAATTAAATCCAATAATCCAAAGTCTCTTGTCGCTGTAGATATGGTTTCATCTGTTCCGTATATAAAGCCGGATTTTAGTAAAATTGATATGGCGCTTTTCTCCGTTCAAAAAGGAATGGGGCTACCGGCTGGACTCGGTGTGTTAATTGTAAGCCCCGGGTCCTTGGAGAAAGCGCGGTTTATGGAGGAGCGTGGGATAATCACAAGCGGATATCATGATTTTTTGACTATGGAAAAATATTTTCAAAAAAACCAAACGTATGAAACTCCTAATGTATTGGGGATATACTTGCTGGGCAAAGTATGTGAGGATATGCTTGCTGAAGGTATTGAAAAAATACGGCATGAAACAGAGGTCAAGGCGGATATGGTCTATGACTATTTTGATAAAAGTACCAGATTCAAGCCTTATATCAGGAATAAAAAGATCAGATCCAAAACTACTATCGTTATCGACGTGTCGGGAAAAAGCGCCGAAATAACTTCAAAACTTGCCGGGGAAGGTATGGTTGTAAGCCGGGGATATGGAGCGAACAAAGAAAATCACATCCGGATCGCAAATTTTCCGGCGCATACTGTTGATGATGTGAAAAGGCTTCTTGCGGAGTTTGAAAACATATAGAGAGTTATTTGTTTATTGCAGCTTTGCTCATTGCTTCGAACAGCACAATACCAAGTGAAACCATGACGTTTAGCGATTTATTAATTCCCCACATGGGTATTTCGATTATTCCATCGACCAGGCTTAGTGCTTGCGGGGATACTCCGTCCGACTCGTGACCGACAATCAAGGCAAACGGAAACGTAAAATTAATGGAATCATATGGAATACTCTTTGAGTCTTGTTCCACGGCATAGATTTTAATTCCGCTGACTTGATCCCTAAGTGACTTTATAGCTGATTGCGTGTCGGGAAAATATTCCCAGTCCACCCATTCGGTGGTGTTGATTGATGCTTTTTTGATTCTGGAGTTGGGAGGAGTTTCCGATTGACCGCAAATCAGTACTTTTTCTGCCGCTACGGCATCAGACAGTCTAAAAATTGCTCCGATATTATATGTGTCCAGTACGTTGTCCAGTATTATAAAAACTCTATTTTTTTTAAGTATTTTTTTAATTGCAGGGTCGGATTTGGATACGCGCAGTTCTTTGGCTCCAAGCTTAAACATGCTGATATTATACACTACAGTTTGCTTCTAAAAAATTTGACAGTTATATGCTGATTTGAAATACTATTAATATGGAATCCAAAAATGAAAAGAAATTGATAGAGCCGAGCGGGGAAAAACTGCTTCCGGTCCGGGATGAAAAATTATTGAGGGCGCCTACATTTTTTGAACGGCATTCAATGCTGAGACTTGCAGCGGGTATTACGATCTTGATCGCGATTGTTGCGGCGGGTGTATTTTTTGCGCCCTCGAGATTTAAAAACGATATAGAAAACGATAGTCCAAATATTTTGGTTACACCGATCATAGAGGATGATGTATCGCGTTATGATATCGATATAGCCATGGTGTCCTATGAGTCACCCGACGGGAAATTTTCAATTGAGTATCCGCATAATTATGATCTTGATGTTAAAAATGACGGTAAGGGAACTATACAGTTATCAAAATTAGACGAATCAGGAGGTTATTTTAAAATACTTATAGAGCCGGTTAAGCTTCAGGGTAAATTTACATTGGATCAGGTAATTAAAAACAATCCTGTCTGTGATCCTAAGCGTACGCAGGATCCGATTGACAGTATGATAAATAACTCAATTCCCGCAAAGATCTACACGAATGTAGACTGTATGGCTCAGGGCAAGACTTTGATCCGTGCCGTTTCAGATACTACGGAGGGGACAATGATGTATACGTTCGTAATTGATTCGCAGTTTGCGCTTGATGAGTTTAAGAGCCAACTTGATGAGATTATGTCAACATTTAAAGTGATTGATAATCCTGCGGGTATGGAGGCGAGTGTTGCTCCGTCTCCTCAGGAACAGGGAGATGCCGTGTTTTGCACTATGGATGCTATGCAGTGTCCTGACGGCAGTTTTGTTGGAAGATCCGGGCCGAAGTGTGAGTTTGTATGCGCAGGAAGCGGTTCATCCGCTCCTGATAAGCCTGTAGAGTTAAATTCAGGTATGTAAAGACCACTTGGTTATTTGTTTATTTCTTCTTGATATCTTCCAATTTCCAGGCGGCGAAGTTGCAGGCCGGGTAGTTGGAGCATCCGAAGAATTTGCGGCCTTTGCGGGTTTTTTTGATAATTACTTTTCCCTGCTTGCCGGCTGGCAAATTTCCGCATTTGGGGCAGGGCTGTCTGGTTTCCAGAACATAAGGTTTGGTAAACTTACATTCGGGAAATTTACTGCAGGATATAAATTTTCCAAAACGGCCGAACCGGATAATCAGAGGTGCAGTGCATTCCGGGCATTTTTCGTCAATTTCTTCGGTTTGGATTTTGACTCTATCCGCGCCTTCAACTTCGCTTAATTTCTTTTTGAATGGATTATAAAAATCATTCATCATGCTGATCCATTCGGTTTTGCCGTGAGCGATATTGTCGAGCTTGTCTTCCATGTCGGCCGTAAACGGAATATCGTCAATTGATGAGAAGTTTTTGACTAAAAAGTCATTGACGGCGATACCGACAGGTGTTGCTTCAAAGCGTTTTTCTACACGTTCGATATAGGCACGGTCGTTGAGAGTGGAAATTATTGATGCGTATGTGGAAGGTCTGCCGATCCCTTTTTCTTCAAGCGCGGCAATGAGGGAGGCTTCGTTGTAACGCGGCGGGGGCAGTGTTTCATGCGCTACCGAGTTGAGTGCTTTGAGGTCTAATTTTTCATTTGCTGTAAAAACCGGCAGACGGTTGTCCTGAAGGGCCTGTGGAGTAAGTTTTAGAAAGCCATCAAATAATAGTACCGATCCGGATGTTTTGAAGCGATATGTGCTGTTTCCGGCTTGCGAAGAGTCAGCATAAACGGTTGTAGATTCTATTAGCGCGTCACTCATTTGTGAGGCTACCGCGCGCTTCCAGACGAGGTCATAGAGTTTTTTATGGTCCTGAGTAAAACCTTCTTCCAGAGCGATATCGGTGATATTGATTTTGGTCGGCCTGATTCCTTCGTGTGCTTCCTGAGCCAGTTTTTGTTTGGATGAGAACAGGCGCGGTTCTGCCGGGATATATTTTGCTCCATGTGTTTTTTCGACATAACTTCTGATTTTGTTTACTGCAGATGTGGAGAGTATTACAGAATCGGTTCTATGATAGGTGATAAATCCTTCTTCGTATAGTTTTTGGGCGAGACTCATTGTTCTTTTGCCGGAAAATCCGTATCTTCTTGATGCATCCTGCTGAAGAGTAGATGTAGTATACGGAGGATACGGGCCTCTGCGGATCTGTTTTGTGATGACGTCGGCGACAATAAAGGATTTTGTTTGTATATCTTGTATAAAATTATCAGCTTTTTTCAGGCTGTCGATAATTGTTTTTGTGACTCTGTATTCACCGTCATATAGGGGAAATGTTTGTGACGCCTCAATTTTGCTGTTATCAATTTCGACTAATGAAAACTCGATTTCAGGGACAGTCTTGCTTTGTTTGGCTGATTTACCTGGCGCTTGCTGTTTAAAAAGCGCGTGAATTGTCCAATATGGTTCTTTGGAAAACTTTTCTATTTCGCGCTCCCGTTCTACAATTAGCCTAAGCGCAACGCTTTGGACACGTCCCGCTGATAATCCGCGCCTAACTTTTTTCCACAATACGGGTGACAGCTGGTAGCCGACCAGGCGGTCCAGTATGCGGCGCGCCGTTTGGGCATTGACCAGATTTTCGTCAACTCCGCGCGGAGCAGTGAGCGCGTCGGTGATAGCTTCTTTGGTGATTTCGTGAAATACAATCCGTCTGAATTTTTCTTTTTTTAGTTTGAGTTTTTTATCCGCCAAGAGGATATCTTTGATGTTGGCGGCGATCGCTTCTCCTTCGCGGTCAGGGTCGGTCGCGAGAATGATGGTTTCGGCTGATTTAGCGAGTCTCGCAAGTTCGGTAATTATTTTTTTCTTATCTTCAACTATTTCATATTGGGGTTTGAAACTGTCATCAACTGCCACGCCGAGTTTGCTTTTGGGAAGATCAATTATATGACCCATTGATGGCTTAATCTCATAATCCGGACCCAGGAATTTACTGATGGTTCTGGCTTTGGTAGGGGATTCGACGATGACAAGGTTTTTCATAAGACGTAAGTGTTTATTGTAGACTACATTATATATGTGCTGTCAAGGAGTAAAATATTTCAGATGTGTTTTTCGGCGAGGCGGGAGCCTTCGACTGTAACGCGGAGTTTGTCATATGAAACGTCCCATGTCCTGGTTCTAAGTCCGCAGTCCGGAGTGGGGTCGATCAGGGCGGGGTCACCGAGAACTTTTACGGAGTATAAAATTCTGTCTCTGACCAGCTCGGGTGATTCCATGAAATCCGTGTGAATATCTGTTACTCCCAGGCCGATGCGGGACGGGATTTTGTATTTTTTGAACCATTTCAGTATCTCATATCCGGGACGGTCTCCTTCTTTGGTGCCGAGCTTCAAGGAATCCCGATTTGAGAATTCAAGCGCATATTGGCTGCAGTTTTCCATTTTTTGAATGTGAGGGAACAGCAGGCGGTAATCCGAGAAGCAGATATGGACGCTGAATTCACCCTTGAGGCCTTTGACGGATTCGTTGAATGATTCGACAAACAGATCGGTTTCGCCGGGGACAGTTGTCGCTGCCGGTTCGTCTATCTGAATCCAATCCGCGCCGGCGTCGAGAAGCATTTTGAGATTGGGCCTGACGAGATTTCTGGCAATATCTAATATGAATTCGCGGCGGGCTTTTTGTTTGTCCTTCAGACTACTAATACTTCCGAGAGCTTGGGCATTTTTGCCGTAGTATTCATCAAATGACCAGGCCGCCAGTGTGTATGCGCCGGTGACAGGAATTTTGATCCTTTTGTTTGTGATCGAAGTTAGTAATTCATATTCTTGCGTGTGCCACGGCTCTTTGACTTTGGGGCGGGCGACGCAGGATGCCTTGCGGTAGTATCTGTTGTCGAAGGATTTGACCCAGCCGCGGAATAAGAATCCTGTAGATTTATTAACAGGATATTGGTACATTTCGCTTCTTTGCTGTTCTCCGTCATAAACAACATCGATCCCTGCTTTGTCCAAAATGCCTACGCCGTAAATTGATGCCCATTTGCGAAGCTCGTTTTTGTCTGTTTCCGAATATTTTTTCTTGGCGAGAATCGCGAGGAGAGGCTTGTAGCGCAGGGATAGTCTTTTGCCCCAGTTTTCAGCCCATTCGATATCTTTGGAGTCTATCGGATTATTCATGTTGAGCTTGCGGAGCCATTCGACTTTGGCAAGGCTTCCTATTTCATGAGTTATAAATTGTTTCATATTATTTATTGTATAAGTTTTTTATACCTGAGAGTATTTCAATTTTTTTGGATGCTATCGTTTCGGGCAACAAGTCCAAGTCGGAGTTGTTTGTAATATAAATCTCCTCGAGCTTGAGGTGCTCTACCGCGTCGTTTATAAATTTTTTCAGCGTTTTTTGGTCTTCGATAAGTGAGTTCCTGCCGTCGACTATGCCCGCGGCCAGTGCATAGTCAAAATTTTTGGGGATAGAGGTGAGGGCTGTTTTGTAAAAATCTATCCCGATGATATCTATGAATTTATTTTTGTCGAGTTTTTTTAAAACAGGTCCGGCATCACCAAAGTATAGATGCAAAGCGATTGCGAGTTTGCCTTTTTTTGATTCAAGTTTTTTGATCATTTTGTTGAATAAAGTAATATCCTGATTGCTCACACCTTGATAGGGCAGGAAGGGTTCATTCAGCTGTACAAAATTTACCCCTTTTTTATCAAGGTAGCTGATAATTTCCGAGATTATTTCAGTAATTTGATCAAGCAGATTTTCAAATGAAGTACCAGTTTCGTTCAGGGTTAGGCGCGCGAAAGTAAAAGGGGAAGGAAGCGTAACTTTCCATTTTTTTTCAGGCGTAATTCTTGGAAATAATTTATCCAGTTTATTTTTGTCGAGTTTTAATTTGCCTGCCGCGACGGGTTGCCTGAAAAAACAATTGTTGTCAAACCATCTGGTCAGCGCGCCGATTTTGAAACCTGAAGCTGATTCGACGATAGGCCGGAATATGTCGTGCCAATTCAATTTTCCGTCTTCTATGTAATCGAAATTATTAGATTTTTGAATTTGCTGCAAATTTAAAAAATCTTTTTTTAGCTGAGACAGATAATCCGATTCTTTTTTCTTTTTGCGGATCAGTTCTCTGCTAGTCTGGATCAGGTCATTTGAGCGCGGGTAAATGCCATGTATGTATGTTTTTACGGTTGCCATATTTTATTTATTATTTTTTATTTCTTTCAGATAGACCTGACTTAATTTATCCAGAAATTCAAGTGAAAATTCAAAGTTATTTCTGTTGACATAACCTATATTCAGGCCGACAGGTATACTTATATCATATTTTTTTATAAACGAAAAGATATCTTTTAGAATATCTATGCAGATTTTGGTTGATCTGTGTCCGACGCCGAGCCAGCCATTTTTCAGCTGTTTCAAAGTGGATTGCGGAATTTTAACTCCCAACCATAGCAGAAGCTCAATGTCTTTTTTTGTGATTACAGGCGCGAAGCTGAGAAATATCATTTTGGGTTTTTCTTTTTTTGCAATGCATATTTTCCAGTAAGCGGCGAGCAGTTTTGTTATGGATCTTGAATCATAAATTATTTGCGTCGTGAAAAAGTTAATTCCGTTTTGTGTTTTTTTATATAATCTGTCAGCTTCATTTTTTCTACCCGGTATCGTAATGCCGCCAAGAAGAATGTCAGGAAAGAGATCTTTTTGGGACACGGAAATTTCCAGCGCTGTTTTGTTTACCGAATATCCGGGATATTCGGTGCCGGATGATTCGCCGCCTACCAGAACAAAGTTTTTAATTTTGAATTTGGAATATGTTTCTTTGAGCCATTTCATTTGAAGATCCCAGGGGGAATAAACTACGGGCCGGTTAATTATTATATTGTCTAAGCCCAGGCCGTGCAGATACTTTGCTAATATTCGAGGCTCGAGCTTGTCGGGAATTTTATTCACCCTCTCACCGTTTCGATGTTCATCAATTACTTCCGGAATATTTATGCCGTCGACTGATGTGCGGGTCAAAATTTGGGTGAGAGACGCGAGAGACTCATTGATTATGTTTTTTTTGTATTCTGCCGGCGGAGGAACCAGTTCAAACAAGACGCATGGGCGCTTGTTTCTTATTTTAAAAGATAATGAATTTGATTTGTCCATAAAAAAACCCCGCCGAGCGGGGTAAGATGTTTCCCCGAAATAATCGGAGCTAATCCTTCCCTCACGGGTTTGGGTTTGGCACCCCGCTTAGCGGGGTTGCCGGATGGATCGTTGAGCCAATTCTCTCCCCATCACTCTTGATTAGTAATAACTTTATATTAAATAAAAATTTATGTCAATAGCTGTATTGATTTTGTAGATGTATGTTCTGTATACTTAAAGAGAAATAGTTGGGAATTGAGCATTAATTATATGTCCAATATTAAAAAAGGTATTTATTTTTCCCTCATGACGTCTGTTATTTCAGGTGTTGCAATTTTTGTGAATAAATTTGCAGTAACGGCGATACAGCCTCCCTTGGTTTTTACTACGGTGAAAAATCTCGGCGTAGGGCTTTTGATAGCCGCAGTAATTCTCGCGAGCCGAAAGTGGAAGCTGTTCGGAAAATTAAATAAAAGGGAAATAGTTTATTTGGCGCTGATAGGGATAATCGGAGGCACGATACCGTTTTATCTTTATTTTACCGGTCTTACTCAAATTCCGGCGATAAACGCCGCGATTATCCATAAAACCCTTATTATTTGGGTTGCGATCATGGCGATCCCGCTTCTTAAGGAGAGGCTTAGCAAGCTGCAGATCCTGGCTGTTCTAATACTGTTTGGCGCGAATGTTTTTGTAGGAGGTTTTCAGGGATTTACGCTTATGGAGGGAGAGTTTTTGGTATTGATAGCGACAATATTTTGGGCGGTTGAGAATGTGCTTGCTAAAAAAATTCTGCCGACAGTTGATCCGGATATTGTTACCGCTGCGAGGATGGGCTTTGGATCCCTGATTCTGCTTGGGGCGTCTTTCATGGTGGCGCCTGCGGCATTGGGGAGCGTGTTCAGTTTGGAAAATTCACAAATTATGTGGATGATAATTACTATGGTAACGCTTCTCGGTTATGTCATGACATGGTATAGGGCGCTGAGATTTGCGCCTGCTACACTCGTCACGTCGATTTTGGTATCATCTACTCTTGTGACAAACGCACTGTCAGCAGTATTTGTTACTCAAAAGTGGCCGGCTGAGCTTGGAATTCAAGCTGTTCTGATAATAGCCGGAGCCGCACTATTCGGGTATTCGGCAATCCGCACTGTCAAACAAGAGCGCATAGCTCAAGCGGCATAAATTATAGATCATGCGGGTTTGATAATACTAATGACTTTTTTAGTCCAATAGTCCAATTTTTCAGTTTCCTCGGATGTCAATTTTTTGACAATTAATTTCCAGTGAACAGCAACAGTTTGGTTTTGTTTGAGTCCGGGAGTTAATTCGTGATCGATAGGTATTACTTCTTTGTGCTTAAAGAGAACATAGCCGGTTTTGTTTGTTTTTAGCGAATGGAGATCAACAAGAGCGGAGTTGTTTGTAATTTCAATAATTTTGCCCCAGCGGATCATGCAGTTGTTTATTGAGTCCATGTTGAAGGGTACAGCACCACTTGCGCGGCCTACTCCGATATGGAGTACGTGGAACAGGTGGCTTGGTATAAATACTGTCGGTTTTTTAGCTCGTAATTCTTCCACGAAAAAATCGGGCACGCCTTGCCGGAGAAAGTTGTCGAGGAGCAGATCGTAGTGTTCGTTTTTGGCAAGACTGAGCTTATCGTTTCCGAACCAGTAACTTTCTACTACGGGATAGGATAATTCAGATAGTCCGGTTACAGAGGATAAAGTTTTCAGATAAGGATATAACACGATGAATTTGGTGACCTCCCGGGGGACGCCCGTGCAGTCGCCTGCAGTTATGCACTTTTTGAAATTCTCGTGTGCTGTTTTTTGGCCGCAGTATCCGAGAAAATTTGGAGGGAGGGAGAATCGTGATTCGAGAATTAGTGCTTTTTTGTCCATTTGAAGTAATTATATAATATTGTATCAGGTTTTAGGGCTTAGGGCTTAGGGGTATTTTGGTTATGAAAGTACTTATTGCATTTTGGGTTTGATGTGCAATAATAATAGATGAGTAAGTTTTATGAGAAGCTATATTATTGAATTTATCGGGACTTTTTTTCTGGTTTTGACGATAGCGTTTTCCGGCAATCCTCTGGCTATCGGCTTGGTGCTCGCGGCACTTGTGTATATGGGCGGATATATATCCGGGGCGCATTACAATCCGGCTGTTACGCTTGCCGTGATGTTAAATAAAGGCATTAAACCGCAAACATCGATGCTTTATATGATTTCTCAAATATTGGGAGGTCTCGCGGCGGCTGTTGTGTTCGGCTTGGTGAGTTTGAATAATTTTGTTCCGGCTCCGGCTCCGACTACGCCGATAAATACCGCGATATTACTTGAGGTTTTGTATACTTTTTTACTTTGCAGTGTAGTACTTCATGTAGCTGTTGCCGATAAAACAAAAGGCAATAATTACTTCGGTCTTGCTATTGGTATCACGGTCTTGGCAGGCGCTTATTCTGTAGGGCCGATATCGGGAGGGGCATTTAATCCGGCTGTTGCTATCGGGCCTATTTTGTATGACAGCGCGAATTTGTCTCAGAATCTGAATAACTTGTTTATTTATCTGATAGGTCCGTTTTTGGGATCCGCACTTGCCGCTTTGGTTTATAAAATAAAATAACTTTGGGATAACCGCATTTTAAGCGATTTTGCATTTACAACTTTGGTAAAATGGTGCAAGTATGAAAGTGTATGTTTTCGGGAATGAAGATGAGGCGATTGACAGCGGCGCCATAAAAGCAGCATTGGAATTAAAAAAAACTATGAGCGAGTGTGATTTTGTTTTTGTAAAGCCAAACGAAGATTTGCCGTTTGTCGGTGAAAGCCGGGTTGTCATTCTGGACAACGTTCAGGGGCTTGAGAGCGTAGAATTATTTGATGATTTTGATCCCGGAAAATTAACCGACAATCCCCGGGGATCGGTTCATGATTTTGATCTGGGTTTTCAATTAAAATATTTAAAAAAACTCGGTAAACTCGGGAAGATAACGCTTATCGGGATTCCGATGGGGACAGGCGCGGATTATTTGCGTATCCAGTCGATTTTGAGGAAATTGGTGGCGCAGGACATGCAGGGGTCGTAGGCTCTGATAATTTTCTCAGCATCCAGTCTGAGTTCTTCTTCCGGTTTATTTAAATTTCTGTTGAAATATTCTTTGAGATCGTTTTCTATTTGAATTTGGTTTTGGGCTGTAGGTACGATCACGTCGTAGTCTTCGATCAGTCCTTTGTCGTTTACTTTGGCCATATGATATAGTATGCCTCTTGGAGCTTCGACAAGTCCGACGCCAACGCCTGCCTGAGGAGGTTTGCGAACGGGTTTTTCATCGGGTGATATTTGGATCGTTTTCAAGATATCTATTGCTTCATCTACGCAGTGAAGTATTTCTATTGCCTGTGCGAGATTATTGTGATAGATATTGTTAGAGGGGAAAGCCGCGATATACTCGGCTGCATCTTTTTTGGTACGTTCGTGAAGGAGGTCTTTATTGAGGTTTATTCTCGCTAATGAGCCGGCAAGGTAGTCTTTTTGTGTGTCGGAGAATTCATAACCCTCAGCTTGTGAATAGGGAATTTGGACGTACCTGAGATAATTCTTGAAATCATTTTGCGCGATAAGTCTGCCGTTGGAATTGAATACGTCGCCTTCCAGAAAGTCGAATTTTTTTTCACTGCGAAGCCCTAAGTAGTTGGAATTGCGAATCAATGACGCGTTCCAGTCATAGAAGGTTTTAATGCCGCGAAGTACCTGCGGCCGGATGGCTTCAAGTCTTTGGATCAGTTCGGGGAATTTGGATGGATCGGGGTTTTTGAGGAATCCTCCGATCGTCGGGAAGGGCGCGTGGATCGCGGCTCCTATAATCACGTTTGTGATATCTGTGCCAAGGCGTTTTATGTCAAAGGAATCGTGAAGAAGAATATGGCCGGGATTGTTGTCATCGTCCGGAATGTCGAGGATTGAATCAATTCCGAGAATATCGGGTAAAACGAAGAAGTATAAATGCAGTGCATGATCGCGGATCATAAGGCCGTCATACGCTAAGGCGCGGAGAAGCTTGGTCTGTTCGGAGACTTCGATGCCCTGAGACCGCTCTATAGCTTTTATTGAGGCAAATAAATGCGCTACCGAGCAGGTGCCGCAGATTCTGGACAGGAATGAAGGGACTGTCATGAATGGTTTGCCTTTGACTGCTGTTGTGTAGAAGCGGCGGTAGTCCGAGATTATAAACTGAAGTTGTTTTACAGAATCGTTTTCGATCGTTACTTTCAAGCTGGCGTTACCTTCTATTTTGGTTATATTTTCGATTGTTATATCGGCGCTGTGCATAATTTGTATTAAGTATTAAGTATAAAGGTTTTTTTATTTTTGTTAAACCGCTATTATATTAAATTGCTTTAAGTATTTCGTCAAAGTTTCGATAAAAGATGATGCGCTCATGGGGCAGCCCTGGACTTTGTCGTCGACAGTTATGACCTCTTCGAGCTTGCGGACTTTGTCGCTATAGCTGAACTGGCTCATATACCATTTGATTTTGTCGTTTATTTGCTCGCTGACAAAGGCGTTTCTGGACGCTGAGGGCATCCCTGTGCAGGCACAGGAGCCGATCGCGACTACATATTTGGCATTGTTTCTGATTTTTTTGACCTCTTCCGCCTGGGAATCTGATGAAACCGCGCCTTCGATAAAAGCGACATCAAGTCCTTCCATTGAGTTTTTTGTTTTGAGTGCTTTGAGGTGTCTAAACTCGACCAGTTTTTTCCATTCGAGTAAATTGTCATTGAGGAGTTCGGTGAGGAGAATTGTACTGTCTTCACAGCAGGTAAACGAGAACCAACCGATAACGAGTTTTTTATTTTGAGCTGTCTGCTGATCCATACAAAGATGATATAATCATAACATATTTTACAAAATTTTAGAATTTAGAATTCAATAATTAAGAATATCAAAAGTTGAGAAATTCTGAATTCTGAATTTTAAATTCTGAATTATTTTATGTGTATTGCGGCACCGGGTAAAGTCATAAAAGTTGATGGAAGGACAGCGCTGGTTCAGTACGGCACGGAGAGCAGGAAGGCTCTCATCGGCGCCGATCCTGTAAGCGTCGGAGATTATGTGATGGTGCAAATGGGAATAATCGTCAAGATCTTGACTCCGGATGAGGCCCATTCATCGATTGCCGCATGGGAGAAAAACGTGTAGATGGTGATGCTTTTTTTAGGGCAAAATCGGGATTTGGATGCCGTCTTTGTTGTGTTTTTTGGCGGTTGACAGCAGGTTGGAGAAGTTTTTATCGATCGTACTTAGTTTTTTCAGTTTGCCGTTTATGAGTACGCGCGGATCGGTGTGTCTGAATTTTTTGTGAAATATTTTTCCGCTAAGCGGAAATTTTTCAAGAGATTTATTCGACATGGATCTTAAAAGCTCGCGGATATTTGTGTTTTTGGATTTTTCCAGTTTGTTAATTATCAGGGTGTCTGTTTGCCAAAAGTCTTGTTCGGTAATTACTTTTTCCGCCAAAGCAGTTTTGAGAAGTTTTGAAAAATATTTGTACCTGGTTACAGCCTCGAATCCTCCCCAGTGGCTCTCCTGTTTTTCCAAAAATGAATATGCAAATAGGGACGCGGGTTTGGGATTGGTAAATACTATTTTGCCTTTGTACGCGCTTAACGCGGGGAGTATTTGTTTTACCAGTTCAGGATTGAACTCGCGCAGTGAATAATCGACGCGGTCAGCACAAAGATCCGGTATTTCCTGCTCTAAGAGCGTAAAGTTTTTGTAGTTTGAGATTTTTTGCGGGTCAAACCCATGTTTTTTGATAATACCCGGCAAAATCGAATTAGAGAAAAATTTTTCGTGCTGATCATCCTGAAAGTCTTCTTTGGTACCGTCCCCGACGACCCAATCGATCAAATGAGAAAAGGCAGTATGAGAGACATCGTGAAGGAGCCCCGCGGCCTGTTCTTCAATTCCGGCGCCAAGTCTTTTGAGAAGTATCATGACTCCAATACTGTGTTCAAAGCGGTAATAGTTTGTGAGGTGGTAGTATTTGTCGGGTATGCCGTATTGAGCAATTTTTTTCAATCTCTGAACCGGTGCCGAATTTATAAGGTCAATCAACAGGGGGTTATCGATTTTGTACTTTCCGTATATTCTGTCGATTATAATCATCGAATTTTCCACATTATTTGTATATCAGAATTTTGTGTAAAAAACAAATTCAGGAGATACTTGACTTTATATCTTGGTCTATAGTAAAGTTCCTTCATGAAGAGTTTGGGCGATCTGGCAGATAAAGCAAAATTGGTCAGGAAATGGTGTTTGGTATCTACAACCGAAGCAGGTTCGGGTCATCCCACTTCGTGTCTTTCCGCGGCCGATTTGGGAACCGTATTATTCGATAGATATTTTACATACGATGTAAAAAATCCATTAAATATTTATAACGATCGAATCGTTTTGTCCAAGGGACATGCGGCTCCGCTTCTATATACGCTTTTTGGTATGGCAGGCGCTTATCCGCTTCGGGATCTGATGACGCTTCGCAAACTCGGCAGTATATATGAGGGGCATCCTAATACAAGGCTTTATCCTTATGCCGAGGCAGCGACAGGATCGCTCGGGCAGGGATTGTCAGTCGGAGCGGGAATGGCCTTACTCGCGAAACGTGAGGGTTTGCCCTTTAATACTTATGTATTTCTCGGAGACGGAGAGCTTGCGGAGGGTCAAATTTGGGAGGCTTGTAATTTCGCGAGCTTTAATAAGCTTGATAATCTGATCGCAATTGCTGACATAAACAGGCTGGGGCAAAGTCAGGAGGCTATGTTCGGACATCAGGTTGATGAGTATATTAACAGATTCAGGGCTTTCGGGTTTGAGGTAATCGCAATAGACGGGAATAATTTATATGAAGCAGATCGTGCATTTAAGCTGGCTGTCAGCAACAAAAGCGGCAAGCCTTTTGTGATTGTCGCGAAAACTTTTAAAGGAAGCGGAATATCGTTTCTTCAGGATAAATCGGGTTGGCATGGTAAGCCGCTCAAGAAAGATGAGCTTGAGACTGCTTTGAAAGAATTGGGAGATGTTGATGAAAATTTGAAGTTTACACTTAAAAAGCCTGTTAAAACCGTTGCGGTGAAACAGTCCGGTGCAGAAGGCAAAGTCAAATTGCCGGAGCTTGATAAATCCAAAAATTATGCTACGCGGGAAGTTTATGGGCAAGTGCTGGTAAAAATCGGAGAAGCTAACAGTAATGTTTTCGCGCTTGATGCGGAAGTCAAGAATTCTACATATTCTCAGGAATTTTTGAAAGTTTATCCGGACAGATTTGTCGAGTGTTTTATAGCAGAGCAAAACATGATCGGCATCGGAGTCGGATTACAGAGACTGGGAAAGATTCCTTTCATTTCTTCGTTCGGGGCTTTTTTGACGAGAGCAACTGACCAGATCAGAGTCGCTGCAATAGGAGGAGCTAACTTGAAAATATGCGGTTCGCACGCGGGTGTATCTATTGGCGAGGACGGGCCGTCACAAATGGCGCTTGAGGATTTCGCGATATTTGGCGCCATTCCCGGGTCGATTGTTCTTCATCCGAGCGATGGGGAGTCTACGGCAAAATTAATGCCTCTCCTAACACAGCATAATGGCATCTCATATCTGAGAACACTTAGACCAAAAACACCTATCGTTTATGATAAAAATGATAAGTTTGAAATAGGAGGATCCAAAGTTCTGAGAAGGTCCGGAAAGGACCTGTTGACGATTGCATGCGCAGGTATAACTGTATTTGAGGCGTTAAAAGCATATGAAGAGCTTGAAAAAGAAGGGATTAATGTTAGGATAATCGATTGCTACAGTATAAAGCCGATCGACGCGAAAACGCTAACAAAAGCAGTGGGTGAGACGAAAAAGAAAATAATTTTGACAGTCGAGGATCATTTTGAACACGGTGGGCTTGGGGATTTTGTACTGGACGGGGTATCGGGAAGCGGGGCGCAGGTCGTGAAAATGGCGGTCAAGGAAATCTCAACGTCCGGCACAGCAGATGAGCTTCTGGATAACGCCGGTATAAGCGCGAAACATATTGTTAAGAGAGTGAAAAAGTTGATTAAGTAAAAAAGTTATGCTGCTCAAGTTTATATCTCTGTGTTTACTTTTTATTGTCATCGGCGGGGGGATACTTCTTTATAATCAGCCTGCGATTCGAAATAATATTCTAACTTATTTACCGCAAAATAAGTCGCTTCCGGATGTAAAAGGAATTGGTACCGAAAAAGCACAGGATGTGACCGGGCAGATCAAATCCGATATTGATGAAGGTGTTAAAAAAGTTCAGGGTGAAGCGTTGAATTTGAAAGTATCGGATCTTGTAAATATTGTAAACCGCGGGCAAAAAATAGCCGAGGACTTCAGGGGATTTCAGGAGTATATAAAAGCTCAAGCTGAGGGATTTTTAAATAATAAGTAATTTTTACCGCTTCTCTTCAATAAGAAAACAAATCTTTTCTAGGGTATAATGTAAATATTATGGAAAAAGATGTTTTGGTAGACCGATGCCGTAAGCTGATTGAGGTTGTTGATGCTGACGGCAAGCGTAAAAAGATCCGCGAGCTTGAGGCGGAGAGTATGCATGTTAATTTCTGGCAGGATCACCAGACAGCCGCGCGCAAGATGAAAGAGATGTCTGATCTCCAAAAAGAAGTTGAGGAGATAGAGCTTTTGCAGTTGTGGATCGATGAGGGGGAGTATAAGGAGGCGGAGAGTCTGCTTAAGAAGCTTGAGACACTGCTTTATTTTTCGTCTGTCCACGACAAGGACGGGGTTATATTGTCAATTCATTCCGGTCAGGGTGGGACCGAGGCCATGGACTGGGCGGAGATGCTTTTTCGGATGTATACGAGGTATTGTGAGAGAAAAGGCTGGAAGTATGAAATTGTCGAGCAAACGCCGGGAGACGAGGCAGGGCTCAAGAGCATAGTTATTGAGATAAAGGGGAATTATGCGTATGGGCATTTGAAGCATGAGGCAGGAGTACACCGGCTTGTGAGGCTGTCGCCTTACAACGCCGATAGCCTGAGACAAACGTCTTTTGCTTTGGTTGAGGTACTGCCTGATATTGATCAGAGTACAGGGGTTGTGATAAAGGAGGATGATATTGAATTTGAGGCGTTTAGAAGCGGCGGACATGGGGGGCAGAATGTGAATAAGGTGTCGACCGCGGTAAGGCTCAAGCATATGCCGACAGGCATCGTGGTAACTGCACAGACGCAGAGATTTCAGGCGCAGAACAGGGAGTTTGCTATGAAGCTGCTTAGCGCTAAGCTTTGGCTCCTGCAGGAGGAAGAGAGACGAAAACAGGAAGCGAAGCTGAAGGGTGCATATAAAACTCCGGGCTGGGGAAATCAGATCAGGTCATATGTTTTGCATCCGTACAGAATGGTCAAGGATCTGAGGACGGGATTTGAGTCGTCAGATACGGAGGGTGTTTTGGGCGGCGAGTTGGATGGTTTCGTGGAGGAGGAGATCAGGAAGCTGTAGATTTTAGACGGTAATGATTTTGACCTGCATCCTGTCCTTATCGTTGAGATGTGAGCGCCTTATGTCATCAAGTTCACCCTTTATTTTTTTTGTATCTCTTTCGTCTTGAGCTAATCCTACAAGATAAAATGGATGTTTCTCGTCCAGTTCATTTCCTAAATGTTGGGCGTTGAATGCAATATCAAGTGCAACTGTTGCATATTCATACGATGCGTGCTCGCCGACAATTCGTCGACTAATTGTAAAGCCAGGGCGCAATCCGGGTATAAGGGCCGGGTCAAGACCGTTTATTCGGTTATCAAAGTATATTATCTGACCAGTGTGTTTGTTTCTTGGCCTTCTTGTGATCGGAAGATGTCCTCCATACGCAAGCTCATTTTCCTGAGCGCTACTGGACTGTTCTCTGTAAAGAGCTTTTCTAATTCTGTCTTGAAAATATCTCGCCATAGCTTTCCCAACGATATTCGGATTGTAATCTTCTTGATCAAGGGCTTTCATATTGTATCCCATTGCTCCGCAGTGATCATGGCTATATATTGTACTAATTACCACTTTGCCTTGAACAACCGCTTCCAATAAAGTCTCCTTGGTTCTCGTAAAAAACGGAACAGGTCCGGCTACACGAATTGTTGATTGCGCAGGCGGTGTAATGCCTTCGTCCATGCACATAAGGGCACGAGGCTCCTGTGGGTTTCTATTGTGAACATGGGATTCACTGGTGTTTCTTAAATATTTAAAGTATGCGTTATTGAAGTCACTATCTCTTTCAAGCAGTGGGGCTCGTTGCATGCCCCAATCAGGATTGTGGGGTACGGGTAAGCTACGTTCTTTGCTCATAAATATAAAGAGATCAGATTATACTCTTGTTGTCGGTATTTGACAATACCAACATTTCTCCAACGGGTCATGAGCTGCAGTAACAGTTTGTTTTGTAGAGTCAATATATTCGAGGTTTATAATGCTTATTCAACAACTCCACTAATTTCAACGGCGGTGAAGCCGGTGCGGTCCAGAGGCGGCGGGAATACCGGATCAGATACGCTTATAAACGGATATTTATCGAACTGCTTGAAGTAGAAAATAATGTTCAGGTAATTGTCGGGTTGCGGCATGAAAGAAATAGGAAGAATTTTGGATGATATTTCATGAGGATAGAAGGATACGAAGACGAAGGGTTTGGTGATTTTTTGTGCCGCATAAAATAATAGATCCTGGGTCTCTTTTTCATTTAATCCTAGTTTGTTTGAATAATCTTCGAGCACATCTTTTACTTTCTCAGCGGTAACTATTCTTCCGGATGACATATCAGGCTTAACCAAGGTTTGCGGAATATAATCATATTTTATACTTTCGTATGATTTACCATTTATTTGTAAGTTGTTGTTGTCTAAAGTTATATTGTAACCGTTTTTGTATTCAGGGAAGCTATTATAAACAGGAGTATTGATGTTTACTTGCACCTGTTGTCCTTTGGGTCCATATAGATACAGGGGTGAGTCGTAGCAAACAGCAGATGAACCTCCGCCATTGTTCATCGACGATGTTTTAATTGTTACCATGGTTCTAATTTGGCATTGCTTGAATTCCGTCGTGTCCGGCTGGTATCCTTGTGATGAACATTGGGCGGCCGCTAAGTCTCTGCATCTGGTTCCGGTTTGCCGGTCATCACCGAATAATTTTCTAGTTGCTTCATCCACTTCAGTATTATCCGATTGCTGACTTAGTCTGCTTTGGCCAAGATTTAATTTTACAAAGAAACTGTGAAGCTGAAGGCTTTCTTTATTTTTGTTTGATTTTTCATCAAAATAAATAATACTTGTTGGAGCTGCAGTCTCCGATAATACTTTCCGGTCGTTACTCCCCAGTACGAGATCATTATCGATAGGTAAAAATGTTATAAATTGCATAATGGTATCGGGAAGTTTGAGTACTTCCGTTTTGCCATCTGCAAATTTATAAAGTTGTAAAAGGTTTGGTGCATAGTTTTCACCAAGATTACTGATTGATACATTTGAATCCTGAGTGCTTGCCAAGAGTAGTTGATTGTCCGGTATGAGGGAAACCAGCGTGAGTCCGGTAATATTGGTCGCATCCAAGTCAACTTTGGTTTTGGTTTGTTTAGATAGGTCATAACGGTACAGGCCCATATCGTTTAGATTTTTTGAAATAGCAGTAACCAAAATTTGTCCTGAAGCTTTATCCACACCGGCTGTACTATAAATGTCTTCATTGTTAAATAGCGCTATTTTACTGCGGGTAAATGTCTTAGTATCAAGAAGCTCTATTGTGTTCGGCGTCAGGATCGATTGTCTGAATCCATTTACGACAGCTTCTCCAGGGCCGTTTTTGCCGTCATATCCCGCAAAAACCAGATAATTACCGTCAAGAGTCGGTTCAGGCTGGGTGCCGTATGTTCCGGCTTTCATGGTATCAAGGTCTTTTTTTTGTTTACCGTCAAAACTTGCAAGACTCATGCCGTATGCCCATCCTGTTCCACCGATAGGATCATTGGGCATGAATGTATCCGCGAGAACATTTCCATTATTCATAACCATCCTCGGGTAATGTACCGGTTTGTCTGCTGTTTCGTCGTAAAGCATATTTTTTATGTCCGGCTGATCTATATTTATGACAAATAGTCTAGATTTGCCGCCGGCCATAACTGACGAGTTCGGGGCAAACGCAACTTCCCAGGTAGAAATATATTTTTTATTTTGTGAGAGAACATAATCATCAATTCCATATCCGGCTGAAGCAGTATATATGATACGGCTTTGTTTGGTCTGCGTATTGTACATTGATATTGTGGAGCCATGATCGCGGTCGTTGGTTTTATCTATATATATGAGTGAGCTTGGTGATAAAATGCTCACTTTTTTAATATCCTGAGGCAGGTTTGCCAGTATACGGGTATCTCCCGACGCGAAATTGTAGCTTTTGATAACTGAATTTTCTCCGCTCCATACACCATAGATCAGATCGGGTATTAATTTATTTTGATTGTTTACCTGGGTATTGGTGTTGTTGTTGGTCCGGTTTTGTTCTATCGTATTTGAGGGGGAGTTTTGGGCTTGGTTTTTAGCGCTGTTATTATTTATACCGGTATTGCTAAAGAAAACAAAACCTAAAATTATTAATATAATTACAACAAGTCCTGCTAAAATAAATAGTTTTTTGCGCGATCCGGAGGTAGATATGACTGACGGTTGTTTGTCTTTGTTTTGAGTATTATTTTCCACTCTATATATTTGATAACATAAATGTTTTATATATGTCAAACTATGATATTAGCACTTGACAAATTTGATTGCTAATTTTAAAATATTGGCATATGGATAATATGCAAGATTTATTAAAACCGGTTACGCCGGAGGAGGCGATAAAAAAGTTTACGATCAATCTGACTTCACAGGCGAAGGCAGGGAAAATTGACCCTGTAATCGGACGCGAGATTGAAATCAGACGGGTTATGGAGATACTCTCCAGGCGGACGAAAAATAATCCGATTTTGATCGGCGATCCGGGTGTCGGGAAAACCGCAATCGTCGAAGGGCTGGCGCAGAAGATCGTTGAAAAATCCGTACCGACTACCCTTCGCGACAAAGAAGTGATGGTACTTGATTTTGCACAACTTCTGGCAGGTGCAAAATTCAGGGGGGAATTTGAAGAAAGACTGAAAGCGGTTATAAAAGCGATCGAAGATTCAGACGGTAAATATATTATATTTATTGACGAACTTCATACATTGGTCGGAGGCGGTGCGGCTGAGGGGTCGGTTGACGCGGCAAATATGCTTAAGCCCGCGCTTGCACGCGGTACACTTCGTATGATCGGGGCAACTACAGTTGCCGAATACAGGAAATATATTGAAAAAGATCCGGCGCTTGCGAGACGTTTCCAGCCGGTTCTTATTGATGAGCCGACGATTGAGGATACAATATCAATTCTCAGGGGGATTAAGCAGAAGTATGAAGTTCATCACGGTATCAGAATTACGGATAACGCGATTATTGCCGCGGCAAAGCTTTCGGCTCAATATATTCCGCAAAGATTTTTACCCGATAAGGCGATTGATTTGGTTGACGAGGCGGCTTCCGCTATCAAGATAGAAACCGAGAGTATGCCGGCGGAGCTGGATGGTCTCAAGAGAAAAATTACGCAGATTGAAATTGAGCTGGCTGCTTTGCGTAAAGATAAAAATGATATCGCGAAGAGCCGAAAAGTTCAGCGGGAGCAAGAATTAGAGTTGCTCAAAAAACAGGCGTCAACAATTGAGGATAGATGGTTAAAGCAGAAAGAGACCATTCAAAAGATCCAGGATGCGCGGGCGAAAATCGACGCTTTGAAGATAGAGCTTGATCAAGCGGAGCGTGATGTTGATCTGCAAAAAGCCGCGGAGCTGAAATACGGGAAGATGCCGGAGATCGAAAAGCAATTAAATATGCTTTCGGAGGAGTGGAATAAAATACCGCGAGACGAGAGAGTGTTGCGCGAAGAGGTTGATGAGGAGGATATTGCAAAGGTAGTTTCCAGATGGACGGGAATACCGGTTACAAGAATGCTATCTACCGAATCGGAGAAACTTCTTCATTTGGATGAAGAAATGAAGAAGCAGGTGGTCGGGCAGGACGAGGCTGTGAATGTTGTCGCAAGAGCTATTAGACGCAGTCGATCGGGGCTTGGCGCGAAAAACAGGCCGATCGGATCGTTTCTTTTTTTGGGACCGACAGGTGTGGGCAAGACTGAGACTGCCAAGGCGCTTGCAAGGATTTTATTCAGCGATGAACACGCGATGACCAGAATTGATATGAGTGAATATATGGAGTCTCATTCGGTGGCGAGGCTTATCGGGGCGCCGCCCGGATATGTCGGTTATGAAGAGGGCGGTCAGCTAACGGAGGCAGTTCGGAGAAAACCGTATTCGGTGATTTTGCTTGACGAGATTGAAAAAGCGCATCCTCAGGTGTTTAATTTGTTCCTGCAAATATTTGACGAAGGCAGACTGACCGACAGCAAGGGCGTGACGGTTGATTTTACAAATGCGATTTTGATAATGACCAGTAATTTGGGCGGAGAGCTGATACAGGAGGAAAAAGATGCCAAGAAAATTAAAACTAAAGTTTGGGATCTTTTACACCGGAGTTTTAAACCGGAATTTCTTAACAGATTAGATAGTGTTGTTATATATAATCCTTTGTCTGCCAAAGATATTATTGAGATTGCAAAACAACAGCTTGATCAAGTTCGGGTCAGGATGAGCGAGAATAATATTGATCTGAAAATAACGGATGATGTTGCAATGTATTTCGCGGAAACCGGTTATGATCCGCTGTTTGGCGCGAGGCCTTTGAGGCGTGCGATAGAGGAAAAGCTGGTCGATGAAATCGCGACGAGGATAATTGAAGGGAGTATTAAGGCGGGAGATACTATTGAACCGAAGGTCAAATCCGGAAAACTAATTTTTTGATGCTTTGAAAAACAGCCAAGCAGTTAAAAATATTTATAAAAATTTAATGTTGGTATAATATATCCATATGCCTCTTTTAGAAGATAGGTCAGAAATAAAAAATCCTCCCATATTATTCACTAAATCAGGGAAACAATTAGAAATTAAATTAAGAGATAAAATTGGTGAAGGTGCAGAGGCTGAAATATTTGGCGCTACTATTAGATGGAGTAAAAATCAGCGGAGCCGGATGCTTAATTTTGTTTATCGAGCCAGGCGGTCAGAGCAACTGGGGAATAGGTATGAATTAGAAAATTATAATAATGCTAAAAAGGCAGGCTTACCTGTTCCTACAACATTCAGATCTACCGAAGACGGTAGGGATCTGCTTATAAGCGATTTGTCAGAAAATGGGATAAATATAGTATTTTCGGAAACGGATTTGTTATATGACAGAAAAACAATGAGTAGTATTTATGCCGAAAATCGGGAACTAATGGATAATTTCGCAAACGCTGTACCCATGGATTCGGAGCTGGAAAAAGAAATTATTCAAAAATTAGCTATGAAGGCCGCAAATGCTGATTTATTAATCCCTACCGATGCATGGTTTGCGGTAATTAAACCGGATGGAAGTTATAACTTTATAATTGGTGATCTTGGTTATTTGTCGAAAAATGAAAGTGGGAATTGGCAACAGGTATTAAGAGAACAAAATATTTCAAATTTGAATAGGGTTTCAGAAGTATTTAGGGCGGTTCAAATTTTTGGAAAAGATCCCACAAAAGCACAAGAAATATTTGACAGAATTAAAAAAGAAAACGCTCCGTGGCTTGAGGTGGAGATGCCGAAATATTAAAAATTTGTTTATTTGTAAACCCATTTAACGTCCAAGGTTAGGCTTTACTCCGCAGAAGAAGTTTATCTGTTCTTTTATCTAAGCTCTATATATAATAATTAGTTCAGGAATACAAAAATATAAAGCAGACTCTTTTAAGCAGTTATGCAGCGCAGTAAGAAATTTTTAGGACAAGATGATAAAATAACAAAAAGAATGACAAATACTGAAATTTGCCGCAGTTGCGGAGATAAATTAATAATCCGTCAGACGCAGAAGAAATCCGAACAGCTAAAAAAGGCTTATTATTATACGGCTTATTATTACTGTGCCGGATGCCGGAAAATTTATCATGATGATAAATTTAAGGTTGTGAATAATAATTTGTTCGGAGGAGAAAGAGAATTGAAGGACAATAGCTTTGATGCGGAGATTTGGACGGACGGAGCTTGTGTATTTAACGGGCAACCAAACGCCCGCGCCGCCTGGGCTTATGTGATCCGGCGCGCAAATAATCCGGAAGTAATTGAAGGCTCGGGTCTTATAACAGGATCTAAGCAGACCAATAATGTCGCTGAGGGTACTGCAATTCTTAAGGCAATTGAAAAATCGGCTGAGATGAATATCAGGAAAATTAAGATTTTTACGGATAGCCAGATATCACTACACAACTTAAAAAAACGTTCGCATATGGTGAAAATGAATCGGGAGATTTTTGAGAAAATAGAAGATTTGATAGCGAAAAATAATTTGCATGTACGGTATGAAAAAGTTCTGGGGCACTCGGGAGATTTGAATAATGAAAGAGCTGACGCACTTGCTAATAACCTCGCGGCTTATAAAAAAGATTAAATCCGAATATCCTCAAATTCGTTTTTAGGTTTGATTTCAGCGTCCTTATTGATTTCTGAATAAAGGTAAAAGATGGAGTATATGCCGAGGAATAAAAAGGTGTAAATTAAAATAAACAGCGGGACTGAAAATAATTTGTTATTAAAGTCAGGTGCAGAGGTATCGGTTGGATTAAAGAGGTAAGCAATAAATGCAACCGGAAGAAGATAAATATACGCGCGTATCCAGTCACTTGAGACAATTTTGCGCAGATTTTCAGGTATGAATTTGATCATTTTTGCGGTTATTGATGACATAATGAAGACATAGATCATAAACAGTAATAAAAAAGCCGCGCCGGTAAGCGTGCTATAGATTGCATTTTCAAACCCATATGAAATAAAATGCCATAAGAAGTAAATGCTGATAATAAAGATAAAAAAGTAAATTAAAAGTGTTTTGCGGTTTTGCAGGCCGAAGCCGATTGCTTGAGGTAAAAACGAGTCTTTAATCCATTTTCCTGCTTCTTCGTCTTCTATTGCCAGTTTGAGCGCCTTCTGTTTTCTGTCCTTTTCATCAGATTCGAATTGCTTATAAAGATAAAATACAATAAAGCCAACTATTATTATAAGCGGTACGGTAAATATGTATGACCATGTTCCGGAAATTCCTATGTAAGAGATAGCAGTGATCAGCGAGACTATAATTAAGAGGAGTAATTGGTTGATATACTTCACTATTTGACAGTAATATTATTTGATTTATTTGTCAAATTCTCAGACTCAATTATTTCCCCGTCTATAATTTTATCTTGAGAATATTTGCGCAGTATCGCCAGGTTTTTCATATTAGCGTGATTGAAAAAATCGATGTAATCTCCGACCAGCGGAATCAGGCCGACGAAGAAATTAAATCCAATATTGCCAAGCATGCGGGCTATTTCGGTTTTGGGGAGATTCATTTTGGTTCCGACCCAGACCAGGTAAAGTGATAACAGGGCGGGAATCAGGTCTCCTAAGCCGGGCAGTAATCCGAGCAGGCCGTTTATCCCGAAGCGTCTGCCGAAAATCTCAAAACTGTTGTCCAGGAGATTGGCGATAACTGACGCTATCTTCAGATGCATTTCCATAACGTTAATTATACCCGACGGTTTTAGGATATTTAGTAATATTGCTGTAAGAAGAAGGCTTTTCTTACTGATTCCTATCTTGATTTTTTTGCGTACGGATACTATCATTAATGAGATGAAAGTTTTGATCAAGAAATTATTTCAGCTACTCCCTGTCCAAGCAGCTTATGCACACTGCGATCTCCCATGCGGGGTTTATGATCCGGTCCAGGCTCGAATTGAAGCACAAAGTATTCTTAACACGATAAAAAAATATAATGAATCCGATGATGTGCATTTCAAGACTCGGGCAATTATTATCAAAGAAGAACGGGCAGAGCTTTGTAAACATCATTTGTGGGTTTTGTGGACCGATTATTTCAAGGCTGAGCATTTAGAGAAATATCCAAATCTGCATGATCTTTTTTGGAAGGCGACAAAAGCGGCAGGACAAACTAAGAAATCAACAAACCCGGCGGATGCAGAGGAATTATTGAAATTAATTCAGGAGATCGATGAAATTTTTAAAGCAACGAAAGCCGCGAAGTAATAAAGAAAGTAAAAATTCAAAAGTCAACAGTCAAAACTACAGCTCAAAATTCAAAATATATTCTTCTTTAATTCAGTTATTTAATAAATTTTCACCAATTTTATTTTTCAAAATCCATGGCAATAGCATGAAGCCTATTATTAATCAAGGCGATCTGCTTATAGTGAGCAGAATAGTATATATTTTTGATAAGCCTGAGCAGGGCGATATAGTTGCAGTTAGAGATCCGAGGGGCGGGAGGGTGCTTATTAAAAGAATTACCGGAATTGAAAGCAGTAAATATTTTGTTGAGGGGGATAATAAAAATATGAGTACCGACAGCAGGTACTTTGGTTATCTCGACAGAGGGAGTATAATAGGAAAAGTAATATGGTCGAGTCGGTTCTGATATTAGTTACAGTCACTCTGCTTCTGTTCCTGCTCTCAATGGTATGGCCGCCTGATAGCCCATGGTCTCCCTGGTGGAGAACCAATGGGGCTCGAAGCCGGTTGATTTGTAAGTTTGTAAATATCTCCAAAAAAGATGTCATATATGATCTGGGATCCGGGGATTCCACTCTATTGATTACGGCTGCGAAGAAATTCGGCGCGCGAGCGGTGGGAATTGAAATTGATCCTCTGAGGTACTTTATTTCAAAATTGATGGTATTTATTAATAACGTTGGATACAAGGTAAAGATCAAAAGGCAGAATTTTTTCCAGTCGGAGATCGGAGATGCGACAGTTGTATTTATGTATCTTATTCCTAAAACTCTTGCGAAGTTGAAGCCGAAACTTCTTAAAGAGCTGAAACCGGGTACGAAGATTGTGACTTTTGTATATAAAATTGATCTGCCGATTGTGAAGCAGGATTTGAAGAACGAGTTTTATATGTACGAAGTACCAGAAAAGATCAAAGATCAAAGTGCAAAGATCAAAACTATAAATAAAAATTCCCCATAGAGCTCTTACCTCCTCGCAAGGCCTGCGTCCATGCCTCGGAGGAGCGAGTCTACGGGGCAGGCAAAAAATATATATAAATAAAAAATTATTTATTTTCTAAATTTTAGATATATCCATCTCAGTTTATCGGTTAATTTGTAAAGTTGATATAAAGCCGGATTTATGATCAGATCATAGCTTCCGATAAATTCGACATGGTCCGGGCTGTATTTTTGTTTAAAATTGTGAAAGCCAAACCAGGGATCTTTGGGGTCGGGATCAGGGCCGAGCGCGCCCCACATGTCGAATTTTTTAAGTCCTAATTTTTTGCCGAATCTGATTGCTTCCCACATCATCAGACTGCTTGACATTACTTCACGGTTTTCACTGCTTGAGGCGCCATATGGATAATATAGCGAATCTTTAAAAACAAATAGCATCCAGGCGGTTAATATCTTGTCTTGATATTTGGCAGTGAGAAGATGGGTTGTTAATTTATTGGTTTCCTTGCCAGTTTTGTCATGCTGAACTTGTTTCAGCATCTTGTCATTAGAAGATCCCGAAATAAATTCGGGATGACATTTTAAAGTTTTCCATAAAACTCGGTGATAATTTTCGGTATGTGCGTAAAATTTTTGGCGTGCGGTTGTTTCACTCATTAGCTTCAGGTAGTTTTCAAATGCTTTATCTGAGTTATTCTCAGTAACCTCGACGCCGTGTTTTTTGGCAACTTTGATGTTGTAGCGCGCCTTGGAATGCATATTTTTGAGGAGTTCTTCTTCTGTTTTTGTAAGATCCAGAACAAAAGTATATTTGGTAAAGAGGGGATGGGCAGCAGGTGTAATTGTTAAATTTTCAATTTTCAATTTACAATTTTCAATGAAATTTAAATTTTCATTTTCATAATTTACAATATTAGTTTTTGACACGTTTTTTTTAATGATATTTGGTTCGAGTTGGATGAAGATGCATTTTTCCGTTTTTCCTATCTTAATTAATTCGTGAATTACATCCGTATCGGGTAAATCGCCTTTGGGGAAATAGCCGATTGTAGACGGAGTATGGGGGATTTTGTGAATTGTGAGAGTAAAAGCTTTGATAAGTTTATTATTTTTATAAAAGCCGCGGCGTATTACTTTGATACCTGTTGCCTGCCGAAACTCGCCCCATTCGTAGGATTGGAGAGGGTGAGTGACGACTCTGTTAAATTCAATTTTTTCTTTCTCAGCAATTTCGCGTATTTCCATATTTTGATTTTATTTCAAGTTTTAATTATTAGCATTATTGATTCAGGTGTGAAATGTATCGTGTTTTTTTGCAAAGTTAGGTCTCTGTTAATTGGTATATACATTTATCACTGATGATTATTATAGCCTGAATAGCGCAAGTTTGCGAGATGGGGGATTGAGGTGTTGAATTATGGTTCGTAGTGGAAGGACCGGGCGATTTGGTCGAGGTCGGTGTAGGGCTCAGGATGCTAGAAGTCAAAGGCTTCTTTTTTGATTATTAGATCTTCCGCGGGAGGTCGAAGATGAATCGGGAGATGGTGTATATGTAGATTCTTTTTATGATATTGAACTGCATGTCTAATTATGAAATGATAAATTGGTAAGTATTTTGGAGATATGTTTTTTTTAGAAAAATTTATCAGACTGCAGAATATTATAATTGCATTTATTTCCATAAATTTAATAATTTTTGCGTATTTTGTCACATTTAGAAAATACCCGCCTCTTATTATGTCCCTGCATATTACTACTGTAGCCTTGCTGTGGTTAATGATATTTCAAAAACTGCATTTACTCAGGATTATAAAGTCAAAATATAAAGAGTTATTAATAATATTTTTATTATTTACACTTGCTTTTATGATCAGGATGTTTCAGGTTGAAGAAATTACGCCCGGGATGTATGGGGATGAGTTGACTGTAGCAGTATTCAGCCTGGATTTATTGAAATATCCGGAGTGGATACCTTATGACGGTACATATCCTCATTATTATTTTCATCCGACACCGCTTATGTATATGACAGCTCATAGCATCAATATTATTGGTAATACTTTAACAGCAATAAGGTTTCCCAGCATATTGTTCGGTGCATTTTCGGTTGCCGTATTCTATATATTTTTAAGGCTATTTTTTAATCCCGTAATCGCAGTGCTCGGAGCAAGCATGATGATATTCCAATATACGCATATAGTTCTGTCAAGATTAGCTTATGAGCCTATTCCATCTCTATTTTTTCAGATTCTAACCTTGCTCTTTATATTTTTATATATCAAGAATAAAAATATTTATAATTTGGCTGGAATTGCGTTGTCTTTGGGAGGAGGATTATATACCTATTTGAATTTCAGACCTTTTGCCGTTGTAATTTTTTTATTTACTATGTTATTCATTTTTTATTCAAATCGAGAGAAATTTATCAGAAGCGCTGTTTTTTTTGTTACGGTATTTTTGATATCAATAATGCCTTTGATAACAAGCTGGATTTTGGATCCGGCCGGATTCTGGGGCAGAACAAACGAGATCTCGATTTTTAACCGAAATTATACAGCAGAGGAATTTAGAAAGGAAATTTGGGGAAATTTCAGCAGGACTGTTGTGTATACTTTTTTTCAGTTACCTAACCCTGATCCCGATGCTCCTCCCGCGAGCGGAGACCCCAATCCAGGAAAGAATCCCGCCGCGGCTCCTGTTTTTGATATCATTACTATGATAACTGCGATTTTCGGTTTTATTTATCTCTTTTTTTATAAGCGCAAAATATTTTTGCTAATGGCGATACTTTTTATTCCGCCGATTGTTAGCGACATATTCTCCTCGGAGGTAATTCCGGATTTCCATTATTATGGATTAGGTCATCCTAATGCGCTAAGGGTGTCCGGGTTCATTCTTTTGATACTATTTGCTGCAACAGCCGCAATGCATTGGGCGTATTGCAGATGGGAGATGAAACTAAAAACCGAAATGGTTACTCTTCTGGTGATACCTGTTATAGTGGTTTGTTTCTGGAATTGGCATTTGTATTTTAATCAGAGAGATATTCAGCCGAATTTTTACTTGTATAACTATAAGTTTAATCACGGCAAAACTATTTCTGCGGGAAAGTATTTAAGCAGTACTGACAATAAGTCTATCGGCATATCGGATTCATTGGAGGACGGATTTATAAATTATCTTACCGGATATAGGAAAAGGGTAACAGCATTTAGGCTAAATGAAGATAGCGACTTGGTTGCGGCAATTAAAAAAAACGATGCTGTTGCGGTAAGTGTTACAGATAAAAGTCAAGGCTTAATTGAAGGGCTTGCTGTAGGCAAATATTCTCAAGACGAATTGAGGAATATCAAATTAAAAAGTACCTTTATTAATAATCCGCTTGGAGGCGTAGAGTTAGTGATATTTGAGAAGATTTAGAAGTCAAAGGCTTCTTTTTTGATTATTAGATCTTCCGGGAGGTCGAAGATGAATCGGGAGATGGTGTTCATGGTTCTGCTTCCGAAAAATAATCTCCGTCTGGCATGTGTCAGAAAAAGCTTATCCTTGGCCCGGGTCATACCGACATAGCAGAGTCTTCTTTCCTCTTCCATCTCCAGGCGGTCATTGATGCTTCTGCTGTGCGGAAACAATCCTTCTTCCATACCGATCATGAATACATATGGAAACTCGAGTCCTTTGGCGGCGTGAAGAGTCATCAGTGTAATAGCGTTTTTTTTGTCATAGTCCGATTTGGGGTCCTGATCCGATTTTGTCCGATTTGAAGAATATTCCTGCTCGACAAGAGCGACGTTTTCCAGAAAATCAGTAAGATCCGGAAACCTGATCGCGACAGATCTGAGCTCTTTGATATTTTCGAGGCGCATCCTGTCTTCTTCTATTTTTTCGTCGTAAAGATCCAAATATTTTGTAGCTCTAAGTACGCCATCCAGGATATCGATTGTTTTCGGTTTTTCCTGTTGTTTTTGGATTTCGTTCGCGCCCTGAGCATTTATTAACTGAGGTGTGACGGCTGATTGAAATTCCAGGAATTTAGCGAGCCTTCCTTTGCCGAGTTTTTCCGCGCGGCGGTATGATATCACGTCTTTGGGATTTTCTATAAGGCGGAGATAGGCAAGTATATCTTTGATTTCACGGCGTTCATAAAAGCGCGTACCGCCTACTAGTACGTAGGGAACGGAATGATGCAGAAGTGCTTCTTCCAAGACGCGTGACTGAGCATTTGTGCGGTAAAGAACAGCGACTTCGTGCAGATTTTTGATGTTTAATTCAATTATTTTGCGTATTATAAAAAGCGCTTCATCTTCTTCGTTGTCGGCTTCATAAATTTCAATTTCTTCTCCTCCGGGATTCTCGGTCCAAAGCTTGAGAACGGGGTGAGATGTATTTTTGGAAACGACAGCCGAGGCACAATCAAGTATTGTTTGGGTGGATCTATAATTTTGTTCAAGTGTGAAAGTGCGGGTATTTTTAAAATCATCTTTGAATTTGATCAGATTGCGGTAATCAGCGCCTCGCCAACTGTATATGCTTTGGCTAAAATCACCGACAACGCATATATTTTGATATTTGGCGCTTAAAAGACGAGTCAGCAAGTACTGCGCTCTGTTTGTGTCCTGGTATTCGTCGATCAGAATATATTGAAACATAGTTTGATATTTGTTTAAGACAGCTTCGTTTTCTTTGAAGAGCTTTATGGTTTGCATGATCAAGTCGTCAAAATCGAGTGCGTCGCTTTCTTTCAGAATTTTCTGGTATAGAGGATATATTTTGGCGACAGCTTCCTGGAAATAGCCCCTAGCAAAAGAAGGATATTCTTCAGGCGTGATAAGTTCATTTTTTATTTGAGAAATAACTGCATGAATGGAGGCAGGTTTGAAGTCTCTGACAGAAATGAATAATTTATTCATGGCGGTTTTTACAACTTCCAGCTGATCGTGGCTGTCGTATATCGCGAATTTAGGAGAGTATCCGATGTATTGACCGTTCAGGCGCAGTATTTTGGCGCAGAGCGAATGAAAAGTCGAAATCCACGGGTTGCCAATATATTTTTTGTATTCAGGAAATGAATGAATAGTTTTTTTTATTCGTTCTTTCATTTCGTTCGCGGCTTTATTGGTGAATGTGACTGCGAGAATTGATTCCGCGGGGATATTTTTTTCGAGGAGTAAATACGCGATTTTATAGGTAAGAACTCGTGTCTTGCCGCTTCCCGCACCTGCCAGGATAATGGTCGGGCCATCAGTGTGGGTAACTGCTTCTTTTTGCATGGGGTTTAATTCCTTGAGTAATATATCTTTCATAGAGTATAATAATGGAACAGAGAGTACATAAAATTTTACCACATGAAGAAGGTGTTTATCATCGCAAACTGGAAATCAAACATGACAGTTGAGGAAACCAACAGATGGTTTGATGAGGAATCAAATATTGAGGTCTTTATCAACAACGCGCTTCTCCTAAAAGATAAGATCGGGCAATCGGACGAGGTTAGTGAAAAAGAAGTTATAATTTGTCCGCCGTTTACTCTCTTTTCCACGCTTAAAAAATTGATCGAAGATAAAAAGCTTCCGTTTAAGATTGGCGCGCAGGATATTTCTCCATTTGAAGCGGGTGCTTATACCGGCGAGATAAATGCCCGACAAATTAAAGAGTTCGGAGATTATGTAATAATCGGACATTCTGAAAGGCGGCGGAATTTGGGGGAAAGTGATGATCTGATTTTCAAGAAAACAGAGCAAGCACTTAAGAACGGTCTGACTCCGATATACTGTATTCAGGACGAAAATACGCAAATACCAAATGGCGTAAAACTGGTTGCATATGAGCCGCCGAGCGCTATCGGAACAGGTAATCCGGATACGCCGGATAACGCGCATAGAGTAGCCGGATTAGTAAAGAGTAAACATGCAGCTATTGAAGATGTAGTTTATGGCGGCAGTGTTAATTCGGAGATAATTCAGAGTTATATTCAAAAAGATACGATCAGCGGCGTTTTGGTCGGAGGTGCCAGTTTGGATCCGGTCAAGTTTGCAGCACTAGTAAAAGAAGCTTCATTTTAATTTTATGCCTACCCAAAAAGAGAGCAAGAGTTTGAAAAAAGTACTACTGGTACTCGTAATATTTATAATTATAATCGGAGCCGTTGCGGGAGTCAGGTTGTGGAAATATCTGACTATCGGTGTCCAAGTGGTTACAAATGATAAGATCGAACTGAAGCAGGCTGAGGAAAAGAGAATCAATGTATTGCTCTTGGGTGTGGGGGGAGGCGTACATGAAGGGCCTGATCTGACAGATACAATAATATTTGCGACAATTGACCCCAAAAAACAGGAGGCTGTTCTTGTTTCTCTGCCGCGTGATATGTGGGTGCCTGAGATTTCCGCGAAAATTAATACAGCATATGTTTATGGCGAAGAGAAAGATAAGGGCGGCGGGTTAGTGCTTGCCAAGGCAATGGTTTCCAGAATTTTGGGACAAGATATTGATTACGCGGTTAAAATTGATTTTGATGGGTTTGTTAAGGCAATTGATAAAATGGGGGGTCTGGATGTAAATGTTGAAAGATCTTTTGATGATTATGCATATCCTATTACCGGAAAAGAAGATGAATCCTGCGGTTTTGACGAGACGATAATCGCGTCTCTTTCCGCGCAGATCGCGACCGGGAGCGCTACAGAATCGGAATCATTTCCGTGCCGGTATGAGCATCTGCATTTTGATCAGGGCATTGTGCAAATGGATGGGGAAACAGCGCTGAAGTATGTGAGGTCAAGGCATGCGCTCGGACCCGAGGGGTCGGATTTCGCGAGGTCAAAAAGGCAAGAGCGGGTAATTTCGGCTATAAAAGATAAGGTTTTTTCATTAAATCTACTGCTTAATCCGGTTAATGTCATGGATATAATTGACGTAATCAAGGACAGTATCGCTACCGATATCAAGGAGGAAGAATATGATGATTTTGTCAGACTTGCTCAGAAATTCCAGAAGTCGGAAATACGCAGTGCCATTATAGATACAGGCGACTATGCTTCCGAACGTGAAGGGTTACTCATCAATCCTCCGACCGGCGCCGAGTACAGAAATCAGTGGATACTTATCCCGAAAGCGGGAAACGGAGATTATTCGGATATTCGGGAGTATGTGAAGTGTGAGATAGAGCGGGGAAATTGTTCAACAGCTCCGACTGTAACCCCAAAGCCCAGTTTATAAAACTTTGTAGATCTTGGTATTATTTCGCTGATATACTATTTTGCCAAGCGAGCTGAATTTGTCTTCAAAAAGATTCGGATATTTTTCTTTTTCCAAATTACCGATAAAAACATATTCGACCTTATATTTTTCGAGAAGCTCTTGTGTTTTTTTGAGATCTTGTGTTTCATAAAGCGTTGCTACGTCGGTAATTCTCGGAGCAGGCACGCTATAATCTCCGCGCCATAGCCATTCGTGAACGGTCCATCCGAGTACTGTCGGCAGTCCGGTGTTCGCGGAAACTCTGGCATAGTCGGTATATGAATCGCCTTGCGCTTCCAGAATAACAGGCTGGCCATCAATGTACGCGTTGAGCCATAGTATCGCGGCGTAGTCGTCCGGATACAAATTATTCAGATAGGTAGTGCCATTTAGACCTTTATAATTTTTGAAATCTCCGTAATATGAAGGAATAGCGAGATACGGATAAGTCATAACAAGCGCGATCAGAATGATCGAGGAGAATAAGAAAGGAATTTTATATTTCGTTTGAGAAAGTACCGAAATAATATAAACGCTTGATATTGAGAGCATGATGAAGGCTTGGAAGACGAGTTTGAACATGGTATTCGCGCGGTAGTGCCCCGGATATATATCTTTGACATAAATAAATTCGGGTAAAATAATGAGCAGGGTCGAAAGCGCAATGAGTATTAGTACGAAAGAATCTATCCGGCGGATTTTTTTGGTAAAATTCAGGTAGATTATAAATAGTATTACAAAAAAATAAAAGAATCCATAAAGCATCAACAGCTCCCAGAGATAAGAATGCTGACAATGATCTTTTTCGAATAAAAATGGACCAAATTTACCGATTTTCGTCAGGAATTCAGGACTGCATAAAATCCCAATACCGGACGCAAAGGGTTTGAAAAATAAATTATAAGGAAGTGTAAAAAGCAGGAAAGATGACGCGATAAGTATGACCGGTACAACCGCGCGTATCAGGAAAACCGGTATGGATAATTTTTTCTGTTTCTCATAAATTAGATACAAAATAACCAGCGCCGTTAAAAGCAGATATATCGCTCCATCCCAGGCATTAGTCATATACATGATAGCCAATATAAATCCTAAGAGTACAATCCAAAATGGATGAAGGAGAAAGAGCTTCGTGAATTGTTTTATTCTGGCGTTTTGTAATAAAAGTCCGAATTTTGTAGTAGTATTATTTTTGTTGTCTGTTTGATCGGATTTTATGAAAATACTCAGCAGCAGCGCAATGAGCAGCAGGACAAACGGAATATCCAAAACATGGCCGTGAACGTCGGCAACGACCCAGGAGTACGCGGGGAATTCATGAATAGTATTGTAGATATAGCGCGTGGCGTTTGGATACCAATAGGAGTTGGGAAAATTTAAAGGATTAAAAGCAAGCTCCCAGACCGGTTTCGGGTCATCTACTTTGTAAGGCTCAAAAAAAGCATAAATAATGTGCAGATTTCCTCCCAGTGTTGTCAACATAGCGGTCAGCATACCCGCGATAAAAAGTTTAATTTTTAATTTTTTGCTGTCGATTTTTTCGCGTGAGAAATAAAACAGGTTTGCTCCGATTGAAAAAGTTTGAGCTAAGCAAAAAGCAAACAGGGTTGAAAGCATGATGTTGAAAGTCAGAGCCGGCGGGACGGATGATATTTTGGTTAAAAATGCTGTGATCAAGTGGCCAAAATAATAATAATTAATAGGCTCAGGGGGAAACCACATGTCCAGAGGCGGGAAATAATCCGAGCGCAGGATAGAATTTATAAAGCCGTAGTCCATGTATTTTTCAAGTCCATGAATGTCGGGATTGAAGCCGTGGATATAACTCCAGAAGAAAAGAGCCGATAAAAAGATAATTTCTTCCAGCAGGAATATTTTCCAATTTTCTTTGAAGAAAGAAATAATATTGAATTTCGCGGGTAATAAAAAGAATATAGTTATGGCGAGCAGTAGAGTTATAAAGATTGAAGAATTTTGACCGAACGGTATTATTTTGAGAATACCGAACAGAAATACCGTATATGTAGCAAGTGCTATTCCTATTAGCTTGGAGAATATATAGCCCTTATCAAAAAAGCGGGAAAATATCACTGAGGCAAGAGGGAGATAAATTATACCGATAAAAAGGATCACGAGCCACCACTGAAATACTGAGATAATATCATATGTCGTCATAATATTATTTGATTAAATGAATAATTTCGGTTAAGTTTTTGATGTTTTTAATGTTCTGCGCCTTAATTGTTCTATCTTTATTTGTGTCGAGCCAGAAAAATTTGGTTTTGGGATTGTGTTTTGCTACAAATTCGAGTAGAGACAAGTCGTCGTCAATGTACAGGTCAAGTTTGAGATCGGATATTATTTTGTTTTTAAAAAGATGCGGCTGATCGTTTTTGAAATTAAAATACATACCGCTGAATATTTTTTCGAAACGGTATTTTTTAATTAAGTTTTGCGTTTTTTTTTCGAGAAATTTGAAGCGGCTTGATATGAGGTAAAATCTGTTGTTGTCTTTTGGGAGACTGTGAAGAAATTCCAAGTTTTCTTTCAAGGGTTGGCGAAGTATATCCCAGTGAGTCAGCATTCTAAAAAGTTGTTCTGTTTTGCTTGGTATTCTGTATAAGAGTATTCCATTATCTTTTTTTTTGTATAGTTTTTCAATTATTTTTTTGGGTATAAGCGGAGGTGTATCAATAAATATTTTATCCAAATCGAAGCCGATGTTCATAGGTAAATAAAAAAATTAATGGTCCAAATTAACCTAATTTTGAAATCAGGTTAAGTATTTTGAAGTTCCAACCGACCCGGTGTGTGTTGCCGACGCGGTTTATAACTTTGTCCCTGTTTTTTTTATACCATAAATAACTTTCCAGGAAAAGCTCTTTGTTTGATTTTTTGGGATGCCAATCGAGGAGTTTTTCGGCTTTTTCGATAGAAACATAAGAATCAACGGGCATTGTTTTGTAATGCCACGCGGCTATCGGGGACAGATTTAGTTTTTCAAGTACAGACAAAGCTAGTTGGGAAGGAATTGTAGGCAAGCCGGTGATACGTGATTTTGAACCTGTTTTAGAAATGACATAGCCCAAGTCTTCCCGCCATGAACCGAATTCTTTTGCTCCTATATTGAAGGTTTCGCCGCTAATCCTGCTGAATAGTGCTTTTTCTATCGCGCTCACGACATCGGTGACTGCAAGGAGCTGATATAAGTTATTGCCATTGCCCAAGACATATACTCTTTTGCCCGAATAAATTGCCTCAAACCATAATTCAAATACGCCCAGTCTTTCAATTCCCAAGAAAGTTTTCGGACGAATTATATTTATTTTGAGTCCTTTTTTACCGAATTCTCTGCATAGATTTTCACCGGCTATTTTTGATTCCCCGTAATAACCGATCGGGTCAATCGGGCTGGTTTCTTTTTCGGGTAAGTCTCTGGGAATACCGTAAACGGCGGTTGATGATATAAATACTACTTTTTTAATTTTGTGTTTCAGACATGATTGTAGTACATTGCGCGTGCCGTCAATATTTACGCTGTAGATACTTTTTTGGGTCAATTGGATAGGGAGAGCGGCGGCGGCGTGCACGACATACTCCTGTCCCTTCAGGGCTTTGTCGACTGCTGATTTATTTCGAATATCTCCTTTTATGACTGTTACTTTGCCAAAAAGATCACGCGCGTCCAGATCAGCCATATCAAAAAGGGTGACTTTGTGCTTGTCTTTTAAAAATTTTCTTGCAAGATGTACGCCTAGAAAACCTGTTCCGCCTGTTATAAGGATCTTTTTCATACACTAAAGATATTGTACTATTAATATATATCTAAAGGCAATAGGAATCAGGAGTAGATTATAACTATCACTAATACTGCCCAGATTATAAGCGCTGATAAAAGCTGTTTATCAGAGAAGATTACTCTTTCAGGACTTTCTCCTTCATGTTTTTCGTAAATATCTTGTAAATACCGCATTAGGCCATATACGACCGGAATGATTGTCAGCATTAGCCATTTTTTTTGGATGAATATACTGAAAGCGTGCGGGAACAGGAATCCCGCGAGCGGGGGTCCCTGAGGGGTTTCCAGAAATGTAAAAAGCGCATACGATATGAACGTTGATGTAGCAAATATTGACGCGTATACGCTTAGCAGGTCTTCGGAATAATGAGAGAGTGTTTTTCGGGTCGCGGCTACTTGAGCGCCAACATGAGATCGCAGAAGGGTTAGTTCGGATTTTCTTTTTCCTATAACCAAGAATAGCGAGAGTGAAATTGTTGTTAATAGTAGCCAGGCAGAAATATGAGCGCCGCTTACTACTTCACCGGCATATACTCTGAGTATGTATCCTCCGGCGAGTGCCAAAATGTCCAGGATCATGAGATGCTTGAATACAGTTGTATATGATAATTGCAGAATTAAATAACTCAGGGTAATCAGGAAAAAAGGCGGAGCGATAAGGTAGCTGCCTATAAGCGAAATTGATGCGAGGGTAACTGCTAATATAATCGCGGATTTTTTGGAGATATCCCCATGTGCCAGGGGGCGGTATTTTTTAAACGGATGAAGTTTATCTTTTTGGATGTCAAAAATATCGTTAATTATATAGATTGCCGAAGAAATCGCGCAAAAAATCAGAAAGCCGTAGGAAACTTTTTCGAAAAGAGGATAATAGAAAAGTTGACCGGTGAAAAGGATAGCCGCATAAACAGCCAGGTTTTTTGTCCACTGCCGCGGACGAAGAAGTCTTAGATAATCACGAATGAGTTTTCTCTGTTTCATTTTTTGCAATGAGATGCAAATAAAATAACGCACCTATTGTAATGACTATTAACATTATAATTGCAAATAGTTTATTTGCGCTTTGTAATGTCAAAGAAACTATACCTAATATAACAGAGATTATCCAATAAAACAATGCAATTTGTCTTTGAGAAAAACCGAATTGTAAAAGAATATGGTGAAGATGTTTTTTGTCGCCTTTGAAGGGGTGGTGTCTTTGATAAATTCTTCTGCCGATTGTAAATAATGCATCAACAGTCGGGATGCCCATTACTAAAATTGCAGTTGCCAGTTTAGCGCCCGATAAAATTGAAACAACACCCAGCAGAAGATAAAGAGAAGTAGCGCCATAACCCGGAAATATTTTTGCGGGATAAAAATTATATATTAAAAATGCTAATGATGCCCCCGCGATTATGAATGAAAGCTTGACATCGATATATGCTAAATCTCCGGACGGAATAAACCTAAGACTTAAAATTCCGATTATGATCGCGGAGATTGCAACGATGCCCGGCATTTGACCATCGATCCCTTTGCTCCAGTTAAGCATATTCATTACCCAAACAAGCCATAAGATCGAAACAAGATCTGATAATAAAATACTATACGGGAGGATGAATAACGGTATTTTGATAATATCGAGATACAAAATTCCACCGAAGGGGTTTGTAATAAATTTTATACTGACACCGCTCGCGACAACTATTACAGCGGTGAGAATGTTGGCTAAAAATCTAAGCGACGGGGGGACGTCTTTGGATTTGGCATTTAACCAGTCATCGACAATGCCGACTACCAACGCTATAAATGCCGCTAAATAAATACTTAGTGTGATATTGTTAATAGGGAGAACAAGGAGTCCGGCAATCGCGGCACCAAGAAATATCGAAATACTGCCTCCCCGCGGCGTTGGTTTTTTGTGGATTATTGCCGGATGAATGTGAAGCTTCGGGTGGTCAATAAGTCCTGCTTTTTTAATAAGACGGATACACAGAGGCGTGAGTATAACTGTTGCTAAAAAAGCCGCAATAAACGGGATATAAACTAAAGAGGGTAAGAATGACATATTATAGCGCGAGACTAATTATCCGTATTATAAATATAATTGAAAGTATGCACAGAAGCAATGCTGTTATGCTAAGTATTCTTGAAAGGAGCGGCATTTTTTCATAAATTTTTAATCCGATAAATAAATTCATTATAAAAAAAACAGATGTAATAAAAATAGGTATAAAGATCTCCATTTTGGACGCAATCTGATCATTGCCCCAGGACATCTGGTTGTATAAGGGTATATATGGCGGGAGGATCACGTAAAAACCCGCAATTATTATCAAGTGCAAAAAAATTAAACTCAGTGAAAGATATGTTCCCAGTTTGATAATTTTGTCTAATTTTATTTTGTTAATCAGATTTTTCATAAATACGCGCTCCCTTTATATTATATACATATCTGTAATTATTTAAAGAAAAAGGATATTCCGGATCGGAATCGAGTAGGACGATATATTTCGGGCGCGATTTTTGCAAGACTTTTTTTGTTTCATTTATCGCACCGGGATTTTGAATAATGTGATATGCCACAGTATATCTGCCCGGCGGAAGTTTGTTTGTGAGATGATATATTTGGGGGTTGTTGCCCCAGATAAAAATATTGTCAGTTTTGGCAGTATTTGATTTCAGGTATTTCGCAACAGCGTAATCCCGGGGCACATCGGAGTCGAAAGACATTCTGTATTCATCAAGAGATGATGCTCCTGCTGTATAGTTTATAAAGTTTGTGTAATATTGTGCAGTGCCAATGATGCTTTTATCTGATAGTTTAAAATGAGTATTTGAAAAGTAAATCAGAACAGCAATAGCGAGAAGGGAAACTAATCTGATCGGTTTGGACTTGTTGAAAAGCAGTCCGTTAATGAGCGCAAAAGCAGGCAAGACTGTTAATAAATAATGAGTCCATATTCGTCCGGAGAAGAGAGAATTCCAGAGAGCAAAAATAAACCAGAGGAATATAAATAAAACGGGCGAAGACATTGATTTACTGAAGCGCATTATTACAATCAGCGATATGATGAGGATTAAAAATTTCAAGATCAGTAATCCTTGAGGGATTATCAATTCGTTAGCGTACTCTACGTAACCAACATTTTCAAAAAATGCCGATTGGATAAACGCTGTAAAGTTGCCGCTGATGATATAAAAAACAGACACCAGTAATACAGGTAAAAGAAAACCGGATTTAATTATTAATGTATATTTTATTATTTTTTTGAGTTTTGGATATATATTTTTATTCAGGATTTGATTTTTATATATAAAAAATATCAGGAAAAACAAAAATGCGATCAAATCAAACACTGCAACTATTTTGAATAAGAAGCTTATGCCAAGTAAAAGTCCGGCTGTAAAATATTTTAGATTTATTATTTTTGTTTTTTTTGTCACAGCAGTTGTGTAAATCAAGAATCCGGCAGTTATGACAGGTAAGAGCATAAAGTTTTCAGCATTAGCGATGTTGCCTTCTAAAAGCGGTAGGGCAAAAAATAATGAATAAATCCCGGTAGTTAAATATGTCAGCTTGTTTGCGAATAATTTTTTTGATAAAAAGTAAAAAGGAATGATAGACAAAGTTCCGAAAATCAGCGATAGGAATTTTACAGTAAACATGTCGCTATTTGCTAGGGCATATATATAATAGAGAAGCGGAGGCTTGTTGTCCCAGATTTCAGAGTAGATTGATCTGCCGGAATTGAGCGCATCGCCAACGACTTGGTAGATTGCTTCATCGCCGTACCAGAGCGGCTCAATTAAGGAAGGGATGCGTAATAAAATGAAAACAATTATAATGCCTGCCAAAAATAATAATTCGGTTTTTATTGATTTTAAATTTATTTTGTTCATTGCTAAGATCGTTTGATTTATTATAGTTTTTGAAATAGCTGAAAGCAAATGAGTTCGCAATTGACACGCATGCATTATATTTATATAATAATTTTATTATAAAACGTCTGACCGGAGTCACGATCCGGAATTCTATTCATTAAAAATAAAGAGAGCGTTGGGAGCGAAATACTCCACGGAAATCCAGCCGTAAAATTGGGTAGACGATGTCGCACAAGATGCGGAGTCGGTATAGAGCGCCCCGATATAGATACAGGAATCGGGGAATGAGGATGGGACCGCGGGAGAAATGTTTGACCTCTCGTTCCTTATAACCAAAGATATTGGTTGTAAAGGACGGGAGTTTTTTTATGGCAAATTTAAACAATAAAAATTTAAAATTAGCTGTGCAAAAAAGCGGCAGACTGACGGAGGAGACTCTTGAATTTTTGCGAAGATCAGGGCTCGAATTTACAAGCTATAAGCAAAAATTATTTTCGAAGTGCAGGAATTTTCCGCTTGAAATATTGTATGTCAGAGACGATGATATTCCGAATTATGTCGCGACCGGAACCGTTGATCTGGGAATTGTCGGACAAAACATTTTGAATGAAGAGCGGCCGGATGTAAGAAAGATCTTTAATTTAAATTATGGTTATTGCTCACTGTATGCCGCTGTTCCGAAAGAGTCCAAGTACAAAAGCATTATCGATTTGGATAAGAAAAGAATCGCGACATCATATCCTGTGTCCGCAAAAAGTTTTTTTAAGAAAAATAAAATTGACGTGGAGATAGTTGCGATAAGCGGTTCTCTGGAGATTACTCCTGCCCTGGGAATCGCCGACGCAATTGTTGATCTGGTTTCTACGGGGAGCACTTTGGCGCTTAATGACCTGAGGATATTGGAGAAAGTTTACGATTCCGAGGCGGTTTTGATCGCGAATAAAGATTCTTTTGTAAACGGCAGGAAAAAAATTCTTGACGGGTTATTGATGCGTTTTAATGCTGTTTTGAGCGCGCGGGATTATAAATATATCATGATGAATGTGCCCAAAAATGCTATAGATAAAATAAAAAGAGTAGTGCCGGGCCTTAGGTCTCCGACTATTTCAACGCTTGCCGATCGGGATTGGGTTTCTGTGCAAACTGTTGTCAAAGAAGAGTTTTTTTGGGAAACGATCGAGAAGTTAAAGAAGTACGGCGCGACAGGGATAATAGTGTTGCCAATTGAAAAAATGATAATTTAAATTATATGAAATTAACAATAATTGATTACGGACTTGGGAATTTGGCCAGTGTTGCAAACGCGCTGAAAAAATTGAGGATACCTTATTTGATTGCAGACAGCATTTCAGAATTACAAAAGTCTGAAGCGCTGATATTGCCCGGCGTAGGGTCAGCGGGTACCGGTATGAAAAATTTGAAGTCTACGGGTATGGACCAAGTCATAATCGAGAAAGTGATGAGCGGAACTCCAATTCTCGGTATCTGTCTTGGAATGCAGATTATGATGTCATTTAGCGAAGAGGGAGAAACCGAATGTCTGGATTTGATAAAGGGAAACGTAAAGAAATTTAGAACAAAATTTAAAGTGCCGCAAATTGGATGGAATAAAGTCGGAATTCAGAATTCAGAATTCAGAATTCAGAATTTATTTAAAAATATAGAGAATAATAGTCACTTTTATTTTGTGAATAGTTATTACTGCGCGCCGGCTGACGATGCAGTTGTTGCCGGAGTTACGAGATATGGGAAAAAATTCTGCAGTGCCTTCGCGTATGAAAATATATATGGAGTACAGTTTCATCCTGAAAAAAGTGGAGAAACGGGTTTAAAATTGTTGAATAATTTTTATGATATAGCAGTCGAGCGAAAGGAGAATTTATTGTGATAATTTTTCCGGCAATAGATATCCAAAACGGTAAATGCGTGCGGCTTACGCAGGGTAGATTTAGTGATGTAAAAGTGTATAGCGATGATCCGGTTGAGTTTGCCCTGCGATGGGAAAGTGAAGGCGCAAAATATTTACACATCGTTGATTTAGACGGAGCGGAAAAAAGCACTCTTAAAAATTTTGACGTTATTAAAAAAATTCGTAACGCCGTCAAAATTCCGATTCAAGTCGGGGGCGGTATCAATAATATTCAGACAGCCGATAAGCTGATCGCAATTGGAATAGAAAGAATAATTATCGGCACTATGGCGGTTATAGAAAAGCCGATTTTTGAAAAACTTTTAATTAAATATCGGGACAATATAATAGTATCGATTGATGCGAAAAACGGAAAATTAGCTATTAAAGGATGGCAGGAAGAGGCAGATACCGGCGCGTTAAAGAAAGCGCGGGAGCTTGAGGAAAGCGGCGTTATGCGTTTTATTTATACAGATGTAACGAGGGATGGCACACTGACTGTTCCGAATTATAAAGAGGTTAAAAAACTTATTGATAATTTAAATGTGCCTATTATTGCAGCGGGCGGAATATCTAGTATAAGTGCTATAAAAAAGTTAGATGCAATAGGAGTCGAAGGCGTAATAGTCGGTAAGGCTTTGTATGAAAATAAGATTTCAATTAAAGAGATGATAAGAAGTTGATTATGATAGCTAAAAGAATAATTTCATGTCTGGATATAAAAGACGGAAGGGTTGTCAAAGGGGTTAATTTCGTAAATATAAAAGACGCGGGAGATCCTGTGCGGCTTGCCGAGATATATAATAATGAAGGAGCAGATGAGCTTACTTTTTTGGATATAACCGCGACACATGAGCGGCGGGATATTATGCTGGATATTGTAAAGCAAATTGCGGCAAAAATATTTATCCCGTTTACTGTCGGAGGGGGGATAAACAATGTCAATGACGCGAGAAGTATATTGAAAAACGGCGCGGATAAGATAGCGGTGAATTCGGCTGCTGTCAAAAATCCAAGGATCATATCGGAATTGGCAAATATTTTCGGAAATCAATGTGTTGTACTCGCGATTGATGCTAAAAAAGCCGGATCCGGGTGGGATGTGTTTGTAAACGGCGGACGTATCTCTGCCGGAAAAGACGCGGTTAAATGGGCGCGGGATGCTGTCAAACTAGGCGCCGGAGAGATACTTTTGACAAGTATGGATCGGGACGGTACAAAAATAGGTTTTGACCTGGGCTTGACTGCCAGTGTTTCATCCCGTGTGAATGTGCCGGTAATTGCGTCAGGTGGTGCGGGGAGTCTTTCGGATTTTCGGGATGTTTTTACAACAGGCAAAGCGGACGCCGCTCTAGCGGCATCACTTTTTCATTTTGGAGAGCTTAGGATTAAAGAAGTAAAGAATAATCTAAGAAAGAATAAAATAGAGATGAGGATTTAATGGCAATTTTCAATTTATAATTTTAAATTTTTATGCAAATTATAAATTACAAATATGAATTATGGAACATAAATTAATAAATTTTGAGAAAAATAGCGGGCTGGTGCCGGCAATAATTCAAGACTCTGAATCAAATCAGGTATATATGCTTGGATATATGAATGATAGAGCGCTGACCAAAACTATGGAATCAGGATATGTGCATTTTTGGAGCAGAAAACGTAAGAAATTATGGATGAAAGGGGAGGAGTCGGGAAATATGCTGAAGGTTAATCAAATATTAAGGGATTGCGATTTGGATACGCTTTTGATAAAAGTTACACTGATAGGTAAAAATGTGTGTCATACCGGCAGTCTAAGCTGTTTTTTTAGCAAAGTAAAAACGGACAAAAAAACAGTTATATAATAGTATTAAACAAAATCATGAACATTGATGAAGTTTATAAAATAATCGAGGACAGAAAAAAGAGAATGCCTAAAAATTCTTATGTCGCGGAGCTTTTTAAGTCCGGAGATGACAGGATCATTCAAAAAGTAGGCGAAGAGGCGGTTGAGGCGGTTATTGCCGCAAAAAATAAAAACAAAAAAGAGGTAATTTCGGAAACCGCTGATCTATGGTTCCATAGCCTAGTTATGCTTTCGACTTTGGGAATAAGTATTGAAGAAATATATAAAGAATTTACTAAGCGCCACAAAAAATAATCAGATTTTTTCCGTTACTTTGTATTCCATTCTTTTGCCGAGCATCAGCTGTGTATGGGAAATGAGCGCCGGCAATGAAGACAAGAAAAAACCAACCAGAGGCATTAAAATAAATTCGAACGGGAAAAGCAGTTTTCTTTTGAGAGACATGCGGGCATGATCCGGGCGGTTTTTGTAGTCTATATACATCATCACAATTAAAGCAATTAGACAGGTGTTTAAAAGTATGCCTGCAAGTTGCGGAAGATAGTATCCAAGAGAGGTGCGGGAATAAACCGGATTCAGAACGGCCATGACGTTGGCGGCAATTGTAACAATAAACCAATTTGTAGGCCATAGGATATGATCAAGCAGTACGTGGTATAGCAGGAAAGTTTTGCGGAAGAAAGGAACTCCCGGAACAGTGAGCCACCATTCAATAAACAGCGGATCATCTGACACACCCCATGCCCATCTGCGTTCCTGATTGTATTTGTTTTTGAGGCTATTAACATAGCCGATTGAATGGGGCGCGTCCATCGATGTTTTTAAAAATACCGGTTCTACCCACACTTGACCTTTTAGAGCATAAAAGGCTTTGAAGAAAACTCTATAGTCTTCGGGTATCACATCGACATCCCAGAAGCCGATTTTTTTGAGCATTTTGAATGACAGAGTATATGTGGCGTTTGTAATAAGCCTGTCTCCCTGGACCAGGAGGCCTGTTCTCCAAAGACTGCCGAAAAATGAAATAATTCTGGTCGGAGCCGGAACTTTCCAGATATTGTTGTGGTAAACTGTCGCGGATTGCCAGAATTTGTTGTACGGGGCCGGATCGGTAAGGAATTTGTATGTAAGATGAGCGAAGAATTCTTTGTGGAAAATACTGTCAGCGTCTACTGAGGATGCTGTCGCGAAATCTATATTTAATTTGCCTTTTTCAAATAAAATTTTGTAAGCCTCTTTGCCGGCGTATGATTCATTGGAAGATTTCCCTTTTACTTCATTCGGCAAATCCGGGTGGAATGTGGCAAAAATATTTCCGAAGACATGTTTGAATTCTTTGATGAGAATTCGCGCTCTTTCTTTTGCTTCTTTTTCACGCTCTTCCATAGCAAGTACGACGTGCAGATTTGATGACGGGTAGGATTGATTTGCTAATGCTTCAAGTGTGAGACGGAGCTTTTCTGTTTTTTCCTGGTAATTTGTAATAACAAGCACGTGATCGACAGGTCTGTAATTGGGTAGCTTTTTGGCAATTTCATACCAGTCTTTTTTTTCAGTCTCTCTGATTTTTTTTGATGCGATTGTTGATGTAACGGCCAGGGCAAAAGATTTGTAGAAGAAAAATATATCAAAAAACAAAATGAAATACGCGACAACTGTAGGTATCAGGAAAGATCCCCAAACCGGAAGAGTGATCAATGTCCAGACTACAAATCCCGGGAAAATTTCTAAAATCCTGCGGGATTTGACGGGATAGCGCGCGAATATTTTGGAAAAAAAGTCTGTCATATTGACCGGGATATTTTTTTGAAAACGGTATATACGTTTTGTTCTGTCTGGTGTTCCACTTCTTCGAATGAAATATTTTTGATTTTTGAGATGAACTTGCCAGTAATTATAGCATATTTCGGCTCATTTCTCCTGCCGCGCAACGGCATGGGCGTCAGATACGGGCTGTCCGTTTCGATCATGATCCGCTCAAGAGGAGCAGATTTTACTAAATCCGCAAGAGGCAGCGGTTCACCCGGCGGCGTACCGCCGTATGTGATATTTCCATCAAAGCCCAAATAAAATCCAAGATCTAAAACCGAATTCATTGATTCCATACTGCCGGCAAAGCAATGGAACATCCCGGGCGGATCTAGAAGCAGGCTTTTATTATTTTTCAGTAATTTAACAAGTTCTGTACGTGCCCGGTCGTCTCTGGTGTGGATCTGGAGCGGCAGTTTCAAAGCATGTGCTATTTCCAGTTGAGTTAAAAATACTTTTTTTTGGAGCTCGGGGTCAACAATTCCGTTTGATTTGTAATTGTAATAGTCCAGTCCAAATTCGCCTATTCCAACTACTTTGGGGTGTTTGCCTAAAGCTTCAAGTTCTTCGCTCCATTTTGTGTTGTCATTTGAATCAAGTTTGTCAGCGTGATGAGGATGCACTGCGATAACAGCATAGAGGTTCGGGAATTTGCCGGCCAGTTCGACGGCCCATTTCGAAGAGCTTATTTGCGTTCCTGCATTAATAATAGTATGTACGCCTTCTTTTTGTGCGTTTTTGATTACTTCATCAAAATCTTTTTCGAAAGCACTGAAATTCAAATGACAATGGGCATCGATCATGATTACATTATAGCAATAATATTTGTATAATTGTTTTAAATGTCAGAGGGGTTTAAAAATAGATTTTTGGTTTTGGTAAGCGTCGTGACGGCGGGGTTTTTTGCATCAGTCTCTTGGGATATATTTCCGCTTTTGAGGGGGCCGGCGCCATATCCGCCGGAATGGCAATGGGATTATTTATTTGTAAATACATTAAATAAATTATGGGCGCCGCTTTTAGTGACTATTATTATTTTCGGAATGTATTTATTTGTTGAGCGGCATCAGAAATTTGCCGTCAAACATATTTATGTTTTTTTAATTTGCGCCGCACTAATTTCTTATATGTTTCAGATGGGAGTTTTGTACTTCAGCAGAGCCGGAATAGGTGTGTTGATCCACAGGATTATTAATCCGGAATTGAACGGGTATTTTACCGCGTCACTGAATATAAAAAACGTTTATGAATTTGTAAGCACATACAACGAAAATGTTCTTAGCTTTGTTTATCACGCGGCGTCTCATCCGCCGGGGGCTATATTGTTTTTTTATTTTAATAATTTATTCGCTTCGATGTTTCCGGCGTTTATCGATTATGTGGATAAACTATCTCCCAGCCGTCCGGACGTAAGGCTTATTTGGGTTACACTCGAAGCTGCTCAAAAAGCGGGAGCTGTTTTTTCTGCTTTTTTTATACCTATGCTAGCGTCTTTCACAGTCGTTCCTCTATATTTTGCGGCTAGCGCATTATACGGGGTAAAGATCGCTTTGAGAACAATTTTTATATATATTTTTATCCCAAGCGCCGTGCTTTTTATTCCAATTAACGATTCATTTTTGCCGATTTTTTCTATTACTTCATTTTTGTTTTTTTATAAAGGTATAAAAGAAAATAAAAAATATTATTTATTTTTGTCGGGCTTAACTCTTTTTGTTGGTGTATTTTTTAATTTATCACTTCTTACGATCGGTGTTTTATTCATGATATTTTATTTGCTGAATTTTTTGGGATTAAAATTGAAGCCGATGAGATTGCTTATTGATTCTTCCGTATTTGCGGGTGGATTTTTGCTTTTGCCAATTTTATTATTGGTGTTTTTTAATTTTAATTTTTATGAAATGACGCGAATAATTATGACGACAGTAACACATGTTAATTCAAGATCTTACAGTTTGTGGCTCTGGTATAACGCGGTTGATTTTTTTATATTCGCGGGAATTCCATTGAGTATGGTATTTTTTTATAAATTCATTCGGGAAACAAAATTTTTCTGCCTGAATGTTTTTGGCAGAAATTTTTTAAAAAATATCAGGAAATTAGATTTTGTTTTTATTGCTTTTTTAATGATGCTAATTATTGTTAATTTTTCCGGTTCGATAAGAGGTGAGGGCGGACGGATACTGGTTGTATTCATGCCGTTTATGGCGTTGATCGGAGCCGGTTTTTTGACAAAAAGCCTGAGATTTACAAGAATCCAATTTTGCGTATTCTTATTTTTTCAGGCTATGCAAATTTTGGTCATGCAGGAGTTTTGGGTGATGCTGTGGTGAAATTCGCTCTTCTTACTTAGTTATTAAATTATTCTTATTGGATTTAAACCCTGAGAAGTTAGTATTTTAATCATTGAAGATCAGTAAATAATAAAGGAGGTGATAAATAATTATGATAAGAAGAGCAGCATTATCAACAGGAGTAATAGCTTTTTCAATTCTAGCGGCGGCTACCGTAGTATTGGCTCAAAGCCCAACGCAAAGGCCAACTACTACACCTACCGTATCGCCAGCTACTTCGCCATCGGTAACCATGCCGGATAGCGCACCGGCGACAGGAAGAGCGCAGTAAAGGCAGCATCATGTATATGAGAATAGCTTTAATAATAGGACTAATCGGGTTGGTATTTATAAGTGTTGCACTGGTAAATAATTTTAATTTTTTACAGGCACAATCTCAGAGAGATAAATCTAATACCAAAAACGAGATAAGTCCTATTATTAGTTCTAGTAAACAGGCTGTCGAGAACGAGCCCTCTACGCCTGTCAAAGTCCGCATACCTACTATAAATGTAGATACGCAAGTTGAGCGCGTAGGAGTAGACAGTGAGGGTAGAATGGATGTGCCGAAAGACGCAGGAAATACATCGTGGTTTGGTCCGGGATTTAAACCGGGTACCAAAGGTAACGCGGTGCTTGCCGGGCATTATGATAGAGAGGACGGGTCACCTGCTGTTTTTTGGGATTTATCAAAGCTTGAAAAAGGCGATGAGATTGTTATCGAGGATGAAAGGGGTCAGGAGTTTGTGTTTCTGGTTACAAATATTCAAGATTTTCCTTATGATGATTTTCCGATTGAGGAGGTATTCGGGGCGTCTGATGTGCCGCGTCTTAATTTAATTACATGCAGGGGTGAATGGAATGAAAATACTGAAAATTATTCGCATAGAACGGTTGTTTTTTCGGAGTTAACGCATAGTGATTAGGGCTTAGGTGTTAGGTTTTAGCTAACCTAGAATATGATGTAGTTTAAATTCTGGGGAATAGAGATTTGTCTGATTTTATTTGGGGGCCTTTGAATTGCTCAAGAATTTTGGCAGATGTTTCGGGCATAAAAGGATCCAGCAGGAGTCCAATTTCCTGGATCTGGTCTACGCAGTGAGCCAATATCGATTGGAGTTTTTGACTGTTGGTTTTGATCAAGGTCCAAGGCTTTTCCTGATTTATATATACATCGAGTGCCGATATTTTTTTCCAGATAAAGTTTAGAGCTTCATTGAATTTGAATTCTTCAATTGTTTTCATATATTCGCTGTCCTGAATAATGTGTTCGGTCGCGCGGCTTGCGGTTCCCATTTGCTGATACTCGATTGTTTCGCAGATTTTGGCAACGCGCGCGATGAGATTGCCCAGACCATTCGCGAGATCCGCATTGTAGGCTTGTGTAAATTTAATGTCTGAAAAATCACCATCCTGAAATGGCGATATTTTGGCCAGGAGATAGTATCGGAGAGCATCGCTTCCATACTTATCAATAATGTCGTTCGGGTCAATGATGTTGCCGAGAGTTTTTGAGATTTTCTGTCCATTGAGAGTGATATATTCGTGGACAAAAAGCTGTTTCGGCAAAGGCAATCCTGCCGAGATCAGAAAAGCCGGCCAGTATACGGCATGAAAACGTATAATTCCTTTGCCGATCACGTGCAAGTCCGCAGGCCACCACTTGCGGTATTTTTGGTCGTCATCTCCAAACCCGATTCCACTTTGGTAAATATTCAGGGCATCAAACCAAACATACATTTTTTGACTGTTGTCACCCGGGACTGATACGCCCCAGTTTTTGGCACGCTGATTTGATCTGGAAATACTTATGTCTTCGAGGCCGCTATCTATAAAGGCAAGTATCTCATTTTTGCGGTATAGAGGCGTGATTTTTAGAGTGTCGTTTTCGATCAATATTTTTAGTTCTTTTTGGTATTTACTTAATTTGAAAAAATAGTTTTCTTCCTCTATCTCTTCCAGCTTGGTGCCCGGGTGCTCAAAGCATTCGCCGTTTTCGTTTAGCTCATCGCGCGTATAAAACATTTCACAGCCTACGCAGTAGAGGCCGGTATATTTTTTTTTATAAATATCATCTTTCTCCCGGCATAATTCCCATAATTTTTGCGATGATTTGTGGTGGAGCGGATTTGAGCCTTTTTGGAAAACGTCAAATTTAACATGCAGTTTGCCGGCTAATTCTTCAAAGTATTTGCTATAACGATCCACGAATTCCTGGATGGGGAGGTCAAGTTTTTCCGAAGCTTGGACGTTCTTGAGGGAGTTTTCGTCGGAGCCGCATAAAAGCATTACATCGCGGCCAAGCAGACGGTGAAAGCGCGCGTAAACATCTGATTGAATAAATTCCAGCGCGTGACCAATATGGGGTCGGGCGTTAACATAGGGGATCGCATTTGTTATGTAGAATTTATTCATTTGATAAAAAAATTGTATCAGAGCGTTATTGTTTGTACAAGCTTGACAATGTAATTAATTATTATCGGAGCCGCTGTCCAGGCTTTTTACCCCGCGTGATTTTGTCCGAGAGCCTGAGAAGAGGAATTCGAAGGTCAGAAAAAGTGCAAGTAATAGAAGGAGAAATAATGGATTGCGCAGGTTGTATTGGCGGAAAATCAGGTAAATGACAGTAAATAATGCGATCAGTATACCGTGTTTTTTGTTGGGGAGGAACGAATTTACCAGGAAATAAACAGTTAAGAATAATAAGGTATAAAAAACAGAAGTGGCCGCTATGTTTATGCCATATAGATTAAAATTATGGCCGGGCGGGAAAAAAATGATTGTTGCGGCCGAGGCTATCAGGAATATAATGCCGAAAAGAAAGTTGAGTATAAAATTTTTTTTATTGAAAGATTTAAATGGTATAAATGCAGGCATAGGTGTGTTGTTTTTATTATATTTTAAATACTATCGCAATGAAAGGCGGATTTATTGAGTACGGCGTAATTTTTTATTTTTCAGATAAGAGTTTACAGGATTACAGCTTAGGATCCTGAGAGCGCATAGAATCAAGGCTTTTATGAAATTGTGTTTTTTAAGCTGATCCACACAGTAATCGGAGCAAGATTTTTTGTATATACACTGGATCCCGGCAGAACTCAGGAGGGGGGAGAAAAGTTTTTGATAAACACGTATTGTATAAATGAATAGCCCATTCATACAGTTATTATACAGAATAATGATAATTAATACTGAATGTTATCCCCCTTCGCGGAAAAATTCGAGCGTCCTTCGGCATGCTCAGGATAGCGAGCGTAGTCGTACCATAAGCTGTAGGATGAGAGCGAAGAGGTTTTTCGTATCGGACGGGATTTCCTGCCTGCAGGCAGACACGGCTGCAAGGCAGGTCACTCCCTACAAAGCGCAGTATATGATTTCCCGAGCGTTAAGTTGCGGGATTTTTATCTCTTGACATGAATTGGCACTCATGTTATATTATTGCTAAATTAGTAATATGCATAACTTAACGCAAAGGCAAATTGAAATACTCAAGAGTATTGTCGAGGAATATATTGAGACAGCGGAGCCGGTCGGTTCCGAGACGATTGAGAAGAAGAGGAACATAAGCGCATCTCCTGCTACGATACGAAATGAGATGGTGCAGCTCTCTGAGCAGGGATATCTGAAAAAGCCGCATTCTTCGGCCGGGCGCATACCTACTTCTAAAGGAATTAAGTTTTATGTCAGGGAGTTGATGAAGGAAAAAGAGCTGTCGATCGTCGAAGAGGTCGCGCTAAAGGAGAAAGTTTGGGACTATAGAGATAAGATGCAGAGGTTTTTGAAGGAAGTTACAAAATCTCTTGCGGAGAAAACCAACACTTTGGCAATCGCGACTATAGACAATGAGAACCTGTACTGCTCGGGGTACGCAAATATTTTGGATATGCCGGAGTTTTACGATATAGACGTTACTAAAAATTTGCTGACTGCTATTGATGAATATGATCTGATCAGAGGGATATTTGCTCATACCAATAATGAGTCTGAGGATATTCATGTGTTGATCGAGGATGAGTTGGGAGACAGTCTGCATGGGCCTTATGGATTTATATTTACAGATTTTAAGACACCAAGGAATATTACGGGTAAAATTGGAGTGGTAGGTCCGGTCAGGCTCAGATATACATCTATTATACCGACAGTCAGGTATTTTGGGAATTTGATTGAGTCGAGCGCATCGGGCTGGTAGAGATAAAATCAAAGATCAAAGATCAAAAATTAAAGATGAAGAGTGATGATAATAAAAATAAAAAGGAAGATGTAGAAGAAAAAGAGCTGAAGAAACCTGAGGATGAACAGGAACTGGAAAAATTGAAAGCTCAGGTTGAGGAAAATGAGAGTAAGTATAAGAGGGCGCTTGCCGATTATCAAAATTTACAGAAACGGACGGCAGATGAAAGGTTAAATTTAATAAGGTCGGCAAACAGAGAATTGCTATTGCGATTATTGCCTGTTTTGGATACACTATTACTGGCAAATCAGCACATAAACAATGAAGGTTTGAAAGTAAGCATTGATCAGTTTCTGGACGCACTGAAAGCCGAAGGGGTAACTCAGATCGAAGCGCAGGGTAAAGAGTTTGATCCAAATCTGATGGAATGTATAAAAGTTGCGGAAGGAGAAGAAAACAAAGTGCTTGAAGTTTTGAGAACCGGGTATATAATAAATGATAAGGTTTTGAGACCTGCACAGGTGATAGTAGGTTCAGCAAAGCAGGACACTGAAGAATAAGATATTGTAATTTCTGCAGAGCAGAGCGCTGAAGAAGTTCTGCAGAGCAGAACACTGATGATAAGTTCGAATCAGAAAGCTTGGGGAGGTATAAATTTTGACAAGTAGTTTATTAACGAAAGGAAATTATGGGAAAAATAATAGGAATTGATTTAGGAACAACAAATTCGTGTGTCGCTGTAATGGAGGGCGGATCGCCAAAAGTGATCCATTCCGCAGAAGGACGCAATGTTATACCGTCTGTAGTCGATCCAATCTCGCACGTGGTCGGAGACGTCGCGAAGAGGCAAATGGTGCTTAAGCCAAAGAGGACAATCTTTTCAATTAAGAGACTCATGGGAAAGAAGTTCCATGATAAGTCTGTCCAGTTTGATACAAAATGGCTTCCATATACAGTCAAGGCAGGTCGTGATGATATGGCAGTCGTTGAGGTTGAGGGTAAAACATTTACTCCGCAGGAAGTTTCCGCGATGATTCTTCAGAAAATTAAGGCAGATGCCGAAGCGTATTTGGGAAGTAAAGTAACACAGGCGGTCATTACGGTTCCGGCGTATTTTGATGACAGTCAGAGACAGGCTACCAAACAGGCCGGTGAGATAGCCGGACTTGAGGTACTTCGTATTATTAATGAACCGACAGCTGCAGCTTTGGCATACGGGCTCGATAAGAAAAATACACACACGATTGCGGTTTATGATTTGGGAGGCGGAACCTTTGATATCTCAATTCTTGAGCTTGGAGAAGGCGTATACCACGTCAAATCCACGAATGGCGATACGCATCTCGGTGGAGACGATTTTGATCAGAAAATAATAGAATATATAGCCGAGGAGTTCCAGAAAGAAAACAGTATTGATCTACGCAAAGATTCGCAAGCCCTTCAGAGGCTGAAAGAGTCGGCGGAGAAGGCAAAGATAGAGCTGTCCAGCAGTCAGGAAGCGCAAATAAATCAGCCGTTTATAACTCAAGGCAAAGACGGACCGCTGCATCTGACAATGACTTTGACACGATCAAAGCTTGAGATGGTTGTCGGTGAATTAGTTGAAAAAACGCTTGAGCCGGTCAAGAAGGCTCTAAAAGATGCCGGAATGACTGAGAAAGATATAAACGAAGTAATTTTGGTCGGAGGTATGACGAGGATGCCTAAAGTGGTTGAGGTTGTAACGCGGTTTTTCGGGAAAGAAGCCAATAGATCGGTCAATCCGGATGAAGTAGTCGCAGTCGGCGCGGCCGTGCAGGCCGGAGTTCTCGGCGGAGAAGTTAAGGACGTATTGCTTCTTGACGTTACGCCACTGACTCTGGGTATTGAGACGATGGGGGCAGTATCTACGCCGCTTATTACAAGAAATACAACTATTCCTACTTCAAAATCGCAGGTATTTTCTACAGCAGGCGATAATCAGACGCAGGTAGAAATAAATATTTTACAGGGAGAGCGGCCGATGGCGAACGATAATAAATCACTGGGGAGATTTATTTTGGACGGAATTCCGCCGGCGCCGAGAGGCGTACCGCAGATTGAGGTTACTTTTGATATTGACGCGAACGGACTTCTGAATGTTACCGCGAAAGATAAGGCAACAGGCAAAGCGCAAAGCATCAAAATAACCGGATCGACAGGTTTATCGAAAGAAGAAGTTGAGAAAATGACCAAAGAGGCTGAATTGCACGCGAAAGAAGATGAAGAAAAGAAAGAAAAAGTTGAAGTCAGGAATCAGGCAGATGCTTTGATATTTACAGCAGAGAAGGCATTACGTGAAGATAAAGACAAGATCAGCGAGGATCTGAGGAAAGAAGTTGAGGAAAAGGTAAAGGCGCTAAAAGATATACTCGATAGCGGTTCCAAAGAAGATATTAAGGCAAAAACTCAGGAACTTTCGGATCATCTGCAAAAGATTGGTCAGAGCATGTACAGTGCAGCCGGCGCAACCGGAGATCAGGCTCAGGATCAAGGCGCCGAGGGTCAGGCTGAGAATGCTGAGGGCGAGAAAAAAGAAGATAAAAAGAAAAAAGACAAAGATGAGCCGGTTGAGGGAGAAGTGGTAGAATAGTTTTCAATTTGAAATTTTCAATTTTCAATTTTCAATCAAACATAAATGTTTAAAATTTAAAATTTAAAACATTGAAAATTAATTTCAAATTATAAATTAGAAATTTGAAATAATTGAGCGCAGTAAGGCGCTTTTTTGGTAAATAACAGGTAGTAATATGGCGAGCGGAGATTATTATTCAATATTGGGGGTCAATAAAACAGCGAGTCTTGATGAGATCAAGAAGGCTTACCGTAAGCTTGCTTTGGAATATCATCCTGATAGAAATAAATCCAAGGATGCTGAGGCGAAGTTCAAAGAGGTAACTAAAGCTTACGAAGTATTGGCGAATGATGAAAAAAGGAAGATGTATGATCAGGTCGGACATTCGGCGTATGAACAGGGCGCGGGACAAAATCCTTATGGAGGTCAGGGCGGACAATACGGGCCTTTTAATTACACTTATTCCAATAATGGAGGCGGTTTTGATTTTAATTTCGGAGGCTATTCCGATCCTTTTGAGATTTTTGAGCAATTTTTCGGCGGCGGCAGTCCGTTTGGCGGCCGGCAGAGAAGGCCTGTTTATTCGGCCAGAATTACTTTTATGGAAGCGGCGAAAGGCACTGAAAAAGAAGTGGTAGTAAACGGAGAGAAGCAGAAAATAAAAATACCGGCTGGCGTTGACAGCGGTTCGAGAATCAGATTTGAGAAATATGATATAGTGCTCGATGTAGCGTCCGATCCGAGATTTGAAAGAGAAGGGTCGGAGATCATTTCAGAGAAAGAAGTTTCGATCGCTCAGGCCGCGCTGGGAGATGAGGTTGAAGTTGAGACGATTGACGGTCCTCTAAAAATAAAAATTCCGGAGGGGACACAGCCCGGAATATTGATACGCCTTAACGGCCGGGGCATGCCGCATCTTCGCGGCAGTGGGCGCGGGAATCATTATGTGAGAATCAAAGTCAGTGTTCCGAAAAAACTGAATAAGAAACAAAAAGAGCTTTTGGAGGAATTCAGGAAGGAAGAATTGCAGGGGAAAAAGGGATGGTTTTAAGATAGTATTAAGTATTAAGTATTAAGGGGAAGTATGAGAAAGTTTGGATTTAGAGTGTATGAAGAGGTTAGAAAAATTCCCAGGGGTAAGGTTGCAACTTACGGGCAGATCGCGGTGCTCGCCGGAAGTCCGCGGGCGGCCCGCGCTGTCGGGATGTGTATGAGGAATAATCCCGATATTCCGAATACTCCGTGTCACAGGGTAGTCGCGTCCGACGGAAAGCTTACCGGGTATTCGGCCGGTGACGGTATAAGCTCCAAGAAAAAAATGCTAGAGGAAGAGGGTGTTTTTTTTGAGGGCGATAAAGTAGATCTGAGTAAGTCTTTGTGGCGAGTGAGTTGATTAAGATCTGGTTTAGAGGGATTTATTTTTGAAGTTCAGGATGTCTTCGCATACATCGGATCTGCTTCCATCGGGAAACGCGTTTTTCATATCGGATATGCATTTTGCCGTTTCCGAGAGGGCTTTTATTTTGTTATTTTCCTGCAGATAATAGTTTAGAGTCAATATCAGGAGTAGACCGAGGATAACTACAATTATTTGCCAGAGTATTGTTTCTTTTTTCATTCTTATTTAAATATAAAATAATTCAGCGGGCAAGGTCAAGAGGTCTCGTTGTATTGCGATGTTAATATGTTAACTGAACCCGGTTTGATTTAGGTAGACAAACAAGGTTATTTGAAGATAAGGTGCTTTATTTTATCTAACTCGCGCTGATAATCAGCTTGATCATACACAAACTTTTTGTATTCTCCTACGCTTTTAAAATTCTCATAAATATACTGCTTATTGATCATGCTTTCAGTTGCTTTGTTTATAAAATCTTTAAATGAAGACCATTGATATGTTTCAAGAGCTTCAATAGGTATGATAAATGAAGTTGCCGGATTTAAATGAATATATCTTGAAACATGGAAAAGCTGCTCGTCAGTTTCTATTCTGATTGCTTTAAACATGGACTGAAATAATGATCCTGTCCTGTTGTTTTTTATATTAAAATAATTAGAATAACTATGTTGCAGGTTTCTCATGAAAATTGAAATTCCGGAGTCTTGAGTTGCTTTTAATAAGAAGTGGAAATGATTTGGCATTACGCAGTATGCATATATTTCTACGAGATATTTTTGATTCTTTGCATATTCCTCTAAGATATCTTTTTTTTGGTCAATTGGTAACCTTTTAAAATGTGAAAATCGTAGGGGTCTGGTATCATGTCTATAAAAGTTTATAATCTCAAGAATTCGTTTGTGATCTATTTGTGTTTTAAAAATAGGCTGTCTTGCAATGCTTCGGTTGAAGATATGATAAATTTCATTTTTTACAAGTGGAATTTTTCTATATGGCATACTAAGCGATAATTTAGTATTACGCACTCTGTCCTTGTTTGTCAATATAAAACAAACCAGGTTCGTGCATTTGTGGAAAAATTATTCTAAGTTTTCAAGTTCTTTAACGCGACCGAAGGCAATGCTGTCAGGAATAATATTCTCTGTCCCGAGCATTAGGCCTGGTGTTACGGTAAATTCTCCCCAGCGGTCATTTATCTCATCCATAGCATCAGACATTTTTCTATGTTTTGTGTGATCAGCGTCAAATAAAGACATTTGGGATTTTACGTTTGCTTCCAGCTTGTAACAGCTTACTGCAAGAAGTGTGGCTTGCTTAATTTCCGGTTGCTGGTTAAAAATAAGAAGCGCCACTTTATATAGTTCCATTGTAGTGTACAGCTCACTATTCGTCATGCGACCTCTATGCCAAGTCGTCCCGTCTTTATAATTAATTCTCACGTGGATGCCATGCGCGGTATAGCCTTTGTGACGCAGTCTTCTTCCCATTTTTTCACATAGTTTCATCATCATGGGGCCGAGTTCCGCAGGATTTGCCGTCGGCTTTTTTAGCGCGTATTGTTGACCGATGCTTTTGGTCTTGAATTCGATGTCATCAGTCTCGTATCCACGTATTCTTTCATACCACTGCCGGCCGCAGATGCTTAAGAAAACTTTTTTTTCGAGAGTTTCACAGGCTGCCCGCAGGAAATCCATCGGCGTGAATATTCCGTATGCGTTGAGTCTCGCCTGGTACCGCACATTGATTCCGTGTAGGTCCAGAAGTTCTATCCTGCTGTAGATATCAACCAGATTTTTGTGTGTTATAACATCGAGGCCGTCCGGCTTATGGATAGTTGCGGCAAGCTTAGCGAGAAATCGATTTGTAGAGATTCCTATACTGCAGCTTATCCATTCTCCTATTTCCGTCTTCATTCGCTGTTTTATTTCCCGGCCGATTTTAACCAAGTCAAGGTTAAGTCGTTCTATATCATGTAGATCTATTATCGCTTCATCAATTGACTTAGGAATAACCTTGTTTGAATAATCCGAAAAAATTTTTTTGAATTTGACATGAACGTCACGATACTTTGCCGGGTCAGGCGTGCGGATTATTATATAGGGATAGATTAAGCGCGACTCTTTAATTCTCATTCCGGTTTTTATTCCCATCCTTTTAGCCTCAATAGACGATGCCAGAATGCATCCATTGGGAGCATTGTGTGCGGCGACAACGATGGGCTTCCCCCGGAGGAGTGGATTTGCCTGTTGTTCGATTGTTGCGAAGCAAGAATCGAGATCAATATGCATAATTTGGGGTTTATTTTTGCTAATCGGTAAATCCATCTGATACTTCCTCCAGCGTCCAGTACATAGTTTCTGTGTCAAAGCGAAGGCGGAACGCTAAGGTATCGGAGCAGACAGAAAAGATATGAAAGAACGTATGGCCTTTACGAATTTTGTGATGATACCCGATTTTCGTAATAATATGATCTCTACCGTTCCATCTGATTTTATATGGAATGACCCGTGCCGGATATTTCTTGTAAATAGTAATGACATCAATTTTTTCATGTATTTTTTCTAACATACCTCCCCTTCAGAGCTTATCTAAGAAAATTAATTTACATCATTTAGTATGAGCGAGATGACGAACAGGCGTGTCAAGCTAAATTAGATCAAAAATCAAATCTCAAAGATCAAAACCTAGATCAAGGCTTAAAGATCCATTTTGCCTTTTATGGTTAAGACGCTTGTTCCTATGGTTTTTGAGTTTTGATTTAACATATTAAATTAATATTTTTAAATTTCAAAAAGAAGCACATAATATCCTCATCTGAACTTCCTTATTAAATGGATTAATACTCCCTGTACGACGAGTTCGTTTTGCGGATAGATAATGGGATATTCGGGATTGCCGGGTACAAGGCGTACGCCCCGGTGATCTTTGTAAAAATATTTGAGAGTACACTCGCCATCCACCAAAGCGGCGACGATATCTCCGTGGAGAGGCTGTTTGTTCGGATCAATAAGAGCGATGTCTCCTTCCCGGATCGACGCGTCGATCATTGAGTCTCCGTGTATAGTTAAAGAGAAAACTCCATTCGGAAGATCGAGTATAAATTTATATAAATCCAGGCTATTATTTTCTGTCTGGTGCGCCGGCGCAGCATATCCCGCCTTGATGATGCCGAAATCGGGAATCGCGAACAGGGACTTGGGAAAGAGTTTACCCTGTTTGTCTTTCCCAAGCAGGCCCGTCTCTATAAGTTTTTTTGCCCATTTGAAACTGTTTTTTTTGGAGGAGAGATCCAGCTCAATGCATAGCTCTTTGTATGACGGCATCCGTCTGTTGAGCAGATAAAATTTTTTTATTCTTTTGGCTGCTTCATCAATAGTCATGAGTATAATATATAGGAAACGATCGTTTCCTGTCAAGGGGATTTTTAATTTATTACCAAATTTTAATATTTAAAATTTAATATCAGCCCTTTATTTGAAAATCACCTTGTTTGTCTACATAAAACGAACCGGGTTTGGGTGTCTTGGGTGTGTGCGTATAGCAAAATTATTACCTATTTCTTTTACATAAGATCTAAAATTCTCTTGCTATGTGCGGCAGATATGGACTTGTAGTAAAGGAAGCGAGGGAGTTGCGGGATAGGTTTGGAACGATTAATACTCTGAAAGATTTGTCCCCGCGTTATAATATCGCGCCGGGTCAGATGAATCCGGTTGTCACCAGGCATAGTCCGAATCAGATCGGTCTTATGTTTTGGGGGCTTATTCCGGCATGGGCCAAGGATGACAGTTTCAAATTTAAGACGATCAATGCAAGGGCCGAGGGGATTGAAAATAAACCTGCATATAGAAAGCCGTTCAGAATGCAGAGGTGCCTGGTGCCGGCTACGGGTTTTTATGAATGGGATAAAAAACAGAAACCGAGTCAACCGTATTATTTCAGATTGAAAAATGAAGGGATGTTCGCGTTCGCGGGGCTATATGATGTGTGGGTGAATCCGAAAGACGGACACGAGGTTACAAGCTACACAATAATTACCACACAGGCAAACGGGGTGGTGGGCCAGGTTCATCCCAGAATGCCCGTGATACTTCGGAGGGACGCTGAGGACGCGTGGCTTAACCCGGATACTACAGAGCCGGACATACTACTTCCGCTTTTATCGCCATATCCTGACGCGGAAATGGTGTCTTACGGAGTATCTACGGCTGTCAATGTTCCGGGGAGAGATGATGAAAGGTTGATTAGAAGCATTGATAAAATTCCCTAGGTGTCCAACCTAAGACACCCCTTAGGTGTATTGGACTTAGGTATAATGGAATTGTGTCTGGAGGCGCAGGGGTTATAGCAATTTGTATACATGCGTGTTGGTGTCGGGGAAATATTTGAGGTGTTTAACTGATTTTGAGTTATTTAATAGAGTAACCACCTCGCTACCCGGCCTTGTTTTTTGATCGGCGAAAATATTGGATTTACTTATGGCGTCGAATTCTTTTTTGTGCACTATAATAATGTTAATCCCCATAGATTTTAGTTCATTCAGTGTTTTATTATCAGGAAAGTTTAAAGTTGTTCTTGTGACAAATTTTTGCCATGGGGGCGGTGAAAATCCGGTATAACCGTTGGAAGTTCTTCGAAAGTGTTCCGTACCGTAATATTGGCGCCAAATTTCGCGACCGGTAAATCGTTCATTGTTCCAATTATAAATCGGCAATTCGATGATAACCGTATCGCGAGGAGTTGTGTTTAGCCAAGAATATACAGGGGGGAAATCTTTTTTTTGCGTGACCGGATACAGCGTGATGGGACTAAGTTCTGAAATTACTAAAAACAATAATGACGCATATATGATTATTTGTTTTTTAAGAGATAACCTGGATAATAATTTATTCAAAATAAGTCCAATTACGATAACTACCGCGATCATAAACAGCATGTTCCAACGGCCGGAATTGCGCAGTCCCTGAAAGCCGGGAATAATGTAGTAAAATAGCGCGTAAGGCAGAGGGATCATAAACGGTTCATGTATTGTTTGTCTGCCAAGATGCAAAACAGGACCTAGGCTTAGGATAAATCCAAGCATGGATATTGTGAAAAATGTTTTTATATCAATACTGATTCTTTTGAAATTTTTAATAATATATAGAATTGCTAATATGACCAGCGCGCTGAATATCAAGCCTAAATAGCCGGGTTTGAATTCGTTGTTTTGGGAAAATTTGTTACTCGGAATTGCTTCGTATAGGAATCCGTGTAATTTGGTTCTTACACCGGGAAATAAAAAGTCTTCAGGCTGGAAGGCGAAGTGAACTGCATCTCTTATATCTCTCACATAGTTGAATTCTTTTGAGACCGAAAAATAAGCATTACCGATGGGAATAATGGCAAATGCAAAAAGCGCTATGGTTAATATATTTTTTAAATTAATAAATCTATTGTACGAAGCGGATTTTTTGGAAAAATAAAATAATAAAATTACGCAAAATGAAAAAACAATAAAATAACCGGGTAATACGCTGTTGTATATTTGTATTAATAAGATTATTAGACTAACTGCCAAAAAACGTGTTTTTGCAGTCTCCAGAAAGCGCAGAAAGAAAAGAGTCGACAGCGGGACACTCCAAACCGCAAGAACTTGAACGTGAACAGAGTAATCAAGAACGGCAGGTGAAAAATTAATAAGTAATCCGCAAAAAACTGATAATAGATAGTTTTTCGTAAGATAATAAATCAGTGTAAAAATTGAAAAGCCAAGCAGAAGTAAGGAGCTTATCAAAGTAAAGTTGAAAACAGAGATTGCTTCGCCTGTAATAAATTTAATCGGAATAGCCATAATTCCGGTGAGGATAAAAGGGTCAGAAAAAGCTAGGGTGTTGTTGTAAGGATAGTAAATATTTGCATTGAAGATATTCAGGGGATCAGTAAATAGTGAATGAATTACCCAATTTTGTATCCAACTTATAACAAGTTCGTCACCGAATCCTGTAACCCGGTCCGCTATATGGGGCGCAAGAGGGTAGGTAATATAAATTGCAGATAAGGTAAAGATAAATATTGCAATTATGTATTTGAATAACCGGGTGAAATATTTTTTGACATTTTTGTTCATTTTAAAGTTAGGTAGATTTAGGTTAATTTCACAGTATTAGCTTTTTAAATATAAATAAATTGAGTTTTTATTGATTTAAATATGTAAATAGTATATTCCAGATTGCTTTAATCATCAATATAATAGTTCGAAAACCTATCAAGTTGGATTAATTCCGGCATGGTATAATATTAGGTGATGAAGGCGCATGAGATTTTGAAATCTTTTATAGAATATTATAAGAAAAGAGGGCATAATCAGATTGCTAATTCTCCGCTTGTTCCGCAAAATGATCCGACTACACTCTTTACAAGTTCGGGTATGCAGCCGCTTGTTCCGTATCTTCTCGGTGAGACACACCCGCAGGGAACAAGGCTTGTAAATGTCCAGAATTCATTCAGGGCTGTCGATATAGATGAAATAGGCGACAACAGGCACACGACTTTTTTCAGGATGCTTGGGAACTGGAGTCTCGGGGATTATTTCAAGCGGGAACAATTGCCGTGGATCTGGGAATTTTTGACGCATAATCTGAAGCTTGATCCGAAGAAGCTTTATGCTACGGTCTTTAAAGGTACCGAAAATGTGGGTAAAGATAAGGAATCGATCGAGATCTGGAAAGAGTTATTTGCTAAAAGCGGTATTGATCCCGAGAATAGGATTTTGGAATACGGAGTTGATAAAAACTGGTGGTCCAGAAGCGGACCGCCGAACAATATGCCGCCGGGTGAGCCGGGGGGGCCGGATAGCGAAGTGTTTTATGATTTCGGAGCAGAACACAAAATTCATGAAAAAAGTCCGTATAAGGATAGTCATTGTCATGTAAATTGCGACTGCGGAAGATTTATCGAGATTGCCAACAGCGTATTCATGCAGTATAAAAAAATGCCCGATGGTTCGCTTACGCTCCTTCCGAAGCCCAATGTTGATTTCGGGGGAGGTCTTGAAAGAATGCTTTTGGCTATAGAAAATCAGCCTGACGTATTCAGGACTTCGCTTTTTTATCCGATCATCCGGTCAATCGAAAAAACTACTAATCAAGAATACTCGAATAATGATAAGGATATGAGGATAATCACGGATCATATGGTCGCGGGAAGTTTCATAATTTCAGAAGGAGTTACGCCTTCCAATACGGAACAAGGTTATATTCTGCGTAGATTGATAAGGAGGGGGTACGATCATTTTTCAAAGCTCGGGGGCAATGATATAAGTCCGATAATTGAACAAATTATTGAGCAGTATAAGGATACAGATGCGTATTTAATTGATAAATTTGAGAGTATAAAGCTAACTATAGTTGAAGAGATAGATAAATATAGCAACGCACTTGGACGCGCCCGTCATTATATAGAGAAAAAGTACGGACTGGGTACTAAAACCGGGGATGAGCTGATGGGAAATAAAGAAATTACAGCGGACGACGCGTTTTATTTGTACGCTTCGCATGGTCTTTCGCCAACACAAATAACCAGTCTGGGTTATGTTTTTGATAAAAAAGCATTTGCGGAAAAAATGGAAGCGCACCAAAAGCTTTCAAAGGCAGGAGCCGAGAAAAAATTCCGGGGTGGACTTGCAGATCATCAGGAGAGAACAATAATGGGGCATACCGCAACGCATCTATTGCACCAGGCGCTTCGTGATATGTTCGGGAAGCAGCTTCATCAAACAGGATCGAACATCACGACCGAGAGGGTGAGGTTTGATTTTAATTTTGACAGGAAGCTAAGCGATGAAGAAATCTCTCAGCTTGAGAGAGAGATAAATAACAAGATCAAGGAAAATATTCAGGTGCATTTTGAGCTTATTCCGACAAAAGAAGCGAAGAATATGGGCGCTATCGGACTTTTTATGGATACATACGGCGAAAAATCGAAAATATATTTTATCGGAGGAGATTCAAAGAGTCCGGACAAGTCTTATTCGATAGAATTTTGCGGAGGACCGCATGTTGATTTTACTTCCAAAGTAAAATCATTTAAGATAATAAAGCAGGAAAATATAGGGAATAAGCAGAGAAGAATTTACGCAGTTGTTGGGTAATTAAAAATTTTCAATTTTCAATGAATTTTCAAAATTTTATAAATTGAAATTTGATTTTTAAATTAAAAATTTTAAATTGAGAATTATTTTATGAAGCTGCAGTTTCCATTTTTTAAATCGAAAAAAGAAGCTCCTATTTATTACCTCGGGTTGATAATTACTCCCGAAAAGGTAAGCTCTGTCGTGTTTGAAGAATATGTTAAAAAAATAAGGCTCGTCAACAGGGACGAAAAATTTTTCAGCGGTAGCTTTGATGAGTTGTCTCTTGAGGATGTTATTGAGACAGTTGACAGTGCTATAACTCCGCTTGAGGAGGTTTTGCCGCCGGATGTTGAAATTCGAGAAACGGTGTTCGGAGTAGCTGACGAGTGGGTCGATCAGGAAAGCAAGAAAATCAAGAAAGAATATTTGAAAAAGCTGAAAGAAGTATGCGAGAAGTTGAGCCTGACGCCTATTGGGTTTATGGTGATGACTGAGGCGATTGCTAATTTGATACAAAGCGAAGAGGGCGCTCCATTGTCCGCGATTCTCGCGGAAATAGGTAGGACAAGCGTTTCATTAACTCTTTTACGGGGAGGCAAGAGCATCCAGCGCGTGACGGGTGAAATAAAAGAAAATATACCTCATACAATTGACGGATTAATGAAGGGGTTTACCGCTGACGCACTTCCGGCCAGAATTGTATTGTACGGCAATGACAACGGTGAGAATCTGGCACAGAAGCTGGCAGCGTTTCACTGGAGTAAGAGTTTGCCTTTTTTGCATATGCCTCAGATCAGTATGCTGTCTGCCGATTTTAACAGCAGGGCTGTTTCGTTCGGGGCGGCACAGCAAATGGGTTTTGAAGTTCCGAGCGGGATAATAGATCATATAAAAAATTATGAAACAGATAAACATGATCATGTTGTTAGCAGTGCTGTTGCCGAGGAGGATAGTTTGGGTGCATTGCAAAAAGACGAAGTATCTATGGATAAGAGCGTACACGGGGATAATTTCGGTTTTGTTATAGATCAGGATGTTGAAGAAAAAATAATAAAAGATGAGCATTTGGAATCCGATGATCAATCAACCAGGGCGCATAAATCAGCAGAAGAAACGCAAGTCTTACAAGAAAGTTATGATAGCGAGCCGGATCTAGGCGCAGAAGACAGTGATGATGTCGGGAGAAATAAGACAGGTTTTGTTCAGATTGTTACAGAAAAAATCCGGAGCGGACTTCCGGAGATGCCTTCGGTTTCTATCGGGCGGTTCAAGCTTATTTTGATACCCGCGGTTCTTCTCGCTGTCATAGCAGGGGGAATTTATTATTTTTATACATATGTTATGAGCGCGTCGGTTGTGGTAGCGCTTGCTCCGGAAAATAAAGTGAAAACAGAGGAGATAGTTTTTGCGACAGACTCCGAGAACGATTTTGATGAGAATATTCTAAAGGCAAGTGAGATCGAAGATACGATCAGCGGAGAGGAAACAGTTGACGCAACAGGAGAAAAAGAAGTCGGAGAAAAAGCCCGCGGCACTGTTACTGTTTATAACAATAATACTTCATCGTCTGTAAATTTGCCAAAAGGCGCTGTTCTTTCAACAAGCGGAGACTTGGATTTTGTGACAGACAAGGATATCAAGGTGGCTTCTGCTTCAGGAGATATATTTTCCGGTACAAAACCCGGTACTGCTGATGTTGAGGTGACCGCAGAGGAGATCGGATCGGATTATAATTTACCATCGGGTATGAAGTTCAGCGTTGATGGGAATAGCTCTCTTGCCGCTAAAAACGATAAGGCCTTTTCAGGCGGGTCTTCAAAAAAAATCACAGTTGTGTCTAAAAAGGATTTGGATAAACTTAATTCGAGTCTAACAGCGAGTCTTGAGAAGGAAGCAGAGAGTGTTCTCGGGGCCAAAACTCAAAAAGACGAAAGTGTGTTGCCGGTACTTTTAAGTACAAAAATTCAGACCGCGAAATATGACAAAAAAGAAGGAGACGAAGCGAAAAAAGTAAATGTTGAAGCGAGTCTGCAATTTACGGGTTTGTCTTATGATAAGGAAAGACTTAATGATTTTGCTAAAAAGATGCTGGAGAAGGAAAATTCCGGTGATAAAGACATCCGGGAGGAGGACATAAGCGCAGAGATCAAGGATGTCGAGAAGATAAGTGATGCAAGAGTATCCGCGACTGTCGTGATCAGCGGATCACTTCTGCCAAAAATCGATTCTGCCGGCTTAGCTAAAGAGCTGGGAGGAAAATCCAAAGAAGAGTTTAAGTCTGCGATTTCCAAGCTTCCGCAAGTAGACCACACATCAATAGTTTATAAACCGGGTGTTCCGTTTGTAGCGGATATTTTCCCGTTCCTGCCTAAAAATGTTACTGTCACGCTTGCATCTGATTAATAAACGGTATTATGTGAAGAAAAATACCGGTAAAACCCGGAAGGTCGTAAGATTTTCGGGTTTGGGGCTGTTTTTAACGGGCATTCTGCTTGGGGGGTACTTTTTCTTTCCATTCATTTCCTGGAAAATGTATCTAGAGCCGGTATTTGCTTCGCAAATGGTCACAGCGCCAATTCCGCAGACGACGATTATCACAAGTGATTATATTCAAGGTCTTTGGCTGAGCACCGCGCGCTCAATTCAGCAAATCACAAATCAAAATAGCTCGGAATGGATCCCGGCATCTCCTTTTAGCGCAAGTCATGTTGACTCCCAGCTTACATATTATTTTTTATCTATACCTAAGTTAAAAATTGAAAATGCAGTGGTCACGACAATTGACACTGATCTGTCGAGGCATCTGGTTAACTTTCCGGGAACGGCTGTGCCTCCGGCTCGCGGAAACGCCGCGGTATTCGGGCATTCAACTCTCCCGCCTCTTTTTGACCCGAGTAATTACAAAACTATATTTGCCAATCTGCATACTCTAAGCGTAGGCGATACCTTGATGGTAAATGCAAACAAGAGCGTATTCAATTATAGAATTTTTTCGATCACCGTAGTCGAGGCGGACGAGACATCTTATCTCTCCCAGGAAAGCGATAACAGTTATTTGACGCTAATTACATGTACGCCGCCAGGGACACTTTGGAAGCGTTTGATTATTAAATCAAAACTTGAGAATATATAAATATAACCCGAATTTTTTTCGTTACGAAAGGATGTGATAGATATGCAGCAAAATATGCAGGCGTCGAGAATAGCCTTGGTTTGGAAAAAGATAGAGCCGACAATTGTCAGGGCTGTCAATAATATTGTTTATTTTATATTTGGGGTCATAAAATCAGTTTTTAGGGGGATAATGGATCAGTTTAAAGGGAAATAATGATGAATGAAGCGAATATTGCAGTTGAGGCTATCAGAAAGAAATTAACAGGTCATAAGCTGAACTATGATGAAATTTTTGCGATCATGGATCAGATATCACACCGGAAGCTTGGCCGTGTGCTGACTACTTATTTTGCCGCATCGGGTTACTCCAAGGGTTTTAACAATGACGAAATTTATTATTTGACTAAGGCAATGGTTGAGACCGGCGAGCAGATCAAATTTCAGGGAATAGTTGCCGATAAGCATTCTATAGGCGGAGTGCCGGGGACGAGAACGTCGCTTATTGTTGTACCGATAGTGGCGGCGGCCGGATTCAAAATTCCCAAGAGTTCATCAAGGGCAATTACTACGCCGGGGGGCACAGCGGATGATATGGAGGTGCTTGCTCCGGTTTCTTTTTCAAAAGACGAGATCGTCAAGATCGTTGAGAAAACAAATGCATGCATAGTGTGGGGAGGAAGCGTTGATATTGCCCCGGCCGATGATGAATTGATCAAAATCGAAGAACCTCTGCTTTTTGAGAGTTATGATAAGATTCTGGTGTCAATTATGGCTAAAAAGTTGGCTTTTGGCTCCAATCACATCATCATTGAACTGCCGTACGGCAGAGATGTAAAGCTTCACAACGCGGAGGACGCGGAAATTTTGAAGAGGAAGTTTGAGTATTTGGCCGAACGGTTCGGAGTAAAATTGTTCGCGCATATCCATAAAACCGATCAGCCTGCCGGGCGCGGTGTCGGTCCGCTTCTTGAAGTACGCGAGTCTTTGAAAGTTTTGGAAAGACAAGACGACCGCGCGATTGATCTCGAGAAGAGGGCTTTGCATTTGGCGGGGATTCTGCTTGATATTTGTCTGGATGATGCCGGCTCTATGCTTAAAAATCGTGTTCTGCGTGAGTTCGGGTCGGGGCTTAAGTGGGCGAAGTATTTACTCGACAGCGGGCACGCGTTAAAGAAAATGAAGCAAATAATTCATGCTCAAGGCGGCGATCCGGATATTAACAGCCATAAATTGAAACCGGGACATCATCATATCGATGTCAGCGCGCAAGCAACCGGCGAAATAAAGAGAATTCATTCAAAAAATCTGACTATTATAAGCAAAATCCTGGGCGCACCTCATCACAAGAAAAGCGGAATTTATTTACATAAAAAAATCGGAAACAGGTTCGATAAAGGAGAAATTCTATTTACAATGTATAGTGAAAAAGAATATAATCTAAAAGAGGCGCGTGAATCTCTAACTAATTTCCCCTTTTTATTTTATGAATAAACTTTAGCTGTATATGAAAAAGTTATTAATATTGATTATTCTGATAGGCATAATATTTGCCGGAGCTTATTTCTGGTGGCAGAATGGTTTGGGTGCCGTAAATTATTCAGATAAATCAACTAAAACATTTGTTATAAGCAGGGGTGACGGAGTCAGGAAAATTGCAGATAATTTAAAAGAGTCCGGTTTGATCAGGGATCCGATCGTTTTTTTTCTTCTCATAAAACAAAAAGGTATTGAGAACAGTCTGCAAGCAGGAGTGTTCTATCTAAGTCCTTCAATGAGCGCAGAACAAATACTCAAGGAATTTGGCACAGGTAAATTTGATATCGCGATCACTATTCCCGAGGGCAAGAGAGCCGAGGAGATCGCGGATATTTTAGAGGAGAATTTTGATCAATTTTCAGACGAGTGGCGATCAAAGCTTAACGCAGAGGAGGGATACCTGTTTCCGGATACATATTATTTTCCGAGAGGAACCGGCATAGAGCAGATTATATCTACGCTAAAAAATAATTTTGAGAATAAATACAGCCAGGTTACTAATAATACGGCTCTTGCCAAAGAAGATATAGTTATTCTGGCGTCGCTGATCGAGAGGGAGGCGAAGTTCGCGCAGGACCGCGCTATGATATCGTCTGTCATTCATAACAGGTTAGATATAGGTATGAAGCTGGATATAGATGCGACGGTCCAGTACGCGGTCGGATATTACGAGCCTGAAAAAAGATGGTGGAAGAAGGGGCTTACGTATGAGGATCTGGAAATAGATTCTCCATATAATACGTATACTAAACCGGGGCTTCCGCCAAAGCCTATAAGTAATCCGGGGCTGGCATCGCTTCAAGCCGCCGGAAATCCGGCCGAGTCAAATTATATATTTTATATTTCGGATAAAACGGGTACTAATCATTACGCGGAGACTCTTGATGAACATAACAGGAATGTGGCGAAGTATTTGAGATAGTTACTCCGGTAGTTTTTTTTCGAACTCTTCTATCACTTTGATGGCTTCATATATATTGTTGGCGTACGCGTCGGCGCCATGCTGGGTATATTCGGGAAGCAAATGCGCTGTAAAACCAATAGTAAATATGCCGGCCCCTTTGGCGGCCTGTATGCCGGAGTTTGAGTCTTCTATGCAAAGAGATGATCCGGACTTGGCGCCGAGTTTATCGAGCGCAACGATATAACAGCTTGGGTGCGGTTTGGGTTTGAGATCAGGATTGTCATTTATGGAAATTATACACGAGATGTTGTCTTTGAAAGATAATCTATTTACAACAGTGTCGATCCAGGAAGTCGGAGATGATGATACCAGCCCCAGCTTGTATTGTTTTGCTATAAGAAAGTTGGCCAGTTCTTCAATTCCGTTGGTCAAGGGGGCTTCTTCATAAACGCGGCTTGATATTTCATTGAATTTGCGTATAAATTCATCTTTGGGTGTTTTGGAGCCATGTTTAACAACTTCTATATATACGCTTTCCGGAGACATCCCGACCGGGAATCTAAATACGCTCGCGATCTGATTGCCTACCAGTTCCTGCCAAATTGAGTTGAGGTATTTGCGCCAGGGTTTTTCACTGTCTACGATGACTCCGTTCATGTTGAAGATGAAAGCTTTTGTCATACTTTAAATTATATCATTGTTTGCGTGAGTATTCACTGCTAATCCATCCTGTTTGATCATTCTCGAGCTTAATTTGATACCATCCTGTTTGTTCGCTTAGAAGCGGGTGGGTACTTCCCGGCGCGACTGTTGTAACTTGAGACGAATTAATATCGGGTGATTGTCTGACTCTTAAGAAGCCGGTGGGCGTATCAAGGATAAGTACCGATGGCGCCGGTGTCGGAGTTACCGTAATGGACGGAGGGGTTAGCGTATTATCTTCTGCGCGGGTGTCGTCTTCTCCGATACTGAGATAGGCAATGACTGTCAACTTGAATCCTTTGGGAGTTCTAATGCGTATAGATTTTTCATTGTAGCCGTTTTTTTTGATCCTGATTATGTGATCTGATTCTGTAGGATCTTTGTGCAGAAGCGGGGTTGTACCAATCGGTTCGGAATCAAGAGTGACGGATGATCCGACGGGTATGGCAATTACTTCAAGTTCGGCAGAATTTTTATCACTGAGCGGGGACAGGGATATAACAGATCCTTCGGATAATGAGTCAGTTCTAAACGTTCTGTCTACGACTGTCATAATGCCTGTTGCTATTGAGATTTTTTCCTGATAGGGCTGATAGGCAGTATCCAGCGGTTCGAGTTTTATGTTGTAATTTCCGGCTTGAAGCATGTCCGCCGGTTCTGTTTTGCTAATTGGTGTTCTTCCGATATATTTGTCGTCCAGATAAACTTTGCTGACAGGCTTGGATGTAACCTGAAGTGCGCCTTTTTGCATTTGCTGCATATTAAAATGACGGATCGACATAACAACTACAGTGATTATCAAAAAGACGGGAATTGCAACAAACAGAAAAATTTTCATATTCTGAATATATACCACTTCGCATTCATATTGCAAATTGTGATTAATTTTGCATCCGTTCAAAATTATAATGTTCTGTACTAAAACAAGCCGAGAGTTTCTTCATACTCTGAACGGAATGGCCAATAAGAGCTTAATTGCGGGATTATTACAAGAATTTTATTGTTAATTTACCCGAGTCTACTATATTAAATGTTTATGCAGGGAGACAGCAATATTAATTTACATGATTTCAGCAGTTACCCTCTGTGGGAGCTGGAAATTGAGGAGGTGGAGGGTCATAATCTGGAAGTTAAGGGGCGGGAAGAGGTGAACCGGATGCTTGCGGACGGGTGGATGCTTCTACATATTTATACTTTGAAATATCAGGAGGACGGAGTTTGGAGAGAGCGGCCGATGGCGATACTCGGAAAGCCTAAGCATATAGGCAGTTCAATTATAAACTCCGATTATCATTAGGTGAGGTTAAATCTCTTTTGGATAAATTCTTTTTCAAGCGACAATAATAGCCACGCGGCGCGGGGGCCGTGATCTTTGCCAATAAGGACCGTATAAATTGCCGCGAACGCTTCTTTTGGGGGGATATTTATTCTTTTGGTAATTTCGTACATTTCTTTTTGTAATTCATCACCGCTCCAGTCTTTGTCGATTATTTGAGCTACTTCGGATAAATATTTTTTTTGTATTTCCGATAAATTTTTGGCGGATTCGGGCAGGTCTTTTTGAATCAGAAATTTTTCCGATCCCGGGGCGTATTTCTCGATCCAGACCTTTGCATATTTAGCCCAATCTTCCAGGTTTTCTTTTTTAATTTTATCCTGCATATTTGGCATTTGAACCAGTTGAGCGATAACCGGGAAGCGCAGTGATGGGAGTTTTTCATTTGAGTATATTTGGGATAATTCATATGCTCTGGCGGTTTCATTTTCTTCTGATTTATTAGAAGCTTCACCTGCTTTTTGGTATTCATCGTAAAGCTTGGGAATGATTTCCGTTTCTTTCGGATTGAACTCAACTGCTCTGTTGGGTTCGGTTTTGATCATTAGAAATCTGGCAACTTGCGGCGACAGTACTTCAAGCAGTTCTTCGCCGGTCAGACCTAGTCCTTTGGACGAGCTCATTTTTTTGCCGTTCCAGAGGAAGAATTCATAGGGCAATTTGAGTGGGGGTTCTTTTTCGAAAACGTCGCGCAATATTTTTCTGGCAATGTCATAAGTGCCGCCTGCTGAGGCGTGATCTTTGCCGGCACCTTCGATAGTTACTCCAAAGACATGCCATTTGACAGCCCATTCAACTTTGAAGGGCATTTTGGCATTGCCGTTTAAAGGCGAGACTTTTCCATTAGAGCCGCAGCCTGCTGCCCATTTGACGAGATCAGGCGCGCATGTGTATTCAGCTTCCTTTCCGTCCCATCCGGTAACTTTGGTGGTTCCGAGCTTACCGCAATTCGGGCAAACTATCTGGAGGGGATACCATGCCGTTGTAATTGTTTTATTGTAGGTTTGTTCATATACTTTTTTGATTTTATCGGCATTGTTAAGTACGAACACGATGCTTTCGTTGTAAATTCCCTTTTTGTAGTAATCGGATCCTAAATATATTTTGCCTTCTATTCCAAGCGCATTGAATAGAGAGCGCATTTTGCTGCCGTAGTATTCTCCGAATGTCCCGTCGCCAACCGGCGCGGGAGCGTTGGAAATCGGGACGCCCATGTATTTTGCATGTGTTTTTTGCAAATCGGCAGGCAGACCGTCAATCGGGTCGAAGTCGTCAAATCCGAACATGAACTGTACATCGGCTTTTTTGTTTTTGAGTATTTTGAAAAGCGTGTCGTGAATAATCGGGCCTTTGAGGCCTCCCATATGAATAATGCCGGATGGAGTCCAGGAGTCGTTGATGATTTCTTTGCCTTTTCGTCCTTCCAATAATTTATCTGCCCAGAACATGGATGTATTATAGAGGTTTTAAATGAATTAGAAAAGCATAATTGACTTATTTCTGATTTTCTGATATTCTGATTTTATGAAAAATTTGGTTATAGTAAGGGATAGAGGTCAATTGACCATACCTGACAATATTAGGAAAGTTGTGAGCTGGATAAATCCCATGTCTGCTGTTTCAATTTCTGTTGTAAAGCCTGATGAGATCGTAATTAAGCCTCATCAGAAATATATAGATTGGGACAAGATATGGAGTAATATCAAGGCCTCTAGGGCAATCTCCGGTAAGGGTAAAAAAAGCTCTGTTGAATTTTTAGAATCCGATCGTAATACTCACTAAAATGGATACTATAGTTATTGATTCTTCAATCATGGTTAAATGGTTAAATCAAAAGAATGAAGACGATATTGATAAAGCGGATAAGATTTTAGATGATACCAGAAAAGGCGATGTAGAGCTTATTGCTCCTGAGCTTGCAAAATATGAAGTATGCAATGTTCTTTTAAAGGGTAAGTTGCTTAGTTCGAAAGAGGCCAATTTGTTAATAGAAACATTATTTTCATTACCGATTACTTTTATTGCAGAAACTGAAGATTTAGCCGGACATACTTATTCTATAGCTTTTGATCATGGTATTACGTATTATGACGCGGCGTTTATATCACTTGCTAAGCAGTACGGCGCTGCGCTTATAACAGAGAATATAAAACATCAAGGGAAAGCAAAAGATGTTAAGGTGATTGCCTTAAAGGATTATTGATGCAAGCTTCGTTATCTATTCAGGACCTAATAAAGAACTGTAAAATTGTTGTTTTTAAGTTTTTCTTGAGTTTTTGAGGGATATTTTTTGTGAAGCCTCATTTATAAAGCCTGACATAAAATTATTAATGAATTTATTAGCGGAGGGTTTTTCTTCTTCATCTGAACCGTTAATCTTGACGGCCTGGTTTTCATCCAACGCGCCGTATTTACCGGGTATAATTTTGCCGATTTTGCGCAGGGTATAAGCTTTTGAAAATTCGGCACCGAAGAAAAGAATTTGTCCGGCATAATATACCCATAATAATAGAACTATTAGGGAACCGGCGGCTCCATATGCAGAAACCGCGCCGCTTGTGCCAATATAAAAACCGAGAATTGTTTTGCCGATTGTAAAAAGTATTGAAGTGAGCAGGGCTCCGGGCAGAACATGATCCCATTTTATCTGTGCATCGGGTAAAATTTTAAAAATAAATTGGAATAAAAGTGTTAATATCGCAAGTGAGAGCAGGAAGTTTAGGGTTTCCAGTATCCACGGAGCAAAAGGCAGAAGGTCAGAGACATATGTCCCCAGTGAAGTAATTACCGTGCTGGCAAGAAGTGAAACTAAGATAATGAAAAGTATGGCGCCGAGCATGGCAAAATTGAGAAGTCTGTCTCGGATCAGCCCCCAAACTCCGGCTCTGGGTTTGGTTTTGATGCCCCAGATATAATTGAGCATTTGTTTCATTTGGCCGAACACGCCGGTCGCTCCGAGAATCAGGGTTATAAATCCTATTACTGTGCCGATGATGCCGGATTGAGTGCTTTGAGACTGCCTGGCGACTGACTCGAAGAAGTTTGCGCCTCGTGCTCCAACCAGATCGCTTAATTGCCCTGTAATTGTTTGTTCGACGTCTGTTCTGCTGATCAAAATACTCAATATGCTTATGATAACAAGCAGTAAGGGCCCTATTGAAAAAATTGTGTAATAAGCAAGAGAAGCACTCCAGACTGATGCTTTGTCTTTGTTCCATTCTTTAAATGCTTCTTTTAAAAGCGAGAAGAATAATTTCAGGTTCATAAAAATTCATAACGGAATAATTTAGCGTCTGAATAATTTGAAAATCATCAGATTCGCGGCTGTTTTGCCCAGAAGGCGCGCAATGTTTTCGGGTCCGGTTACAGCTTTCGTGGTTTCGTTCACTTTGTTTTTTAAGGAATTGAGAATTTCGTGAACTTTTTTTATCGCGATAATTATAGAGACTAGAACTCCGACCATTAGAATTGTGTAGATTGTAAAAAAAATAATTCCTACTAAATAAAAGATATCCTGAACCGGCATATATTTATAGAATAATAAGCGATTTTGTTGTGGTGAATATTAAGGTTGTGTAAGAGCAATGATAGATTGGGGAGATTTTTGTAAATTTATATGAGTTTGTGTTGTTGCAAAACTGTTTTCAGCGCCGCTTTGTTTTTATTTTCCATGCCGGTCAGGGGAAGCCTGAAGTTTTCTTTGATCATCCCCATCATGTGGAGCGCAGTTTTGACAGGTTGGGGATTGGTTTCAATAAAATTGACGTTCATAAGGTCAAGCCATTCGTAGTGGATTTTTTTTGCTGTTTCCCAGTTGCCGCTGAGCGCTGCGGATGTAAGCTCTGTCATTTGAGAGGGGATTTCGTTTGATACTACAGAAATAACTCCATGACCGCCGAGTGTCATGAGCGGATATGTCAGGGCGTCATCGCCCGATAGGACTATAAATCCGCTTGGTGCTTTCTTGATCAGATCCATTATTTGAGTAATATTGCCTGATGCTTCTTTGATTCCGATTACGCTTGGAACTTTTGTTATTATTTTTAGGACCATGTCAGGCGTGATATTGGATCCGGTTCTGCCGGGGACATTATATAGAATTATCGGGAGATCTACTTCGCTTGCAATTGCTTTGAAATGGGCGATCAGGCCGTTAATGGCGGGCTTATTATAAAAAGGTGTGACGTGAAGGAGGGCGTCCGCACCGGCTTTTTGGGCGCTTAATGAATTGGCTACAGCTTTGCGGGTATCGTTACTTCCCGTGCCTGCTATAACCGGTACGCGCTTATTTGTTTCAGATACTACGGTTTTTATAACCAGTGATAATTCGTCGGGGGTCATCGTTGCGGCTTCTCCTGTCGAGCCGCAAGGGACGAGGCCATCGATTCCGTTTTGGAGCTGGAATTTTATAAGTTTTTTTAATGAAGGTAAGTCAACTGAGCCGTCATCGCTGAACGGAGTAACCAGGGCGGTGAATGTACCTCTAAATATATTTTTCATTTGTTCATTAGTTCATTTGTCATTTAATTTGTGTTCATTTGCTCATTTTTCATTTTAACATTTATTTATACTTTATTTGAATAACTCGTCGAAATGATAGAAGCCTTTTTTGTTGTAGATAAATTCCGCGGCTTTCACTGCTCCGTTTGCAAAGCCCATTCTTCCGCGGGCCGAGTGGCTTAATTTGATTTCGTCAGCCGGGCTGTCAAATACGACTTCATGGAATCCGGGATTGCTGCCTGCTCTTAGTGACGCGAAATGAAGTTCATGTTTTTCTATTTTTCTATTTATTGATTGAGTCAGGAGTATTTTTTTTGAAGGGAAATTTTTGATAATTATTTCGGACAATTTTTTTGCTGTTCCGCTCGGGCTGTCGATTTTGGCGCTATGATGAACTTCGGAGCCATAAATATCATAATCTTCAAATTTGCCGGCGAGCTTGGATGCGTACTCGACTATTTTGAAGAAAAGATTCGCGCCGATCGAGAAATTTTGGCCGTAAATAAAGCCGATTCCGTTTTCTTCTACAATTTTTTTGACCTTGTCTAAGTCTTCATACCAGCCGGTAGTGCCCATAACGATATTTTTTTTAAGCGGAGCGATCTGTTTCAGCGTGTCGATCACTATGACCGGTGCCGTAAAATCTATGACTACTTCGGATGATTTGATGCCTTCTATGTCCAGTTTGTCTTGCGGTGTTCTCAGGCTGATTGATATTATGGTATGTTTGCCTGACGCGAGAGCGGCTTTTTCAACCTCCTGTCCCATTTTGCCGTAACCGATAAGTGCAATTTTCATTTGATGTGTTTATTATATTAGTTTTGCGGAATTTGGCAATATTGAATAATGAATTTTTATTGATATAATCAAATAACCTAAACTCAGCATAATTATGGCTAAAATAAATAAAAATTATCAAAAAATTTCCCCGTCATATTTTTTTATTGAAATTATCAAAAAAGCAAAAGCATTTCAGGAGAAAAATCCGGGTACAGAGCTATACCGGCTTGGCATTGGCAATACTACTGAGGCATTGCCACCCGCAATAATTAAAGGCTTAAAAAACGGCGTCGATAAACTTGCTGATCTGAAGACCTATACGGGTTATGGCGATGAACAGGGCGATGCCAGGCTTAGAACAGCTCTCGCGGGATGGTATGCCAAGCGTGGCGTCGAGCTTTTGCCGCAAGAAGTATTTATCAGTGACGGTGCAAAACCGGATACGGGAAATATACAGTCTATATTTGATTCAAAAAATATAGTCGCAGTTCAGGACCCTGTTTATCCGGTTTATGTTGACAGCAATGTACTCGCGGGCAGGACCGGTAATTTTATTAACGGACGATATAAGGGGCTTGTTTATATGCCTTGTACGCCTGAAAATGATTTTTGTCCGGTGTTACCTGATGGGAAAATTGATCTTATATATTTGTGCAGTCCGAATAACCCGACAGGAACAGTGCTTACCAAAAAACAATTAAAGTATTTCGTCGATTATGCTCTGGCGAACAAATCGGTGATCATTTTTGACAGCGCTTATTCGACATTTATAAAAGACCCGAAATTACCGAGGTCAATTTATGAGATAAAAGGCGCGAAAAAATGCGCGATCGAGATCAGCAGTTTTTCAAAATGGGCCGGGTTTACAGGCGTGCGTCTAGGGTGGTCGATCGTGCCGCTTGAGCTAAGCGTTGAGGATAGTATTGAGGGACAGCTTAATACCATGTGGAACAGACGGCAGACTACAATATTTAACGGAGCTTCAAATATCGCGCAAGAAGGCGGGCTCGCTGTCCTAACGCCTGAGGGGAAAAAAGAGTGTCAGAAAATAGTTGATTATTATATGGAAAACGCGGGAATTATAAAGAGCGGAGTATCACATCTTGGGCTTACGGCATATGGCGGAGATAACGCGCCATATATTTGGCTCAAGACGCCGGGTAAAATGAGCTCGTGGGAGTTTTTTGATAAGTTACTCAGTGAGGCTCATGTGGTCGGGACGCCGGGTGTTGGTTTCGGACCTCACGGTGAAGGGTTTCTCAGGATCAGCGCGTTTGGTCACAGGGAGAATATTTTGAAGGCAGTGAAAAGCATAAAAGATAATTTGAAGATTTAGACTGATTTTCAATTTACAATTTACAATTTTCAGTGAAATTCCAATGATATAATTTTCAGTTTGCAAGAAGTATGAATAATAAAACATTGCCGTTTACAAAATCACAAATTGAGAAGATAATTGAAAAATATCCAACCCCATTTCATATTTATGACGAAAAGGCGATCAGGGAAAACGCGAGGAATTTTAATAAAATTTTTTCCGAGCTTAATGGTTTTAAAGAGTTTTATGCAGTTAAAGCGTGTCCCAATCCGCATTTACTGAAAATTTTGAAAGAAGAAGGATTTGGTACGGACTGCAGTTCTTTGCCTGAGCTTTTGATGAGTGAAAAAGTCGGAATAACCGGTGAAAATATAATGTTTACGTCCAATAATACGCCGGCGGAAGAATTTGTGAAGGCAAAAAAACTCGGTGCTATCATAAATCTTGATGATTTCAGTCACATTGGTTTTTTGGAGAGACATGCAGGGCTTCCCGAGTTATTGTCTTTTAGGTTCAATCCCGGGCCGGCAAGGGTCGGAAATAGTATTATTGGAAATCCGGCTGAGGCAAAGTACGGCTTTACGAGGGATCAATTATTCAAGGGCTACAAAATTATTAAAGAAAAAGGAGTAAAGCGCTTCGGGCTTCATACAATGGTTGCCTCTAACGAGTTGAATCCGGATTATTTTATAGAGACGGCAAAAATGTTATTTGAACTTGTCGTCGAGATCGAAAAGAAACTAAAAATTAGGATGGAATTTGTAAATTTGGGGGGCGGGATTGGAATACCATATAAGCCGGGGGACAGACCAGTTGATTTGAAAAAAATCGTTAAAGGCATAAAAGAGTTATATCAAGATTTAATAATCGGTAATAACCTGCATCCTTTAAAAATATATATGGAAAACGGGAGGGTGATCACGGGTCCATATGGCTATCTGGTGACCAAAGTGATTCATAAGAAAGAAATATATAAAAATTATATTGGAGTAGATGCGTGTATGGCAAATCTGATGAGGCCGGCAATTTACGGAGCTTATCACCATATTTCCGTTTTGGGGAAAGAAGGAGTTAAAAGTCAAAAGGTGTATGATGTGACGGGTTCGCTTTGCGAGAATAATGATAAATTTGCGATAGACAGAAAGCTTCCTAAAGTTGAAATCGGGGATATTTTAGTCATTCATGATACAGGAGCTCACGGCTTTGCTATGGGATTTAATTATAATGGTAAGCTTAGGTCAGCCGAAGTGTTATTGAAGGCTGACGGAACTACGAAACTTATTAGAAGAGCCGAGACAATTGATGATTATTTTTCCACGCTGAAGTTTTAAAACAGCTTATACAAACTTGATTTATATAAAGATTGCTTTTCCCGCTGAGCGGGATCGCAATGATGGGAAACATCCCCTTGCTTGATAATATATCCAGCGTTTGATTGTTTAAGTGATAAATATTAGAGCAGGAACATGAGGGCGCCGGCGATTGTAATTATCACCGCGATGCCTAGCGCGAATACTGTTGTCTCAAATACGCCTGTCGGCTCCATAGTTGGGGTAGGTGTATGTACTCCAGGCGGAACGCGGGTCGGAGTCGGCGTATTTGTCGGTGTAAGCGTCGGCGTATTTGTCGGAGTTGGTGTAATAGTTGGAGTCGGCGTATTTGTCGGTGTCGGTGTAATAGTCGGCGTAGGAGACGGCGTAAATGTAGGTGTAGGCGCTTTGGTCGGCGTCGGCGTTCTCGTGGGCGTAGGAGATGGCGGAGTTGTCGGCGTCGGAGTGCTTGACGGCGTGACGCTTACTGTTGGTATCGGTATCCAAGACGGGGATACTGTTGGCGTAATTGACGGAGGAATAGTTACTGTCGGAGGGACCGTAATTGAAGGCGTGGGAGTGTCGCACGATACAGGCGGGCTGTCTGAGCCGTCTCCGGTGCCGCATGCATTTTCAGGTTCAACGGTGCAGATATATGTGCCGGTTCCTTCGCGTTCAAATTCCACGGTGTTTGCGGGATGTTCTACGGTTTCCGAATATATAGTTTCACCTGTCTGCGCGTCTTTGATTTTGACATTGTATTTCAAGGCGCCTTCCAAAGTATCCCAAGTGCATCTGGCTTTGGTGTCGGGTTCATCGGGGCACCAGGGGCCGGTAGGTGTCGGAGTAATTCTCGGGCAATTTTTGGGAGCGCTTTGTCCCGGTTCGCTTGTGCCGCATGGGTTAACGCTTTTAACTGAGCATTTGTAAGTCTTGGACGAGTCGAATTCAAATTTTAGCTGTGAAACCGGGTGTTGTACTGTTTCGGATTTGATGACTTCACCTGATTGCGTATCGATAACCTCTACTTCATAGCCGGTTGCGTTTTCGTCTGCATCCCATCGGCAGACTGCTTCTTTTATGGATGGATCGACCGGGCAATATGGCGGCGGGGTGGGAGATGTGTCCGGACATTCCGCTACACCTTTATAATCTGCCTTGAGAGCGTCCTGTCCGGGGGAGCCGTCGCTCCATGTGTAATAGAAATTAACAGAACCATCCGCTAGTGATTTTTCTTCTGTATCAAGTACTCCTGTTTTTGTCTCGCCGTTTGGGACAGTGCCTAATTCAACAGACTTTCCGGTTTGAATATCTGTTGCTGTGACATCGATATCTTTGGACTCTTCATTGTTGGTCATGCTCAGGTTAAGGATTACATTACCTGAATCAGGATCGCATGAGCTTGTGACGGATTGCTGAGTATTCCACGCAAACTGTTTGAATACTTGTCTATTTTGGAGTTCAATTAAAAGCAGGGGTATACCTACTGCCAAAATGATAAGCAGGTAAAAAATTGTTCTTTTTTTAGATGAATTAAGAAAATTTAAACTCTTCACGCATTTGTTATGGGCAATCCGGGCATTCGATACGGACGTTCTGTACCGGACCCAGTGTCGGACATGCCGTCGGGGTTACGCTCGGGTTTTTTGTCGGTGTCGGGGTGGGGCTTTTGGATGGTGTCGGAGATGAAGATGGTCTCAGGGTTGGGGTTGGTGTTTTGGTAGGAGTCGGACTTGAAGATGGTTTGGGCGATGGAGTGTTGGTAGGTTTTGTAGAAGGCGAAACAGACGGCTTGGGGGTTGGCGTTTTGGTAGGAGTTGGAGACGGGGCACTGCAGTTACTGACAGCGCTGTAGTTTGCGGAGTATGTGTGAACATCCGAGTTGTGATTGTCTGCCCATGTCATGCGGAATGAGACGGTGCTTGCTGTTAATGAAGATCTGCCGGTCAGGATCTGGCCGGATTTTGTTTGGCCGCCCGCTATATTGTTCAGATATATTATTTTTCCTGTTTGAATGTCTGTGACTTTTACATTCATAACTGTAGATGTGCGCACCGGTTCGGTATTTCTAAAAGTAGCCGTAATAATTGCCTGAGATTTGTCGGTTGGACAGCTGGAGACTGCGCTTGCGGTAAAAGCCCATGCATCGGATCTGATATTTTGCTGCTGCTGGAGCTGGATAATCGCGAGGGGGATACCGACAATTACTCCAATGAAAAAAATAATCTCGACAACGACGGGCAGGGAGAATGATGGTAATTTCATAAATAAGTCCTTACTTATAATATAGTATGGTTTGCGATCAAGAGTCAATATGCAGGAGCA